>NZ_BBJP01000059.1 GCF_000739595.1 Halorubrum halophilum | reverse complement strand
ATAAACAATGCAAAAAACACGTATGGAAGTAGATGCTTTCTCGACCCTCCGCAGCGTTCGTAGGGTTCTTCGTCTCGTCTTCAGCGTTCTTCCGGTGTGAAACCGAGGTTTTGCTGCCGCCGTTATCGAGAGAGTGGACAACTAGCGACAGTTCTCCCGTGTTGGCCAGTCACGGGATGGCCTGTATCGACCGCAACCGGGTCAGAGAATATCACTTTCCGAGGATTTCAACAGAGTCAAAACCCTAAAACGCGGTCCACTCCGAGGGCTTCCCGACCCGACCGCGGACCCGGAACTCCCGGTCGTCGCCCTCGACGCGGGTCTCGACGATCACGTCGAACGGCTCGTGGAGGGTGTGGACGATCTGCTCGTCGTGGGCGGTCGAGTTGACCACGCCGGCGAACGGCCATCCCTGCCCGGAGGTCTGCGAGGTCATCACGCGGGTGAACTGGTAGATCCGATCGGCGTCCCAGTACATCAACAGCTGGGAGAGCGAGTAGACGCCGACGGCGCGGTCGCGGCCGGCGGAGGACTCGACCACGTCGGTGAACTTGATCCCGATATCGGTGAGGTTGCCGGCGCTGGCGACGTACTTCGTCGTTGGGGTGTCGTCGCGCTTGTCGCCCTGCTCGTGGGTGACGCAGTCGATGACGACCACGTCGTCGCCGTCCTCGCCGGTGATCGCCTCGTAGTCCTCGCGGACCTTCTCCGCGGTGCGGCCGGTGGAGATAACCACCGGACCGGTCGACCACGCGGCGAGCAGTCGGTTGAACAGGTCGTACTTCCCGCTCATCGGCGGCCCGGTGACGAGCACGCTGTCGGCGTCGCGGACAGCGTCGGGAAGCACGGTCATGTGTCTGGGTTGAGGCGGTATCGGGTAAAACCCTTCCGAGGGATCACTTCCGAAGCATCGACGGGAGGTCAAGCGAGGACGGGGGACCTTTGCGGGGCCGCCTCGTGAGTGTCAGTTCCGTTATCGCTCCGGGGAGGGCGGCCGACACGGGCGAACCGCGCGGGGAGCCGGCGCCGTCGACGAGCCGGTCCCAGACCGCCTCGGCGTCGGGATCGTCGGCCTCGGCGGCGATTTCGAGCGCCTTGGTCCGCCCCTCGTCGTACGAGAGCTCGATCAGGCTCCGGTCGTAGGCGTTCTCGAAGGCGTCCAGCACACGGTCGAGCTCGGCCGGCCGCTCGCTGCCGACCCCGTCGGCGACGCCGAGCGCGAACGCGCGTTCGACCGCCTCCTCGCGGGTGAGCTCGTCCCACTCCGTACCGAAGGTCCGGTCGTACATCAGCGGCTCACCGTCGCCGCCTCGCCGACGCGAAGCCCGCCGTCGGTGAACTCGATATCCTGGATGTCGGTGTCGACGTCGGTCCCGCGCATCTTCAGCACCTGTATCCCGCGCTGCATCCCGTCGTCTTCGAGGTAATTGTGCATGAAGACGACGCCGTGCGCGAGGTAGTGCTCCTCGGAGTAGGCGCTCGGATCGGTCATCTCGGAGATGAGCAGGGTCGTCGCGTCCGTCCGCTTCAGCGAGGAGAGCAGCTGCACCATCGTGTCCTCGTCGTCGTCGAGGAGGAACCGCAACAGCATGGTGGAGTCGAAGACGACCCGGTCGATGTCGCGGGAGTTGATAAAGCCCGTGAGCCGGTTCGTCACTCCGGAGTGGTCCCGCCGTTCGCCCGGCAGGCCGAAGAAGCGTCGGCCGTCCGAGGAGAAGGAGTCGAGGAAGGTGATCCGGTCGCTGTCGAGGGCGCGGTCGAACCCGAAGTCGTACCCGCCCATGTCGCGGCGGATCCCCTCCTTCGTCTCGTGCATGCTGATGTACAGCACGTCCTCGCCGTTGCGGGCGCCCTGCGCGGCGAACTGCGAGCAGAACGTCGTTTTCCCGCTGCCGGGAGGGCCGCTGACAACGTACAGGCGATTCTCCGGGAAGCCGCCGTCGACGAGGGCGTCGAACCCGGGAACGCCGCTTGAGGCGCGCATACGGATCGACTTGTCGGTCACCGGATAAGGGTTGCCACCCGGTTCTCACGGGTGAGAACGCTCGCGAACGGCTGCGGTTCGACGCGGGACGGCCCGCGGACGGGCCGGCGCACTGCGGTCGCGGGACAGGCGGGACGACGGGCGCGCTACGCCTCGGCGTCCTCGCTCTCCGCGCCGAGCTCGGCGGCGTCGAGGTCCCCGATCTCGTCAATGTCCGGCGAGACCCAGACCACGAAGCGGTCGTCGGACTTGACGATCCCGTTGACCCCCTCGTCGTCGACGGTCGTCGCCTGATCGACGTCCTCCGGGGCCACGTCGCGGACCTGGAACACCTCGTCGACCATCCAGCCGACGGTGCCCCCTTCGTCGATCTCGTCGTCGTCGAACACGACGATCCGCTCGCGGGGGCCCTCCTCGTCGATCGAGAAGAGGGTCTTCGGGTCGACGATCGTGGTCGTGCGCCCTCGGAGGTCCATCACGCCCTCGACGTGGTCGGGGGAGTTGGGGATCCGCGTGAGTTCGCCGGCGTCGACGATCTCGTCGATGACCCCGATGTCCAGACAGTACGTCCCGTCGCCCAGTCCGAACTCCAGCACCTTCGTTGGTTCGGCGTCGGTCTCGATGGCTGCCATGGACGTGTCTGCGGCGAAGGGACCAATAACCGTGTCCCCTGAATTATCAGGCGTGATTACCGGGTCCGTGGATTTATGCTGATTCTGGGCCGGCTTCCGTACATGAGTAGGACGACGGATCGGCGAGGCGGTCGCGACGGCTCCTTACGGGTGGTTGTCGTCGACGACTCGCCGTTCATGCGAGGGTTGATCTCCGACCTCTTGACCGACGCGGGGGTCTCGGTCGTCGGCGAGGCGGGCGACGGTGCCGAAGCGCTGTCGGTGGTCGCCGAGACACGTCCGGACGTGGTGACGATGGACGTCGAGATGCCGGGAATGGGCGGGCTCGAAGCCGTCGAGCGGCTGATGGACGAGACGCCGACCCCCGTGCTGATGCTCTCGGCGCACACCGCGGAGGGCGCGGAGGTGACGTTCGAGGCGCTCGAACGGGGCGCGGTCGACTTCTTCTCGAAGCCCGGCGGCGAGGTCTCGACCGGCGTCTCTCGCGAGTCCGACCGGCTCGTCGAGGCGGTCCGGTCGGTCGCGAGCGCCGACCTCGCCGCGGCGACGCGCGACCGCCGCGAGCGCGAGGACGCCGAGGGCTCCCCGGACGCCGCGACCGCCGGGGCATCGACGCCCTCCGCGCCGACCGCGACCGCCGAGGTCGACGGGCCGCTGACGGTCGTGATCGGCGCGTCGACCGGCGGGCCGAACGCGGTCGAGCGCGTCATGGCGGCGCTGCCGATGGCCGACTGTCGGATCGTGATCGTCCAGCACATGCCGGAGGCGTTCACCTCGCGGTTCGCCGACCGCCTCGACGAGGCCTCGGCGTACGACGTGCGCGAAGCGAGCGACGGCGCTCGGATCGGCTCCGGCGAGGCGCTCGTCGCCCGCGGCGGGAGCCACACCAAGATCGACAGCTACCGGTCGGGACGGCTCCGGGTCAAGCTCGCCGAGGACGACTCGCAGTCCGTCACGCCCGCCGCGGACGTGACGATGCGCTCCGCGGCCGAGGTCGTCGACGGCCCCCTCGTGGGCGTCGTGTTGACGGGGATGGGCGCGGACGCCGCCGAGGGGATCCGAGCGATGGCTGACGCGGGAGCGCGGACCATCGCGCAGAGCGAGGACACCTGCGTGATCTACGGGATGCCGAAGCGCGCGGTGGAGACGGGCGGCGTCGACGAGGTACACGACCTCGACGACGTGGCCGGCGCGATCGTGGGGGGTGAGGCCTGATGGACTCCCACCGCGCCGCGTTCGTGGCCGAGGCGGAAGACGGGATCACGGACCTGAACAACGCCTTGCTCGCCTTGGAGGCCGACCCCGAGGACGCCGAGGCGATGGACGACGTGTTCCGCGTCGCCCACACGCTGAAGGGGAACGCCGCGGCGATGGGGTACGAGGACGTCTCCGACTTCGGGCACGCCCTCGAAGATCTCCTCGACGCGGTCCGACAGGGCGACCGGGAGGTGACGCCCGAGCTGATGGACCTCCTCTTCGAGGGGGTCGACACCGTCGAGGCGATGGTCTCGGAGATCGCCGACACGGGCGACGTGTCGACCGATCCCTCCGACCTGGAGAGTCGCCTCCGCGAGATGGAGGAGCACGGGACCGTCGAGGCCGGGGACGGTGATGGCAACGCCGACGGCTCTGCGCCCGACGCCGACGATGCCGGCGACGAAGCCGACGCTGATACCGAGAGCGATGCTGACGAGAGCGGGGCAGCCGACGACGCGACCGAGGACGACCCAGACGAGGTATCCGTCCCCGACCTCCCCGACGCGGCGGCCGCCCTCGACGACCCGGTCGTGTACGCGGACGTGACGATCGGCGAGACCGCGATGGCGGGCGTCGACGCGGCGCTCGTGGTGCAGGCGCTCGACGGCCAGTTCGGCGAGTACGTCACGGTTCCCGGCCCCGAGGCGTTGGAGGACGGCGAGTACGACGAGCGGTTCGACGCCTTCGTCGCCGACGCCGACCCCGCGGTCGTCGCCGAGGGGATCGGCGCGCTCACGCAGGTCGAGTCGATCGCGACCGCCCTCGTTGGAGACGGAGAAGGAGGTGAAGGTGGCGACGCAGTCGAGACCACCGACGACGCCGGAGCGACTGCGGAGGCCGACGACGGTGGCGCTGTCGACGACGCCGAGTCGGACACCGATGCCGATCCCGACACCGACGACGCGGGTGACAAGGACACTGCCGGCGACAACGACGACACCGAAAACGCAAACGACGCCGAAGACGACTCCTCGTCCGACTCCAAGTCCGGCGACGAGATCAAGTCCATCCGGGTCGACGTCGACCAGGTCGACGAGCTGTACGGGCTCGTCGAGCAGCTGGTGACGAGCCGGATCAAGCTCCGCCGAGAGCTGGAGGAGTTGAACGCGCAGTCGGACGCGTTAGACGAGCTCGACAAGCTCGCGTCCAGCCTGCAGGACACCGCGATGGACATGCGGCTCATCCCGTTCTCACAGGTGTCTGACTCGTTCCCGCGGCTCGTCCGCGACATCTCGCGGGACCTCGACAAGCGGATCGACTTCGAGATCGAGGGCTCCGACGTGGAGCTCGACCGCACCATCCTCACGGAAATGCGCGACCCGCTCGTCCACGTCCTGCGGAACGCGGTCGATCACGGGATCGAGCCGCCCGAGGAGCGCGAGGCGGCCGGGAAGGACCCGACCGGCCACGTCGAACTCACCGCCGAGCGCGAGCGCGACCACGTGATCATCGAGGTGTCCGACGACGGCGGTGGACTCGACCCCGACCAGCTCCGCGAGAAGGCGGTCGACGAGGGCGTCAAGAGCCGCGACGCGGTCGAGGCGATGGAGGACGACGAGGCCTACGACCTCGTCTTCCACCCCGGCTTCTCCACCGCGGAGGAGGTCACCGACGTCTCCGGGCGCGGCGTCGGGATGGACGTGGTCCGGACGACCGCGCGCGACCTCGACGGCTCCGTCTCGGTCGAGAGCGAACCGGGCGAGGGGACCACGGTCCGGTTCCGGCTCCCCGTCACCGTCGCCATCGTGAAGGTGATGTTCGTCGACGTGGGCGGCACGGAGTACGGGATCCCGATCAAGTCGATCGCGGAGGTCGCCCGCGCGGACGACGTGGAGGAGGTTCACGGCGACGAGATCGTTCGTCACGAGGACGATCTCTACCCCGTGATCCGGCTGAACGAGCGGCTCGCGGACAGCGGCGCCGCGGCGGCCGGATCGGGGGCCGGCGCCGGTGGTTCCGCGGAGGGCGACGCTGCCGGAACCGAGATGGAGTCGGCGACGACCGACGGCGGCGTGACCGACGAGGGGATGCTCGTGCGGATCCGCGAGGAGACCCGACAGGTCGCGCTCCACTGCGACGCCGTCCTCGATCAGGAAGAAGTGGTCGTGAAACCGCTCGACGGGCCGCTGTCGGGGACGCCGGGGCTCAGCGGTACGGCGGTCCTCGGCGACGGCGACGTCGTGGCCGTCCTCGACGTGGTGAGCCTATGAGCGGCGAGACCGAGACTGAGTTCGAGGGCGTCCTCCGGCAGATCAACGACACGGTGCCGTTCGAGCCCGGCTACTACAACGAGTCGTACCTCGACCGCCGGATCACCGCCCGGATGCGCCGGCGCGACACTGAGTCACACGCCGAGTACGAGCGGCTGCTCCGGGAGGACGACGGCGAGCGCGAGGCCCTGATGGACGCGCTCACGATCAACGTGACGGAGTTCTTCCGCAACCCGGAGATGTGGGACGCGCTCCGAGACGTGCTCCGCGAGCGGACGAGCGAAAAGCGCCGGGTCCGCGTCTGGTCGGCCCCCTCGGCCGACGGCCGGGAGCCGTACTCGGTCGCGATGCTGGCCTGCGACGACCCCGATATCGACGAGTCTCGGGTCGAGGTGCTCGGCTCGGACATCAGCGAGGAGGCGCTCGACAACGCCCGCCAAGGCGTCTATCACACCACGCGCACGACCGACATCGCGGCGGAGCTCGAACCCCTCTCGGACCCCGACCGCTACGTCGAGCGCGACGAGGACGCGTTCCGGGTGCGCTCGGAGGTTCAGCGGCTCGTCGACTTCGAGACGCACGACCTGATCCGCGACGGCGCGCGCGACCCCTTCGACGTGGTGTTGTGCCGCAACCTGCTGATCTACATCGACGTGGACCACAAGGGAGCGCTGTTCGACACGCTGGAGGCGTCGCTCGCGGACGACGGCGTGCTCGTGCTCGGGATGACCGAGAGCGTCCCGCCGGACCGGTCGGACAGGTACGAACCGATCGACAAGCGCCGGCGGGTGTTCCGGAGGGTCTGATGTCGCTGTACCAGCACGCGCGGGACGAAAACGCCGAGCGGCTCAGGGACGCCATGGGCAGCGACAGCGCCGCGGTCCGGAAGCGCGCGTCCCAGTTCCTCGGCGAGGTCGCCGGCCCCGACGACCAGCCGTCCATCGACGTGCTCTTGCGCGCCGCGACCGGTGACGAGGACGGACAGGTCCGCGGGGCCGCGGTCGACGCGCTCGACGAGATCGGCGAGGCGGCGCTCGAACAGCTCCTCGCGGAGCTCACAGGCACGAAAGGCTCCGAGGCAGAGTGGGTCACCGCCCGCAAGTTCGCCCGCGCGCTGCAGGCCGACCGCCCGGAGCTCCGGATGGCCGCCGCCAAGGCGCTCGGCCGGCTTGACGACGCGAGCGGTCTCCAACACCTCGTCGACGCGCTCGAGGACGAGGACGCTCGCGTCAGGCTCCGGGCGTGTCAGGCCTGCGGGACCTTCGCCGACCCGCGTGCAGTTCCCGGGCTGACGGACCGTCTCGACGACGACGAGCCGCGGGTTCGGCGAGCCGCCGCAAACGCGCTCGGTAACATCGGAACCGATCGGGCGCTTTCCCCCCTCTTGGACCTACTCGACGACGGCGACGAGTCGCTTCGGCGGATCGCCGCCGGCGCGCTCGGGAAAGCGAACAACCCGGAACCTGTCGAGCCGCTGGCGCGCGCGCTCGGCGACGAGAGCGCGGTGGTGCGCAACGCCGCGGTGTACTCGGTCATCGAGCTGCTCTCGAACGTGCCGACCCAGCAGAGCCACGCCGTCCGCGATCAGGTCGTCTCCGAGCTGAAGCAGGCCGACGACGCGACCGTCGTCGAGCCGCTCGTCGAGATCCTCACCGACGGCCAGCAGAGCCGCCAGCGGCGGAACGCGTCGTGGATCCTCGGTCGCGTCGCGGAGCCGGAGTCAGCGATCGCGGTCGAGGCGCTTGCGGACGCGCTCGCGGACGACGACGCGCAGACCGCGCAGTTCGCGGCCACCAGCCTCAAGAGCCTCGGCGGGCCGATCGTCGAGGACCGGCTCCTCGACCGGCTCGGCACCGAACACCCCGAGGACGCCCGCGCGAAGGCGGTGTTCGTGCTCGGACAGGTAGGCGGCCAAGAGACGCTCAACCGGCTCGAAGAGTTCACCGACGACGAGAGTCCCGCGGTCCGGAAGCGGGTGTTCTCGGCGGTCTCGAAGCTCCGGGCGGGGGGTACGTAAATGTCCGACGGAAACGGCGAGTACAAGGTGGCCGACACCCAGGCGCGGTTCGCGGTCGCCGTCCGCGACGGACGGAAGGTGAGCGACGTCTCGTGGACGGCGGGGCGCGTACTCCTCTCGAACCGGCGGCTAATCTTAGCCGGCAACGACGGGAAGCGCACGGTCCCGCTCTCGGAACTCGAAGGGCTCGGCGGGCGTCACGACGCCAACCAGTCGGTCGCGCGCGTCTCCAACTACGTCAGCTTCGACCTCGGCGATCAGGTGTTGCTCGTCACGGCCCCGGAGCACGAGTCGTTCGAGCGCGACGTGTACCGGGCGCTGCTCGACCAACGGACGGTGACCGCGAAACACCCCGCGATCGAGGGCGGCGTCGTCCAGGAGACCGAGTGGGAGCAGGCGCGGGTAAAGATCGACGAGAACGGGCTCAACGCCGCTTTGGAAAGCGGCGCGTTCATCAAGTTCGACCTCGACGACATCAGCGGGCTCGACGCCGCGAAACGCACCGTCAACGGCGAGAAGAAGCCGGTGATCGAGGTGTCACACACCGACGACGAGGGGACGAGCATCGAGACGCACATCGCCGGCGACCCCAGTCGGATGCGGTTCGTCGAGGCGTGGCTCCGGAAAGGCGAGGAGCGCTCGTCGACGAACGTCGACCTCTCCAGCCGCGATCGAGAGGTGTTGATGGCGCTGTACTCCGGCGTCTCGCCGTTCGAGATCCCGTCGTTTCTCGGGATGGATGTCGACACCGTCGAGGAGACGTTCGAGCGGCTCGTCGACCTCGAAGTGGTCGAGGAGGTGCGGGTGCGCCGCGAGGTGGCGCTGAACTCTCGCGGGCGCAACATCGCCAGCGAGGCGATGAACGAACAGTAGCCGGCGGACGATCGCAGGTAGGCGTCGCGGGCGCTCCGCGTCGCCGCCGTCGAATCACGCTTAAGTCACAGCCGGATCGAGAGAGGGCATGAGCTACGAGGCGGTGTTCTTCGACCTCGACAACACCCTGTACCCGTACGCCCCCTGCAACGAGGCGGGCAAGCGGGCCGCATTCGCTACGTTCCGCGATCTGGGGTACGAGATGGACCGCGAGACGTTCGACGAGCTGTACGCGACCGCGCGGCGCGAGGCGAAGCGCGAGACCCGCGAGACCGCCGCCTCCCACGACCGACATATCTACTTCAAGCGCGCGTTGCAGAACCACGCCGGCGAGCACGACGCCGCCGACGCGCTGGCGCTCGGCGACGCGTACTGGGAGGGGTACGCGAGCGAGATGGAGCTGTGCGACGGGGTGGAGCGCGCCTTCGACGCTCTCGCCGAAGCGGGGACGGAGATCGCCGTCGTCACCAACCTCACCACGCGCGTCCAGCTACGGAAGCTCTCCAGACTCGCGATCGACGACCGGATCGACCGGCTCGTCACCTCCGAGGAGGTCGGCCGCGAGAAGCCGAGCGCGATCCCCTTCACGACCGCGCTCGCGGCGTTCGACCGCCGGCCGAGCGAGACGCTCATGGTCGGGGACAACGTCGGCGCCGACGTGGCCGGCGCGAACGCGCTCGGGATGGATACGGCCCTGTTCGTCGCCGACGGCGAGACGCCCTCCGTCGACGAGCTCGACGGCGACCGGCGCCCGGACCATCGGCTCGACGCGTTCGCCGACCTGACGGAGGTGGCGGTATGAGCCGGGATGGGGGCGACACCGACGCCGGTGTCACCCCCGACCTCCTGCGCGACGCCCGCGAGGCGGTCGTCGAGTACGCGCCGGCGCTCGCGGACCTGACTCCCGGCCGGACCGGAAACCTGAGCGTCCGCGACGGCGACGCGGTCGCGGTGACACCGACCGGCGTCCCGTACGACTCCTTCGACGCCGCCGACGTGCCGGTGGTCTCGCTGGAGGGCGAGCGGCTGGCGGGCCGGATGGCCCCGTCGAGCGAGGTGCCGATGCACACGGGGATTTATAAACATGATCGGCCGGGCGCGATCGTCCACACCCACTCGCCGTGGGCGACGACGATGGCGACGCTCCACCGGAAGCTCCCGCCCGTCCACTACATGATCGCCGCCGTGGGCCGAGAGGTCCCGCTGGCCGACTACGCGCCGTACGGCACGGAGGAACTGGCTGCGAACGTGGTGGCCGCGATGGCCGAGGCTGACTCCGACGCCGCGATCCTCGCGAACCACGGGCTCGTCGTCACCGGGCCCGACATCGAGACGGCAGTCGAGAACACCCACCACGTCGAGGACCTCTGCCGGCTCTATCTCCGGGCGTCGGCGGTTGGCGAGCCGCACGTGCTCTCCGACGAGCAGATGGCGACCGTCGAGGAACGGTTCGAGAGCTACGGCCAGCAGCCGGACGCCGGCGACTCGTAGCGAGGGACGGCAGCCGGACGCCGACGGCGAGTCGCCCGATCTCCTCTCGCCCGGTTTTATAAATAGCGGGCCGGCTACTGGATCGGTATGACCGATACAGAGCCGGCGGCCCCGGTCCGGGAGACCGCCGAATCGATCGCGACGATGGAGACCCGCGGCGCGGCGGCCATCGCGTCCGCGGCCGCGGAGGCGCTCGCCGAGCAGGCCGAGGCGGCGGCCGCGTCCGGCGAGACCGCGAGCGATCCCGCCGCCTTCCGCGCGTCGATGCGTGCCGCGGCGCGGACCCTCCGCGAGACCCGCCCGACCGCCGTGTCGCTGCCGAACGCCCTCCGATACGTCCTCCAGCGGATGGAGGGCGAGACGGTGGACGAGCTGCGCCGCAGCGTCGTCGACGCGAGCGAGCAGTTCGTCCGCCAGCTCGACCGCGCGCAGGACGACCTCGGGCAGGTGGGGGCGAACCGCCTCGCCGACGGCGACACGGTGATGACCCACTGCCACTCGACGGACGCCTTGGCGTGCATCGAGGCGGCCGTCGAACAGGGGAAGTCGATCTCGGCGGTCGTCAAGGAGACGCGCCCGCGCCAGCAGGGCCACATCACCGCCGAACAGCTCCGCGACGCGGGCGTCCCCGTCACCCTGATCGTCGACTCCGCGGCGCGGCGCTACCTCAACGAGGTCGACCACGTCGTCGTCGGCGCCGACTCGATCGCCGCGGACGGCGGCGTCATCAACAAGATCGGTACCTCCGGACTCGCGGTCAACGCCCGCGAGCGCGGGGTCCCGATCATGACCGCCGCCCAGACGATCAAGCTCCACCCGGAGACGCTGACGGGCCACACCGTCGAGATCGAGATGC
Source organism: Halorubrum halophilum (assembly GCF_000739595.1). Lineage (GTDB taxonomy): Archaea > Halobacteriota > Halobacteria > Halobacteriales > Haloferacaceae > Halorubrum > Halorubrum halophilum. The sequence goes on along the minus strand of NZ_BBJP01000059.1, from coordinate 74,794 downwards.
GCGACGAGGGTGAGGTGATCGGCTCCGAGGCCCGCGACGAGATCGGCGAGATCGCGGTCGAGAACCCGGCGTTCGACGTGACGCCGCCGCGGTACATGGACGCGATCGTCACCGAGCACGGCCAGTTCCCGCCCGAGAGCATCGTGACGCTGATGCGGGAGCTGTTCGGCGAGGGCGCCGCCGAGCCGTGGGCCGAGCCATGAGCGGGGACGGCGCGGGAGGCGGCGGCCCCGACGACTGGGAGGAGGAGGTCGCGGAGTGGGACGAGGAGGTCTCCGAGTGGGAGGCCGACGAGGGCGACGGATCCGCCGCTGGCAACGGGGACGACGCTGACGACGACAGACACGTCGACGGCGAACAGCTCGAGGGCGAACACGTCGACCGCGAGCCCGACCTCGAACCGGACTCAGCCGACCGCGTCCCGAAGGTGGTCTCGGCCGGCCACATCAACTGGGACGTGACGATCCACGTCGACAAGCTGCCGGAGCCCGACGGAGAGACCCGAATCGATTTACTCGAACAGTCCGGCGGCGGCAGCGCCGCGAACGTCGCGGTCGGGCTCGTCGGCCTCGGCGGCCAGTCGGTCGTCTACGGGAGCGTCGGCGGTGACGAGTCGGGCGCGCTGGCGCTCCGCGAGCTGGCGAGCGCCGGCGTCGACCCCGGACAGGTCCTCGTCGACGCGGACGAGCCGACCTCGGTGAAGTACGCGATCGTCGACGGCAGCGGGGAGCTTCTCATGTTAGCCAACGACGGCGCCAACGAGTCGTTCACCGCGGCCGAGCTCGACCGCGACACGCTGGCGGCGGCCGACCACCTCCACCTCACCGGCCAGCAGCCGGGGACCGCGGCCGCGCTCGCGACCGCCGCGGCCGAGGCCGGAACGACCCGGAGCTTCGACCCGGGACGCCGCGTGGGCGACCGCGAGTTCGAGGCCGCGCTCCACGCGGCGGACGTGCTCTTCCTGAACGCCCCGGAGGCCGACGCGCTCGCCGACGCGACCGACATCGACCCGTGGGAGCCCGACGACCGCGTCGTCGCGATCAAACTCGGCGAAGAGGGCGCGACGGTCCGGACTCCCCACGGCGACGTGTCGCACCCCGGCTTCGACGTCGACGCGGTCGACACCGTCGGGGCGGGCGACGCGTTCGCGGCCGGGTTTCTGGGCGCCGCGCTCAGAGACCCCGACATCACTGGCGACGAGTTCTCGCACGACCCGCGTGACTACCAGGTGCCGCTGCTCGTCGGCAACGCCTGCGGCGCGATCGCGGCCGAGACGGTGACCGCCCGCGCGGACCTCTCGTGGGAGCGCGTTCGGTCGGTGATGGGCGAGTCGCCGGAGTCGGACCTGCTGATCGAGATCCGGGTGTGAGCGCGGTGGGCGCCGGGCACGAGCGTCCGGCGGCACCGGAGCCCGGCGTCTACCCGACGTAGTCGAACGCGACCGCGAGGTCGGCGGCGCCCCAAAAGACGAACCGATAGCGGCCCGGCACTAGGTTGGGGCAGACCCGGAGGTCGTCGGCGTGTGGACCGCCCTCGACGAGCCCGGACTCGGTCATCTCGAACTCCCAGGTGAGCGTCTCGCCCGGCCGAACGCCGATCGCCTCATCGGTGTACTCGAACGTGGCGCCCTCGTCGCCGCCGCGGATCTCGGTCCATCCAGCCTCGGTCCGCAGTTCGAGGTTGTACTTCCCCTGATTGCCGACGGAGGCCTCGCGGCCCGACACGTTCGTCAGCTCGATCCTGAAGCGGGTTCCGCGGGCGATCGAGAGCTCCTCCGACCCGGCGTCGTCGTCCCCGGGAATCACGGCTCGGAGCGCGAGCGGTCCGTCGCCGCCCGCGTCGCTGCCCGCGCCTCCGCCGCCGCCCCAGTTGACCCCACTCTCGTAGGCCTGCGGGTGCCGCTCGAACCCCTCCGTCTCGCAGTCGAACGAGGCGGGGACGTTCGGGGGGTCACCGTCGGGGCGGACGCCCCCGGGCAGCGCTTCGGGGTCGATGAGACCGTCCTCGCCGCGGACCTCGCCGGTCTCGCCCCACCCGTCCGTCACCGAGAGTCGGAGCGAATCCGGTAGCGGGTCGGCGGTGACCCTGAGCAACGCGCCGGAGAACGTGATCGCCTCGCCGCACGCCTCGTTGTCGTCGGCGGTGTTCTCGACGGTCGCGCTGGCGACGAGCGTCTCGTCCTCCATGCCCATATCGTCGAACGCGATTCGGTCGTGGCACGTGGTCGGGCCGACCGATTCGACGTACGCGAGCACGGACGACGAGAAGTCGGTCGCCTCGACGAACTCTCTCACCTCCGCGGGGGCGTCGTCGAACAGCCACCGCGTCTCGTTCCCCTCGGTGAACAGCACACAGAAACCGCGGCGCGACTCGCGGTCCCACGCGGGACCCGAGAGCGCGCCTCCTGTCTGCTGGACCGCCGTGTCGGAGACGCCCGAGCCTTCGTCGCTTCCGTCCTCGCCGTCGTCGGTTCCGTTTCCGGTCCCGTCGTTGGTCCCGTCGCCGCCGTCTCCCGCGCCGGGATCGGCTCCATCGGAACACCCGGCGAGGGCGGCGACACTTCCCGCCCCGAGGCCGTATATCGCCGTTCGACGCGTGAGTTCGGTCATAAGCGCGGCTACGACGGCCGCACATAAGGGCTTCCCGTAGGCACAAACGCCTCTCTGTGCTACGTGGGGTTGTCGCCACCCCTATCGCCACCGATCGAACCGTGTATCGACGATTGTCGTCGATCGATGAAAAAGAGTGAGAGGACTCGATAAAGAATTAGACCGATTTTGAGGGCGTTTTAAAACGTCGCCGAGCCGCGAGAAACGTGGTGAAATTCCCCGAACCCTCTGCGGGCTATATGGGGTCATCAGTCGTAGGAGGTAGTGTCCATGTCAATCCCCGCTCCCACGCGTCTCGCGTCCGGCCGGCAGGTCGCCGGACTGATGACCGGCACGATGAAGGCCGCCGCCTTCTGGGCGGCGATCGCCATTCCGACCGCGTACCCCGTGCTCCTCTACATGGGGCTCGAAGGCACTCCCGGTCTGCTGTTCGTCGGCCTGCTGTTCGCGAACGCCCTCGCGCTCGCGCTCGGTCACGACTACAAACGCTGAGGTCGCCACGCCCTCCGAACCGCATCGCCACCGACGACCGACCGTCGCCCTCCCGCGACCGCGCCCTCCCTCTCTTCGAACAAGGAGCCGTCGGCTTACCGGTCTCGAAGCGCTTACCCACCGCCCGGTCCGACTGTCGGTATGACCGACGAGACGCACGTCGAGTGGCGCGACTGGGGCGCCGAGGCCTTCGCCGAGGCCGACGATCGGGACTGTCCGGTCCTCTTGTCTCTCTCCGCCACTTGGTGTGAGGGCTGTCACGAGATGGACGCGATCACCTACGCGGAGCCGCGGATCGCCGCCAACGTCAACGAGGGGTTCGTCCCGGTCCGCGTCGACGTCGACCGCAACCCGCGGGTTCGCGAGCGGTACAACATGGGCGGGTTCCCGACGACCGCCTTCCTCACGCCCGAGGGGGAGCTGCTCACCGGCGCGGGCTACCTCGACGTGGACGGGATGCGACAGGTGCTCGAATCGGTCCGGCAGATGTGGGCCGACAAGGGCCGAGAGGCGGGGCGGATCCCGCGCGCGCTCGACGCAGACCTCCCGCCGAGCGGGGAGGTGACCGACGCGATCGAGAGCCACCTCGCCGGCCAGATCGAGGCCAAGTACGACGAGGAGTACGCCGGCTGGGGGTCCGACGCGAAGTTCCCGCTCTCTCGCACCGTCGAGTTCGCGCTGAAGCGCGACCGCGACCGCGCCCTCCGGACGCTCGACGCGGTGCGCGACCACCTCGCCGACGACGTGGCCGGCGGCTTCTTCCGGTTCGCGGGCACGTCCGACTGGGGCGACGTGGCCTACGAGAAGCCGATCGACACGAACGCGGCCGTCACGCGAGCGTTCGCGAACGCCTACCTCTACACGGGCGACGAGGCGTACCTCGCCCCCGCGACCGACGCGGTCGAGTTTCTCACCGGCGACCTCTGGACCGGTTACGGCGTCGGCGGGAGCGTCGGCCCGGGGCTCGGGCGCGCCTACTACGCCGCCTCCGCCGCGGACCGCGAGGATCTCGATCCGCCTCGCCGGGACCTCACCGTCTTCGCGGGCGGGAACGCGCTCGCGGCGGACGCCCTGCTCGCGATCGCCGCCTACACCGACGACGAGCGCGCGCGCGAGTACGCCGAGCGGATCCTCGACGGGCTCGAACGCGACCTGATCGACGCGGACTCCGGAGCGGTGACCCACTACCGCGGGAGCGACGAGGTCGGCGAGACGGACCTGTTGGCCGACGCGGCCCGCGTCGTGAGCGCGTACACCCGCGCCGCCGGCGTGCTCGGCGAGGGCGCCGAGATCGCCAGCGCGGTCGCGGACCGAGCGATCGACCGGCTCCGCGTCGACGGCTCCTTCGTCGACGGGCCGCGGTCGGGTGCGGGGTTACTCGACCGCCCGTTCCGCCCGCTCGACGGCAACGTGGAGATGGCAACCGCGCTGCTCGACCTGGCGGCGCTGACGGGCGAGGAGCGCTACGAGACGGTCGCCCGCGAGACGGGGGAGGCGTTCGCCGGCGCCACCGAGCGGCTGAGCGTGCAGGTCGCCGGGTACGGCAGCCTCGCGGGGCGGCTCCTCCGCGGCAGCACCGTGGTCGCCGTCGGCGACGAGCCGGGCAGCGACCTCCACCGCGCGGCGTGGCGGGTCGCCGACCACGAGAAGGTCGTCGTCCCGAACGCCCACCGAGAGGACGCGCCTACCCCGCAGTCGGTGCCAGCGGGGTCGGCGGTCGTGCTCGCCGGGGACGCCGCCTCTGAGCCCGCGGAAACACCTGACGAGTTGATGACGCGAGTCTCCGAGACGATCGAGTAGCGGTCCGGCGGCGCCGATTTCCCTCGACCAGAGCGTTTCGGTTCGATCTCCGCGTCGGGTCCGACGGAGGCGAGTCGTCTCGACGACCACCGCCGCCCCGTGTAAACCGGCGACGTGTTTATACGGATGCCGGCGGATCGGACGGTATGGCATCTCTCCGCGACCTGGGGCTCTCGGAGTACGAGGCGCGGGCGTACCGCGCACTCCTGCGCACCGGGCCGACGACGGCGAAGGACCTCTCGCGGGCCAGCGAGGTCCCGATGGGGCGTGTGTACGACGTGCTCAACAGCTTGGAACAGCACAACCTAGTCCGGAGTCAGGCGGCCAGCCGGCCGAAGAAGTACGCCGCGGTGGAGCCGGACGCCGCGCTCGACCGGCTGTTGGAGGAGAAGAAGCGGGAGCTGGAGACGCAGGCAGAGCAGTACGAGGAGGTCGTCGACGACCTCTCGACGGAGCTCGACGCCGGAGAGCCCGTCGACGGCCAGTTCTGGACCGCCGCCGTCGGCGCGGAGGACGCCACAGACCTGCTCTTAGAGCGGATCGCGGCCGCCGAGCGTCGGATGGTTGTCGTCGCCGGCGCGCCCGCGACCGGCTTCGACTTCGGGACGATCGGCGAGCAAGTGACCGACGAGCTGGAGGCGGCGCTGGACCGCGGCGTGGAGATCCGGGTGTTGCTGTCGCCGGAGACGGTGGACGCGCTCCCGCGGAGCGTCGGCCGGCGGTACACCGCCGACCTCTCGGACATGGACGGGTTCGAGGTGCGGACGACTGCCGGTGTCGACGGGACCTTCTCCGTCTTCGACGGGATCGAGGTGTGCATCGAGGTGCCGCACCCGCTCTCCGGCGACGAGCCGTTCGCGATGATCGACGTGAAGGACGCAGAGTTCGCGGCGAGCGTGAAAGACCAGTTCGAGCCGCAGTGGGGGGAGGCGGAACCGCTGACGTTCGGGTGAGGACTCGCTGCAACCTCAGTGAGAACCGCGTTCCAGGTCAAGTACGGTGAGTACGGGAATAACGGTGCTCGATAGCGGGAGTGGGTGTTGCAGATCGGTGGTCGCGATCCAGTATTTAAATAATCGTGAGCGCTAGCGACGATCACTTATAAAGAACGATGTGGTCGGCGCGCCCCGGTGAGCGGCCGCCATCGGCGGCCGCGAATCGCGAGGGACCGAAGGTCCCTCTGGCAGCCGGCGGCGAAGCCGCCGGCGACGCCGGTGCGAGGGAGTCGCTGGCGGCTACCGCCGCCAGCGACGAGGCTGGGGAGGTGTGAGGTGCTGTGCGGTTGCGGTGCGGGGCGGGACTCAAAGGGGCAGCCGCTGCGGACGGCGCAAGCGACGCAAGCACCGCAACGAGGGAGCGTCAGCGACCGAGTGAGGCGCGAAGCGAGCGTGCGCCGTCCGCAGCGGCTGGGGCTTTGGAGGTCTTCACCGTAGCACCATCAACCACTTATAAAAAGCCGCCAACAACCCCACTCGATCACTTATAAACAATCACCCTACAACCGTACTATACCTACTCCCGTAATCGTTCAAAAGGCAATCTTCAGAACGGGCTGTTTCGAACAGGGTATCTCTGCAGACTCGTAGCCAAACGGCATTGAAAAGCCGTGATCGGTCTACGAGTGAGGGTCGGCGCGCTTACTCCACGTCCAGTTCGTCCCGCAGGTCGCCCATCGTGACCTCGCGCTCGGCGTGGGCGTTGTGCTGGTGGATCGACTCGTCGTTCGACTGCTTCAGGTGGATCACGGCGTCGTCAGAGAGGTGGTCGAACTCCTCGATCGTGCCCTCGGCGAGCGCGCGGACGCAGTCCTCGACGAACTTCGCGTCGGCGTGGGCCTCGTAGGTCATGTGGTCCTCGTCGGGCCGCTTCGCCATGTTGTAGATCCGGGCACTCATCGAGTCGCGGGCGACGTCGATCACGTCTCGGAGGTCGATCTCGGGGTGGCCGTCGGTGGTGACGGTGAGCGTGGCGTGGCCACGCTGGGAGTGGCCCGGCTGCGGGACGGCGTCTAAGAACTCCTCGGTCGTCTCCTCGTCGACGCCCAGATCGGCGAGCTTGTCTCGGGCGCGGGACTCGCTCATCCCCTGCGAGCAGGGACAGACGGTCATGCCGGTGACCTCCGCGCCGATCTCCTCGCGGGTTCCCTCCTCCGTGGCGGTCGCGCTGGCGACGATCGTCGCCGTGCTCTGCGTCTCGATCCCGGACGCGGGCGTGTCCTCGCGGGTGACGAGCTCCGCCGACATCGACACCTCGGCGGTGGTGGTGTAGTCGTGCTTTTCTAAGAGTCGCTCGGCGGCGTCGCCGCAGACCTCCTCGACGCGGTACGCCTCCTCGCGGGTGATCTCCTCTAAGATCTCGTCGACGGTCGCGAGGTTCCGCGACATGTCGATCCCCTTCCGACCGCTCGGGAGGTCGACGAACACCTCGAACTCCGCCATGAGGACGATGGGGCGCTTGTCGTCGCGCGCGATCTTGACGAGCTTCTCGACCCCGGTGACCCCGACCTGCGAGAGCCCGACTGAGACGTCGGGCGCCGACGCCTGGACGTCCGGCAGCTGGTGACTCATTACGAGTACGGTAGGGAGTCACGGGATTAGCCCTTTCGAAAGGGAGAGTCGCGTGGGGGTGTCTCGGAGTCGGTGTGGCGGCGGGAAGAGTTCGGGATCGGCGCGAGACTCCAGACCGACCGTGGTACCGGCTCCCGTTCGAGGCCCGTAACGCACCATTTATAACCGCGGCAGCGGAAGAACGCCCAAGACCATGCCGAGTTCCAATGGACCCCAGAAGGCGACTCGCGACAAGCTCTCGAACAAACCCCGCGACCGCGGCACGTCGCCGCCGCAGCGAGCGATCCAGGAGTTCGACGAGGGGTCGCAGGTCCACCTCAAAATCGACCCGAGCGTCCAGAAGGGCCGCTTCCACCCGCGCTTCGACGGCCGCACCGGCACTGTGACGGGCAAGCAGGGCTCCGCGTTCAAAGTCGATATCCCGGACGGCGGCAAGACGAAGACGCTCATCGTCACCGCCGCCCACATGAGCGCGCAGCAGAACTGAACCGCAATGACCATCTTCAAAGAGAAGCTCGACGAGGAGTACGTCACCACCTCCGAGGCGAAGGAGATCCTCGTGGACATCGAGGCGGAGCGCGCGGACGACGAGGACCGCGACCTGCGCTACGAGCTCGCTCGCGCGATCGAGCACGTCAACCGCTTCGCCCACCTCGACGCCGAGGAGTCCCGAGAGCTGGTCGAGGAGCTGACCGAGCTCGACCAGATCGACGTGCCGACCGCGGTGAAGATCGCGGACCTCCTCCCCGAGGACCGCACCGAGCTGCGCTCGGTGTTCGCGCAGGAGCGCTACTCGCTCGACGGTGACGAGCTCGACGACGTGCTGAACGTCGTCGCGAAGTACGCCTGAGACGCATCTGACCGCCTTTTCGTTTCGCGTTTCGCTCGATACGTCGCTGACACTCGTGTAGAGTGCACTTCCGAAGTCTCAGCCGCTCGCTTATAAGTGGTTGACTGTCGATCGGTGGTGAACACCGCCAAAGCCCCAGCCGCTTGTTTATAAGCGACCGAACACTGCTCGGCGAACACCTCCAAAGCCCCAGCCGGCCGCAACCGCACCATCGGCAGACGGTCCTGCTCGCTCACTCCGTTCGCTGCGCGGGCTGCGACTTCCGTGCTCCCGCTCGCTCCCTGCGGTCGCTCTCGGGACCACAGCCTCACACCTCCCCAGCCTCGTCGCTGGCGCGGAACGCGCCAGCGACTCCCTCGTGCGGGCTGCTCGCGCCCGGTGGGCGCTCGCAGGCGCACGCCACCGCGAAGGGATGTTTTACTACGTGATATCGGTCGAGCGCTAGCACTCCAGCCGCCCGACCAGACCCCGGAACCCCTTTGAATTGGGGCGACGACTCTTCGGGTATGATCGACGAGACGGTCGCCGAGATTCGGGCGATGCGGACCCACAGCACGTCGGCGGTGGCCGTGAAGGCGACGCGGTCGCTCGGGGAGTTGCTCGACCGCGACTACAGGACGGTCGACGAGTTCGAACGCGACCTCGAACACAACGCGGGGGTGTTGCGCCGGTCGAACCCCTCCCACGCCGCGCTCCACAACGCGATGCGCGACGTGGAACGCTCCATCATCGGCGAGGCGACGAGCGTCGAGGACGCCAAACAGCGCCTCGAAGAGACCATCGACCGCGTCGTCGACGACATCGAGACGGCGAAGGGGGAGGCCGCCGCCAACGCGGCCGAGCGCATCGAGGACGGCGACACCCTGCTGGTCCACGACTACTCGACGACCGTGCTGGAGTCGATCGAGAACGCGGCCCGCGACGGCGCCCATCTGACGGTGTACGTCACGGAGGCGCGCCCGCGCACCCTCGGCCGGAAGACGGCCCGCGTGCTCGCCGGCATGGCGCGGGTCGACACCCGGATGGTGGTCGACAGCGCGATGGGGTACGCCCTCCGCGACTGCGACCGCGTCCTCCTCGGGATCACCTGCATGACCGGCGGGACGTACTACAACCGCGTCGGGACGTTCCCGCTCGTCGTCACCGCCCGCGAGCTCGGCGTGCCGGTGACCGCGGTCGGCTCCGGCGCGAAGCAGATCGAGGAGTTCCGGTTCGAAAACGAGTTCCGCGACGCGGTCGAGGTGATGCGCGAGCCCGTCGAGGACGTGACGATCGAGAACCCGAGCTACGACGCGACCCCGATCGGCATGATCGACACCGTGATCACCGACGACGGCGTCGTGGAGTAGTCTGAGCGCCGGCGATCCCGGCGCCGTCGCCGAGACAGGGGTGACCTTTCGGATCCGAAAATCGTCGTATCAAGTGCCGAGACCCGCCACAAGCACTTTGTACGTGCGTCGTGTTAACGCATACAATGAGCGCGAGGCAAGGGGCGGCCGGTGTCTTTCGGATCCAGGGCGCGGAGCCGACGAGGGCGGAGTGTGCCACCCTCTCCTGTGATCTCACCGCGGTGCTGACCGAGCCCGGCGTCGTCACGGCGCTGGTCATCGCGGGCGTCGTCGCGTTCGTCGCGCTGGCGTACGTCCGCGACGCCAAGGCCGACTGCCGCGACGAACGGCGGCGAGTTCTGGACGAGCGCGCCGCCTTCGAGGAGTTCGCGGACCGCGTCTCCGGACTCGACCCCGCGCCCGCCTCGTCGACCGTGTCGTCGTTCAACGGACCGGCGGCCGCGGTCCGCACGGTCTCGCCGGTCGACGGGAGAAGTAGTACCGGCGACGACGTTCGGCTCAGGCGCGTGCTCGCGGCGTACCGAGACACGGTGATGTCGCTTCCCCACTACAGGCAGGAGTACGACGAGACGATCCCCGAGAGCCTCGCCGCCGAGCTAGGGCCCGACACGGCCACCGCGCTGGCCTCCAACGGGACCCTCTCGTCCGGGGCCCAGTCGGCGCTTGTGCGGCGGAGTCGGCGGGCGGCCGACGCCCGAGCGTCGTTGGCAGACGCGATCGAGGCGGAGATTGACGCGCTGTCGGAGTACGAGACCGACCTCGCCAGTGTCGATCGGCGCCGCCGCCGGCTCCTCGAACACCTCGACGGCGTGGAGGGAGACGGAACGGACGCCTCGATCGACGTCTGGCAGCGCCTCGACGAGCTCGAGTCCGAGTGCGACGAGGTCGCCGGCGAGCGCCAGCGAGCGCTCGACGATCCGCCGATGACGGTCGAGGCCCCGGGCGACGGGGAGGATCGTCGTCCGTTCCACGGGTACCTGTACGGAGCGGCCGACGGGCCCCGCTACCCCGTGCTGGCGCAGGTCGCGGAGATCGCCGGGCGGATCCGGGCCGACCGCGACCGCGTCGCGAGCCGAGTCGCCGGCGAGGAGTGAGCCCCACGCTTTCATCCGTCCCCGCCGCGTGACCACGCCATGGGCAGAAGCTGGCTGTTCGCGTGGGGTCTCGCGGCCGTGGCGTTCGGCGGCGCATCGCTCGTCGTTCCCCTGTACGTCGTCGAACTGGGCGGCGGCGCGGCCGTCCTCGGCGTGCTCTTCGCGACGGCGTCGTTCGTCGGCGTTCCGGGCGCCCTCGTCTTCGGCAGCTTGGCGGACAAGACCGGAAGGCGCCGGCCGTTCGTCCTCGGGGCGCTCGTCGTCGCCGCGGTCACGACGGCCGTCATCCCGACCGTCGAGAGCGTGCCGCTCGTCATCGTCGCCAACGCGGCGCTGTGGCTCGGGTTCGCGGCCGCGGGGCCGGTGCTCACCCTGCTCGCCGTCGCCGGCGAGCCCGAGGACCGATGGACGGCGGTCATCGCCCGTCTCAACGAGTACCAGGGGATCGGCTGGGCGGCCGGCCTCGGCCTCGGGTTCGTCGTCACCGCCGGCGTGTCGCTGCGGTACGAAGCGATCACCGCCCAGCGCGCGTTCCTGTTCGTGTGTGCCGCGAGCGCCGCCGCCGGCCTCGTGCTGGCCGCGCGAGCCCTCCCGCCGGACGCCGGGACGGAATCGGAACCGAGCCCCGCGCGGCTCCGTCGCCGCGTCCGCGAGGCGGCGCGGTTCAACGTCCGGGGCGCCGCCTTCCCGTTCACCCTCGCGCGGTTCGACCCGCGGGGGCTCCATCCTCGAGTGCTCATCGACCGTTTCTCGCCGACCCTGGCGACGTACTTCGCGGCCGTGCTCGTCGTGTTCACCGGGTTCGGCGTCTTCTTCGCGCCGCTCCCCGCGTACCTCGCTGGTATCGGCTTCGGGTCGAGCGAGACGTTCGCGCTGTACTTCGCGCTGAACGCCGCGGCCGCCGCCTTCTACGGTCGCGCCGGTCGCCTCGCCGAGGCGTACGGCGCGTACGAGGTGCACGCCGGCGCACTGCTCGGACGGGGTGTCGCGCTGCCGACGGTCGCGGTCGTCGGCGTCGCCGGCGGCGGGACCCTCCTCGCGCTGGGCGCGACCGGCGCCGTGTTCGCGGTGATCGGGGTGACGTGGGCCGCCATCGCGGTGACGGCGGCGGCGCTCGTCACCCGGCTCGCGCCGCCCGCGATACGGGGCGAGGCGCTCGGTGCGTACGGCGCCCTCGTGGCGATCGGCGGCGGACTCGGCGGGATCATCGGGGGATGGCTCGCGTCGTTCGGATATTCGATCACCTTCGCCGCGGCCGGCGGGACCGTCGTCGTCGGGGCGGGGATCGTCGCCGCGCTCGCGCGACGGTCGGAGCGGCGATCGGAGCGGCGATACGGTGCCAGCGAGGAGACGGGACGATGACCGACCACGACGCGCGGGAGCGTTCCGACCACGCTAACGCCGGCTTCCGGCACCTGTTCGGCGGCGACGGGCTCACGTTCGGGCTCGGGTTCCCGCTGACGGGCGAGCGGCGCGGCACGCCGGACCCGAACGAGGAGGTCCGGCTCGCGGAGCGCGCCGAGTCCCTCGGCTTCGACGGACTCTGGGCGCGGGACGTGCCGACCTACTGGCCGAAGTTCGGCGACGCCGGCGGCGCGTTCGACCCGTGGGCGCTGCTCTCGCACGTCGCCGCCCGCACCGATGAGGTCGCGCTCGGCACGTCGAGCGTCGTCCTCCCGCTCCGGCACCCGATCCACCTCGCGAAATCCGCCGCGACGGTCGACCGGCTCTCCGGCGGCCGGGTCGTGTTGGGGGTCGCCTCCGGCGACCGCGACCCCGAGTACGCGGCGTTCGGCGTCGACCCCGAGCGGCGGGGAGCGATGGTCCGCGACCGGATCGCGGCGATGCGCGCGTGTTGGCGCGAGGAATTCCCCGAGATCGGCGGCGAGTGGGGCGAACTCGGCGGTGACCTCGACGTACTCCCGAAGCCGACGACGGAGACGATTCCGGTGTTGCCGACGGGCAACGCCCGGCAGTCGACCGAGTGGATCGCGGAGCACGGAGACGGCTGGCTGTTCTACCACCTCCCGGACGAGACGCTCCGGAGCTACGTCGCGGAGTGGCGCGAGCTGGCGGGCGAGAAGCCGTTTTCCATCGCGGTCGGCGTCGAGTTCGCCGACGACCCAAGCGCCGAGCCCGAACACCTCCACCTCGGCTACCGCGCCGGCGCCGAGTGGTTCCGGGAGTACTTCCGGCGACTCGACGAGTTCGGGGTCGACCACGTCATCGTCGGCCTGCGCGGCGACGACCCCGAGGCGGCGATTGAGACGTTCGCGGAGGAGGTGAGCGGGGCGCTTTGACCCTCGACCTCGTGAGCCGTCCCGGGGCTTCGGTCGGTCCATCGCGGGAGGTTTATACCCGACGACGGCCACGCTGCAGACGGTGGCCATGACGACGTGTTACCCCCACTGAGCCCCTTGTGACGAGGGTTTTCCACCGAGCCACCACTTCGAGACCGCGAGCCACGGCGTTCGCGGTTGGTCTGACTCGTGCGGCGCGGACGATATCGATCGACACGGTACCATGCAACGTGAGACGGTGGCGCGTGACGGGTCGTGGTGAAAGTGGTCTGAAAACTCGACGAGCCGCCGCAGTCCTGCGATCTCGACGAGAAACGGGCGGGTCGACAGTTCAGTACGACGCGGCGCGCTTGTCGAGGCCGGCGGCCTCGATGTCCTCGCCGTCGACGGAAGTCCGAAGAACGTCCATCCCGTCGTCGCGGTCGACCTCGAAGTTGCGCGCGTACAGCTCTTCGACGCGGTCGTACTCGGCGTCGGAGAGGGGCGGCACGTCGCTCGCCGCGCTCCACTCGGCGATATCGTCGCCGTCGCGGAAGGTGGGCGTCACGGAGGCGACCTCGTCGTGCGCGAGCAGCCAGCGGATCGCGGCCTGCGCCATCGTGCGGGTCCCCTCAGCGTGGTCCGGGTCTTCGAGGAACCGGATCGCCTCCACCTTCTCCCAGCCGGTCTCGTACCACTCCTTCGGGCGGTGCGAGCGGTGGTCGCCGTCCTCGAGGACGGTGTCGGGGGTCACCTGCTCGTTGAGCAGCCCGGAGGAGTGCGGCACGCGGGCGATCACCGAGGTGTCCGAGTCGCTCTCGCGGATGGCGTCCACGAAGTGGCGGCCGGGCTGCTGCTCGAACAGGTTGAAGACGGTCTGGACCGCGTCGAACTCCTCGTACTCGATCGCGGCGTCGCCCTCGGCGAGCCAGCCGATCGACGGGCCGAGCGCCCAGCCGAGCGCGCGGACCCGCCCCGACTCCTTCCACTCGGCGAGGAGGTCGCGGACCTCGGGCGTGACGTCGTCGACGTTCGCGTTGTGGAGCTGGAGCAGGTCGACGTGGTCGGTGTCGAGCCGGTCGAGCGAGCGCTCGAACGCGGTCTCGAGGTACTCGCGGTCGAGCTCCTTCGGGAGCTCGCCGTGGCCGGCCTGCGGGTTGTTGTAGAAGTCGTAGCCGATCTTCGTCGCGAGCGTCACCTCGTCGCGCCGGCCGGCGATCGCCTCGCCGACGATCTCTTCGCTGTCGCCGTGGCCGTACACGTCGCCGGTGTCGACGTAGGTGACGCCCGCGTCGAGCGCGTCCTCGACCATGCCGACCGCCTGTTCGTCCGAGCGGTCGCCCCACCAGTCGGTGCCGACGACCCACGCGCCGAAACCGATCTCAGAGACCTCGACGCCGGAGTTCCCGAGTTCGCGGTGCTGCATACCCGCTCTTCGGGATCGGGACACTTAGCGGGTGCGGTCTCCCTCACGCGGCGGGACCGCGGAGCGGATTTATAAGCACACCGCGAGGGCGGAACGACCCGGTCAGTGGCTCAGCGCCCACGGATAGCCGCCGTCGTGGCCGCCCCCGCCTTCGTCCTCGGTCTCGCGGGGTCGGCCGTCTGCCGCGGCGTGATCGCGGCCGCGGTGTCCGTCGCCGTCGACCCCGGTCCCTTCGATCGGCTTCGCGTCCAGCGTCTCGTCGACGCGCAACACGAGCCCCGCGGTCCGGACCGCGGCCTCGAGACACCGCGCGGGGACCGCGACCGGCTCGACCACGCCCGCGTCGAACATGTCGCGGACCGCGCCGGAGCGCGCGACGCCGGCCGTCGTCTCCCCGTCGCGGTGGCGGTTGCGGAGCGCGACCAGCGCGTCGATCGGGTCCGCGCCGGCGTTCCTCGCGAGGGTTCGCGGGATCACCGTCACCGCGTCGGCGAACGCCTCGAGGGCGAGCGCCGACCGGTCGTCGACTCCCGGCGCGCGGTCGGCGACGGCGCGAGAGACGGCCGTCATACCGGCGCCGCCGCCCGGAACGACGCCGCCGCCGCTGGCGGCGTGGCGCGCGACCGCGAGGCAGTCCTCGACGATCCGCTTCGTCTCCTCGGCGACGTGCGGCGTCCCGCCGCGCAGGAGCAGCGACTCGTGCGACTCGCCCGGCAGTCCCGAGAGCTCGATCACGGCGCCGCCGCCGACCGACCGGCGGCGGACCCTTTCGACCGTCCCGAGTGCCTCCCGATCGAGGTCGTCGACCGCGGTCACCGCGGTCGCGTCCGTGGCCCGAGCGATCGCGTCGAACTCGTCGCGTCTGGTCCGCTCGATCGGGAGTACACCGGCACGCGCGAGCTCGGTCTTCACCGCGTCGTCGATCGACTTCTGACACGCGAGCACGTCGACGCCGCGGTCCGCGACCGATCGGACCAGCCCGTCGCTAGCGGCCCGTTCGTGCTCTCTGACGGCGGCGAGTTCGTCGGGGCTCCGGACCGTCACCGTCCCCGACGCCTCGGTGGTAGAAGGGGTCAACTCGCCGTCGACGAGCGCGACCGTCGGATCGGCGAGCGCCCGGCGGTCGTCGGTCCCGAACCCGTCGATCGTCGTCGACGACCCGTCGAGGTTGACGAGGATCCCGTTCACCCGCTCGGAGTCGGCCAGCTCGCCGCCGGGGTACGCGTGAATCGTGAGCCGGGGGGCGTCGAAGTCGACCGCGCGGAGCGCGTCGACGGTGATATCGGCGAACCGGCGGGCCGACGCCTCGTCCCAGCGCCCGGTGACCGCCGTCGACGCGACCTCTCGGAGCCGCTCGTCGTTCGGATCGACCGGGACGCTGAGTTCGTCGAGCGCGTCGCGGGCGTGCGACATCGCGCGGGCGTACCCGTCGACGATCGAGGTCGGGTGGAGCCCCCGCTCGGCCAGTTCGTCGGCCGCGTCGAGGAGCTCGCCGACGAGCAGCGCAGTCGTGGTGGTCCCGTCGCCGACGTGTCGCGCGTGCGCCTGAATCGCGTCCCGGATCACGCGACCGATCGGGGCGTCGATCTCCAGTCCGTCGAGGACGGTCGCGCCGGTGTTCGTCACGACGACGCTTCCGCTCCGGTCGATCACCATCTTGTCCAGCCCGTTCGGGCCGAGCGTCCCCCGGAGCGTCGCCGCGATCGCCATCCCAGGTCCGAGCGGATCATCGGCTCGTTCTTCGGTACTCGATTCCCCCGTCGTTTCGGTCGTGAATGCCATGTGGTATCGTGTCGCGTCGATCGCAGCGCGGCGCGCCTCTCGGAGTCGGTCCCGACGAGAGCCGGTCGGCCGGACCGCTCACCCGAGCGGGTCGTCGGTGACGACGAGGTCGCCGCGATCCGCGCGGTTGTCCAGGTTTCCGGGCGAGATATCGAACTCGAAGACGCCCTTCGGGACCGCCAGCGTCGAGCACGCGTTCGGGACGTCGACGACGCCGCTCTGTCGCCCCTCGGCGGGGACCGTCCCGAGGATGTGGAGCGCCTGTTGGCCCGTATAGCCGAACTTCTTGAGGTAGTCGATCGCCTGCAGACACGCCCGGCGGTAGGCGGTGTGCGAGTCGATGTAGCGCTGCTCGCCGTCCTCCGTCACGGAGTAGCCGCAGAACGTGATGTAGTCCTCGAAGTTGGGGCCGCGGTGGCCGGGCTCGAAGATCGGGTGGTCGACGCCGTGCTCCTCCATGCCGTTCTTGACCAGGTCGAACTCCACGTCCGCGTAGCCCGCCATCTCGATCGCGCCGCAGAACGTGATCTCGCCGTCGCCCTGCGAGGCGTGGAAGTCGCCGAGCGCGAAGTTCGCCCCCTCGACGTAGACGGGGAAGTACACCGTCGAGCCGATGGAGAGGTCCTTGATGTCGTGGTTCCCGCCGTGTTCGCGCGGCGGAACCGTCCTCGCCGCCTCTTTGGCGGCCTCCTCCGCCTCCTCCGGATCCATCTCGCCCATCTGTGCGCCTTCCGTGGTCGGCGGGTTCGCGACGGCCGGCTCCGCCTCCCCGGTCGGGTGGTTCGGTATCGAACTCGGGTCCGCCTCGTGTCTGTCGATCAGCTCCTGCTCCCGCTCGTTCCACTCCTCCAAGAGCTCCTGGCTCGGCGCACAGCCCGCGAGCCCGGGGTGGATCTTCCCCTCGTACCGGACGTCCGGAACGTGTCGGGACGAGACGGTGTACCCGTCGATCTCCCAGATCGACTTCGCGGCGTCCGGGAAGTGGTCGGTGAGGAAGCCGCCGCCGTTCTGCTGGGAGAACGTTCCGGTGAAGCCGAACTCGGAGCGGTCGTTCAGCGGCCCCATGTCGTGGAACTCGACTTTCAACAGGTCGCCGGGCTCCGCCCCCTCGACGCGGACCGGACCGGCGAGGTAATGCACCTGCGTGAGGTCCACGTCCCTGACTTCGTTCGGATCGTCGTTGTCCGAGATCTGTCCCCCCGTCCAGTCCAGCGCTTCGAGCCGGATCGTCTCTCCCGGCTCCGCCTCCACGACGGGCGGAATGTCGGGATGCCACCGATTGAACGGTTTGGCCGTCGGCTGCTCGTCCGGCGGGCTGTCGACGTCTACCTCGAATTTCACTTCTGGCATATGGTACCGCGTGTCAGTACAACTAATAGTTACAAAAATATTGGTACAACAATAAGAATACTGAATAGTCCGGATGTCAGACCGTTCTTTCGCGCAAACGATTCGTGACTCACGCGTATTTTCCTCAATAATTGGACGAGTACCGTTTTCGGAGGCGGCGAGCGTCGGCCGCGCGCGACGCGACCGGCGGCCGTCGGAGCACTCGCGGAGAGGCGGGGCGGAAGCCCGCGGCCGCGATCGCGGATCACCGCCTTCGCACAACCGAATCCCTTTGAGTGATGGCGACGAAGGTGCGACGATGACAAAGCGACACGTCTCCCTGCCCGACGGTGCGGAGGCCGGGGTCCGAGGGTTCATCGACGAGGTGGACGAGCGCCTCTCCTCGGCGGAGGACACCTGTGAGGTCGTCCGAGACACGCTCATCGATCTCCACGGCGACCGCGAGCGGTGGGAGGCGTGGCAGGACGGCGAGTCGGTGTCCAGAGCCGAACGCGTGCGCCTGCAGGGGTACGACCCCTGTAACGCCACGCTGGAGTCGGAGTACTACGCCGAGAAGGACGAGGACCGGTTCCAACAGTCGAAGTACCTCCAGTGGCTCTGGCGCCAGTTCGACGCCACGCCGATGGCCGACAACGTCGAGTTCGCGCTCCGGTTCCGCCAGATGCTCGGGAACCACCTCTTCGCCGAGTGCGGCGACGGCTGCCGCTTTTTCAAGGGTATCTCCGTCACCTACGGCCACAACATCGAGATCGGCGACAACGTCGTGATCCACGACGACGTGCACCTCGACGACCGCGGGAAGCTGACGATCGGCGACCGCGCGTCGGTCTCCGACGGCGTTCACCTCTACAGCCACGACCACGACCTCGTCGACCAGACCGAGGTCCGGAACTTCCACACGATCGTCGAGGACGACGCCCGCGTCACCTACGACGCCATGGTCCGGGCCGGCTGCCGGATCGGTGAGAACAGCGTCGTCGGCGCGCGCTCGGTCGTGCAGGGCGACGTGCCCGATCACCACGTCGTCGTCGGCTCGCCCGCGCGGAGCGTTCGCGTGAAGCCGGGATGGGAGGAGGCCGCCGACGAGCTGGAGGACGGCCGGCTCCCCGACCGACAGGACGAGCGCGAGATCGAGTACGAATTACCAGAGGACCTCGACCGGTTCGACGAGTTCCAGCGCGACCTGCAGCCCCCGCGTCCGCCGCGGTGAGGCGGGAGCGGTCCGGTCGGCGGCGCCGCGGTACGAGACCCATTCTTAAGTCCCGGTCGCACCCACGTCCGGTATGCACGTCGACCTCGGTAACGCCCTAGACACGACACCGGGACTCACGGAGGAGACCTTGGACCGACTCGATTCGCGGGTCGCGGACGCACACGATCGCATCGCGAGCGGTATGGCCGACGACGAGTTCGGCTACGCCGCGCTAAATCTCCCGGAGACGGCGGACCCGGACGCGATCCGCGCAGCGACCGATCGCTTCGACCGCCCCGAGGCGGTGCTGACGGTCGGGATCGGCGGGAGCGCGCTCGGCGCGGCGACGCTCTCGAACGCCCTCGAAAGCGACGTGGACGCGTACTTCCTCGACAACGTCGACCCGGACGCGGTCGGATCGCTGCTCGATCGCCTTCCACTCGACGACACCGTCGTCAACGTCGTCTCGAAGTCCGGGACGACCGCGGAGACGCTCGCCAACTTCCTCGTCGTCCGCGAGGCGATGGAGGACGCGGGCGTCGACTGGACCGAGCGCACCCTCGTGACGACCGGCGAGGAGGGGAACCTCCGCGCGCTCGCCGACGCCCACGACCTCCCCGCGCTCGACGTGCCCGACGGGGTACCCGGTCGGTTTTCGGTGCTCTCGACGGTCGGCCTCGCGGTGCCGGCCTTACAGGGCCACGACATCGAGGCGATCCTCGCGGGCGGCCGCGACGGGATGGAGGACCTGTCCGGGTCGCTGTTCGAGTCGCCCGCGTACGCCTACGGCGCGGCGACGTACGCGCTCGCGGAGCGCGGCGCGCTCACCAACGCCGTGATGCCGTACGCGGAGTCGCTGGAGACGTTCGCGGAGTGGTTCGCCCAGCTGTGGGCCGAGAGCCTCGGGAAGGACGGGCTCGGGCAGACGCCGGCGCGCGCGCTCGGCGCGACCGACCAGCACTCCCAGCTCCAGCTGTACCGCGCCGGCCCGCCGGACAAGCTCGTCTCGCTGATCCGGCCGACCGAGCGCGCCGAGACGGCGATTCCCGAGACCGACCTCGACGGGCTGGCGTACCTCGGCGGCTCGTCGCTCGGCGACCTACTGGACGCCGAGTTCGAGGCGACGGAGGCGAGCCTCGCGGCCGCCGGCGTCCCCAACGTGCGCGTCGAGGTCGACCGCGTCGACGAGCGGGGCCTCGGCGAGCTGCTGTACGCGATGGAGGCCGCCTGCGTGCTGTACGGCGAGCTTGCGAGCGTCTCGACGTTCACGCAGCCCGCGGTCGAGTGGGGGAAGAAGGCGGCGCGCGGGCTGCTCGGCGGCGGCAACTTCCCGGAGGCCGACGCCGTGGCCGACAAGCGCGAACTTCGGATCGACGGCGCCTGAGGCGGGGCGGTCGCGGGGCCGCGGTGCGGGACGGGCATCGGCACCGCCCCCCGATCCCGTTCCTCTTCCGGTGGCGATAAACCGCCCCGAGTCGTATCGCCGTCGATGAGCGAAACGCCTCCCGAGCCGGTGAACCGGATCCTCCGCGTCGCCAGCGCCGCGTTCGCGGTCGTCTTCGCCCTCCTCGTCGCCAGCGCGGTGACGGGTCCCGTCGCGCAGTTCGCCGTCTCGCTGGGACTCGTCGGCGAGGGGACGACCGGGCTGCAGGTGCTCCGGACCCTGCTGCAGTTCGTCGGGTTCCTCGCCGCAGTCGTCGGCTACCTCGCGATCACCGATCAGTGGGCTCTCGTCGGCGTCTCGCGGCCGACGCTCCGCGAGGCCGGGCTCGTCCTCGGCGGGGGGCTCGTCCTGTTCGCGTTCCAGTACGGCGCCCTGTTCGTGTTGGGTGAGGTCGGGCTCACGACCGGACAGAACCAAGCGGTCGTCCCCGCGGGGGACCCGGTGACCTACTACCTCACCATGATCGCCGTCTCGCTCCTCGTGGTCGGGCCGGTCGAGGAGGCGCTGTTCCGCGGCGCCGTGCAGGGCGGGCTTCGGCAGGCGTTCGACGCCGCCCCGGCGATCCTGCTCGCGAGCCTCATGTTCGGGTTGGTCCACCTTCCCTCCGTCTCCGGGACACCGGGCCAGCGGTGGGCCTACGTCGCCGTCGTCGTCGTGCTCGGCGCGGTGCTCGGCGTCCTCTACGATCGCACGGGGAACGTGTTAGTCCCCGGGCTGGCTCACGGCGTCTACAACGCCGTCATCTACGTCGTATTGCTCGCGCAGTCGCTGTGATCGTCGCTGCCACTGACGAGAATACTCCTAAAGCCCCAGCCGCTCGGCTGTACGTGGTCGGTTACTGTTGATCGACGGTGAAAACCTCCAAAGCCCCAGCTGCGAGGTCCTCCGAACGTCGTTCCTGCTCGCTCACTTCGTTCGCTGTGCGGGCTGCGACTCCCGTGCTCCCGTTCGCTCCCTCCGGTCGCTCACGGGACCGCACCTCACGCCTCCCCAGCCTCGTCAGCCGCCGTCGCTTCGCTCCGGCGACTGACTCCCTCGCACGCGCTCCTCGCGGGCCGGTGGCCCGCTCGGAGGCGCGCGCCACCGCGTCGTTCTTTATAAATCGCCGGCGTCCAGCGGGTCCTCAAGCTGCCCCATCACCGACTCCATCGCGTCGGTCGCGGTGATCAGCCCGACGACCTCGCCGTCCTCGATCACCAGGGCGAGCTCCTGTGACTCCGCCTGGAACTGGTCGAACGCGTTGCTGACGCTCGCGTCCGCCGAGATCGTCATCGGCGGCGCGGCGACGTCCGCGAACGTCAGGTCGCCGTTCCGGAGCTCGTCGTAGCGGCTCACGATTGAGGGGGCGTACACGATTCCCTCGAAGTCGCGCAGGTCGTCGCCAACGAGCGGGAAGCGGCTGTGCGGGGTGTCGCGGATCCGGTCGAGGTTCTCCTCGGCGGAGGCGGTCGTCGACAGCGAGACGATTTCGTCGGCCGGCGTCAGCACCTCCCGCACGTCGAGTTCGTCGACGTCGAGCGCGTTGAGGACCTCCTCGCGGCGCTCCTCCGGGAGCTCGACCTCCTCCATCATCGAGCCGAGGCGGTTGCGGAGCTGCGCGCGCGTCTCCAGCACCTCCTCTTCCGCCTCGGTCCACGAGCCGGTCATCTCGACGCCGAAGAGCCCGAGCGTGGCCTTCGCGACCCAGTCGCCGACCTTGATCAGCGGCGAGATGAGCCACGCGAACCAGTACAGCGGCCGGGAGCCGTACTCCGCGACCTGCTTCGAGCGCTCGACGCCGAGGTATGTCGGCGTCTGCTCGCCGTGGGTCAGGTGGACCATGTTGATGATGAAAAAGCCGAGTAGCGAGCCGGCGCCGGCGGACGCGAGCGCCGTGTTCTCGAAGAGCGGCGCGAAGAGCGCGGCGAGCCCCGGCTCGGCGACGATACCGAGCGCGATAGAGGTCCCGGAGATCCACACCTGACAGGTCGTCAGGTAGAACTCCAAGTCGTCGGTCATCTCCCAGGCGCGCCGCAGTCCGGGCGTGTCCATCTCCGATTCGGGGTACTGCCGCAGCCGCGTCAACCCGAACTCGATCGCCACGAAGTACGCGTTGATCAGGATGAGGGCGACGCCGGCCGCCACGCGGAAGGCGATCTCGGTCGGGGGCATCGCTGTCGCGAGCGGGATCATCGTCCCCACCGTCCCGGTGCACGCTTAAAAATGGTCGAGGATGCGGCCGACGCGAGAGCGGACGTGACCCGAATCGTTACTCGTAGTCCTCGTACGTCGGCAGCCCCTCGTCGGGTGGGAACTCCTCGACCGGCACGGTCGTCTCGTCGCCGCTCGCCATGTCCTTCACGGTGTACTCGCCGTTCTCTAAGTCGCGCTCGCCGACGACGACCATCGTCTCGGCGTTGATCGAGTCGGCGTAGCCGAGCTGGGCGCCGAACGAGCGGTCGGAGACGTCCTGCTCGACGACCACGTCGTCGCCGAGCGCGCGGAGGTCGCGGGCGAGCGCGGCCGCCTCGCCGCGCGTGTCGCCCACCGAGAGGACGTAGTAGTCGGTCGAGAGCGCCTCGTCGGGCCAGACGCCGGCGCGCTGACAGAGGAGCTTGAGCGTGGCGTGGCCGGGCGCGACGCCCACCGCGGGGGTGGGCTGGCCGCCGAAGCTCTCGATGAGGTCGTCGTAGCGCCCGCCGCCGAAGACGGAGCGGGACACCTCGCCGGTGGAGTCGAAGCACTCGAAGACGACGCCGGTGTAGTAGTCCAGCCCGCGGGCGGTCGTCAGCGACACCTCGCAGAACTCGCCCGCGCCGAAGTCGTCGGCCGCGGCGAGCACGTTCCGGAGGTTCTCGACCGCCGCTTCAACATCTTCGCCGCCGGCTTCCGCGACCGCGTCGAGGTCCTCGGGGGCGTCGACGCCCGAGATGAGGTCGTCGAACTCGCGGGCGGTCGCGCGGTCGAGCCCGGCGTCCGAGAGGAGCCCGAGGTACTCGCCGTCGTCGACCTTCGCGCGCTTGTCGACCGCGCGGATCGCGGCCTCGGCGTCAACCGCGTCGGGGTCGTCCGCGAGCGCCCGGACGAGGCCGCCGAGGATGTCGCGGTGCGAGACGCGGAACTCGAAGTCGTCGCCGGTGAGCCCGAGATCGGTCAAGGCGTCGGCGGCGACCGCGAGCACCTCGGCGTCGGCCTCCGGCGCCGACGAGCCGAACACGTCGATGTTCGTCTGGTAGAACTCGCGGAAGCGGCCCTGCTGGACCTGCTCGTAGCGCCAGAACGGGCGAGTGGACACCCACTTGATCGGCTTCGAGAGCTCCTGTCCCTTCGCGACGACCATCCGGGCGACGGTCGGCGTCAGCTCCGGCGTCATCGAGACGCCGCGGCCGCCCTTGTCGTCGAAGGCGTACAGCTCCTCGACGATCTCCTCGCCGGACTTGTCGACGTACATCTCCGTCCGCTCCAAGGCGGGCGTGGCGATCTCGCGGAAGCCGTACCGGCTCGCGGCGTCCTCGATCGCGTCCGTCACCTCGCGGCGGGCGGACTGCTCGCCGGGGTAGAAGTCGCGGAATCCCTTGAGGCCGTCGTACATGGGCGTCGGTTCGGCGAGCGCCCGCTTGAAAGCATCCTTTCGGGGGCGACCGCCGTGGCGGACGAGTCCCCGGGCCGTGACGGTCGGGTCTCCGCGCCGTCAGTCCGAATTCGCTTCGCCCGTCGGGGTGGGGTCGGCGGCTCCGGGGTCGGGCGCGGAGCCCTCGAGGGTGCCTTCCTCGCCGTCCGCCGGTACCACCTCTGCGTCCGTCTCGAACCGGTCGAGCGTCTCCGAGAGCCGGGCGGCGCGCTCGGAGAGCGACGAGACGGACTCCGAGACCTCCGTGAGCGAGGTCGTCTGCTCCTCGGCGGCCGCGGCGACGTTGTCCGCCTCGGAGGCGGTCTCCTCGCTGATCGTCGCCACCTCGTCGGCCATGGAGACGACCTCCTCGGTGGAGGCGGCCTGCTCCTCCGTTACGTCGGAGATCTCTTGGACTCCGTTGTTGGTCTCGTCGGCGAGGTCGGCGATGTGTTCGAGGTCGTCGACGGCCGCCTCGACGCGCTCCGCGGCGTCGTCGATCTGCTCGCTCGTCGTCTCGACCTCGGCCGTCGACTGGTCCATCCGGCCGCGGATCGCGTCGATCCGGGACTCCGCGGTCTCCGCGGCGTCTTTCACCTCGTCCGACAGCGCCTTGATCTCCTCTGCGACCACCTCGAACCCCTTGCCGGCCTCGCCGTCGGAGCGGGCGGCCTCGATGTTGGCGTTCAGCGCGAGGATGTTCGTCTGCTCCGCAATCTCCGAGATCCGGTCTATCAGCTGGTCCACCTCGCTCACCTCGTCGTCGAGCGCGTGGATCGCAGCGACCGCCTCCTCGACGGTCTCTTCGGTCGTCTCCATCTCGTCGATCGCGTCCTTGGCGGCCTCCTGTCCGCGCTTTCCGGCCTCCGCCGTCCGCGCGGCGGCGTCGGCGACCTGATCGGACGACGAGGCGACCTCCTCGATCGTCGCCGAGAGGTCGCTCATCTCGTCGCTCACCTCGGTCAGCGACTCGCTCTGGTCGGCGGCGCCCCGCGATATCTCGTCGACCGAGCCGGCGACCTCCGACGCCGTCTCGGCCACCTCCTCGGCGGAGGCGGTCGCCTGCTCCGACGCCAAGGCGACCTCGTCGGCGAACGTCGAGAGGCGGGCGTACGTCCGCTCGATCTCCGCGATCATCCCGTTGAACTCCTCGGCGATCGCCGCCATCGCCTCGTCGTCGGTGTCGGTCCGCATCCGCGTGGTGAGGTCGCCGTCGGCGGCCTCCCGCATCGTCTCGCCGTAGTCGTCGGCGGTCGACTGCAGCCGGTCGTTGCGCTCCGCCATCCGCTCGCGCTCGGTCTCGGCGGCCGCCTGCGCGGTCTCCGCCTCGTCGATCTTGGTGCTGAGGGAGTCCCGCATCGCGCCGAACGACCCGTACAGCCGACCGATCTCGTCGATTCGGTTGGTCTCCAGATCGACCGAGAGATCGCCAGCCTCCATGCGCTCCGCGCGGTCGCGGAGGTCGCGCAGCGGGCCGACCGTCTGCCGGCTCAGGGCGAGCCCGACGACGACGAGCGAGAGGAGCCCGGCGCCGATCACCGTCAGGACGCTGGTGCCGACCGCGTCGCTCGCGGCGAAGGCCTGCGCGGTCGGGACGGTGGTGACCGCGACCCACTCCTTGTCGCCGGTCGAGGCGTATGCCGCCACCTCCTCGTCGCCGCGGTCGAAGGCGGTCCCGTCGCGGGACGCGCCGAGCTCGGAGACGATGTCGCCGTCGGCGTTCAGCGCGCCGTCGCCGCCGGAGAGGATCGTCTCGCCGTCGGCGTCGACGATCATCGTCTCCTGGTCGGCGTGGAGCTGCCGGAGGTTGTCGACCCGGTACTGCAGCGTGCCGACCAGCACGACGACGCGCGACTCGTCGCCCGCGACGGGGCTGGCGAACGCCATCACCTGATCGCCCATCGAGTTCGACTCGTAGGCGGTCGGCGAGTTCCACACGTCGTTCGACGAGGTGAGGTCAACGCCCGGTTCCACGTCGGTCCACGGGGCCGCGACCCCGTCGACCGACTCGCCGCGGAGCGCGGGCGACGTGCTCGTGACGACGCTCCCCTCGGCCGTGTCGACGAGGTGGATCGCCCGCACGTCGACCGGGAGCTGCGCCTGTTTCTGGATCAGCTCACCCTCCGCGGTCCCGGCGTCCGCGCCCGAGAGCGCCTGCGTCGACGAGACGGATCGCGTGTGGGTCTCCATCGAGACCGCCCACTCGTTGATCGAGTCGGCGTGCATGTCGACCGTCGACGTGAGCTGCTGTTCGGCGTCCCGCTCGACCGTGGCCTCGGCGCTCGCGTAGTTCACGCCGCCAACCGCCGCGAGGACGACCACGACGAGGAGGATGGAGATGACGAACTTCGCCCGGTAGTTGCGCCGGATCACGCCCGGCGTGACCCGCCTCGCGACCCGGCTGACGACCGACTCGTCGGAATCGGTCGGGGCGTCGTCGTTCCCTCGGGAGTCGGTTCCGCTCATGCCCCCACCTCCGGGGAGACCTCCTCAATGACGCTGATCCCGTCGGCGTCGTACCGGAAGTACTCGTAGTCGATCCCGGTGACGTCGCCGTTCTCGTCGAAGACGACCTCGCTGGACGCGCCCCGGTACTCGACCGGGTCGCCGGCGGCGGCGCGGCGTACGCCCTCGGCGAGGGTGTCCGGCGTGACCTCGGCGCCGCCCTCCGAGACGACGGCCCGCATCTGCTCGCGGATCGCGCCGCCGTCGTTCTCGCCCGCGGCGGCGTTCGCGAGGAGGAGCACCGCCGCCGCGTCGTACCCGTTCGCGGTGAAGATGCTCGGGGCGCTCCCGTACTCGGACTCGTAGCGCTCGGCGAAGGCTTCGTAGCCGGGACCGTTGGAGGACGGCGCGGTCCCGTAGACGTTCGACATCGACTCGCCGACCTGTTCGGGGAGCGACGGGTCCATCATGCCGTCGGTGGTGAACACGGTCTCGTCGCCGGCGTAGCCGTCGTAGTAGTGGCCGAATATCTCGACCCCGTCCTCGGGGTAGCCGATCACGAAGAGCAGGTCCGGCTCGCCGGAGAGCGCGGTCGCCAGCGGCTCCTCGTACTCCTCGGAGAAGGAGACCTGCCGCTGTATCTCGCCGTCGAACGACGTGGCGAAGGCGCCGGAGAGCTGCCGGCCGTAGTCGCCCGCGATGTGCAGCGTCGCCGCGGACGACGCGCCGTGCTCGTCGGCGGCGAGCCCCGCGGCGACGACGGCCTGCAGCGAGTCGTCGGGCGCGGTCCGGAAGCTGAACCCGCGGTCGTTGAGGATCGAGAGCGTCGGCGTCGTGCTCGCGGGCGAGCAGTTGACGACCTCCGCGGGGATGGAGGCCTGCTGGACCGCCTGCAGGGTCACGTCGGAGCCGAGCGGTCCGGCGACCGCCGGGAACCCGGCGTCGACGAGCGTCCGCATCGCGTCGATCCCGCCGCGCGCCGTCGTCTCCGAGTCCTCGATCTGCCACTCGACGTCGGCCTCGATCTCCGAGGCGTCGAGCTGTTTCCCCGGAAGCTCGACCGCGTCGGCGATCGGCGTCCCCACGGACTCCAACCCGCCGGAAAGCGCCATCACGCCGCCGTATCGGAGAGTCCGCTCCGACAGAGGCGTGCGGCGATCGTCGGTGCGTTCGGCGTTCGATCCGAGACAGCCGCCGAGCCCGAGCGCGGCGGCGCCCGACGCCGCGGCCAGCAGCTCGCGACGGCTGCGTTCCAGTATCGGTCTGTTACGACACACACGCGTTCGGAATCAGCTCCGGGTTTTAACCCCTCAGATCGAGTTATCAAAATGGATAAGCTGTTTTGCGAGACATCTACCCAAGGGCAGAGAGAACGAGTAACACAGCATCAAACCCCTAAATTCACCCATCATCGATCACGACACACCAGATACAGAATTTGAGAAACGGAGTAGATCGATCGACACGGAGAGAAAGCGATCGGCGGTAGCGCTACGCCTCGGGACCGTTCTCGAAGTCCTCCCGCCCGCTCAGTCGTTTCGGCCGTGCACGTACGTCTGGTCGTGGTCCGGGAACACCTCACCGACGGTCTCCTCGCCGTGTTCGTCGGCGATGAGCGTCCGGAGTTCGTCCTCGTAGTCGGCTTTCGGGACCTCCTCGCTCGGTCCCTGTTGGACGTCGAACGTCTCCTCGACGAGCCGGTCGACGGCGTGGCGACCGAACCCCGAGAGCGGGGAGATGTAGTCGATCTCGTGGCGGTCCTCCAGGCTCTGCGCCTGCGCGCGAGACACCGTCGGAACGCGGTCGTCGCGGCGCGTGCCGTCGGCGATCGCGTCGACCTCGCGGCTCGCGATCGTCTCCAGGGCGTGCTCGTGGACGCGCTGGATCCCGTTTCGCGGGTAGCCGTCGTCGATCATCGTCTCGGCGGCTTCCTCGGCGACCTCGCGGTCGAGGTCGACGCGCTCGAAGGGGAAGCCGAGCTCGCCGGCCGCGCGCTCGGCGTGTCTCCAGTCGTCCGTGAGGCCGAAGCTGCCGGTGACGCAGCGCACGTCGTAGAACCGGTCCAGCAGGTGGGCGGCGAGCGAGGAGTCTTTCCCCCCGCTGTACAGCAGCGCGAGCTCCATCTATCGCCGCTGGATGTCGAAGCTCTGCTGGTCGGGCTGGAGTTCCTTCAGGAGGTCGCGCATCTGGTCCTCGTCGATCTGTCCCTGGACTCGGCCGCTCTGCGCGAGCGCGGCGACCTGCTGTTTCACCTTGTCGCCGAACTCCGGTTTCGACATCGCGACCGCGTTGAGCCGCTGACGCGCGCCGTCCGTGAGGTACTGCTTGAGCACGGCCTCCTGTTGGGCCTCGGCGCGCTCCTGCGCCTGCTGTTGCGCCTCGGCGTCGCCGCCGCCGCCCTGCTTGCGCTCGCGGAGTTCTTCCATCTTCTTCTCTCGCAGCTCTTCGAGCCGTTCGTCGTCGGGATTCTCGCTCATACGCACCCGTTCTCGGTCCGCGCGAAAAACGATTTCGGAGGATCGGGCCCCGGGCCGGCCCCGGCGGCCCCGATCGAGGCCGGTCCGCGCCGCTTAAACGCCTCCTCGGCGTAGCCGCCGGTAATGAGCGAGTCGCGGGAGTTCTGTCCCCGGTGTGGCGACGCCGTCCCGGAGCGGCGCGAGCCGCTTCCCGGCGACCCCGGAGGGCGGGACGCGCTGCTGTGTGACGACTGCTACTTCGAGGACTTCGAACTGGTCGACGCGCCCGACCGGATCGAGGTGTTGGTCTGTTCCGGCTGCGGCGCGGTCCGCCGCGGCGAGTCGTGGCGGGACGTCGGCGCGCGCGACTACACCGACGTCGCCGTCGACGAGGTCGCCGGCGCGCTCGGGGTCCACGTCGACGCCGAAGAGGTCGAGTGGGGCGTCGAGCCCGAGCAGGTCGACGAGAACAACGTCCGGATGCACTGCCGCTTCTCTGGGGTCGTCCGGGGGACGCTCCGCTCCGCGGAGGTCACGGTCCCGGTCAAGATTTCGCGGGGGACCTGCGACCGCTGCGGCCGGATCGCCGGCGGCTACTACGCCGGGATCGTGCAAGTGCGCGCGGACGAACGCGAGCTGACCCCCGCCGAGCGCGCCGAGGCGCTCGACATCGCCGAGACGTACGTCGCCGACCAGGAGGCCGACGGCGACCGCGAGGCGTTCATCACGGAGGTCAAAGAGACCGACGACGGGCCGGACATCAAGCTCTCGTCGAACCGGCTCGCGCAGAACGTCGCGACGCGGATCACGGAGGCGCTCGGCGGGAGCTTCGAGTCGTACCCGACGCTCGTCACCGAGGACGGCGACGGCAACGAGGTGTACCGGGTGACGTTCGCGGTCCGGCTCCCGCGCTACGCCCCGGGCGAGATAATCGACCCCGAGGACGGCGACGGCCCCGTGCTCGTCACGAGCGTCTCCGGTCGGCTCCGCGGGGTCCGCCTCGCCACGGGCGCGGAGTACATCTCCGAGTTCGAGGAGGGGGCGGCCCCGGACGCGGCGCGGCTCGGCCGCCGGGACGACGCCGCGGAGACGACGGTGGTGACGGTGGAAGACGAGAACGCGATCCAAGTGCTCGACCCGGTCACCTACGAGGCGAAGACGGTTCCGAACCCGGAGTTCGTCGACGGCGACGCCGACTCGGTGCTCGCCTTCGAGCACGGCGGCGAGGTCCACCTCGTCCCCGAGGAGTAGGTCGTCAGGGCCGTTCCGGTATTTAAACAGCACTGAGCCGCTGCGACGGCCGCTTATAAATGGCGGTGCGGTGGCGTGTGCCTGCGAGCGGGCCACCGGCCCGCGAGCAGCCCGCGCGAGGGAGTCGCTGGCGGCTATCGCCGCCAGCGACGAGGCTGGGGAGGCGTGAGGCTGCGGTCCCGTGAGCGACCGAAGGGAGCGAGCGGGAGCACGGAAGTCGCAGCGCCGAGCGCAGCGAGGCGACCGTCTTCCGGCGGTGCAGTTGCGGTACGGGTGGGACTCGAAGGGGCAGCCGGGAGGGCGAAGACGGACGAAGTAAGGACCGCAGGAGCGAACGGAGTGAGCGACGAGGACCGCAACGAGTCCATCGAGCCCTCCCGGCTGGGGCTTCGGAGGCCTTCATCGATCGTCGGCCCGGTCTGCTTATAAGTGGACTTCCAGCTAACGTACTCTGTCAAACGTAGTAACGGTCGCCCCGAGGCCGATATCGAAAGCGTGCGAACCGCTGGCGCCCCCTACCCGAAAGAACAACCGTTAAAAGTCGCGGCCGGGTTCGTACGGATATGGCTGGAACTATCGAAGCGCTCGTCCCCGGCGGGCAGGCCAACCCCGGCCCGCCGCTCGGTCCCGAGCTCGGACCGACGCCGGTGGACGTTCAGGACGTCGTGTCGCAGATCAACGAGGAGACCGCCGCGTTCGACGGCATGGAAGTGCCCGTCACCATCGAGTACGACGACGACGGCTCCTTCACGATCGAGGTCGGCGTCCCGCCGACGGCCGAACTGATCAAAGACGAGGCCGGCTTCGAAACCGGCTCCGGCGAGCCGCAGGAGAACTTCGTCGCGGACATGTCGATCGAACAGGTGAAGAAGGTCGCCGAGCAGAAGTCGACCGACCTGCTCTCGTACGACGTGAAGAACGCCGCCAAGGAAGTCGGCGGCACCTGCGCCTCCCTCGGCGTCACCATCGAGGGCGAGGACGCCCGGACGTTCGACGACCGCGTCGACGCCGGCGACTACGACGACGTCCTTGTAGCGTAACGCGGCGTTACACAGGTTTCGCAGCCCTTTTCGCCCCGTTCGTTTCTCACCGGTTGCCTACACTGTGGGTCGTTCAGCGGGATCGGCCTCAGTCGTATCGGTCGTGACCGGCCGCACGTCGGTCCACGTCCAGCCGATGACGGCGGCTGCGGCGACGATTGCGTAGAACTGCACGAAGAACCCGGCGATCGTGCCGAGAATCGGGACGACTGAGAGCACGCCGATCGCTAACGCCCCGGCGAACACCACCGTAACGGCGGTGAGCCAGCCGACGGCGTACGCGCGCTTCGTGACGACGCCCCAGAGCGTCCCGACCGCGAACCCGTCGCCGACGCGTCCGGAGTCGGCGACCGCGGCCAGCGCGGCCGGCGTCACGTAGACGCCGACGAGCGAGACGGCGAGCGCGACGACGACGAGTACCAGCGCCAGCAGTCCGCCGATCAGCCCGCTGAGGAGGCCCCCGGCGCCGTCACCGGACCCGACGACGGCCGCGCCGATACCGAAGGCGGCGGCGACCGCGAGGACCGCGAGCGGCAGCAGCGAGTAGACGAACGTGACGGCGAACGCCTTCACCCCCTCGACGAGGAGGTTGCCCCACGCCTCGAAGACCGGCGGCTCGTCGGTACCGTCGGCCGTCCGACGGATGACGCGTGTGAGATATCCGAGCACGAGGAACGAGGGGATCAGGAGCGGACTCGTGAGCAGCAGTACGCCGCCGATTGCGACCGTCACGATGGCGTCTTCGCCGTCGCGCAGGTAGTTTAACGACTCTGATAACATGGATGATCCCACGTATTAACGCGCCGAGGGGACTTAACCTCGTACGGTCGTTTGGCCGGAAGAACGCGGTTGTCGACGCTGCTCGGCCGATGCGGACGGCGCTCACGTCGCTTTTATCGCTGAGTCCCACGGATGTTTCCATATGCCAGATCTCAATCCAATCGCCAAGCGCATCCACAACATCCAACCTCGGCCGGTTCGACTCACGATCGACGGCGAGGAGGCCGGCGTCTTCGAGTTCTCCTCGACCGAGTTCTTCCAGCGCGAGTTCCGCGGCGAGGGGACTCGCACCGACGCCGACGTCGACGCCGAATTTCGCCTCATCACCGCAGACGACTACGACTCCGTGCTGCTCGGGCGATCGGGTCCCGACGAGGAAGGGTGGACCGTCGTCGGTGAGGTGATCGAGGCGGAGCGTGCAGAGGAGTGACCGATGCCCGCGTCACCGATTCCGCCGACTTCGCCTCACCGAACGACGGTGACGGGGACCTCGGCGCGGCGCACCACGCCCTCGGCGACGCTCCCGAGTAAGACCCGAGAGATCCCGGTCCGGCCCTGACTCGCTAACACGACGTGGTCGAACGGCTCGCCCGGATCGTCGTCCTCGCCGACCCGCTTCTCGCCGCCCGCCACGGAGAGGATCGTCCCCGTCGGCCGCCCGACCTCCAGTCGCGTCTCCACGTCGCGGTCGACCGCCGAAGTCGCCTCGCTCAGGATCCGGTCGCCGCGCTGTTTGGCGCTGTCGTACCACTGGTCGGCGGCGCCGGGGAACCCGCCCTCCGCGCCCGTCGCCGAGTCGGCGGGGTTGATCACGTGCAGCGCTGTCAGTTCGGCGTCGGGCCACTCCGACGCCGCGAACTGGAGCGCCTCGGCCGCTTCCGTCGATCCGTCGACCGCAACGAGGATCCGTTTGACCATGTGCGCGCTTCTCTCGCTCTGCATTAAAAGGGCGGCGGCGACTCCGACGCGGCGGCAATCCGGTTTGGGGGCGCCCGCTCCGAATCGCGAACCGCGCCGGTCAATCGTGCCGCGTCACGCACTCCGAGAGCCCGATCAGCTCCACGGGCTCGGAGTTGTCCGGCGAGTAGACCACCATCTGCCCCTTCTCCATGTAGGGGACCTTTCCGGCGAGGTTCGTGGGGATGTTCACGCTGCTGATCGCGTCCTCGTCGCCGAGGTTCAAGACGACCTTGGTGTTCACCTGCTTGAACACCGACTCGGCCACGTCCTGCGGGTCCTGCGTGATCAGGAAGAGCCCGAGCCGCTCCTTGCGGCCCTGCTTGGCCGCCTCCGTGAACTTCTGGACGACCTTTCGGGCCTGCACCGTGTCGGCGTCGGCGAGGAAGTTGTGCGCCTCGTCCATCCCGATCAGGAGGGGCGTCTCCTCGATCCGGTCGCTGTCGGGGTCGTTCGAGAGCTTGTCGTCGACGAGCAGCCCCGCGACCGCGAGCACGACGATCTCCTTCTGTCTGGAGGTCGGCAGGTGGTAGGTGGGGACCACGGAGAGCCCGCCCGGCCGGACGAGGGTGTGGTCCAACTCCGTGATCGGCTTCGCGTCCTGATCGAAGATGCCCCCGGGGACCCCGCGGACCCGTCGTTTGACGGCGTCGAACGTCGCCTCGTGGACCCGACCGCTCTCGTCGAGTTCCTCTTTGAGCGCCGGGTCGTCGAGGTACGAGAGGAACTGGCTGTAGGTCCCGCTGTCCCCGTAGTCACGGAAGAAGCGGTTGAGAAGGGTCAGCAGGGCGGGATACTGATTCTCGTTGAGCCCGGAGCCGGCGACGAGCCACGGCATGTCCCGCGCGAGCGAGAAGGGGATCGTGAACTCCACGCGCTCGGCGCGGTGCCCCTCGCCCGGGTACGTCGCGTTCGCGGCCCGCGGCACGAGGGCGACGGTGTCGTCGTGGCCGCCGTGGGCGATCCCCTCCCGGTCCAGCCGCCGCGCGAAGTCGGCGTCGAGGTCGGGGTTGTCGTCGTGCATCTGCGCGTACTCGTCCTGCGGGTCGAACTGGACGACCGCCATCCGCGACTCCCGACCGTCGCCGGTCGGGTAGGTGCGGTCCGAGTCGAGGTACTGTCGGAGGACGTTCTTCGAGGCGTGGGTCTTCCCCGATCCGGTCCCGCCGGCGACGAGGGTGTGCCGGAACGCGAGCGGGTCGCCGTCTGCGTAGTCGTCCTTCACGCGGTAGTCGACGGTGGGCGGCTCCGCCGCCGTCCGCACCTTCTCGCCGCCGACGGAGAGGTGGCCGAGGAAGACGCCGTCTTCGGGAATCTTCAGCCCGGTCTTGATCTCGGCGTCGTCGGAGGCCTCCTCGACGACCGCCCCTGGTTTCGGCACCCGGTCGGTCATCCGGCGTTTCATGTCCTCTCCCTCGCCGTAGACGACGGACATCGGATCCAACTCGGCCATGAACTTGTAGTCGCGTTCGGCGAAGTCATCGCGGCGCATCTGTCGGCGCGCGTGGATCTCGGTGGCGTCGTCCGACCGGAACTCCTGCGCGTACTCCAGTCCGGTGATCCGGCAGAACAGGCGCTCGCCGTCCGGGTACGGGATCAGGAGGTACTTCCCGAGCCGGACCGCCTCGCGGTTCCCGGTCGTGACGAACGCCTTCAGCGTCGTCTCATCCTCCTCCTCGGCCACGCGGAGCCCCTGCGAGACGGAAACGACACCGAGTCCCGTGTCCTCGCCGGTCGGTTCCACGTCGTACGCGGTAAACTCGTCGTCAACGACTTCCTCGCGGCCGCCGTCGTCGGTCGCGGCCGCGCCGCCGCCGTCGGTCTCACCGCCGTCATCGGCCGCGTCGCCGCCATCGCCCTCGGTACCGCCGGACTCGGCGGTCGCAGGGTTGGCGCCCTCCCCGCCGCCGTCGCCCTCGTCGTCGCCGAACTCGGTGAAGTCCTCCAGCGTCATGGCGGACCCACCGCCCCCGACGCCGAAAGCGTTTCCCCCTCGTCGTCCGGTCGGGGCCACGCTCGCGGGCCCCTTTTGAGTCTCCGGACCGTATCGGAGACATGATACTCGTTCGCGGCAGCGGCGGCGGGACGGAACTCACCGGCACGGTGTTCGAGCGCGGTGAGGAGCCGCCCGCCTACAAGGGCGCGCCCGACGAAGACGCCCCGTACGTCTGGGTGTGCGACTCCTTCTACGAGGTCGAGAGCGGCGGGTCCGCCCTGCGCGTGGGCGGCGAGGAGATCCGAGTCGCCTTCGAGGAGCCGATGCCCCGCGGGTTCGACACCCGCGATCAGGCCCTGACCGCGGCGAAAGAGCACGTCCGGACCCAGTTCGCCAGAATCGGCGTCGACGCCGACACCGTCGAGGTTGAAGTGACGAAAGAAGACCCGGCCTGAGCGGGTTACGCTCCGCCGTCGTCGGCCGTCTCGTCGTCGCCGTACACCCCGAGCGGGAGGCTCTCGGCATGGGCGTCGTCGGCATCGAGGCCCTCGTAGGCATCGTCGATGAGCCGGGCGAGCTGGGCCTCGGGGGTCACGCCGCGGGCGGCCGCGAGCGCTGCGAGCCGCTCGTACTGCTCGTCCGGCACCGACACCGTCCCCTCGTTCATACCCGCTGGTCCGATCCGGAAGTACAAAAGTATTGTTCGGAATCCGACGCTACCGGCGCGCGTCAGGCCGATCCCGGCCGTCCCGTCTCGGCCCGCGTCCCTCGGGGAGTCCCCACTCCTCGAACCGGTCGATCAGGGCGTTCATCACCGTCGACTCCGCGCGAGAGAGGTGTTCCCACACGGTCGTCGTGCCGAGATCGAGCTCCTCGGCGACGTCCTCGACGCCGACCCCGCCGCCGTGGTCGTAGTACCCCGTCGCGATCGCGGTCGCGAGCGCCTCGCGCTGGCTGTCGGTGAGCCCGTCGAGGATGCCCGCGGCGGGAAGTCGTGGAGGGTGATCGAGATCAGCGAGCTCGACGTTGCGGGCGAGTTCGACGTCGTTCCCGCCGCGCTCGATCCAGCGAATCAGCGCCGAGAGATCGTCGTCGGCTCCGAGATACACCGTCCATCGTTCGATCCCGCCGGAGATAGTCGTCCCCATCCGGTAGTGGACGCCGAGGTCCGCGAGCCGCTCGCTGATCCCGTCCCAGCCGCCGGTGTCGACGGTGAGCGCGACGTACGCGTGACCGCCGGCGACCGGCGAGATCGGCTCCGCGGACACCACGGGGTCGGCGCGGCGGAACTCGGTCAGGAACGACTCGATCTCGGCGGTCGGCCCGCGCAGCTCCACGATCCGCTTTCGCTCGGCGCCCGTCCCGGTCATCGAGGAGACCGAGCGGAGCGTCACCTCCGGGTGCCGGGCGCTCACCTCGGACTCGGGACCCCCGTGGTGGCGCACTCGCAACGTCACTTCGCGCATGGGTGACCCGAGGTCGCCGGCGTTCAAACGGGTTCCGACAGCGCGCTTATTGCACCGCGCCGCCAAGGAGGTACCGGATGCCCGACCGACCCTCCAGCGGCGGCCGAGAGGCGGCGTCTCCGGCCGAGACGGAGTCGACGATCGCCGACGCCGAGCGCGACGGCGCTCCCGGGTCGGCCGGTGGTGAGGCTGTCGACGGCGGCGCGGCCGAGGTCGACGACGAGGTGCAGCGTCGCCTCCGAGAGGGGTACCTCAACGACGTGGAGCGCGAGCTGGTCGTGACCGGGGTGCGGTCGGCGGACGACGAAGTCGTCGTGGAGTTCCGGACCCCGCACGGCGACGCGACTCATACCGAGCGGTTCCCAGCCCCGCGGCACGGCTCGCTGTCGGAGTCGGAGGCGTTCCTCGCGTTCCTCGAGGCGGCCGGAGTTTCGCCCCTCGACGTCGACGAGATCGTCGGCGCCCGCGTATCGGCCACGTACGAGGGCGACGGATGGCGACTTGACGAGTCGTACCTGCTCGATACCTCCGGCGGTGCGGACGACGGCAACGCGAGGAGGAGCGGTGAGGCGGGGAGCGACGCCTCGCGTCTGCGGTCGGCGTGGGCGCGGTCGAGAGAGTGGCTCTGGACGTACCGCTACTGGCTGTTCGCGGCCGTGCTGATCGGCGGCGAACTGCTGTTCGTGGCGCTCGTCATCGTCCTGTTCACCTGAGTCGCGCCCCCAATTCGGCGGGTGGCGGCGACTTTGCGCTACTCTTCCTCTTCGAGGATTTCGCCGGCCTCGTCGCGCTCGGTCTCCTCCACGTCGGCGCGCTTCCGGACGTCGACCCGATAGTCGGTGAGAATGTCGCGGCCCAAGAGGAGCGGGTACTCCATGTGGCCGCGGTCCTCGACGCTGGCGGTGACGGTGTGCTGGTTGCCGCCGATACCGATGACGAGGTCGACGACGGGCCGGGCCTTCCCGCCCTTCACGCTCCCCGACTTCACGCGCGTCATGCTCTTGATCGGGCCGGCGCCGATCTCGGCGGCGAGCTGGGTGTCGATGCTGGTCCGGGTCGCGCCCGTGTCCGACTTCGCGAGCGCCTGCGTGGAACCGGAGGTCCCGGTGACGACGACCTCTTCGATGTAGCCGATCATGGGCTGTTCGGTCGGGCTCGGCTTCGGCGCGGGGGCACACGAGGGCCGCGAGTCGTCGAGCGTCGCGGAGATGTGCTCCACGTCGTCGTCGTCGACTTCGCCGCCGACCGTCTCGATCGCGAGCTTCGCGATGTGCGGCGCGGGGCTCGTGCCGGTGGCCTCGAACAGTCCCTTAAATCCGGCCGTCGGGTTCACTTCGAGGACGTACCAGCCGTCGTACCCCTCGACGAGGTCGACGCCGGCGTAGTCCAGATCCATCACCTCGGCCGCGTACAGCGCCGTCTCGGCGGCTTCGTCGGGCATGTCGTTGGTAGCGTCCTCGACCGCGCCGCCGAGCGCGACGTTGGTCCGCCAGTCGCCCTCCGGCGCGTAGCGGTACATCGAGCCCACGATCTCGTCCCCGACGATGTAGACGCGCAGGTCGCGGTGCTCCTCGTCGTCGCGGTCGATGAGCTTCTGGAGGAACGCCTGCCGGTTGCCCACCTTCGGGTTCACCCGCTCCGTGAGATCGACCTTCCACGTCCCGCCGCCGTGGGTGCCGATCGCGGTCTTATAAACGCCGACCTCGCCGAAGCGCTCGCGCCCCTCGTTGAGCCGGTCGTTCGACAGCGCGAGCAGCGCGTCGGGCACGCGGATGTTCCAGTCGGCGAGTGTCGCGGCCGTGGCGAACTTGTGGATCGACGCGAGCACGGCATTCGGCTCGTTCAACATCGGCCGGATGCGCTCGAACGTCGTCGCCAGCCCGAGCAGCTCGGCGGGCTGATCGGTGTTCGAGAGCAACAGTCGGTTCGCGATCACGTCGACCGCGGGCTCGACGGACACCTCGCCGTCCTCGACGCTGATGGCCGCGTTCTCCTCGCGGAGCCAGACGGGCTCGTGCCCGAGGTCCTCGACAGCGTTGCAGATCGCCTTCGTTTCCTTGCTGTTGTGCAGCGACAGCACTCCCACCCGTACCGGGTCCGAACTCATGGGAACACCTGCGCAGCCGTGCGTAAAAGTTCGACCGATCGGTGGCTGCGGCGGCCGGCGGGTCGGAGGGTCGAACGCGGGCGATCCGCGGGTCGCCATATATATACTCCCCGCCGTGCTCCGGTCTGGCATGAGCGACGATCGGGTGTTCACGTACAACGGCGGCGCGGTGCCGCCGGGCGAGACGCAGAACATCCGCTACGGCATCAGCGAGACGTACCTCGGCGACCCGGTCCGGATCCCCGTGACGATCGTCAACGGCGAGCGCGACGGGCCCACCGCGTTCCTCACGGCGGCCGCCCACGGCGACGAACTCAACGGCATCGAGGTCGTCCGCGAGGTCGCCCACGAGTGGGACCTCTCGGCGCTCGCGGGCACCCTTGTCTGTCTCCCCGTGCTCAACGTGCCGGGCTTCCTCGCACAGCAGCGCTACCTCCCCGTCTACGACCGCGACCTGAACCGGTCGTTCCCCGGGAAGGCCGGCTCGACAAGCTCGAAGCGGATGGCGAACCAGATCTACTCGAACTTCATCGCGCCGTGTGACTTCGGGCTCGACTTCCACACCTCCACGCGCGGCCGAACGAACATGCTCCACGTCCGCGGCGACATGACCGAGGACGGGGTCCACCGACTTGCGATGGCGTTCGGCTCGAAGGTGATCATCGACAGCGACGGGCCGAGCGGCACCCTCCGCGGCGAGGCGACCGCCGACGGCATCCCCACGATCACGATCGAGATGGGCGAGGCCCACCGCTTCCAGCGGCCGCTCATCGACGACGCGCTCGGCGGCGTTCGGTCCGTGTTCGCCGAGTACGGCCTGCTCGACACCGACACGGTGCGTTGGCCCGGCTGGCGGACGATCGTCGCCGGCGCAGGGGAGAAGACGTGGCTCCGCGCCGACTCCGGCGGGATCGTCGACACCCACTTCGAGAGCGGCTCGCTCGTCCGCGAGGGCGAGCGGATCGCGACGATCACCAACCCGTTTAAGAAGGACGAGGTCGCGGTCGAAGCGCCCTTCACCGGCCTACTGATCGGCCTCCTGGAGAACCCGGTCGTCTACCCCGGGAACCCGCTGTGCCACGTCGTCGAGATCGACGAGGCGACCCGCCGCGCCATCGAGGCCGGCGACGCGCCGAAGCCCGTGGGACAGCCGAACGCGGCGGAGTGAGGGCAGTCGACCGGTCGGTTCGCGATCACGTCCGGTCGATCCGCCCCCGGAACCCGAGCGCGGCGGCGGCGAGCACGGCGAAGAAGCCGGCGAGGAACGCGACCGGCTGGACCGCGATCCGCTGGGCGACGACCGCGCCCGGCTCGCGCTCGACGGTTCGGGTCCA
Source organism: Halorubrum halophilum (assembly GCF_000739595.1). Taxonomy (GTDB): domain Archaea; phylum Halobacteriota; class Halobacteria; order Halobacteriales; family Haloferacaceae; genus Halorubrum; species Halorubrum halophilum. The sequence goes on along the minus strand of NZ_BBJP01000059.1, from coordinate 35,199 downwards.
GAACTCGTACCGTTCCCCTTCGTACGCGACAAGGAGGAGCCCGTCGCCCGGCGTCGGCTCCGTCGGGTACGACAGCGAGTCGACGCGCTCGTCCGGATCCTCGACGCCGAAGCCGGCCTCCGAGTCGAGCGCTCGGTCGAACGCCGCGCGGGCCTCGGGGTCGAGGTCGGCGTAGTCGACGACGCCGTCTGCGGTCCCGTTCCCCTGCTCGGGCGCGTCGACGCCCGCCACCGGCGACCCGCTCTCGGCCGGCTGGACGCTGTGGGTGTACGCCGGGTCGGGCTCCCCGATCGGAACCGGGAGGTACAGCGGGTTCGCCATCAGGAGGACGCCGACGACGGCGAGGCCGGCGACCGCGAGCCGGGTGCGCATGAGAAGGCTTCGGCGGGGGAGGATTTGAGGCTTTCCGCGGGGAGCGGGGCGCGCGGAGCGGTTCCCGTCTACTTGAGAGGTGTCATAGAACGGTTTACACACCTCAGTGACCGATCCGTGAATCGCTCAGTACAGACGTAGTGGCCATAGACTGCGGGAGTACGTGTATCAATTCGGTTGATCGGTTGTTTATAAGCGATCGAGTGGTGTTGCTGTCGGCTGTTTATAAGCGACTAGCGACACCTCGATGAAGATCTCCAAAGCCCCAGCCGCGACGACTCGCGCGGCTCGGTGCGCTCCTCGCTCAGTCGCTGACGCTCCTTCGCTGCGGTGCTTCCGTCGCCGAGCTTCGTCCTCGCGGCTGCCCCTTTGAGTCCCGCCCCGCACCGCTTCGCACAGCACCTCACACCTCCCCAGCCTCGTCGCTGGCGCCGGCGGCGCCAGCGACTCCCTCGCACCGTCGGCTCGCGGCCCGGTGGGCCGCTCGCCGGGGCGCGCCACCGCACCGCTTCGTTCATTTATAAGCGACTGCTCTCTCGCTCACCCCTTTTTAAATACGCTATTGCCACCACCGATCTGCAATACTCACTCCCGTAATCGATCAAGAAGCAGGTCAATTCTGACGGCCGATTCATCTAATAACAGGTGAAATCAAACCCCTGCGAATAGTTCGATGACACCCTCGTCTACTTGAGGTCTCCCAACTACTCGATGTCCGGCGTCTTCTCACCCGCGGGGACGACGATCTCCAGCCAGTTCTCCTCGGGCGGGAGCGGACAGGAGAACGTCTCGCTGTACGCGCAGAAGGGGCTGTACGCGAGGTTGAAATCGATCGTCACCGCGTCGCCGTCGGCGAGTTCTCCCTCCGGTTCCAATTCCATGTACCGCCCGTTGTGATACGTCTGCTGGCCCGTCGTCTTGTCGCGGAAGGGAACGAATATCGCCCCCTCGTCGCCCTCTTGCTGGTAGCCCGCGAGGGTGTGTTCCTCGCCGCGGATCTCGAACGCGAAGGTGACGATCCGGAGGTAGCGCACCGGATTGCTCGCGGTGGTCTCCATCTCGACCGGCTCGGGGTCGTCGTGGACGGTGACGGTCGCCTCGACTCGGTAGTCGGGGTCCGGCTCGAAGTAGTCGAGCCCGTCGAACTCGTCGCGGTGCTCGGGCGGGATCGGCGACTGCGGGTGGTCGGCGAAGAACTCGTCCTTCTCGCGGCGGTTCGCGCGGAGCCGCTCGGCGTAGTCGTCGCTCATGTCCGGGGGGAGGGCCGCCGGGGGTTTCAGGGTCGCGGTCTGGCGCCCGTTCTTGACCGACTCAGCCGCGCGGACACCTCACAGCGCCTGCAGGTCGGCCAGACAGTCGTCGAGGTCCCGGTTCGAGATCGCCAGCGAGAACCCGTCGACGCGGGCGAGGTCGGCGGCGTGGTCCCACAGGTCGCCGTCCTCGATCCCGTGGAGCACGACCGCGTTCGGCGTCGGGCTCACGACCCGCAGCGCGACCAGCGGCGACTCGCCGCGCGTGACGCGCGTGAACACGAGCGCGCGGTTCGTCGACTGACCGTACAGCCGGTAGAACTCCTCGCTCGACAGGCGGGTGATCGCCTCGATCGAGTTGATGACGGTGTGGCCGTTGACGTGGTCCTGCTCGCCGCGGACGATCTCCGTCGCGTCCATCGCCTCGTAGAACTCCTCCAAGGGGACCGCCGTCGAGTACTCCCGGAGGTCGTGGACGATGTCGCTCTCGAACCCGGCGGAGAGCACCCGCGCGTACTGGCGGAGCCGCCCGCCGCCGCGCCGCTCGTCGATGTCCAAGAGCCCGTCGACGGTCCGCCGGACGACGCCGATCCCCGGGCTCTCGCGGCGCCCGCTCTCGTAGTCCGAGACGACCGACGAGGAGACGTCGAGCTGGTCGGCCAGCTCCGTCTGGGAGACGTCGAAGTCGGTCCGCCACTTCCGGAGGGTCGCTCCGGGGTCGTCGCTGAGCGTTATCTCGCCGGCGATCCGGCGGGAGAGCTCCTCGCGTGCGTCGCTCATTACTCGATCCGAGGACGGAAAGCCGCAAAAGGCTACCGAAATAGGGGTTCGTCGAACGTCGACAGCGCGACTGGAACGGCGAGGGAGCGACGGGAGACGTGGGTGGAGGGAGTTCGCGGCCGTCCCCCTCGCCTCACTCCACCGTCAGCGAGTAGACGATGACGCCGAAGCCGACCGCCGTCAGCAGGCTGTTGATCGCGATCCCGACGGCGAGACTCGATCCGATGATCTGGTGAGAGACGCCGCCGATCAGCGCCCCGACGGTGACGATGCCGAAGCCGATACCGAGCGCGCGCAGCGAGGGATTTCCGGTCCGACCGTAGGCCCTGAGCGCGTAGTAGGTGATGCTGCCACCGAGCACCAGGATGGCGGTCTTTGCGACGATGACGAACAGGTTGATGTACGTATTCATGTTTCCTCTCGAAGCTCCGACCACAGGTCGGCCAGCCGTTCGTCCCGGGTGCGCTCCGGGCGCGTGAACTCGATATCGAACTCGCGGTCGTTCTCCTCGCTGTCCGCCTCGTCGAGCGAGACGGTTACCGTCTCGAACGAGACCGAGTAGCGGGTCGTGTGTTGCCCGTCGCGGCGGATGTCCGTCGACTCCGACAGCAGGGACGCCTCGGTGAGCAGCTCCAGCTTCCGGTAGGTCGTCGACAGGGGGATGTCGCACTCCTCCGAGATGTCGCTCGCCGTCTTCGGCTCGGAGAGCGCGGACACGATCCGCCGCGCGTCGTCGTCTGCGAGCGCGTCCAGCACGTCGTCGACCGACGGCGGATCCTCCTCGCCCGGCGGGTCCCGCACCATACGTGTCCGTTCGCCCCCCGGGACTTAAACCATCGAACTTCGGGTCGGACGTCGCGGAACGCGTCCCGTTTTTGTATGCGGATATCGTATCCGGAGAAAATGGACTCGTGGAAGCGGCGGGTCGCCGGGTACTCCGCCTTCGTCCTCTTCGTGCTGATCTTCACCGCGGTCGTCTACCGCTACGGGATGCGGGTGTACGAGGGCGACCCGCGCACCATGATCGAGGCGCTGCGCTTCTCGGTCGAGATGTTCACGACCACCGGGTTCGGCGGGGACTCACCGTGGGAGAGCCAGCAGCTGAACGCTTTCATCGCCGTGATGGACCTGATCGGGATGGTGCTCCTGATCGGCGCGCTTCCGGTCGTGGTGACGCCCCTTCTCGAGGAGGCGTTCGCGACGACCGCCCCCACGTCGCTGGAGGATGACCTGTCGGGCCACGTCGTCGTCTGTTCGGACACCTCGCGGTCGGCGACGCTCATCGAGGAGTTCGACTCGAGGGCGATTCCCTACGTGATCGTCGAGCCCGACCCCGACCGGGCGGTACGGCTCCGCGAAGCGGGACGGACGGTGATCCGGGCGGACCCGGAGTCGACGGCGGGGCTGGCGGCCGCGAACCTCGCCGACGCGCGGGCGCTGGTGACCGACGTTTCCGACCAGGTGGACGCGAGCATCGTGCTCGCCGCGAAGGAGCTGTCGCCGGACGTGCGTGTCATCAGCGTCGTGGAGGACACCGACCGTGAGCGGTACCACCGACTCGCCGGCGCGGACGAGGTGCTCTCGCCGCGGTCGCTGCTCGGCGAGAGCCTCGCCGCGAAGGTCACGACCGCGCTGCAGACGGACCTCGGCGAGGCGGTCGCCATCGGCGACTCCCTCCAACTCGCGGAGGTGTCCGTCCCGCACGGAAGCTCGCTCGCCGGTTCGACCCTCGCCGACAGCGATATCGGCGAGCGCGTCGGCGTCAACGTGATCGGCGCGTGGTTCAACGGCGAGTTCGAGGCGGCGCCGCCGCCGGACGCGACCCTGTCGGCCGGGACGGTCCTGCTGGTCTCCGGGCGGACGGACCAACTGGAGCGGTTCGTCGATCTGACGAACTCCGCCACGCGCCGGTTCGGCGCGGGCGAGACCGTCGTGATCGGATACGGACAGGTCGGACAGACCGTTGCCGAGGCGCTCGCGGACGCCGACCTACCCGTCACGGTCGTCGACTGGAAGGACGGGGAGGGCGTCGACGTGGTCGGCGACGCGACCGACCCGGAGACCCTGCGCGCCGCCGGCGTCGAGGGGGCGCAGACGGTCGTGCTCGCGCTGCCGGACGACACGACGACGGAGTTCACGACGCTCGTAGTCCGGGATCTGGCGCCGAACACGCAGGTGCTCGCCCGCGTCGAGGAGGCCGCGAGCGTCCGGAAGATGCACCGGGCGGGCGCCGATTACGTGCTCTCGCTCGCGACCGTCACCGGGCGGCTGTCCGCCTCCACCGTCATCGAGGACCGGGACGTGCTCTCGCTCAACCAGCAGATCGAGGTCGTCAGGAGCCGAGTTCCCCGGCTGGCCGGGAAGACGATCGGTCGGGCGAACGTCCGCGAGGCCACCGGCTGCACCGTCATCGCCATCGAACGCGACGACGAGACCGTGACCGATATCGGCCCCGACACGCAGATCCAGTCGCGTGACGAACTCGTCGTCGTCGGCACCGACGAGGGGATCCGGGAGTTCGAGCGGCGGTTCGCGTAACCGATCGGGAGACCCGCGCCGCGCGTGACGGGGCGTCCCGCCCGCCACGCCGCCGGTCTCGGCGTCGAAGCCGCCGAGGCGAGTCGAACGCTTCAAGTATTCGCTGGGTGTTCATGGCTGTATGAAAGACCAGGGACGCTCCACGCGCAAGCGGACGGGCGGCCGACTCAAGCACGCCTCGAACAAGAAGCGCCACCAGCTCGGCCGCGAACCCGCCGAGACGACCCTCGGCGAGACGCGGGTCCAGTACATCGACTCCCGCGGCACCGAGAAGAAGGTCCGCGCGCTCGCGACGAACGTCGCGCAGGTCGCCGACGGCGACGAGGTCAGCGAGGCCGACATCGAGAACGTCGTCGACAACCCTTCGAACGTCAACTACGCCCGCCGGAACATCATCACCAAGGGCGCCGTCATCGAGACGTCCGCGGGCCGCGCCCGCGTCACCTCCCGCCCCGGCCAGACCGGACAGGTCAACGCGGTCCTCCTCGACTGAACGGCTTCGCGTTCGCCCGCCGTCGACCGCTTTCTGAACCTATTTACCCGTCCGAGCCGACGAGCGACGCGTGTACCTCGGCGTCGACGAGGCCGGCAAGGGCCCCGTGCTCGGACCGATGGTCGCCGCGGCGGTGCTCGGCGACCCGGCGGACCTCCCGGCCGACGCGGACGACTCGAAGCGGCTCTCCCCGAACCGGCGCGAGGCGATCGACGCCGCGACGCGAGCGGCCGACGCCGTCGCCGTCGGCGTCGCGTTCGTCGAGCCCGACGAGATCGACCGTCCGGACACGGACATGAACACGCTCACCGTGCGCGGACAGGCGCGGGCGATCCGGACTGCGCTCGACGGCGACGACGACGGTGTCTCCAACCTCGACGAACCGGTCCGGGTCGTCGCCGACGCGGGCGACACCAGCGAGGCGCGGTTCGCCCGACGACTCGGGGAGTTCGTCGCCGATCCCGACTCCGCCGCTAACGACACCGATCTCCCTGCGGTCGACGTGTCGGCTTCCCACGGCGCCGACGAAGACGACCCGATGGTCGGGGGCGCGAGCGTCGTCGCGAAGGTCGCCCGCGACGCGCGGATGGCCGAAATCGACGCCGACTACCCTGCCTACGACGGGATCGGGAGCGGCTACCCGAGCGATCCGGCGACGCGGGAGTTCCTCCGGGAATACGTCGACGACCACGGCGACGTGCCCGACTGCGCGCGGCGCTCGTGGGCGACCTGCGACGACGTGTTGGCGGCCGCCGAGCAGTCCGGGTTAGACGAGTTCTAGCGGAACCCGAGCGGGCCTAGAGCAATCCCGACGCGGCCGCGGTCACGGCCTCCATGAACGTCTCCCAGACGGAGAACCCCGTGGCGATGGAGAGTACGGTGTCGATACCGAAGAAGGCGAACAGCACCGCGGACGCGAGGTGCGCGCGCCGCATGTCGAACCGGTGGGCGAAGGTGTGGAAGAAGTACGCGTTCGCGAGGCTGATCGGGATGATCGCCAGCATCTCGCCCAGCCAGATGGCGGAGGTCGCACCGTACTGGACCGCCAACCCGATCGTCACGAGCTGGGTCTTGTCGCCGAACTCCCCGGTGGCGGTGAGCACGAATATCGGCAGGAAGCCGCCGAACGACCCGGCGTAGCGGTCGAGCGGTCCGGGGAGCGTCACCGAGTCCAGCGCTGCGAGGGTCGCGTCGCTCGGCTCCGGGTCCGATTCCGACTCGGCCGCGCCCGGGTCACTGTCGCCGTCGTCGGACGCGCTCCGCTCCGGTTCTCGGTCCGGCATCGACCGGTACAGCAGGTACGCGAAGACGAAGAACAACGCCGCGGTCACGGCGTCGAGCACGACGCCGGGCAACGCCGACTGCAGGGCTTGGCCGAAGGCGATCTCCACCGCGGTCCAGCCGGCGAACGCCGAGCCCGCGGCGGCGACCACGACTTTCGGATCGTACCGCGTCGACAGCGCGGCGATCATGAACTGCACCTTCTCGCCCGGCAGCACCGCGAGCTGGGCGACGAACGCGACGGCGACGATCTCGGGATACGGGGTCACGTCCGAGCCCCCACGGGTCTCCTCGACCGTGACGGCCGCGGCTCCGGGGCGGCGCGCGTCGGTCTCGTCGCGTCCGAGTGGTCGTGGGTCACGTGTTTGAACCGATCGCGGGGCGCGGAGCGGCGTTCCCGTCCCGCGAGGTGGGACGATCGCGGAGGGAAGTCGCCTCGGTTCCCGCGTCGAATCCTCACCGAATCGTCAGCAGGCGACGCAGGATGTCGCCGTACGCGGGGCGGGTGATCAGGACGCCGATCAGGACGCCGAGGATGGTGAAGATCGCGAACCCGGAGAGGTCGCCGAGCGACAGCACCATCAGCGGCGACATCGCGATTATCGTCGTTGCCGCGGCCGCGCCGATCACCCAGAAGGCGCGGCGGAACCGGGAGTTGAACACCTTTCGGGAGTTCACTTCGCCCTCGCTCATCACCTCGTCGGCGATGATCACGAGGTCGTCGACGCCCGTCCCGACGACCGCGATGAAGCCGGCGATCACGGCCAGCTCGAGGGGATAGCTCAACAGCGCGGCGATACCGAGCAGCGCGTACACCTCGGCGAGCGCCGTGACGATCATCGGCAGCGCCACGGCGGGCTCGCGGTACCGGAGGAACACCATGCCGGCGACAGCGAACACCGCGAGGAGGCCGGTCACCAGCGAGTAGTTCTTGTAGTTCTCCCCTTGCGTCGCCGAGATGGAGCGCGAGGTCCCCTGCCCGCTGATGTCGAGTTCCGCCGGGAGCGCGCCGGCGCGCAGGTTGATGGAGATGGTCTGCGCCTGACTGAACTCGCTCGTCGTGAGCCGGAAGCCGCCGTCGGTGGCCCACGAGCCGCTCGCCATGCTCTGCGCGAGGTCCGAGTCCATCCCGAAGGAGTTGACGACCTCGCCGTCGACGGTGAGCAGGAGGCACGGCTTGCTCACGTCGTCCGGGTTCTCGCCGTAGTCGCACCGGTCCTGGTTGGAGCTGTACGCCTCGGCGAACCCGCGGTCGGCGACCGCCTGCTGGAAGCCGTGGGCGGGCGACTGCTCGCCCTCCGGCGCGGTGTTCCGGACAGTCACCGGAACGTACGCGCCGGTCCCCTGATCGCTCTGAGCGGCGGTGCCGATGTCCTCGAAGTGGTCCTGGATCAGCACCTCTTCCTGGATCGCGGTCCCGTTCTCGGTCGGGTACGCGATGTCGATCTGGACGGTCCCGCGTTCCTCGAGGAGTTCGATCACGTCGCTCCGGTCCTCGCCGGGCACTTCGACGAGGATGAAGTACTCGCCGGTGAGCGACTGGACCTGTTGGACGCTCCCGCCGGAGAGTCCCGCCTCGTTGATCTTGCCCGTGATGATGCTCTGCGCGACGTCCCGGGTCTCCTGTGTGACGCCGGAGCGAACGTCCTCGTAGGCGTATCCGGAGGCGTCCATCGCTGCGCGGAACTCCGATTCGGAGACCGACGCGTCGGTGACCTCGACCGCGTTCTCCTCGGCGACGGCCCCGACGTCCCGGGCCGAGACGCCGTCGAGTTCGTCCGCGACGGCGCGAGCGACGTCGTCCGGTTGGTCGCCGTCGAAGTCCACCTCGGTCGCGGTGTAGCCGAGCAGCGGCGCGCGGACTCGCGTCCCGCCCGCCAGATCGAGACCGTACTGGAGGTTCGTGACCCCCTGTTGGGCCTCGGAAGCGTTCTCGCCGGGAGCCGTCTGTGGACCGAACTGCGGCGCGAAAAGCGCCACCGTCGCGCCGATCACGACGACGACTAAGAGCAGGATCCGCCAGTTGTTCTTGACGGGTTCGAGCATCAGCGTTTCACCCCCTCGAACTTGTACCAGCGAAGCAGCGAGACGTTCAGCAGATACGTGTTCATCAGGTCGGCACAGAGCCCGACGGAGAGGATGATTCCGATGTTACGGAGGAGATCGACACCGAACAGCGACGCGACGATCGCCATGACGATCATCGCCGCCATCGACGTGAGCGTCATCGTGACACCGGTCCGCATCGCGCGGTGCACCGACTCGTAGAACTCGCCGGTCCGGCGCAGCACGGAGTTGTTCAACAGGATGTCGGAGTCGACGCTGTAGCCGATGATCATCAGGAGCGCCGCGATCGTTCCGAGCGTCATCTGGATCCCGAGGAGGTTCATCACCGCGACGGGGACCACCAGGTCGGAGAACGCCGACGCGACGACCGCGATCGACGGGACGAACGTCCGGAACAGCGCGAACACGAGCACGCTCATCCCGAGGAACGCGAGCGCGACGCCGAAGATCGCGGTCCGGGCCGTGTCGGACGCGAAGCTGGGGGACACCTGATCGATTGCGTTCGTGGACAGTCCGGCCTCATCGGCCTGCGCAGACAGGTCGTTGGCCAAGCCCTCCGGGTCCTCGTCGGCCGCCCGGAACGTCACCACGTACACGTCGTCGGCGGGGATCGACCGGACCGAGTCGGGCTGCCGGTCGAACGCGGTCTCGATCTGCTGTTCTACGTCGTCGCCGTCGTCGGCGATCCGGAGCTCCACGCCGCCCGTGAACTCCAACCCGAGATTCGCCGGCGCACCCGTGACCAGGTACCACCCGCCGATGATCGCGAGGGCGAGAACGAGGACCGCGAGCGGGATCGCCACGAGCTGCCGGTTCGAGTACTCGGTGTAGTTGACCTCCGGTACCTCGGTCGCTATCATAAATACCGCTTCCTGCGCGGGCGTGAATAAGCCTTCTTACTCACCTGCGGGTCCGTCCCGCTCGTCTGCGGGTCACCCCTCTCTGGGCCAGTCCGCTGGCTCGGTTCCAGTACCGCGCTCAGGGCATGTACCGCACGCTGACCACGCCCGGTTCCGACCGGACCTCGACGCGGTTCACGCCGAGCCGGGCCGCCCGCGAGAGCGTCGCCTCGCGGTCGTCGATCACGTCCGCGACCGCGTCCGCGGTGTCCTCCTCCGGCGGCGTTAACACGTGGATCTCGCCGACGCCAGCGCGTTCCTCGCGGGCGAGTTCGCCGGTCTCCGTCTCGGCCGCGAGCTCGCGCTCGTGGACGGTCGGGGGCTCGTCGCTCTCCTCGATCGAGAGGGACCGGCGCTCGGCGACCTCGACGACCTGATACGTGACCTCCATCGGCGGGTCAGGGGCGACGGTCGCCTCCACGGCGTCGTCGACCGCGAGCCCGGGGTTCGAGCTCAGCGTGTGCACCTGTCCGTCGTGGACGTCTTTCAGCACCGCGGAGTCGCTCTCGACGTGCGTGACGAGGAACGTGCTCTCCTTTTCGTCGGTCATTACCAGTCGTAGGCGGCCGAGCCTTTTCCGGGTTTCGAGCCGCGCTGCTCGGGGTTTCGAGCCGCGTTCGTCTCGAACGCCGGGTCGGCGTGTCAGTCGCGGATGACCCGCGCGTCTCCGTCCTCGACGACCACGTCCAGCCCGTGTTCGTGGACGAACGCGGCGGTGTAGTCGGGGACGACGCGCTCGGCGGCGAACCGGGCGCGGAGGACGGGGACGGCGTCGAGCAGGTCGTCGCCGTCGACCATCGAGGGGGACGACGCCAGGAACTCCACGTCGAGGTCGGCATCCGCGCCGCGGGCCGCCAGCGTCGGGAGGCTCGGGGCCTCGAACGCCCCGTCGAAATCGATCGGCGCGGTGAAGCCGGCGAAGTAGATGCGCCCGCGGGTGGAGGGACCGAGGACGACCTCGTTCGTTCGGAGCTTCATCGCGGCCGAGTCGATGACGGTCCGCGAGAGCAGCGGCGCCTGCGGGGTGACGATAGCGACGGAGTCGGCGTTCTCCTCGCGGAGCAGGTGGGTGACGGTGTTGCCGGCGCGCGCGCCGAACGACGACCCAACCTGTCGCTCGAATCGGACCTCCTCGGTGCCGCCGAGGGTGTCGGCGACGAGCGTGCGCAGCTCGGCCTCGGGGCTCGTGTCGGTGCGGTGCTCGGCGGGGAGGTCGTCGTCCACGGGGAAGTTCACGAGGAGCTCGCCGCCGGAGCGGTCGACCGCGAGGACGGCGTCGCGGAACAGCGCCTCGTACAAGTCGGCGGCCTCAGCGGTCGAAAGCGGCGTCGACTCCGCGATCCCGGTCGCGACGAGCCCCTCGCGGGGCGGCTTCGCAAGCACGGCGACGACAGTCATGTCTCGAACTGAGTCGCCCGCGCGCCTTCAAGTCGCCGCTTCGGTCGCTCCGGTCGCGCTCTCGGAAACGAACGGTCCGCCGCTCGGGGGCCGTTCAGGAAAAGTCGCGTCGCATCGCGATCTCGAACCACGGACACAGACGGAGCTGCCGGTACAGGGACGGGTTCTCGTGGAGGTGCTCGTAGTCGACCCACAGCATCCCGCCGATTTCGTCCTCGTCGGGATCGAGCGAGGCGTCGTCGAGGGTCACCTTCAGCACCGAGCAGACCTCCCACTCGACGCCCTCGTTGGGGTAGTAGCGCTTGTACTCGAACTTGTCCGTCACCCGGAGGTCCGCGTACTGGTCCGGGGTGATCCCCAGCTCCTCCTCCAGGCGCTGTTCGGTCGCGTCCTCCTGCGACTGTCCCTCGACCGGGTGAGAGGCGACCGTCCCGTCCCAGTGGGCGTCCCAGAGCCGCTTGTTGGGCGCGCGCTGGGCCAGCAGGATCCGGTCGTCGGTGTCGTACACGAGGCAGGTGAACGCCCGGTGGCGGATCCCGTCGCCGGTGTGGGCATCGAGCCGGTTCACCGTCCCCTGCTCGACGTCGTCGGGGTCGACGGCGATCACGTCCTGCAGCGCGTTCTCGTGGTCCGCGTCGGGGTCGGCCTGACCGGCGGAACCGCCGGCCGCGGCCGCGTCCTCGGAGCTCATGCCAAGTAGGTCGATCACCAGGGCTAATAAGCGTTCGATACGGCGTCCGCGCGATCGGCAGGTGAATCGGCGGGTCGCATCCCCCTGCGGCGTCCCTCCGCCGCCGTTCGCGGCCGCGGTCCGACGCGCTTAACCGCGTCCCGCGGCTACGTCGCGCGGATGAGTGACCCGGCGCTCGACGTCGTCGAGTTCGTGTTGACGACGCACCTCTACACCGAGAACCGCGACCTCGACGAGAACGACCTGCCGCCGCGCTTCCGGCAGGTGTTCTGGTCCGACGACGCCGCCGACGACGCACCGGGCGGCGTCGAGCGGCCGCTCAAGGCGACGAGCGAGACGACCCGCACCGCGACGGGTGTCGACCACCCGTGGGACGCCGTCTCCGACCTGCTCTTCACCCAACGGACGGAGTTCTCCGGCGAGATCTCGCTGACCCAGCCGGCGATGGCGCTGGAGTGGTACCGCGACCACGCCACCGACGATCGGATCGCCGAGAACCCGACGATCGTCGCCGCGCTCGAGCTCGCGGAGGACCTCGACGCGCCCGTGACTCACGAGGACGCGCGCGACAGCGTCCGGCCGATCCAGGCAGACCGCGTCTGGATCGACGCCCTGCTGGAGGAGTACTTCGACGAGGACGAGGACGGCGAGATGCTCGACCTCGTCAACGTGCAGGCCCCCGAGGAGATCGAGACGACGCTCGCCGACCTCGTGCTCACGGGCGACCAGGAGGGCGAGATACAGAAGATCGTCAAGGCCATCGAGCACCGCGAGTACCTCGCGAGCATCGGGCTCCGCGAGATCGGGAAGCTCCTGTTCGTGGGTCCGCCGGGGACCGGCAAGACGACCGTCTCGCGAGCGCTCGCCCACGAGCTCGGCATCCCCCTCGTCGAGGTGAAGATGTCGATGATCACCAGCCAGTACCTCGGCGAGACAGCCAAGAACGTCGAGAAGACCTTCGAGGTCGCCAAGCGGCTCTCGCCGTGTATCCTCTTCATCGACGAGTTCGACTCGGTGGCGAAGACGCGGCGCTCCGACGAGCACGCCGCGTTAAAGCGCGCGGTCAACACCCTCCTCAAGTCGATCGACGAGGTGTCGCTCGTGCGCGACGAGGTCCTCCTCATCGGCGCGACCAACCACCCGGACCAGCTCGACGCGGCCGCGTGGCGCCGCTTCGACGAGATCGTCAACTTCCCCAAGCCCGACCGCGACATGCGCGCGGACATCCTCCGGGTCGTCACCCGCGAGATGAAGATCGCCGACTTCGACCCCGACGAGGTCGCCGACCGGACGAGCGGGCTCACGGGATCGGACCTCCGGATGGTGCTCCGCGAGGCCGTCCTCGGCGCGCTCACGGAGGACCGGATGACGATCACGCAGGAGGACGTGATGGAGGCCGTCGAGGACTTCGAAGAGCGGGATAACCTCAAGAATATGGATATGATCGACGGGGAGGGTGCGGAGGTGCTCGGCGAGACGGACTCGGGCGAGCAGGACCATACCCACGACGACGAGGGCGACGGCGCCGCCCACGATCACGGCGCGCACAGTCACTCGCACGACTGACGCGGAGGTCTGAGCGGACCTTTTTGAGGGAACGTTGGGCGGTGATTCAATCGGTCTGGTTTCGGTCAGTACAGAACGATAGTGGACCGATCTGAACAAGTTATCCGGGCAGTCAGTCAGCGTCTTCCGACTTCTCAGTAGTCGTCTGTCTAACCGGGAATATCTCCGTGTCGGGTGCGTCGAACGGACTGTCAGGTCCGGTGAGCCACGCGGAGAGGTAGACGACACAGGCGGCGACGACAGCCGGCAGCAGTTGGACTGTGAAGACGCCGTAGACAACTGTGACAGCGATCGTAGCGCGGGTGAGCGTGTGGCGTTCGGCGTCGCCGTAGTACACCAGCACCGCGACGACGAGCGCTGAAAGCAGGAATCCCGCTCCGATTAGGACTCGGGCCATGACTATCGAATACGCGAGTCCACAGACGCCAATCAGCACCAACGCCGCAACGATATAACCGCGCTTCAGGGAGGGCATGGTGACCCCGTTTCGTCCGAACATATTAAATCACAGTTATTAGTCACGAAGCAATCTTCAGCGAACGGCCATTTCAGTCCACCTCCGGCTAACAAATAGGCACAAACACCGCCGACGACCCCGCCTTACGCGAACGTGTCGACGATCGTTCCGGTGTCCTCGCCGGTGGTGTAGTAGTACCCCTCGTCCTCAGAGAGCGTGCCCCAGTCGGCCCAGCTCCCCTCGTAGTTGCGCACGTCCTCGAAGCCGAACTGATCGAGGACGAACCAGCCGACCGACGCGCGGATCGCGGTCTGGCAGTAGGCGACCGCCGTCTCGTCGGGCGAGAGGCCGGCGTCGTCGATCCACAGCGTCTCTAACTCCTCGGGAGTCCGGAGCCGCCCGGCCTCGTCGTCGATGCTCTGGACGAAGTTGAGGTTGGTCGCGCCGGTGACGTGGCCGAACCGGTCGAGGTCGCCGCGCTGGTCTTCGCCCCGGTACTCCGCGGGCGAGCGCATGTCGAGGATCGGAATTGCGGCGCCGCCCTCGTCGACGTTCTCGGCGACGAACTCCCGCGTCGCCACCACGCCGGTGTCCAGTTCGGGCTCGTAGGTGGCCTCCTGCGCCTCGGGCGCCTCCGAGACGGTCTCGCCGCCGGCGGCGTCCCAGACCGTGAACCCGCCGTCGAGCAGGCTCACCTGCCCCTCGTGGCCGAGGGCGTTGAGCGTGTATATCGCGTACGTCTCCCAGAGGTTCGCCTCCGCGCCGTACACCACCACGTCGTCGCCGCGCTCGATCCCCGCCTCCGAGAGCGTCCACGCGATCGCCTCGGGGGAGACCTCGAACCCGTCTTCGGTCTCCTCGGCGTAGCTGTCCAGCATCTCGGAGTCCGGGAAGTGGTACGCGCCGGGGATCCGGCTCTCGCCGAACGCCTCCTCGTCGCGCGCGTCGAGCAGGTGCACGTCGTCGAGGTTCGATTCGAGCCACTGGCTGTCGACGACGCCGTCGAACTCGGCGGCCGCGGGCGTCGTGTACGCCGCCGGCTCGTCGCCGCCGCTGTCGGTCGACCCGAGACAGCCGGCCGTCGCCGCGAGCGCCGCGCCTGCCGAGGCCAACACCGATCGTCTGGAGGTCCGCGTGGATCTGTCGTCCATTCGATCGCGGGTTGCGGCGGAGCCCCGATAACCCTGTCAGTCGAGGCTCGTGTTACCGTCGGCTCCGACGAGGGTCGCGTCGGCGTCCCCGTCACCGGACAGATTTGCGAGGCCGGATCGGAACCGACTCTCACTCCCGCACGCCGGCGACCGTGTAGGCGAACCCGCGGTCGACGATCCGCGGGTCGAACCCGGCATCGGCGAGTTCGGCGACGAGGTCGGCGGGCGAACGGAACCGCGACTCCATTCCGATCGCGTGCTCGCTCGCGACGAGCGCTCTGCCGAGCGGGTGCGTCGGGTCGAACTCCCGGATCACGAGCGCGCCGCCGGGAGCGAGCACGCGCGCGGCCTCCCCGATCGCGGCCGCCTGGTCCGGGAGGTGGTGGAACGCGTCGACGACCGTCGCGGCGTCGACCGACTCGTCGCGGAACGGGAGCCGTCCCGCGTCCCCGGCGACGCCCGAGAGCCCGCGGTGGTTCCGAGCGCGCGTCAACATTCCGAGGGAGGCGTCGACGACGGTGATGTCGGGACCGGTCAGCGCGGCCGCGGCGCGCCCGGAGCCACCGCCCACGTCGATCAGTCGGTCGATCGGACGCGTCGCGTGAGCGAGTCCCGCGGCCAGCGCCTCGCCGTCGGCCGGGGGCATGACGCGGTCGTACAGCGGGGCGATCCGGTCGAAGAAGCGAACGTCGCCGAGGCCGTACATGGGGGCGATCGGCGGCGACGGAACTTAAAAACCGGTCGCGCGCCGACCCCCGTTCATTTATTCGGGCGGGCCGTACCGTCCGCCATGGAGTACGCGTTCCTCGGCGGCCCGGGCTCGGGGGCGACGCTGCGGCTCGACTACCGGGCGTTCGCCTACGCCGGCAAGTTCGTCGTCGGCGGGCCGGGCAAGGCGGCCTTGCGGACCCCGGACGGCTCGCCGGCGGTGCCGGAGTGGGAGCCGGACGAGCCCCTCCCGCCGACCGTCGAGGCGAGCGAGTTCGACGACGACGTGGTGGCCGCGGTCTCCTTCTCGCCCGACCGGACCGACCCCGACTGCTGTCGGCTCCGGTACGTCACCGTTCACGTCGCGCGCCGCGGGGAGGGGCTCGGTCCGCAACTCGTCGATCGGACCGTCTCGCTGCTCGCGGCCGACGGGTACGACCGGGTGAAGATCGCGGTCAACAACCCGTTCGCCTACGCTGCGCTCTCGAAATGCGGCTTCGCGTACACGGGCGAGCAGACTGGGATCGCCGAGCTAGTGCTTGAACGCCCGGCGACCGAGCCGGCGGCGGGGAGCGATATCGGGGACGAGCGGTACCGCGCGGGCCTGCGCGCCTTCCGCGACGGCGACCGCGACCTCGACCCGGTGGAACGGGAGTTCACCGCGTCGCGGCTCGGGGAGGAAAGAGAGTGAGGGCCGCGGAGAGAGCGGGGAGGGGAGAGAAAGCGGGGACCGCGGAGAGTAACCGGTCCGTCAGTTCAGCGCCCAGATCCCGTAGTTGAGCGCGGTCGCGAAGCAGTTCCACGCGAGGTACGGGACGAGCAGGAGGGCTGCCCGCCGGTCGACCCGGTCGAACGCGGCGATCGTCGCGACCACGAGCGGGAGCAGGAGCCCGAGGACGACGAGCCCGAGATCGGGGCGTTCGAGCCCCCAGAAGACGGGCGACCACGCGACGTTGACGACGAGCTGGACGCCGAACAGGACGAGCGCGATCCGGGCGTCGCGGGCGAGCCGCGCCGCTCCGCCGGCGCGCCCCTCCCCCTCGCGACCGCCGAGGTAGACGAGCGCGGCCGCGGCGCCGATCAGCGCGTACAGGACCGGCCACACGACGCCGAACGCCCAGCTCGGCGGGTAGTAGGCGGGCAGGTCGAGCCCGGCGAACCACGCGCTCTCGGTGGCGGTGAAGGGAACCCCGATCGCGCCGATCAGGTTGACCGCGACTGCGGCGGCGACGACGAGCAGGGCGTCGCGCCGGTCCGGAAGGGGCGCGCCGGCGGAGGTGGACATGAGCCGAGATACGCGCGCGAGCGGTTTAAAACGACCTCCGCACGTCTCTCGGTCACGACCTCCGCGCGTCGCTCAGTCACGTACGACCCGCGCCTAGATCACGTCGTAATCCTCTCGGAACGTCTCCAGCGTGGCCGCGAGCACGCCGATGACGATCGGGCCGACGAACAGTCCGGTGAACCCGACGGAGTAGATCCCGCCGAACACCCCGAGCAGGATCACGGCCGGGTTCAGGTGGGCCTGCTGGTCGATGATCATCGGTCGCGCGTAGTTGTCCACCATCGCGATGACGAACACGCCGTACAGCGCGAGCAACACCCCCGCGGTCACCTGATCGACCGCGACGAGGTACGCCGCCGCCGGTCCCCAGACGAAGAACGCTCCAACCAACGGTACCAGCGCCAACACCGCCATCACGAAGGTCCAGAAGACGACGTTGGGGATCCCGGCGGCCCAGAGCCCGACGCCGGCGACCAGCGCCTGCAGCAGCGCCACGACGATGTGGCCGATCACGACCCCACGGGTCATCGCGTCGACGCGGTCGACGAGGTCCGCCGTGACGTTCGACGGGAGCGGGCTCGTCTGGCGGATCCACCGCACGAACGCCGGCCCGTCGAGCAGCGTGTAGTAGACTAAGAACAGCGCCAGCGAGAGCCCGACCGACGCGCGGATCGCGGTGGTGACGATCCCGCCGACGCCGCCGAACAGCGTGTTGGCGAGCACCTGTCCGGCCGTCGCCAGCACCTCACCGACCTCGACCTGCTCGCCGGTGAGCGCCGCGATCTCCGCCTCGATGGCCGCGACGTCGACGTCGGTGTTCCCCCGCGCGATCTCCGAGAGGTCGCGGACGAACACCCACGAGATGTACGCGAGCGGCAGGATGACGGCGACGATCGACGAGAGGATCAAGAGGAGCGCGGACAGCATGTTCCCCAGCCGGCGCGACACCGATTCGCGAACCCGGTCGGCGAGCGCCAGCCGGAGCCGACGCGAGAGACGCACGTGAAACGGGTAGAGGACGTACGCGAGGATCGCGGAGGCGATGACGTACTCGATGAAGGGGCTGATGACGAAGAGCGTCAGGAGCGCGACCGCACCGATGAGGAGGAGGAGAAACGATTGCCCGCGGTTCATGTCGGCCGGTCACGCTGCCGACTCATAAACGTGAGCCCCTCGGCGCGCCGCGGATCCCCGGTCAGGCGCTCGCCTCGTCCTCGTCGAGCCCCGGCGCGGCGGACGGGTCGACCTCGTCCGGCTCCTCGCGGTCGCCGCCGACGACCGTCTCCCCGTCGTCGGTCTCGACGTACACGTCGTCGGCGAAGCCGGCCAGCGCGTTCTCGTACTCCGCCGTCTCCAGCTTCTCGGGGGTCTCGGGGGCGTCGACGACGCCCTCTGCAGGCCGGAACTCGCCGAGCGGGTCGTCGATCGTGATCCCGTGGTCGCCGAAGAAGGACTCGTAGCGCCGGTAGTGCGGCTCCAGTTCGTCGCCCGGGATCTCCATCATCTCCGTCCAGCCGTGGTTGAAGAAGTCGAAGTTGGCCTGCACGTGGGTGATCTCGCGGGCCTCGGCCTCCGGGAAGCCGGCCTCTAGGGCGGCGACGTAGGTGTCCATCGTCGCGTCGAAGAAGCTGTCGAGGTGGTCCCGGCGCTCCTCGCGACGGTCCTCGTCGGCCTTGTTGAGGAAGATGCTCGTGTGGAGGTCGACGAGCTTGTCGTTCGCCACGTCGCCGACGACCGGCGTCGTCAACGCCTTCTTGGCGGCCCAGTGACGGATGTTCTGCCGGATCTTCATACCTGTGGTTGGGCCGGGACGCTCTTGAATGTGTGGCGTCCCGACCGTGTCGAGTGGCCGTCGATCACCCCGTCGAGCCGGCTTTGCGTGGGATTCGCACGGTCTCGGACGCGGATGACAACCCACATTAACCATGAATCCGAACGCCCGCGTATGAGCGATTCGTACGTGATCATCGGTGATGGTATCGCGGGCGCGTCCGCGGCCGAGACGCTCCGCGAGGAAGCGCCCGACGCCGAGATCACGGTTCTCACCGACGAGGGGGAGTCCCTCTACAACCGGATCCTGATCAAGGAGTACGCGAAGGGGAAGCTCCCCGAGGCCCCGATCTCAATCCATCAGGAATCGTGGTACGACGACCACGACGTCGATCTCCGGCTCAACACGGTCGTCGTCGACATCGACATCGAGAACGACGCGGTCCACACCCACGAGGGCGAGACGTTCGAGTACGACTCCCTCCTCCTCGCGGTCGGCGGCACCCCCCAGCAGCTTCCGGTCGGCAACGCCGACGCTGACGGCATTCACCACTTCTGGACGTTCCAAGACGCTCGCAACATCAAGGAGAGCGTCGAAGACGCCGAACAGGCAGTCATCGTCGGTGCCGGCCTCCTCGGCATCGACTTCGCGGCTATCTGCGGCGCGCAGGATGTCGAGGCGAAGTACCTGATGCGCGGCGACTGCTGGTGGCGTTACGCACTCTCCGAGGAGGGTGCAGAGATCATGCACGACGCGATGCGCGAGCGCGGCGTCGAGCCCGTCTTCGATTCCGGGGTCGACCACTTCGAGGTCGACGACGACGGCCACGTCGAGGCCGCGGTCGACCCGAACGGCGAGCGCTACGAGTGCGACTTCGCCGGCGTCGCCATCGGGCTAGACTTCAACACCGAGCTCGTCGAGGACACGCCGCTAAAGACCGAGGACGGCATCGTCGTCGACGAGTTCATGCGAACCAACGTCGACAACGTGTACGCCGCGGGCGACATCACCACGTTCAACGACCTGATCTTGGGCGAGCAGGCGAAGAACGGCTCGTGGGGCTCGGCGAAGGAGCAGGGGACCATCGCCGCCCGGAACATGCTCGAGTACGGCAGCGAGGAGTTCGAGTGGGTCTCCTCGTACTCGATTACCCACTTCGACTTCCCGTTCCTCTCGTTCGGTCACCCGACGCTCGGCGACGACTCGGTCGAGGCCACCACGGCCGAGGGCGAGTGGCGTCGCGTCGCCCTTAAAAATGGCAAGGTCGTCGGCGGCGTGCTCATCGGCGACCTCTCGCCGCAGTCGGCGTTCAAACAGCTGATGCGCGAGGGCCGCGACGTGAGCGATCAGAAGCAGCTCCTCATGGAGCCCGGCTTCGCCGTCGACGACCTCACGGCGATGACCGAGCAGTAACGGCGGTCGCGGCGTCGCGAGCCGGCATCGCCGGTCGTCCAGCAGCCTTTCCCGGCTGTGTCTCCTCCCTTCTCTCAGATGTCTCGTGGATCCTCCAGGGATAGCCAGCCGACACCGGAAGACGGATTCTTCCGATCGTTCGTCGAGGGGTGTTCAGATCCGATACTCTCGATCGACGACCAAGGACGGATCGTTCACGCGAACCCGGCGACCGAGTCGGTTCTCGGGTACGCCCCCGACGACCTCCGCGGTCGTCGCCTCGCGTCCCTGATCGCCGCCGACGCGTCCGAGGAGCGGGTGCGGCGGCTCCGCGGACGGTTCGAGGCCCTCGATGACCTCGAAGACGCCAGCAGCGTCGTATTTCCGGTGTCCCGCGCGGACGGGGGATCGACGACGTTCTCGGTGCGGTTCCACGAGCACGCACGCGCCGCCGACGCGTCGACGGCCGGACCCGTGTACACCGGCGTGTTCCGTGACGACACCGAGGCGGTCGGCGGCCGCGAGCGGAACCCCTTCCGCAACCTCGTCGAACACGCGGGCCACGCCGTCTACGTGACCGACACGAGCGGGACGATTCAGTACGTCAACCCCGCGTTCACCGATCACACCGGATACGAGCCCAGCGACGCGATCGGCGAGACTCCGGCGATACTCAAGTCCGGTGAGATGTCGGACGAGTACTACGAGTCGCTGTGGGCGACGCTCATGGCCGGCGACGTGTGGGAGGAGGAGATCGTCGATCAGCGGAAAGACGGGAGCCACTATCACGCCCATCAGACGATCGCCCCCGTGACGGACGAACAGGGAGAGGTTTCGCGGTTCATCGCGATACAGATCGACATCAGCGAACGGAAGGCGGCGATGGGGCGGCTGAAGCAGTACCGCGACATCGTCGAGCAGATCGACGATCCGGTCCTGCTGCAGAATCTCGACGGCGAGATCGAACTACTCAACGACGCGGTCAGCGAGTTCACCGGGATGCGTCCGGAAGCGCTGTACGGGAGCGACGAGTTTGCGTTCATGGACCACGAGACGGCCGCCGAGATCGAAGAGCACCGCCAGTCGGTGCTCGAAACGGAGGCGGCCGTCGGGTACGAAGTCTCTCCGGATTTCTCACAGAGCGATCGCGAGGCGACGTTCAGCGCGCAGCGGTACCCCTACTACGACGGCGACGGCGAGCTGCGAGGGACGTTCGCGGTCTGCCGCGACGTCACCGAGATCAAGGCGCGCGAGGCGGAGCTGGAACGGTACGAGCGCGCGGTCGACGGCGCCACCGATCTCATCGCGGCCGTTGACCGCGAGGGACGGTTTCTCTTCGCGAACCGGCAGTACCGGGCGTACCACGGGATCGGCACCGGCGACGACGTCTCCGAACTCACCCTCGAGGATGTCGTGGACGACGGGCAGTACGACGACGTTCGAGGCCACGTCGACCGCACCCTCGACGGTCGGAGCGTCGAGTACCGAACGACGCGGGTCCACGCGGACCGGGGGAAGCGGACGCTCGACGTTCGATACTACCCCCTCGTGAACCCCGTCGAGAGCGACGGCGGGTTCGCCGGCGTCGTCGGCGTCTTGCGAGACGTGACCGACAGTGAGAGCCGCGCGCGACAGCTCCGGGTCGTCGACCGGGTGCTCCAGCACAATCTCCGGAACGCGCTGACGGTGATCCGGGGTCGCGCGGAACAGATCGCGGAACTCGGCCCGGAGGAGACGGGTCCCGGCGTCGACGCCTCCGCGGATCGCTCCGAGGCCGCCTCGGACATCGTCTCCCGTGCCAACGCGCTCCTCTCGACGAGCGAGAAGTCCCACCACATCACCGAGATCCTCGGCGACGCCCCCGAACGCGAACCGATCGACGTCGGCCGAGTCGTCGAACAGCTCAGATCGGTCGCCAAGACGGAGTTCCCGGCGGCGGAGCTATCGGTCTCGACGCCGGACGACCGCGAGGCCATTGCCTCGGCGACGACGTGGATCGACCGCGCGCTCGATGAGCTGATCCGGAACGCGGTCGAACACCACGACCGGGAGCGACCGATGGTCGAGGTCACGGTGGAGTCGAAAACGGACGCGATCGAGGTTCGGATCGCGGACGACGGCCCCGGACTGACCGACATGAACCGGGACGTACTGGAGACCGGACAGGCCGTGGAGGCGTTGTATCACGGGAGCGGCCTCGGCCTGTGGCTCGTGTACTGGGTGGTCCAGCAGTCGGGCGGGTCGGCGACCGCCCGCGACGCCGAGCCCCGCGGAACCGTCGTGACGCTCACGCTGCCGCGTGCGGTCCGGTAGTTCTCGTTCGGCGGACGGCCGCCACAACATTTATGATCGATAATGATGTATGGTAGCATATGTCACTACGAGAGACGAACAAGAGCATGCGGCTCCGACGTACCGGAGTAGTCCCGTCCGACGCGCGGGTCCGCCACTACGACGAACTCGATGAGGAGACGCAGGTGACCGTCCGCGAGCTCGCGGGGCGACCGCAGACGGCGCCGGAGGCCGACGACCTCGACGACGGCGACGTGGTGAAGTTCACCGATTACTACGAGGTCCGCGCGCGCTGAAGCGGTCGCGGAAGCGAAGTTGTTTTCGTCCGCCGCGAGAACACCGATCCATGGACAGTGGCGGATCTACCGATATGACGCTGGCGTTCGAGCTGGAGGCGTTGAAGGCCCTCGCGGACCCCAACGCCGTGTTCAACAACGCCCGACAGTGGACGGAGTACGTCGGCGTCGTCAGCGAGAAGCCGACCTACGTCGTCACGAACTTCACCCGCAAGCACCGCGTGCGCCAGGACTTCTTCTCGGGGCCGCGCGGCGTCGAGGAGAGCTTGGAGAACATCGCTCAGCAGTTCGACACGGATCGACACGTGTTCGTCGGCGTCGACGAGGAGGACGAGGCGCTCGCCGAGGCGACCGACTGGGAGTTCCTCCACGTCGAGGACGCGGCTGAGGCCGCGGGCTGGACGCTCGCGACGGACGAGCCGGCCGAAGAAGCCCCGCAGGATACCTCGCGCGACGACTGGCCCTGAGTAGGGACCGCCGGCCGCGGACAGACCGCCGCGTCGGAGAGGTGTTTTCACCGTCGCCGAGAGACGTGGTCTCATGAGCGACGCGCACGACCACGGAGAAGAGGCCGACGCGCACGACCACAGTCACGGCGAAGATCACGACCATCACCACCACGACGCCGACTCCGTCGCGGTCGCGGTCGTGACGGTGTCCTCCTCGCGGTCGATGAACGACGATCCCTCCGGCGAGTACGTCGTCTCGGCGTTCGAAGAGGCCGGCCACGAGGTCGCTGTAAGAGAGCTGGTCCCCGACGAGTACGACAGCGTGCAGGGGACCGTCGACCGGCTCGCGCGCCGGAAGGACACCGACGCGGTCGTGACCACCGGCGGAACCGGGGTGACGCCCGACGACGTGACTCCGGAAGCCGTCAACGGCCTGTTCGCCAAGACGCTCCCCGGGTTCGGCGAGCTGTTCCGGCGCCTCTCCTACGAAGAGATCGGGACGCGCACGATCGGCTCGCGGGCGATCGCGGGGGTCGTCGCCGCCACGCCGGTCTTCTGTCTGCCCGGCTCCGAGAACGCGGTCCGGCTCGGCGTCGACGAGATCATCCTCCCCGAAATCGGCCACCTTGTCGGACTCGCCGGACGGGGCGTCGACGAGACCGTCACCGAGGTGAAGGCGGAAGACAGCGGCGGCGGGGAGGAGCCGGAACGGGGTGACGAGACCGAGAACTCGACGGACGGAGCATCGGAGTGAGGCCCACGTAGCTGCGGATCCTCCGGTGTCTCTTTTAAATGGTCTGTTACTCGGTGATTCGTGTTGCCCTCGTTGCGGTCGATCCAGACAGAGCAGCGATTGATAGCGGGAGTGAGTATAGCACGACGCGAGTGTGGTGGTTTATCAGCGATCGAGTGGTGTTACTGTCGGCTGTTTATAAACGATCGAGGACTCTGCGGTGAACACCGCCAAAGCCCCAGCCGGCGAGGCGGACGCACGCTCGCTGCGCTCCTCACTCGGTCGCTACCGCTCCTCGTTGCGGTGCTTACGTCGCCTGCGTCCGCCTCGCCGGCTGCCCCTTTGAATCCCACCCGCCCGCAACTGCACGGCACCTCACGCCTCCCCAGCCTCGTCGGTCGCCCTCCGCGTTGCTCCGGGCGACCGACTCCCTCGCACCGTCGGTTCGCGACCCTTCGGGCCGCTCACCGGGGCGCGCCACCGCGCATCTCTTTATAAGTAACCGTCGCCCTTGCTCACAACCATTTAAATACGCTCTTGTCACCGACGATCTGCAATATTTACTCCCGTCATCGATCAAGAAGCAGTTTGTAGCGAACAACCGTTTCGGACAAAAATACGTTTGAAAAGGGGATTTCAACAGAGCCAACAGAGCCAACAGAGCCAACAGAGCCGGTTACACAGACGTGAGGAAGTTCCGGATCAGGTCGTGGCCGGACGCAGTCAACACGCTCTCCGGGTGGAACTGCACCGCCTCGATCGGGTGCTCGCGGCCGCGGATCCCCATCACGATCTCCTCGCCCTCGTGGTCCGTGGTCGCGGTCACCTCGAAGGCGTCGGGGACCTCGGTGGCGGCCAGCGAGTGGTAGCGGCCGGCGCGGAACCCCTGATCGAGCCCGGCGAACACGCCCTCGCCGTCGTGGTCGACGGGGAACGCCTTGCCGTGGATCGGCTCGGGCGCGTGGCCGACCGCGCCCCCGTACTCATAGACGGCGGCTTCGAGGCCGAGACAGACGCCGAGCGTCGGGACCTCCGGGGAGAGGTCGCGCAACACGTCCATCGTCACGCCCACGTCGCGCTCGTTCTTCGGGTGGCCGGGGCCGGGGCTGATGAGGATCGCGTCCGGGTCGGCGTCGCGGATCGCCGCCAGCGACGCGGTGTTCTTGAACACCTCGACGTCGATCGGCCCCTCTTCTCCATCGAGCGGCTGGTCGGAGACGTACTCGACGAGGTTGTAGGTGAACGAGTCGAAGTTGTCGACGACGACGACGTTCATTCGTCGACCTCCGTGCCGGCGGGGAGGGGGTCGTCCGCGGCGTCGGAGACGAAGTCGTCCTCACCGGCGTCTCCGCCCTCTCGGATCCGATCGATCGCGGTCAACACGCCGTCCATCTTCTGCTCGGTCTCCTCGTACTCGGCGGCCGGGTCGGAGTCGGCGACGAGCCCGGCGCCCGCCCGGACCGTGACCGCGGTCTCGTCCGGACCGCTCGCACCCGGCGGCGACTCGTCGAGCGTCGCGGTCCGGATCACGATGGCGAAGTCGGCGTCGCCGGTCCACGCGTAGTAGCCGACGCCGCCGCCGTACGCCTCCCGCGGGGTCGTCTCCAACTCCTCGATGATCTCCATCGCGCGCACCTTCGGAGCGCCCGTGAGCGTGCCGGCAGGGAACGTCGCGCGCGTCGCGTCGAAGGCGTCGGCGTCGGCCGCCAGCGTCCCCGTCACGGTCGACTCGATGTGCTGGACGTGGCTGTACTTCAGCACGTTCATGAACTCCTCGACGCGGACGGAGCCCGCCTCCGAGACGCGCCGCACGTCGTTGCGCGCGAGGTCGACTAACATCGTGTGCTCGGCGCGCTCCTTCCCGTCCGCGAGCATCTCGCCGGCGAGCCGGCGGTCCTCGACCGGGCTCGTCCCGCGGGGACAGGTGCCGGCGATCGGGTTCGAGACGATCCGGTCGCCCTGCACCGACACCAGCGTCTCCGGGCTCGCGCCGACGATACTCCGGTCGTCGTGGCGCAAGACGTACATGTACGGCGAGGGGTTCACCTCGCGCAGCGCCGCGTACAGCCCCAGCGAGTCGACCTCGCCCCGGAGCTCGCGGCTCCGCGAGATCACGCCCTGATAAATGTCGCCGTCGAGGACGCGTTGCTTGGCGGTCCGCACCGCCTCCTCGTACGCCTCGCGGGGGTCGGCGGACTCGTCGTCCACGCGGATCCCGTCCGGCTCCGACGGCGCGGCCTCGCGAAGCTCCTCTCCCACGCGCTCCGCCTCGGCGACGAGGTCGTCGTAGACGGCCGCGGGGTCGTCGTCGACGCCGACGACGGGGGTGAAGACGAGTTCGACGGTCCCCTCCTTGTCGTCGAAGACGACAGTGCGGGTCGTTAACGCGAACTCGGCGTCGGGGAACTCGGTCTCGGGGCGGTCAACGCCGACCTCCTCCAGCCAGAGGTCGTAAACCGCCTCGTAGGCGAGGAATCCGACGAAGCCGCCGGAGAGTATCTGCCGGTCGGTGTCCGGGAAGCCGCGCAGGCTCACGTCCGGAAAGGCTGCGCGGATCCGGTCGATGGCGTCGGGTCCCAGATCGGACTCCGAACTCGCGCCCTCCCCCACGAATTCCGCCGCCGGACCCAATCGGGTCACGTCGGTCCGGTCGGGGTGGACCGAGACGATCGCTTCGGGGTCGTAGCCGACGAACGAGTACCGGGCATGTTTGTCGGCGTCGCCGTCGGCGGTGAACGCGCCGTCGGGGTCGCTGGAGGCGACCTTCTCGCCGGACTCCAAGAGGAACCCGTACGGCCCCTCGCCGACCAGCGTCGCGTACGCCGCGAGCGGGGTCACGTCGGCGTCGAGCGACGCGGACGCGCGGACCACGACCGGCTTCTCGGCGTCGGCCGCGAGGTCGACGAACTCGGCCTTCGAGCGGTCGAGCGAGGTTTCCGGATCGGTCATGCGAGCTCCATCTCCCGGCCCGCGTTCGCCACGAAGCGGGCCACCGCGTTGTGGTCCTTGCGTCCGTCGGTGAGTTCGACGCCGGAGGCCACGTCGACCGCGAAGGGGTCGGCGGCCCGGACCGCCTCGTCGACGTTGTCGGCCGTGAGGCCGCCGGCGAGAACCACCGGCGAGGTGAGTCGGTCGGCGAGGTCGCCGGCCCGCTCCCAGTCGTGAGTCTCGCCGGTGCCGCCGGCGCCGGAGTCGTCGGTCGAGTCGATCACGAGCGCGTCGGCGACCCGATCGAACTCCTCGGCACGCGCCGGGTCGTCGGCGTCGACCGCGAGCAGGACCTTCCGCTCCGTCTCCGCGCGGATGTACCGGATCTCGTCGGGGGTCCACTCGCCGTGGAGCTGGACGGCGTCCGGGGTGACCGTCCGCAGGAGCTCGACCGCGCGCTCGGCGGAGTCGGGCATGGTGACGAGCGTCGCGGTGACGAACGGCGGCACGTCCGCGAACAGCTCCGCCGCCGTCGCCGGGTCGACCTCGCGGGGGGAGTCGACCGGGACCTCGGAGATGACGCCCACCGCGTCGGCACCAGCGTCGACCGCGGCCCGGAGGTCGGCGCCCCGGGTCAGCCCGCAGATCTTCACCCGGGCCATCAGTCGTCGTCCTCCGGGGCGGCGGTCGTCTCCACGTCTCCCTCGACCGTTTCGCCGTCCCCGCACAGCGCCGCGAACTTCGCCGCGGCCGCGCCGGAGTCGATCGCCTCGGCCGCGCGCTCGACGCCCGCCGCGAGCGTGTCGGCCTCGCCGGCGACGTAGATCGCGGCGCCCGCGTTCGCCAGGATCAGGTCGCGTTTGGGGCCCGTCACGGAGCCGTCGACGATCCCCCGCAGGTCGGCCGCGTTCTCCTCGGGCGTCCCGCCCGCGACGGCTTCGATCGGGGCGCGGTCGAGGCCCAGGTCCTCGGGCGCGATCGTGAACTCCCGCACCTCGTCGCCGTCGACCTCGGCGGCGACCGTTTCCTCGTGGATCCCGATCTCGTCCATCCCCGCGCCGTGGACCACGAGGGCGTGCTCGACGGGCATGTGCGCGAGCGACCGCGCGATGAGGGGGACCAGCTCCGGGTCGTACACGCCGAGCACCTGCGCGTCGGCGCCGGCGGGGTTGGTGAGCGGGCCGAGCACGTTGAAGATCGTCCGCATCCCGAGCTCTTTGCGCGGGCCGATGACGGCCTTCATCGCCGGGTGGAAGACAGGCGCGAGCATGAACCCGATCCCGTCCCGTTCGATCGCCGCCTCGACCGCCGGCGGCTCGGCCTCCACGTCGGCGCCCGCGACCTCCAGCACGTCGGCGCTCCCGGAGGAGGAGGACACCGAGTAGTTGCCGTGCTTGGCGATCGGCACGCCCGCGCCCGCCGCGACGATCGCGGCCGTCGTCGAGACGTTGATCGTGTCGTAGTCGTCGCCGCCGGTCCCGCAGGTGTCGACGAGGGGCTGGCGGTCGGGCTCGATCGTCCGGGCGGCGTCGCGCATCCCCTGCGCGAACCCCGCGATCTCCGCCTCCGTCTCCCCCTTCGCGCGGAGCGCGGCGAGCAGCGCGCCGATCTGCGCCTCGGTCGCCTCCTCGAAGACGAGCCGCGCGGCCTCGCGCGCCTCGTCGACCGTCAGGTCCGCCCCGTCCGTCACGCGCTCGACCGTGTCGTTGATATTCATTGTGTACACCGATGTAGTGTTTCGCGTTGTGATGTACAAGTATGTACATCGGTATAACGCTGTCGCCAGACTGCGAACTGATAGCACACGGCGAGGCGGGGAGAGGAAGGGAAGTGAAGAGGAAGGGAAACCGCGGGACTGACTCAGTCGTCAGCGGCCGCGGGTGCGGGCTCGCGCTCGGGAGCGGTCGGCGCCTCCGGCTCGGTTGCGGACGGCTCGGTCGCCGTCGACTCGGAGAGCGGCCGCCACTCCATGTCGCGCTCGTACTCGAACGCGCGGTGGTCCTGCGTCGGGTCGACGACCGTCAGCGAGAGCCAGTCGTTGTCCAGCAGCCGGGTGACCTCCTCGTGGTCGGCCAAGGCGTCGGTGACGCGCTCGACCGGCGCGTGGACCACCGTCGAGAGGCGGAGCGGCTGGTGGTACGGCTCGTCGGCATCGGCCATCAGCGACTGGAGCGGGAGTCCGGTCATCAGGTCGCCGCCGTTGCCCTGGTAGACGCCGACGTTGCCGACGGGGTTCTGGGTCACCTTCGACCCGCTGCCGTAGACCGCGTTGTCGACGGTCGAGAAGTAGTACTGGGCGTTGATCCACTGGGTGACGACCATCGGTCCCGCGAGGATCGCTTCGAGCGCGTCGCCGTCGGGGTCGGTCGACCAGTCGTACGAGTGGAGGAACGCGCGGCTGTCGAGGTCGAGGTCGCTCGTCAGTTCGCGGGGGCCGACGACGAAGCCGGCGTTTCCGGCCAGCCCCCACTCGGGGCGCGTCTCGGCCCAGTCGGACGCGCGGCGCTCGGCGTCCTCGACGCTCCCCGACGGGTCGCCGCCCATCGACTCGACGCGCTCGGCGGTCGCGTTCTCGCGGGCGGTGACGAGGTCGGCGCGCAGCCGTTCGAGGTCGTCCGCGTGGCTCTCGGGGGCGTCCCCGTAGATCTCGATCTCGTCGGTCGTCGTGTTGTGCTCGCCGGCGAGGAAGACGGTGTCCTCGGGGATCTCGAAGCCGCGGTCGCGCAGCGCCGCCCGCACGTCGGGGTCGGCGCAGATCTCGGCCAGGACGCGGGCGTTCGGCCCTCCGGGGCTGCCGGCGCACGCGCCGCAGTCGAGGCTAGAGTCGTAGGGGTTGTTCGCGGTCTCGCTGGCGTGGCCGGTGAAGACGACGAGGCGAGCGAACTCCGTCCACCCCATCAGCTCGAAGGCGGTCGCGGCGTACTCGACCTGCTCCTCGCGGGTCATCCCCACCGGCAGCCCGTCGGCGTGGGTGTGCTGGTGCCCGACGATCTGGTCACAGAACTCGCGCTCGTCGGGCACCGCGTCGTCGGCGACGCCCAGCAGGTCGCGAACGCGGCCGGGAACCAGCGTGCGCGCGGCGAGCGCCAGCCCGTAGCCGCTCCCGGCGTTCTCGACGAAGCCGAAGGCGCTCGCCGGGTTCGTCTTCAGCGTCTTGACGACCTCGCCCGCGGCCTCGCGGACGCCCGACCACCGGTCGTGACGTTCCCGCGTCTCCCCGTCAGTCGGGACCTCGCTGACGCGGTGCTGCGCGTCGACGATTGGCGGACAGGCGTCGACCGGAGCCTCCGCGTCGTACCCGCGGTACTCCATCGGGATCCCGAAGAAGCCGGCGTAGCCGTGGGTGTCGTAGTCGCCGGTGGCCTCGATGTGACGACGGATCACCTCGGAGCGGGTGTCGATACAGAAGACCAGCTGCGCGTCGGGGCGGTCCGACGATCCGCCCTCGGCCGAGGACCGCTCATCGGCCAGCGACCGGCTCTCGGCGGCGACGCGGTCGACGACCGCGGACCGGTAGCTCGCCTCCCACGCGCTCAGGAACGCTTCGGCGATCTCGTCGGCCGGGTCGATATCGGCGGTACCCGGGCCGATCGACGGCTCGATCTCGACGCCGAACCCGTCGCAGAGCGCGAGGCGGACCGCGAGGTACTCCGCCAGCGTGATCGGGTGGGCCGACTGCCACGGTCCCTCGTCGTCGGCGCGCTGTTTGATGAGGCCGGTCCACCCCGGAAGCGCGGCCAACTGCTCCTCGAAGACGGGCACCCACTGACTCTCCGGATACGGCTCCACGGCGGCCTCGATGGCCTCGGTCGCGGTTTCGGGAAGCGACTTGGCGACCCCGTCGGGGACCTCGCCGTCGTATGCGGCCACCCCGCGGAAGGCGGCGTAGAACCCCTCGTCGCGGTTCGGCATCGACCACTTGGCGTGGCCCTCGTCGAGGAAGGCCGACAGCCACTTCGTCAGCACGTGATCGACTCGTTCGGCGTCGGTGTCGCCCCCGTCATCCCGCTCCTCCGACTCGGTATCGGTGTGCAGGCGGTCGAGAAGCGTCTCCGGATCGGCCTCGTAGCCGCGGTCGGCGAGTTCCGAGTCGAGCGTCTCGCGATCGATCCGGCCGTCGTCGAGCGCCGCGCGGAACGTCTCGCGGGTCGGGTAGCCGCGGCCGCCCAGCAGGTCGGCCGCCTGCGTCACCGCCTCGCCGAACGGCACGTCCTCGAACCCCGAGAGGGGGTTGGCGGTCACGAACGAGTGGATCGGCCAGACCGAGCCGACCGTCTTCGCCGCGCTGTCGATGCTCTCTTCGATGGTCGCGTCTTCGGTGGTGGATTTCGAGCTCATTGGACTCCTCCGTCATCGTACTCCTCCGCGTTCGTCAGCAGGGTGTCGGGTGACGGCTGTCCCGCGTTCAGGAGCGCGACGTAGAGCCGCCGGCTGCGCTCGTGGACTCCCGTGTCTATCGCGACGTACGTCGCGAGGAAGGCGGCGGCCACGAGGACGTGGAGCGCGCTCAGCTCGGTCGGCGCCGTGACGGCCGGAACCTCGGTCAGAAGGGCCGATATCCCCCTGTAGACGAGCGCGTACAGGGCGATGGCCGGAAGGAACACGAGGGGAACCGCGCCGTAACGAATCGACGCCGGAAGCGACGCGTTCCGGACCGCGCCGCGCGCCGCGTGAAGGGTGGTGAACGTCACGAACAGGGCGAGCAGGAGCCCGGTGTCGGCGCTCGCTCCCTTCCCCGTCAGCAGGACGAAGGTCGCGCCGCCCGCCAGTCCGGTCGCCAGCGTCACGGCGACGTCGACGACGCCCGTCGCGTGGCTCGTCGCCTTCCCCGGGCTCTTCCGTTCGACCTCCCCGCCCGCGCCGAGGAAGTGGTAGGCCTTGTAGAACCCGTGCAGAACCAGGTGTGTGATCGCGGCTCCGAAGAAGCCGAGCCCGGCCTGCATGATCATGAATCCCATCTGTCCCACCGTCGAGCAAGCCAGCTTGCTCTTCACGTCCGGGCGAGTGGCCTTGAGAAGCTTCCCGAGCAGCGCGCTGGTCGCGCCGACCGCGACGATCGCGAGCATGAGGCCGCCGTCGACGGTGACGACGGGCGCGAAGCGGAGCAGGAGGACGCCGCCCGCGTTGACGAACCCAGCGTGCATCAGCGCCGACGCC
Organism: Halorubrum halophilum; assembly: GCF_000739595.1. GTDB lineage: Archaea > Halobacteriota > Halobacteria > Halobacteriales > Haloferacaceae > Halorubrum > Halorubrum halophilum. The sequence continues at coordinate 3,245 of NZ_BBJP01000059.1, read as the reverse complement.
GGGGTGGGAGCGGTCATCGAGGAGAGCAGCCAGCCGTGGAACGGGACGAGCGCGGACTGGATCATCGCCGCGAGCACGAGCGCGACGGCGGCGACGAGCCACGCGGGACCCCCGAGGGCGTCGGCGTTCGCGGCGATACCGGAGACCGTCGTCGCGCCGGTCGCCCGCCAGAGCGCCGCCAGCGCGACGCCGAGGAGCGCGCTGCTCGCGAGGAAGTAGCGCCGGGCGACCGACGCGGCCGCCCGCGCCTGCTCCCACCCGTCGACGACGCCGATTAGCTCCGCCATCACGAGCCCCATCGCCAGCCACAGGAGCCCGAACAGGGCGAGGTGGTCGGCCGCGACGAGGGTCATCACGACTGTCACGAAGCCGAACACGGCGAGGAAAAATTTCGTCTCGTGGGCGCTTCCCGCCATGTAGCGGCGCGAGTAGCTGTGGACGATGCCGCCGAAGAAGGCGACGACCACCCACAGCAGGACGGTCAGTCCGTCGACGGCGACCAGACCGGTGATCTCCGGGGCGAAACCGAATCGGAGTCGGGCGAAGAGCGCCACGACGCTCGCGGCGAACAGCGACCACGCGAGCCACGTGAGTGCGACGGGCACGAGCGACGACTCCGCCGCCGTGTCCGGGAGCGCTCCGACCGTCGGTTTCGAGGTGCGTCCTGCCATCGTTCAGTCCGTTCGACCGCTCTCGGCGGCCGACGCGAGTCGGCGAACCGATACCGGTCGTCTCTATCGCTTCAGTGAACAGATTGCCTATTAAATCTACTTGTCTTCACAAATCGTTCGTAAGAATGTCGTTAAAGAACATTATAATTAGCTGTCGGTGGTGGCGATCGGCGGACGAGAAACGTCGATCGGCGTCGAAGGAGTCGCCTACGAGTCGGTCTCGGCGTCGAACTCGCCGAACGGCGTCGTCTCGTGGCTCCGGACGAGGACCTCGTCGGCGACGGTGAGCCCCATGTCGAGGAGCTCCTGTGCGACGGGCGTGATGTCGTTGTCCGACTCGCCGACCACCGTCACGAGGAGATTCTGTTCGCCGGTGACCAGCTCTTGGACCGAGATGACGCCGTCGATCTCGAGGATCTCCGGGAGCAACTCGCCGCGTTCAGGTATCGAGGCGGTGCAGTAGAGTAACATTCGGAGGGGGTACCCCGACTGCTGGTAATCGACTTCGGCGCTGTACCCCTTGATGATCCCGTCGGACTCGAGGCGCTGGATGCGCTTGCGGACGGTGCTGTCCGACGTGCCGGTTCGCTCCGCGATGTCCCCGGACGAGGTGTTTCGAGCGTCCTCCTGTAACGCGTACAGGATCGCCCTGTCCACGTCGTCGATCGCTTCGTCGGCCATACCGGGGGCTCCGTGGTATAGCCACTTTATGCTTGTATATCGGTTGTGACTGCTGAGAACGTCGATCGGACGGCACGCTTCCTCGGGAGTTCGGGATCCGTAGCCGTCGTGAGAGAACCGCGATCTACGCGGCGTCGAGCGCGGCGTCTCCGTCCGCCTCGACGACCACCACGGGGACCTCGGCGTCGTCGACCACGGTGTCGGTGGTGGAGCCGAACACGAAGCGCCCGACGGTTCCAGTGGTGGGAGCGCCGACGACGACGAGGTCGTAGTACGGCGACTGCTCGACGATCGCGCCCGCAGCCGACCGGTCTTCGACCAGCCAGCGGTCGGCCCGATCGAACCCGCCGAGGCGGTCGCGGGCGGCGTCGAGGAGTCGCTCGCCGGTCGCGGCGTAGTCGGCGCTCGCGTCGGCTCCGGACTCGGATCCGCCTGTGCCGCCCTCAGCGCCGGTTCCGTCCGTCGCCGCCGACCCGTCCGCGAGCGCGTCGTCCGTGGGGACGACGTGGAACAGTTCGAGCCACGCGTCGGTCGCCTCCGCGATCTCCCGCGCCGCGTCGACGGTCGCCCCCGAGTGCGGACCGGGGCCGACGGCGACGAGGACCGAGGAGACGCGGTCCGGACGCGCAGCGCGGTCGGCCCCTTCGAGCGTCGCGTCCGCCGCGGTCGGCGCCGCCGCGAGCGCCTCTTCCACGGCCGACTCGACGATCGGCTCGCCGACCGTGGCGTCGACTCCCGCGGTTTCGGCGCTCACGTCTCTCGAATTGGCCGTTCCGTCGATTCCCGGGTCCGCCGCTCCGCCGCTCCCGCCTCCACCGTCGGCGTCGCTCCCGTTCATACCCTATCGTCAGACGTGCGTCTGATAAATCCCGTTGGTCCCGAGCGCGAGACAGTCAGTCGCGGAAGAAATCTTCGCGCTCGAACGGCTCGTCCTCGCCCTCCACGGCCACCACGTCGAGGGCGGTGACCTCGGCGCCGACGCCGAGCAGCCCGGCGAGGCTCGGCTCCGTCCGCCCCTCGTCGCCGGAGATCAGCTCCTTGATGTAGAGTCCACCGGCGCCGCGGATCTCGACGGTCGCGTGCCGCGGGTCGTCGAGTTCGGCGGTCGCTTCGTACACGTCGCGCTCGCGGGTGATACTCGCGCGCCGGTGGTCGACGCGGTTCGGGGTGTACTGCTCGACGGTCGCCCCCTTCAGCTCCTCGATCGCGGCCGCGAGCGCGTCGGCGTCCACGTCGGCGTCGAAGGCGACCTCGGCGCGGTAGCGCTTCGCCGCGTCGTGTTCCTTCACGCGCTCCACCATGTCGTAGGTCGCGAGCCGGAGCCCCTCGACCTCCACGGCGCCGTCGGCGAAGGCGTTGATGTCGCTCTGGAGGCGGTCGGTGTCGACCCGGCGGCGTCGCGGCTCCTCGACCTCGATCACGAACGGGCGCCCGGTGCCGAGCATCAGGGCGTCCACGTCCTCGCGGCCCGCGCCGTGGAACGTCGCCTCCGTGCCGTCCATCACGTCCTCGACGACGGGCGCGGTGTACTCCTCGACGCTGTCGTCGTAGAGGTACCCGGAGCCGCCGCAGTGATCGCAGGGGTCCGCGCCCTGTCGGCCGGAGCCCTTGCACTCGCGGCAGGGCCACTCGGTCTGGGGGATGTCGCGCTCCAGCTTCCGGTACCGACCGTACACGAACGTGGAGTTCACCTTCGCGTCGACCTCGTCGTCGGCCAGATCGATCGTGAACTGCACGTCCGGCCGGTCGAAGGACACCTCCGTCTCCGTGAGCCGGCCGAACCGCTTGCCGACCTCGCGGTTGAACTCCGACTTGAACGGCTCGCCCGCGTCGTCGTCGAGCCCGGCCTCCTCGCGGAGCAGCGCCTCGTTCTCCTCGATCAGCGGCGGGGGG
>NZ_BBJP01000060.1 GCF_000739595.1 Halorubrum halophilum | reverse complement strand
CGGCGCCGGAGCGTTTGGCACAATCCTCATTCCAGCTGGATTGTGGTATGCACTATTAGCCTCAGTTTCCCGAGGGTATTGTGCTCCGAAGGGTAGTTTGGCCACGTGTTACTGAGCTATTCGCCACGAGTCTGAACTCGTGCGACTAGCATGGCTAAATCGAATCCCAATAGCAATGGCCTCCGGCAGGATCAACCGGAATGTATAACCTCTGAGCCTGATTCCCGGCTCAGAGGGGTGTTGGCGGGTTTTGACTCGCGTTGAGTCAAAACACCATTGCATGGTCTATGTGGTGTCCGGTTCACCCAGCGACCTGGATGACACCGAACTACCACGGCTCACATCAGATTTCCTCTTACGCCGGAGCGCAGGGGGCAAAATCCTCATATCGGTGAGTCGGATAAACCGACTCTGCGAAACCGGGACGAATTGAACGTCCCGAGTCCGCGGTGCGTTCTTCGCTTTTCGATTGAACGGGCTTACTTGTATAAGCCCGTCGGAACGCTTTGACCGGCCGCGGTGCGGCCGACCGTTGTCCCCCGCGCCGGGGGACCTTCGCATTTAACACGAATGCGAGTTTGCATTTAACCCCATCGAACCATCGACGTTGCGTCATACGATTTCATAGAGAGCGTTTCCCATAGCCACCGAGAGCAGCAATCGGTTAAAGCTGCAGAATACGTGCGAATTGACGGGGAGTACTACTTGCTCACCTACTTAAACAAGGGGCGTTTTGACATATGGTAATATGAGCCAGCACGCTTTCGTCAGTTGAGTCTCCCAGTCGTCGTCGGCACTAATCCCTTCCTCGACCTCTGTTCGACCACGGCCCGCCATCTTGAAGGCGTCTTGTGCCCGCTCCAGGGACTCGAGGCTGTCAGTTGGATCAGACCTGTTAGCCATCGCTATCACCTTCCTCGAGGAGGAGCTTTTCGACCGTCTCAAACTTGGTAGTCCTGTAGATTGGGATTCCTGAAATAACAATTTCCCGGACCTCTTCTGTGTACGTGGGAATCGCTTGGACCGCTTCAACGTCGATGTCGTAAGCATACCTGTTCCCGTCGAACTCGGCGTCTTCGAGGTCGCGACCAACAGCGTTCGCCTCTCGTTGGTTTGGAGCTCGATCGTTCGTCGTGAGCACCCAGAGGTCAATGTCGCTGCGCCGATCGGCTTCGCCGCGCGCCACACTTCCGTAAAGAACGATCCCGATGACGCCGTCGAGACGGTCAGTGAGTTCGTCGACCGCGGCCTTCACCGGCTTCTGGAACTCTGGTTGCGGTATTCGAAGGAGGGGGTCGTCCGGAATAGCGAGTCGCTCTCGGTTGATCTGAACGAGCCGTTGATTGTTCTCGGGCGATTCAACCACTAATCCGTTCTCGACGAGGGTATTGATCGCTCTCCGAACCGTCTGTTGGGAATGGCCAATCTGATCAGCTACTTCGCGCTGTGAGAACTGTTTGAATCGGTGGTTCGTTAAAAATAGCAAGATGTCGTTCGTTGCCTTGCTTTTGAACAAATCCGCGTCTGCGGCGGGTATTGGAACGGATATGGACACACCCTGTGTGGCGTTCGGTTCCGTCTCACGGCTCATGTGCCATGCTACGGCTCACTACTATATAAACTTTATATAGAAATCTGGGCTGTACTTAACAATAATCGAAACGCCGGTTATCTAGATAGCGAGCAACACTGAATCAGTGGGGTGAGATAAAATATTCTGAATAATCAGCTCTGTTGAAATCCTCAACTGCTGATAGTTTGGAGAGGCCATGCTGAATACAGCGCGCGAATCACTCACAAGTGATCGGCATTCAGGGAGTACTCGGATTGGTAGATACAGGGGAACTACGAATCGTATGGCTCTGTTGAAATCCTCAGCAAGTGACACATTCTGACCCGATTGCGGTCAATACAGAGGTTTCTGAGTACGGCTGCTCAACTGGTTTTCGGACAGCACTTTCGTCGAAGTGGTCCAGTACATCACTGATGATCAGTGTCCGCCCAATTGATGGAAGCAAATTATAGACTGATTGGTCTGGATTTTCTATGGACGCTGTCAGGCAATGAGCTGGCAGCGATCCCCCGTGTGGGATCCTCCTCCGTCAGAATTCAGTTCGTTAACTTCAATGGAGCCCGTTCCGCCTCTACTTGTCGTCAACAACGGAGGGGTGTGGCTCATCAGGCTGCGACTCATTCCACGCTCGTGCGTCTTCCTCATTCTCGACGATCGGCCCAAATGCCTCATTCAGACCACCAAGGGCGTTGGAGAAGCGAATCGCTTCTTCAAGCCGTCCGCGATCCTTCGTGATCGCCCAGTGATTCTCTCGGTGCCGGACAAGGTTGCGATTCTTTAGTCGGCTGAGATTCGTCGCGACTGTGTTCGGATCGCGGTCAATTGCCGCTGCAATCTCGCTCCGCTTCCATGCATTCTCATCGTTCTCAAGCAGAAACGCAACGATAGCCTCTCCAGTGGTGAGTTCCTCCTCATCCCCGGCTTCTTCGAACTCGTCTATTTTTATTGGCATGGTTTAACATATGGCGTGCTGCTGTAAAAGTGTGCTTCTGTAATGTGTCACCAGCAGAGGATTTCAACAGAGCCGAATAATCATATTCTGGAATATCATATCTAGAGAAATCATCGACGAGGTGCGGTACAATAACTGTATTAACCAACAAGTTGCCGAGATATACCAAATTGTTGGTTAATTTGACGAGGAAAGGCGACGGCCACCTTGGAAAGAGTCTTGGAAACAGTCTCCCACTCCACAAAATCCGGTGACAGAGTTCGAATTGGTGTCTGGTACATGCTTTTCTGGAAGTCCGGAAGCGCCGCGCCGTCGCTTATTGAGTAAGTGACTAGTTATCGAGTATGGGAGACCACCCACCATCAAACCGAATGGCGGCCGACAAGCCGACACGGGGCGCAGACCGCAATCTGGGCTTGGCAGATCAAGCCGATCCAGCCACAGAAGATATGCTCCTACCGTCACTCGACGACGGCATCACGTTGCTCGACGTTGACGACGGCCGAGGCGTCCCAATCCTCCAGTCGCTCGTGCTGGACCATCTCCTGGTACACGATGGGCCCGCCTTCTGGGTTGACGCGAACGGCCACGCGACGACGACGACGCTGGCTCAGATCACACCGAGCCAGCGGTTGCTCGACCGGATCCACGTCGCACGCGGATTCACCGCGTACCAGCACTACGGCGCTGTCGACGATCTCCCGGCGGCAGTAAACCAGAGCATCCAGGAATCGACCGCTGTCACCGGCACATCCAGTCGACAGTCAACGGGTCAAAACGAAAACTCGTCTCGACACACCCCGTCGCTCATCGTCGCGCCGGCCGTCGACGCCCAGTACCGCAGCGACGATACGCTCAGCGAGCAGCACGCAGAAACACTGCAAGCGAGAACCCTCGCTCGACTAGCGACGTACGCCGACAGCTACGACGTCCCGGTACTCGTTACTCGGAGTACGATTGACGAGTTCACAGCACCGGTCGCGACGGCCGCCAATCATCATCTTGAGTGTGACCAAACCCGGATGGGGCCGCGACTCGTCGGTGACGAGTTCGAGACACTCGTCTATCCCGTTGATGACGGTGCGTACTACCAGACCACGTTCGCCTACTGGCGACAGTTGCTCGCGACGCGGGCGACACAGGTTGGGATCGAACCGGCGACACCCCCGTCGTCGACGTCGAGTTCGCCAGGTGTCGGAACAGGCGTGACCGCTGACGGTGAGACGACGTCGCTCACCACGAGTCCGCTCCTCGATGCGTGGACAGCACCTGGAGGGCGATAACAATGGGACGCACGAACCCGACATATCGGGATGCGCTGCGGGCTATCGAAGACCGCTGGGCGGAGTTCCGACGGGCGCTCCGTCGCCGCGACCAACCACACTTCGACCAACTGTTCGAGTACGCTCGCGAACACGCTGACGCGAGCGGGCTATTGAACCATCAGAATCCGCTGCTGCCGGCGCTACTCAGCATCGATCTCGAACAAGAGGCCATATTAGAAGACCATGAGGAACGCCTCGAAGTGCTCGAACGCCGGCTCAACGAACAGAGCATCGATGCGCAAGTATCCGATGAGGGAGCCAGCGAGGAACCCCAATGAGTACACTCGCGACGATCGCATTCGACATCGAGACGACGGGATTTTCGACGACTGACCAACTGACCGTCGTCGGCTTCGACGCCGAGATCGGCTCGCGGGTGTTCCTCAATACGGACGGGGGTGCGTGTGCCTCAGATATCGAACAGCGCGTGAACGAGCACCTCACCACACCAGTGACGCTCTCCGTTCATGACGATGAGAGCGCGCTGTTGGACGCCGTCAAGACGTTCGTCGACGCCACGATCGCACAGCGAGACGTCAAACTCGTGGCCTACAACGGGGAAACCTGGAAAGGCGGATTCGATCTGCCATTTCTTCGAACGCGGTTGAGCCATCATGAACGCGAGTGGCCGTTCGCTGAGCTGCCGTACATCGACGTGATGGAGGTCTTCTCCTCACGATTCAACACGAGCGAAAACAGCCTCACTGGAGTGTATGACGAGCTCGTGGCTTCCGGCCACGGCACAGTCGATCCATTTGGGGAAAGTAGCGAGGCCGTCGACGCGTGGGAGACTGGTGATTTCGAAGCGGTCGTACTCCACAACGTCGCCGATATTCGCCGCACACGAGCGCTGATGGACGTCGCCGAACGATACTGCTCGAAATCAGATTTTTCGATGAAATCGCTTGACCCAGTGGTTAGTGAAGGGTGAATGTGCAAAAACTGTCGAGGGCCTCGGGGCGATTTACTTGCTATATTTGTCTTCGAGAGATGCTTCTTGCCGAGCCAGTATTTGGACACCCTCGCGGATCCCCTCGGTCAACACGATCCGTCCTAGCTCCGTCAGTTCGTAGTACGAATAGGTCTCTTCAGTCCCCGTATTCGGATCGCGTCGGTTCTTGATGAGTGCGACATCCTTGAGCGTCCGGAGCGGATAGTGGAGCGCATTATCCTCCTCACCAAGTACCATTGACAGTTCGCTGGTGCTGAGTTGATTATTCTCCGCAAGCGCCTCAAGGATCAGATATTGCTTGGGCTTAGACGCCACTTCGTACATCTTCAAGTAATCGTCAAGATCGAACAGGCTGTCTTCAGGGAGTTCAACGTCAAGGTCGAACCCGTTATCGCCCTCATTAGGGTCGTCACGCCGTCGGAGCGAACCGCCGTCAGGAATTGACGTTCGGTCGGGCGAGTTAGTCATATGATTTAGTGGTCCCCTACCATCTTAAAATTTTTTACTATGGTTACGGCGGGACCATCCAACTATTAGGTCCATCGAGGTGAGTAGCTCACAATGGAAGAGCAGTTGATTGTGCTCTGAAAACACGGATCCTGTACCAGTGGCTCTGTTGAAATCCTTAGGGTCTAATGAGGATGTCATGGAACACTTCACAAGGAGTTGTTTTCACGCCTTCTTCTGCGGGTTTAACAGAGCAACTACTACCCTGTGCTGTGCGATTGGGGGAGAAAACATCAACTTTAGAGCATTTCAACGAAGCCGAATTACCGTGTCGGATCCGTCGCCGTCAGAGAGCTGCCTCCTCTGGTTGACCCCCCCTCGTCGACGGCGTTGTCCGTTGTCAACAACCTGCCCGTCTATGCCGTCCCGCGATCGGGTGTCGGCAGTTCCTCGGCAACAGCAACATCATGCCCGGCGGCGTACCCGTTCAACTTGGCAGCGATCGGTGACTCACGCAGTTCGTCGTCGCTGTACCCGGCCGCCTCGAACGGGTCCATGAACGACGAGACTGATCGGAGCTTGTACTTCTGGTGGTAGTCCTCGGCGGGGTAGAAGCGCGAGAGTTGCTCAATACGCGTTCCGATCCCATCGGCAGTGAGCCCCGGTGTTGTGAGAAGCTCATCGAGGACCGCCCGCTGGGCTTCTGTCGCAGCGAATACGATATTCTGATACTGTGTCTTTCTGGTCTGGTGCTGCGGGTTGTGCGAGTGGAACACCCGATCCAAGAGATCCCGATACGATATTGTGTCAGGATCGAACTCGATTTGGAACACCTCCGTGTGGTCGCCTAACGCGTGATACGTCGGATCGATTTTGGTCCCGCCGGCGTAGCCGACACGGGTGCGAACGGCACCTTCCATCGCCCCGAACTGAGCGTCTGGCCCCCAGAAGCACCCGATCCCGAACGTCGCTGTGGCAGTTTCGGCACTATCTATCGCCTGACGGTCGTACTCGCGTATCTGTGATTGTGGAAGTGTCATCGGAGTCACCAGCCGAGAGAGTCGTCGGAGTGTAGTTCGCGGGTCCCACCAAATCTATCATCAGTCAGGCCCGCAGACGTATATGCTGAGTGTCGATCCCCGTGCTGGGTCGGATGTACAAAGAGATCATAGATACAGAAATCACGATTTCTGAAATCCAAACTTCTACGTCGTGGCTGAACTCGTCAGCGAAGGCGTCCCCGTTGACCCCGAACGACAGCAACTGAAGCCCGGTGGAACTAGAGGAAGTCGTCGATCCCAGTATCGACTAAGTCGGCCGTGTCTTCTTCGAGCTCATGATCCAGATCTCGGCTCTCCGGAACTTCAAATGAGAGTGTCGGTGAATCTTTCTGGACCTCCTCTAGCACTGCCTCAACCTCGCTGTGGAACATTGAACCCGGATTTGTGCCTGTTACTGTACACCACGCACGCGACCGTGTTAAGGCCACAAAGAGCTGATTCCGTCGTTTTAGTTCGGAGTCACGCCATGTCTCTTCCACCGTCGAATCAGCACCCATGACGTAAACTGAAGCTGCCTCGTTTCCTTTCGCCCGATTGATACCGGATAGCGTCACCTCGCCAGGCTGCTTGAACGCTTTTTCATCATCGGCTGGTGGCGAATCCTCACTCGCCCACGCTGTATTCAGTTCAATGTCAAACTTATCGAGTGCGTGTTCGAGATTTGTTTGACAGAAGTCTCGGTTACTCTTCCCGTTTCTCCGTTGACCACTTAGTGAAATCACGAGCAGATCCTCCGGATCTAATCCGTTCTCGAAGATATCTTGACGGAGTTGCTCAGCGATCCACTCAATTTCGTCCGCCTTTGAGGCGAACGATCGGTGGGTAATATACTTATCTGGTGGGTATTCGCCTTGGAGCGGATGCGGAGAGTTCTCTGTTGGTCTCGTCAGTACAGCTTCGCTTCCGGTCTTACGGAAGTCGCCATCAATGTTGTAGCCGAGGTTCTCCCACCCATCCTGACGAGTTATCATTTGTACTGGGCCACCATCGCGTTTGAGGCCCATCCCCAGCGCGTGGGCAGTCATGAGGAGTTGATGGGGTGAACGGTACGCTTTCCGCATAATATAGGTTTTCTGTGGGCCGTTCTTGTAGGTCCCACTCAGATCAAGAAGCGCATTCCCGTCCTCATCGGTCCCGAACAGGTTCTTGGGACTCGGAGCTTCCAAACTTCCGAGGTCTTGTGCTTCATCATAGGCCCAAATGAGTCGATTCGCACCTGTGAGTGATTCCAGACAGAGATTCAGGAATTGTGGGCCGAAGTCCTGCGCTTCGTCCACTAAAATTGCGTCCCAGAGATCTGGGATATCACCGTCTGCTTTCTCTAGCACCTCCCCTACGACTGCCTCTTGTTCATCATCAGCATCCGGGAACGCCGACTTTGCGTCTGAATAGTTTCGATAATGTACGCCGTCGACTTGGTTGACAACGCGATAATACACTCCATCTCCGGTTCGGCCACCGCCCCACCCGTGGAGGATATCAATTTCAGCGTCGGCGTCTTCGAGTTGCTCACCTCCAAATCGCTGGTAAAATCGCTCTGTGAGTGACGTGATGTGTTCGTAGAGGCTCTTCGTCTTGAATGTCAGGGCAATCCGAGGCGTATCTACATTCGGTGCCCACTCATCGGGATCACTGAGCATCCGGGCTGCCTTCATCGCCACGAGTACCGTCTTACCTGATCCAGCGATACCTCGGATCTGTTGCGGGCCTGGTGGGATCCGCAGTCCGATTTCCTGTTGCCGCATATCCAGCTCACGAATCCCGGTGGTGACGATGTCGTAGTACTCGCCCCGTGTAGTGGGATCCTCCGGCGGGCTGCCGTGTGAACCACTGATTGGTTGCCCACAACTGAGGACTGCTCTGGCGACATCATACTCTTCTTTGCTTAGTGGGTCGAGACTCGGAAGCTGATCGAGCCGGTCGCGGAGGGTCTGCGCACCCAACTCATCGCCAGTAATCACTCTCGGCGCCGCAGGGCCGGTAAATCCGCGCTCTTCCCACTCGGACCGCTCAATGCTTGGCAGCATGACCACCGGCGTCATCGAGACGACACACTGACCGCCCGACCGGAGTCGGGATTCCCGCTGGAAGTACGACTGGAGGTGGAACCCTTGGTCTCGTGCTTGCTCAAGAGGGCTTGCGGTTTTTTGCGTAACTCCTTCTAGAATCCACGTATCACCCTCAATCCGATCGATCTGGTCTATCGTGTATCCCTTACATTCGAGAATGACCAAGCCCATCTCCTCATGGAGAAGTACGAAATCCGGCTTACGATCGAATCGATTGCCACCTTTCTGGATAATTGGATACTGGTGGTAGAGGACGCCTCTTTCATCTGTATTGAAAGCTCGTTTGAGACGGTTCCAGACATTGAGTTCAGCTTCGCCTCCGGGATCGGACTCAGAAACTGACGAGGCAGATAGGTATTCCATGCTCGCTTACATTATACAGCATTTGATATATGTGGCGAATCACCCGGTTCTGTTCCGGAAGTTACAGGCAGATCGAGGGATGTCCTCGAATCTGCTCGTGCGGTACTGACGACTTACATTCCTTCGCTGTAGTGGAGTTGGCTGATCCACCCAATAAATATTTCATCTCCGTTCAACGTCCGATTTAGCTTTGCTTTCGCTTCCTCCACAAAATATACAGTGAGTGAATAGTATGATTGTATATCACCCAGACAGGGTTGGAGATTTTCAGTGACTATGGACCCCGAACAAGCATCCTCTTGGGACGAATACCAGCGTAGTCTTGAATCGAAGCAAAATAGCACACTGTTTTCGTTGTTGCCCGGTCCACTCAAAACGGCCGTCTACGGGGGCCTTGTCGCTGAGATCGCCCACGCAGATGATCGGAGAACGAACGCTGAGCAGCGATTTGAGGAGCTAAAACAGCAAACCCGCTCCCTAACCTCAAATCTTGAAGACTCCCTTCGTGCGTGTCGCCACCAGGGAGAACCCCTCCCAGAAGAAGCACGGAATGCGGTCCCGGATATCCGAGATACTCGTGCCCAGATTGATGGCCTGCTGGAAGAGCACACGCGATTTCTCACAGCTGCTGAGCAATCCACGCTGCGTGAGCTAAAGGCTGATTTGGATGAGCAAGTCGCGTATCTCCAATCGAAAAAACAGTTCGATGTAGGGGTAGCCGAAGTTCGGGATAACCTAACTTCGCTCGAAACCGATGCCGACGCAGCCTGTGATGGCAGTTCGATTTTGTCCGCTGATGCCGAGGAGAACCTCCTGAAACGGATTACTCAAACCCAGCAATTGCTAACGTCCCTCAAACCGAACTCGTCGGAGACACCGCTTACCGAACCAGATCTCCAAACGGTTGGCAATATCGCTGAGCAACTTGACTCACTCCAGACACAGGTTGAAGAGTATAATTCGAGGTATGTTTCGGAATGCTATGAAACGGTGTATCGGAAGGCTGTCCGGCTCTACAAGGACTTTCAGGAAGAGTTAGCAGCATCTCAAGAGCAGGGCGACCCACTCCCCGAATCTGGACCTGAACTTCTTGATCGGGTCGACACTATACTCCAATCGATTACAGAACTTAGAAGGCCGCAAGCGGAAGCCGTGCTGACGAGTGAGCAAGTAGAGAACCTCGATTCTGTTCAGTCAGGCCTCCAAAACCACCGTAAGTTCATCAACTCAAAACACACGTTTGATTCGCAGATCGACGATATAGAGGCTCAAGTCTCAGACATCGAGTTGGACGTGGCGGACCCGGAGGCACGGGAGTCATATCTCACTACGCTTGAGAAAGACGCACTCATCTCGTCGATAGAAAATATTACCACAGCAATCCTCAGTTTCGACAAGCAAGTCGCTTTGGAACTGCTCGCGGAACGTGATCAAACCCGTCTAAAAAAGCTGAAGCGGCGGGTTTCGCGGTTAGAAGACCGGATCGAAAACGTCAACGAGCAATTTGTCGAGCGCAAGCGGGAGCAGTACGCGGACCTGTTTAGTGGGTTCGGTGAGGAGAATCTCGCCCTCAATTCGGAGCAGGAACTCGCTGTATACCGGAACGATATCCACAACCAGGTGATTGCCGGCGCGGGTACCGGAAAGACGTTTTCGCTGTCGTGTCGTGTCAAGTATCTCGTTGAGGAGGGTGTCTCCGAGGACGACATTCTCACTCTGACGTTCACGCGAAAGGCAGCTGACGAGATGGGGGAGCGGTTGGATGAGATGTTCGACATTACTGGTGTCGAAACGTCGACGCTCCATTCGTTCGGGAATCGCACACTCAATGAAGTTGACCCGACTCTTGTCCAGATCGAAGATCAAAGTCGGCTCCGTGAAGTGAGTCGGTTTATCCGTGCGCTACGGGCTGATGATTCCGACTTCGAGTCTCATTACGAGTCGTTCCTGGATATTTACGCCGAGGAGAATCTCAGTGATGAGCCCGATACACGGAAAGACTTCGTCGAATCCATCCAGTATAGCTCTGGTACGACGCTTCGAGGGGAAGAAGTTGAATCTCGATTCGATGAAGAACAAGATGTCCACACCAGTATCGCCGACTGGCTGTTCAAACACCAGTTCGATTATCGATACCGTCAGTATGCGGCGTGGGCGGAGAATCCGAACAACGAGGCGTATATTCCAGATTTCACACTGCCCGGTCTGGATCTCTACATTGAGTACATCCCATCGGACGCTACCCGCCAGCGGAAGCGGTGGTACGAACAAGGCCCAACGGCCGATGAAATAGCCTCTATCTTCGAGGGAACCGACAAAACCTGTCTCGTAATCGATGGTAATGAGGTCCCACCGAACCAAGTTACCCGTTATCTTGCTGACCAACTCGCAGCACGTGGCATTGACTCAGAGAATCCGCTCAGGGGAGCGGAGTTTCGAGATGCGGTCTACGAACACAATATTCTGACACGAGAAATCGAATCCCACTTTGCCGACTTCGTCAAGAAAGCCAAGACCAACCAACAGAACCCTCGTGACCATCTTGAGGTGCTCGATCGCGAGCGTGACCCCGAGCTGTACCACTTTACCCACGCTGCGACGCAGGTCCTCGAAGTGTACAACGAACGGTACGAGGAGTACAACGCGTACGACTTCGTGGACATGATCGTGATGGCGACATCGGCGATCGAAAGCGGAGAGGCTGGAGAGATGGCCCGGTTCAAGCACGTCATGGTCGACGAGTTCCAGGACCTGAATCTCGTCCAGATTGAATTCATCCAAGCTCTGCTCACCCAACATGAAGATGCTAGACTATTCGCAGTTGGTGACGACTGGCAGAGTATCTACGGTTTCAAAGGAGCACGACCCGACTACTTCATCGACTTTGAAGAGCACTTCCCGCACGATACAAAGACCGAATTGGAGACGAACTATCGGTGTCCTCCGAGTGTTGTTCAGGCCGGCAACACCCTGATTCAGAATAACGACGCGAAGACGTCGAAGATAGTCAGAGCGAACAAGTCGCTGGAAACCACACCGCAAGTACATCTTGTTCCCGGCTCTACTGAGTTCCAATACAAGCAGAACGCTGTCACAAGGTTGGTCCAACTTGTGACCGACTCGATTCGCCGCAACCCGGATCGCGATCCATCGGACATTATGGTCCTTGCCCGGAACGAGGAGGGGTCTCCCTTCATTCGGGATGTTTCAAGAGAACTCCGAAAGCGTGATATTGAGGTTGGTGCCGGGTCTGGTGTCGAGGTAACCACTGCTCATCAATCGAAAGGAAAAGAAGCTGAACATGTCATCATCGCCAACGCTGCTGGCGATATGAGTGACGGGTTCCCCCCAACAGAAGGTGACCGAAACCTGACGGCGTTGGTTGAGGTGAATACCGGATCGCACCTTGATGAGGAACGGCGGTTATTCTACGTTGCGCTCACCCGCGCCGAAGAGCAGTTGGATATTCAGTCCCGGGCCGGACAGCAATCCCCGTTCATAGGTGAGATTCAGGACCATATCGGCGTGGACTCAGCGGGTCCTGATTGGACGGCTGATCGGACAACGGTAACCGTCACAGTTGAGGATGAGCGGGAAGCCGAACCATATTGGGAGACCCGTCAAGTCGGCGAAGTAACGATCAACGGAAAGTACTCGATCAACTTCGCGATCGACGACGACGCTACGACGCAACCACTCCTCGATGCCGGGACAGAGTATCGGTTAGAAGACGTAAAGATCGGTGAGTACAACGGGCAACCGCAACTCCAAGTCGATACGGAAACTACTGTCACATCTTAGTCTGCCTCACAAAAGAAGTGAGCTATTCGGGATCGCATCAAGCCGCTGTTTTGGTTTAGAGTATATCCGAACAATAGGATTTCAACAGAGACTCTTCGAGAAAACCAACGAGGTATCAATATCGACCAATACACTATAGCAATAGGCATACAGGCGTCTTTAGTTGATTGCTGTAGAATTCTTCTCCATTCAGAATATACTACTGCTCGCCAAGCATGGCATCGGCGGCAGCACGAATACTCTCCGCCGACTTTGCTCCGATCTGATACACATCCGTCAGCTCCTCTTGAGACGCCTGTACGATATCGTACGGCGCCTGATATCCAGCCTCATGAAGATAGTATGCCTGCTGACCGGTGACGCCATCGATGTCAGCCACAGTCGGCCCATACAGTGTCCGGAGTTTCGGTATTGCTTCGGAGGCTGGAACACCAGATGCTGCGAGTGCCGAGAGAGCTGGGTCGAATACGGGTTCTGAAACACCCGTCTGATCACGAAGCCGCTCGTTGGCGGGCTTTGTTCGGCCAACGAGCTCGCGGGCACCCTCGACGGCAACAGAAGCGACGCCTTCGGAGATTCCAGGGATGTCAGCGAGATATCCTGGCCGGGAATCGGCAAGCGTTTCGAGAGAGGTTACACCGCCCTCAACGAGTTGGTCTGCCCTCTGTGGTCCAATGCCTGGAATTTGTTCTAGGTCGGACGCGATTTTAGGTTTGGACCGATCTGAACCCTCAGTATCTGTAGCTTCAGGCTCCGGGTTACCGTCTTTGACAGTCGGTCCTGTGGACTCATCAGGTGTTAACGAATCTGGGAGTGAGGGAAGGTCAACAATCTGTAGATCTCTCGGGGGGACATCGTCAGCGATCGATGAATTTCCTAGAACTGACCGGACTCGCTCGGCGTTTCGTTCGGCAATATTCGATTCGGTGACGTACGAGACTAGCGCTGAGCGTTCGCTGGAACTGAGAGTCTCGTCGGATGAGAAATCCTCGATGATCGCATCCGCGTCACGCTGATTCGGGAACCACGCATCTCCCATTGCTACAAAGAACGGGACAAACGGCTCAGGGACGGTGTCTCGCTCAGTGAGTCCCAACTTATCGGTGAGTACGATGATCGCTCTATCATCAAGCGATAGTTGGTACCGCCCGCCAGGCAGCGAAACCTCCAATTTCAGCCGATCAACCGAATCACGAATTAGTCTCGTCGGTTGCTGCATACCGCTCCATTTCTGGCCACCATGATAAGATTATGACTAGAAGAAAATTGGACATATCCGGCACACGTGAGTCAAGTAATTGGGTACCGAAGACGGAACACCCAAATCAGTGACTGTTGATATCGGGATCAATGCCACTGTCGATAGACGGTCCCTCCACACCACCTTCACTTCGCCATGGGGTTCATGACGTTGCGACGGAGTCCGAGACCCCACCACCAATTGTGAGTATTAGTGATATCCATGGACATCTCGCTGAAGCAAGGAGTGCTCTTCAAACACTCACCGATCATCCGGAGTTCGATCCTATCGTTCGCCAAGACGATGACGGCTGTGTCCACTGGGCCGGCAACAACTATGTCCTCGTGTTCAACGGTGATCTCGTCGATCGGGGACCAGAGAACGAGGGAGTACTCGCACTGGTGAGTCGCCTGATCGAAGAGGCACCTCCTGGGCGGGTGAGAGTCACGTTAGGGAATCATGAGGCGTTTATCCTCTCTCCCGATCACTTCAATTTCGA
This sequence comes from Halorubrum halophilum, assembly GCF_000739595.1. Lineage (GTDB taxonomy): Archaea > Halobacteriota > Halobacteria > Halobacteriales > Haloferacaceae > Halorubrum > Halorubrum halophilum. Next base: position 1,614 of record NZ_BBJP01000060.1, on the reverse strand, counting down.
ACGGTGGTTTGCGGGGCAAGTGGCGACTGCTGATCGATTGACGTTCTTCGAAGCAATTTCTGAAGGACACGTCGTCGCGGCGTATGAGGGATACAACTACACCTACGCACACGCAGGTTCTCCTAATCCGTACGAGACTGATATCGTCAACACGACACTCATCGACGCCGTCAACATCCTTACTGGCACCGCGGGAACACCGGACGATGCCGCTTCACAGCGGACTATCCTTGATACACACGACCGCGTTCTTGGAATCGGACACCCCCACCCCAAGGGCTCTGAGGCGGGGCTCGTCTGGCTGGATTTCGAGCATCTACCTGCTGATGCGCCGCCACAAATCGTCGGTCACACACGACACGATGAACCACAGCAGAAAGGCAACGTGTTCTGTCAGAATGTGCTTCGCAACAATCTTTCGACCCCGGGTGGCGAAGGAGTCTTTATCGAGACCCCACATTCGCTGTCAGCACTCATACGTCGGGAGGACAGTGAGACGGTCGAGCTTGCGCTTGTGAATCCGGAAGAAGGTTGGGGCCCGTAAGGGAGTCTAACAGTAGTGTTATGACAAAATCGTCGGTATCGAGAGCTGGAGTAACAGAGTTCGACGTCAATGCTGACTCAATCCCCAACGGCTGACTCTGGAACCCGGACTTCACCCGGGGCACAGACGTATACTTGTCGTCCAGCAATGATGCGTATGGCTGATTCTGATGCCGCTGACGAAACGGCGCTTGCTGAGGTTACCGAGTGGGAGGGTGGATTCAGTTGGATCGCGTATCCTGACGAGGACGGTCGTCGGGCGAGCCATGCCCTGACGACGGACGAGGGTGTCTGGCTTGTCGATCCGGTCGACGTCGAGGGACTTGACGAGCACCTCCAGGAAGTGACTGATGTTGTCGGTGTGGCCGTCCTCCAAGATCGACACACACGCGACGCTGCGGCGGTCGTCCGTCGACATGATGTTACCGTCTCCGTACCAGCGGAGATGTCGCTGACTCGCGAGCAATTCGACGTCGAGGCGGAAGCAACCGGATCGGCACTCTCCGAGTTAGTGTACGAAGTTCAAGATCTCCGGCTGGATGATGACTGGGAGGAAGCCGTCCTGTAGAACGACGAGCGCAAGACGCTGCTCGTTCCCGAGACGCTTGGGACACTGCCCTCGTTCCGAGCTGACGGCGACGTACTGGGTATTCACCCGTCAGTCGAGCAATCACCGAAGGAACTCGCTGAGTGGGATCCTGATCACACCCTCGTTGGCCACGGCACGAGCATTCATCAGGGAGCGAGTACGGAACTCACAGCCGCGCTTGAGCTCGACTGACGGAGGCGAATACTGCCCGACTTGATGCGCAACTTTCTCACACTCAACGGGACTGCTATCTGCGACGCGGTACCGTCGTGGTGACATACTTGGGACCTCTCTCAGCCAATTCACGCCTAGCGTCCTATTCAGAATAATATGAATACTGAAATTTCTCTCTCATACAACAAGACATAAGCCAGTCTGCTCACATCAGTCAGTAGATATCTCGATGGCAGACTTAGTTTCATGTCCGGCTTCTGGCTGCGGGTTCGAGAATACACTAAGTGTATGTGTTTACCCCGAGGTCT
>NZ_BBJP01000061.1 GCF_000739595.1 Halorubrum halophilum | reverse complement strand
TTCAACCATTGCCAAACGGGTCGTTCGGGTATTCTCATCGCTCTATTCGTCGGCAGCGTCAGATGTGTATAAGAAACGGCAACTATCCGAGGATGCTTTGTGAGGTACTGAGAATAGTTAGGATGGGGGAGAGTCGATACAACAGTATTGTTTTCCCATCTCTTGTACAAACCCGACTAATGACGGCGCAGGACTCCACGCAGACTGAAGACCGAAAAGACGACCACCTTCAAATCGTCCAAGAGCGGGACGTCGAAACGACAGGCACGGGCTTCGACGACGTCCACCTCGTCCACAACGCGCTTCCGGAACTCGATTACGACGCGATCGACCCCTCCATCGACTTCCTGGGTCACGACCTCTCTGCCCCAATCTTCATCGAGAGCATGACTGGCGGGCACCACAACACGACGGAGATCAATCGGGCGCTGGCCCGGGCCGCCAGCGAAACCGGTATCGCCATGGGTCTCGGTAGCCAGCGAGCAGGCCTCGAACTCGACGACGAACGCGTCCTCGAATCGTACACCGTCGTCCGCGATGCCGCACCCGATGCGTTCATCTACGGGAACCTCGGCGCTGCACAGCTCCGAGAGTACGACATCGAAATGGTCGAGCAGGCAGTCGAGATGATCGACGCCGACGCGCTCGCGGTCCACCTGAACTTCCTCCAGGAAGCCACCCAACCAGAAGGCGACGTCGATGGCCGGAACTGTGTAGCTGCGATCGAACGAGTGTCCGAGGCACTCTCGGTGCCGATTATCGTCAAGGAAACGGGCAACGGCATCTCCGGGGAGACTGCCCGAGAGCTAACTGCGGCAGGCGTTGACGCTCTCGACGTCGCTGGCAAAGGCGGAACGACGTGGTCCGGGATCGAAGCCTATCGCGCAGCAGCCGCGAACGCGCCGCGACAGAAACAAATCGGCACCCTGTTCCGAGAATGGGGCATTCCAACCGCTGTAAGCACGATCGAGTGTGTTGCCGAACACGACTGCGTCATTGCGAGTGGTGGTGTCCGAACGGGATTGGACGTGGCAAAAGCGATTGCCCTGGGTGCCCGCGCCGGCGGGTTGGCGAAACCATTCCTGAAACCAGCTACAGACGGGCCAGACGCTGTCATCGAACGCGTCGGGGACCTGATCGCCGAGCTGCGAACAGCGATGTTCGTCACCGGCTCGGGGTCGATCGACGAGCTCCAGCAGGTGGAGTACGTGTTGCACGGAAAGACGCGCGAGTACGTGGAACAACGAACCAGTAGCGAGTAGTCCCGGATTCCCCAGTCTCAGCAGGACGGATAGAACAACAGCGGGAAAGAGAGAGCCGACTCCGATATCTGTCCAACCTGTACTTACCGAACTACGCACCACAACGAGGCGGGTTCTCACCAGCGAATTCGTCGTGAAATAACCGTTCAGTAGGTGTGCGAATGTACCGGGTATACGGAAGCAAGAACACCAGAATTTGGTTGTCAGGAACGAAGGTAGTCCCCGAGGAAATTTGAGAGATTGTACACAGTGTAAAGACCGTACCCGATTACGAGGACGGCGACAACAAGGAGAAGTGCCCAGCTCAGGTCCATGTGTCACAGAAGAATTTCTTGTAGAATAAGATTTGTCCCCTGTGACACAACGAATTTTCACTAACCGATATACTGTTCCTCTACATCTAACGATTAGCTGCATCACCCCTGCTCGCGATTGAGGAATCCAGCAGAGCCACAGAACTCTCTATACTGGTCGGTTGGACGAACTCTTGAGCGTCTCCGGGCTATTCTTCTGTAGTGGTCGCGACTCGCGAGTCTCGGCGCAGCGTCTTTCGACGAATCGCACACCAACATATCGAGTGGCCCGCATATGACTCGACACCGCTGTACGATCGCTCCTCACTCGGTGGGTTAGAATCGGACGTTCGAGTCGTCTCGAGTGTCTGGTTCACGCACCCAAATCATAACTCACTCGAACAGTGCGTCTGCGAACTTCCGCTGGCCTACTTCCGCTTCGAGGCCCACGACTGCTACGGAAGGTCAACACGCTACGAGATGGACACCCTCTTTCGCATGTTCTTGCTGAAAGAACTCCACGGATGGCAGCACGAAACATCTCTCGTCGAGTACCTCGATAGCCACCCCGAACTTTGTGAACGCCTCGAGTTGGAGACGGTGCCCGATCAATCGACATTGTGGCGCGGCTGGAACGAGCGCTTCACGCGCGATTTCCGTGAGACGATCCAGGAAGCGGCTCGAACAATCCTGATCAAAGCGCAGAACGCGGGTGTCGCTGTACCACGCGACCCAGAACGAAACCTCCCGGATCAAGGCGACGACGCAGACGAATCTGTCCCAAACGATCAGGCCATCCTCGACAAGGCTGAGAGGGTCACCGACCACATCAGTCGCGTCGTATACCCCGCGTTCTCGCTCGATCGTGGTGAGGGCTGTGAGATTCCTGAGAACGCCTACTGGGGCTTACAGACCTATCTGGGCCTGCGTGAGAACCTAGCGGCTAACGAGGGCGCTCGCAGTTTCATCCACGAGTCGACGCGTGATCGAACGCCACTCGGGCACGGTCATCGCGACCAGATTCGTGACCTCCCCATCAATCAGATTCGCGAGATGTACCGACAGGCACTCCGTCAGCTCATCAACGAGCTCGCGGGGACAGAGGAGTTCTTTCGAGCTGGAATCGTCGCGATCGACATCACCGAGGACGACCCCTTTACCGGCGACCGTACCGGCCACGAGGACGAGATAATCGGAACGAAGGAGAAGAATGACGAATACGCCTACCAGTGGGCGACAGTCCAGCTGGTCGGCAACGCTGTTCCACTCGTGCTTGATGCCCGCCCAGTTCGACGAGGCGAGTCACGCAAGGAGATCGTCAAGGACCTGCTCGACTCCGCTGAGGACCTCGTTCACGTCGATAACGTGCTGATGGATCGGGAGTTCGACAGCCAGCACATTCTAGAGATGATCAGCCAGCGTGGACTGTCCTACGTCGTGCCGAAACGGATGCAAACGAGTGAGAAAGCTCAGGCCAAACGACTCCTCCAACGCGATCAAGACCGGTACGAGACCGACCGCAAGCTCCATCTTGGCAAGAACGAGTGGCACGAGACGACGCTGATCTATCGCCGGAAAGAAGACTCTGAGCACGACGACCATCGACAGTACTCGGTGTTCATGTCCAACCGGGGTGGTGGTTTTCTCAGTGAGTACGGCTACCGGTGGGAGATTGAGAGTGGCTATCGGTCGATCAAGCGATTCATGGCTGCGACGACGTCGACGGATTTCGGGCTCCGATTCTTCTACTTCGCGTTTGCGTGTCTGTTGTACTCGATTTGGCGAGCAGTCGATTTACTTGTCCAAGTCGAGTTGACTGGTGAGTACGAACACGCGCCGATTGTGACGGCCGACAATACGCTCACGCCATTCGTCTTTAGTTAAGACTCACACCTCGGTTGCGTAGCGGTAGCGAGCGTCTCTTGTAAGATCGGTCGTTGCTTGTGGATCTTCTGTGCGTCCTTGATCAGCCGCTCCAACAGCGGCGGTGGCGAATAACCGAGGTGCTCACCGAGGTCGTGGAGGATGAGCTGGGCGTGCGACCGGAAGGTCGCCGCCCAGCGCTCCGGTGGAAACACGAGCTCATCGTCAGCCTGCTCGGTGACCAGATCCAACAAATCACGGCTCACAAGCAGTGACAGCAGCGCTGCGTACAGTAAGATCTTCACCACGTGCTCGTTGCTCGTGTCGAACTCGTCCAGGTCGTACTGCGTCTTCAACTCACGGAACAGCAACTCAACTTCCCACCGACACCGGTAGATCTGCGCTAGGTCTGCCGGAAAGAACTCCTCTCTCGACAGATTCGTCACGTACAGATGGTAGTCGTCGGCGTCCTCGTTGCGGACGCCGACGACGCGGAACCGCTTCGTATCCAGCGAGCGCGTCCCCTCGTACGGCCCGCGCTTGAACTCGACTTCGACCTCCACATCGATGTACCTCCGGTCGAGATCATCGAGAACAGCTCGGAGCTGCTTGCCTTCTAAGGGAATGGCGCGCCCGCGCCATTCCCGTAACTCCTCCGTTATCACCGGATTCGCGTTCTGTTTCAGCCGGCTCACGAAGGAGCCGCCGTTCTCGTCGATCAACGCAAACCGGCGGTACTTGAAGTACGCCAAGTCGAACAACACGAGGCGGTTTTCAAGCCACGTGCCTGTCTTGAACAGCGTGCTGTCGTGTGTTTTCTCGTCGGTTACGTCGAGCCGTTCAATCGTCTGGTCAGTAGCATTGTGGAGCAGGTGGAGCTTCGCTCCAGCCTGCTCCTCGTGACGGGCTTCGTACTCATCGGAGAGAAACTCGTGTAACCGCAACACCGTTCCATCAGCGATCATCACGTCCTTGAACCGGTCGATATCAGCACCGACAGCGTCTGGGACTGCGACCTCGTCGAGACCTCGCTCGACGAGGTCACGGAGGTACTCCACGAGCGACGGTGTCAACCGCTGGTAGAAGCCGCCGGGAGAGATCGGCTCGTCAGCTGTCGAGTTGTAGCTGCGACGAAACCCTGCGAGTGTTCGGCGTTCGCCTGCGGCGAAGCCGAACACGAACGACCAGACGAAGGCGGGAATCTGGAGCTTGCGATCACGTTCGACCACGCCGAGTTCCTCGGCGTGCTCTTCGAGGAACTCAGATGGAAAAAGCGTAGTGAGCCGACGCATAATCCGAGATGAGGAGGTTTCGTGGTACACACTCGTTGCCTCCTCGTTCCTTCCGCAAACATACCTCGATACGCCGCCGCTGTCATGCGGTTCGTCTCCTAACTAAAGACGGATGACGCTCACGCTGCTGAAGAAGGAGACTGGAATCGGATAAGGAGGTACTCTGTCGGGGCCAGTGCGGATTTCTGAGTGGCAACGCTGTCAGGAATTTCGAAAATCCACCGATTTAGTTGGGAGTGCGATAGGAAGAGACGATTGAGAGGAGATTCGAAGCCGAACTAGTCACTGTTTCGTCCGAGACTGCGCATCACAGCCTCGCTAAACCCCCTGTAGTCTCAACTTCCCAGGACCGGGTGGAGTTGAGACTGGCCTTCTCAATGCACAGAGGCAATATCGGTTTGAGTCAATTACATCACATCACGTCTTCCTCCCATCATCACTGTCTCACTCAAGGAGGGGAACAGCATCGGTCCACAGTCGTTGGAAGTACTGCTCAAACTCGGAGACTACTTGCGAATCTTTGATCCCGATCACACCGATCCTGTCTTCACCAGATACTGGATGTAGCACATCAATCGTCGTCTCCACATTGTCCACGATATCAAACGAAAGCGCAATCTCAGGAGTCGTTCTGACAGTTATGTCTGCGGGCTGGTTTTCAATTAGATGTGGGAATCGGTCGGGGAGTACGGTAACTGCTTTTTCACTGAAGAGGAGGTCAACAGACAAATCCGTATTAGCACCCTCGAAAAAGCCTTCCACTTCAGATTGGAGTGTCTCCCACGTCGCATCCTCGTAGGGAGGCCCGACAGTTGCTTTGACAACATTCTCCGCGGTTCGCATATGCTGCTGGAGCGCTGTACTCATTTCGTCACTCCCGAGCGATCCAAGCCAGAAACTACTCTCTGTTGGTGGTGTCGGCAAAAGGTTCGAACGAACTGTTTCTGCTTTCTCGCGGTAACGATCCCACTCTTGTTTCAGTTCATACGCTCGTTCAGCCAGAAGCCTGTCGACGACGGTTTCTGGCTGTACGGCCACGTACCGATTTGGGTCGCTTGACTGTCTCCAGATCAACTTGCGAGCTTCAAGGCCGTTTAGTACGTCGTAGATACGGCCTTTTGGGACTCCACTAGTATCAGAGAGTTCAGCTGCCGTCACTGCTCCTGTTACGAGAAGGGTTCGATAGGCCTTCTCCTCGTAACTTGAGAGTCCAAGCTCGCCCAATTCCGTCATGCTTTGTCATTGTGCCTCCAAACAAATTGTAAGTGCTGTTTTGTTTCAATAGTCGTATCTCGGGGGCTTCGAGACCTAACGATATGCATCCATACGTACTGCTCGCTGGTGCAATACTCTCCGAATTATTCGGGACAACTGCCCTCAAACTCTCGGAGGGATTTTCACAACCGGTTCCCAGTATTGGGGTTGTCCTCGGATATGGGGCAGCGTTCTATCTACTATCCCTGACGTTAGAGGAATTACCGATGGGTGTCGTCTATGGGACATGGGCAGCATTGGGTATTGTCGGTGTGGCAGGTATCGGGGCCGTTATTTTTGATGAACCAGTTGATCTGGCAGGCCTTCTCGGAATTGGCCTCATTATCGGTGGCGTCTACTTCGTCAACGTGGTGTCACAGATGTCTGCCCACTAAGATGGTGGGCACCGGGCCTGTGTAGAAACAACCGAAAAGTGGCACTGTGTTCCAACATCTTGTTCGTCCGCTCTTGAGTAGTTGTTCTCCAACGATGTCAAACAGGTATGATGTGATCATCGCTGGGGCAGGTCCAGCGGGGGCGCAGTGTGCACGAGATCTAGCTGACCGTGGGTACGATGTTGTCGTCCTAGAAACCGAAGCAGAAGATGAATTCCCAGCTCAAAGTAACAAATCTACCGGCGGAACGTTTGCGTCAATGATGACCTCCTTCGGCATCCCGGACGACGTCGTTATGCACGCGACTGAATCAGTAGTTCTTGAATCTCCAAATGAACACTTTATCCAGGACCAGCCGGGCTTTGTCTTGGACTTCGAGGCGTTCAAGAAGTTCCTTGTCGAGGATGGTCGTCACAAGGGTGCTGAGTATCGGTTTGATGCTCGTGTTCGTGACCCGATCGTCGAAGATGGTGATCTCGTTGGTGTCCGTTATAACCGTGACCAGGAGGTCTTTGGCGAAATCGTTATTGATGCTACGGGTCCGGCTGCGCCACTGGCTAAAGATCTGGGGATAGCCAATCTTGAGCGGGAGAACCACGCGATTGGTATTGAATACTTATTCGAAGGCGTCGATCTCAATCATCCCGAGTTTGCTGATCTCACTGACGCGATGATGTTGCGGTTGGACCACGAGTACGCCCCTGGAGGTTATTCGTGGATCTTCCATACGGGTGACGACACAGCAAAAGTCGGCATCTGTTACATCCAGAATGAACGCTATCAAGAAAACGCCATTCACGATCGCACCGTCGACGGGTATCTCGAACATTGGCTTGATACTGACCCACGGTTCGAGAACGCCAGACAAATCGCAGAGAGTCCAGTTCGGGGATCAGCACATGTACAGCCCCCCGAATCGATGAGTACTGATTCGTTTATGGCGATCGGTGATACTGTCCCATCGGTTGATCCTGTCTGGGGAGAGGGAATCTACAAGTGTATGAAATCAGCTCGCGCAGCTGCAATGACAGCCGACCGCTGTCTGACGAGGACGAAAAACATCTCTGCTGAGGAGATGGGAGTCTACGACGACCTATGGAACGAGCAAGTTGCCCCCAGACAAGACCGTCGATTGATGATGACGAGGTTGCTATACCTTGCACCAAACGAACGGTACGACCGACTCATGCAAGATCTGAACAAGCTTTCTCGAGATACCCTTTCAGATATTAACGATGGGAGCAAGCGGGAAATTGTAAAACTGTTGTATCCTAGTGATCTATCCTACCTCTGGAAATACTGGCGAGAAACACAATTTGGGAGTGTCTCTTACTCCAGCTAACCACAACACTTCCGCTGATGAATCCAACTTCTATCCGATCTTGATCAACTGGTCTTGGACGTTTTGCTATCAGTACCCACATGGCTATGACCCCCGAGTCGCGTCGAACAGTCTTTCGCCAAATCGCTCATTGTTCCTATGTCGATTGGCCAACGTATGGGTCTAGCCCGCTGTTCGATCGTTCGTCGCTTCCCGCACTGGAGTCGGATGTCCGCGTGGTCGCAAAAACGTGGTTCCAACAAGACGAACACGAGGGCGTTGAACCATTCGTCCACACATTACCGCTTGCATACGTCCAGTTCGATCCCCACGACCGGTATGCAGGATCGACGAGCTACGAGATGGAGACACTATTTCGCTTGTTCCTGCTGAAAGAATGCCATGGCTGGGACCACGAGACGGCCCTCGTCGAATACCTCACCCAGCACCCTGATTTCAGCGAACAGATCGGCTTGGAGTCGGTCCCCGATCAGTCAACCCTGTGGCGCAGTTGGCACCATCGCTTCACTGCAGACCTCCGGAACACGGTCGAAACCACAGCGCGAACGATCCTCATCAAAGCCCAAAATGCGGGTGTCTCTGTTCCACGAGAACCAGAACGGCAGAGCCGCAGACACAGTGACGAGAGTCCGGAATCAAACCCCGATGACCAGACCGTATTAGAGCAGGCAGAGACAGTTACTGAGCGAGTCAGTGATGTTGCGTTCCCTGCGTTCTCATTGGACCGTGGTGAGGGCTGTGAGATCCATGAGAATGCCTACTGGGACCTTCAGACCTATCTCGGACTTCGCGAGAACTTGGCTGTCAACGAAGGCGCTCGGAGCTTTATTCACGAGTCGAACCGAGACCGTACACCACTTGGCCACGCCCATCGCGAGCATGTACGCGATCTCTCAATCGAACAGATACGGAAGATGTATCGCCAGGCGGTGAGTCGACTGCTGGACCGGGTAGCAGACACAGAGGAGTTCTTCCGGGCTGGCATCGTCGCCATAGACATTACTGAGTCCGACCCGTTCACCGGCGATAGGACGGACCACGAAGACGAGATTATCGGCACGAAGGAGAAAACCGACGAGTACGCCTACCAGTGGGCGACGGTCCAGCTGGTCGGGAATGCTGTTCCGATAGTCCTCGATGCGTGCCCAGTTCGGAAAGGCGACACCCGGAAGGAGATCGTCGAAGACCTCTTGGACTCGGCAGAGGCGGCTGTTCATGTTGATAACGTCCTGATGGACCGAGAGTTCGACAGCCAGCACATCCTGGAGATGATCAGCCAACGCGGCCTCTCCTACGTCGTCCCGAAGCGGATGCAGACCAGTGAAAGAGCGCAGGCGAATCGGCTCCTCAAGAAGGGAAAGGACCGCTACGAGACCGATCGGAAGTTACATCTCGGCGATAATGAGTGGCACTCGACGACACTGATCTACCGACGCAAAGAGAACTCCGAACACACCGATCATCGGCAGTACTCGGTCTTCATGACGAACCGAGGCAACGGCCTGCTCACAGAGTACGGGTCGATGGGAAATTGAGAGCGGGTACAAGTCGATCAAGCGGTTCATGGCCGCGACGACCTCGAAGAACTTCGGCCTGCGGTTTTTTTACTTCGTATTTGCGTGTCTTCTGTACTCGATCTGGCGGGCTGTGGACCTGCTTGTGCAGGTCGAATTAACCGGTGAATACGAACGCTCGCCCATTGTGACAGCCGATAATACGCTGACGCTGGTGAAGAAGGAAACGGGAATCGGATAGTAGCGGTACTCACCCCGTGGTAGCCCGACTCTGAGTGGCTACGCTGTCGAAAGTAGCCGAAATTCGCGTATATGGTTGATATTTCAACAATATGGGCCATTTGGAGAGCAATCTGAGTCAATTTCCGCTCTCCGATTCGGCCAAAACCATGCATCACAGGCCCGCTATACCCACTGTAGTCTCAACTCCCACGCCTCATGGTAGTTGAGACTGGGTCACTCAATGCATATGCTCCCAATTATCCACGTCCGATAATCAATTTTAGTTGTACTACATCAATTCAATTGGGCAAGTTTTATGTGGCAGTCCTCACCACCATATGTTGCGGTCGAAATTGAGTGGCCCCACATCTGGGGGTTAAGACCCTGGAGGGTTAATTAGTGACAACTATGAACTGCCCGGACTGCGGGAACGAGCGAACTCGCGTCATCGATACAGGGACCAGTGCCGACGGAACCTCCGTCCGACGGCGCCGCGAATGTCAACGCTGTTCGTTCCGCTTTACGACCTACGAACGTCCGGAGTGGGAGTCACTCCAGGTGAAAAAACGCGACGGAACCATCGAATCGTTCGACCGACAGAAACTCCGCGCAGGGATCGAGCGAGCCGTTGAGAAGCGAGATGTGGCCGAGACAACAGTGACTGCTCTCGTCGATGATATCGAGAGCGAACTGCAAGGTCGAGAGGCTCGTATCGTCTCTTCGAGTCTCATCGGCGAGCTCGTCTCTGAGAACCTCCGTACGCTCGATAAGGTAGCCTACATTCGATTTGTCTCCGTTTACAAAGCATTCTCTGAGCCGCAGGAATTCCTGAGAGAACTTGACGCAGTCTTGGATGCAGAACTCGATGACTTCGAAGCCTCGAACAGCGCACTATGACACAAACATACGCAGGTCAAACGAATGTTCGGTCAATCCTTGACCGGGCGAGCATGACCACGTCCAGACGTACAGAGAACGACGGAAACAGAAACCAACCAACAGAGGACGATTCCCCCGGGGTACGTGCCAATGACTGAAAGCAAAACCAAAGGCGAAGAACCGGAGACCGACATCTTCTCCGAACGAACGCAGCTCAAACCGTACGAATACCCCGACGTCCACGAGTACAAAGACGCGATACGGAACAGCTACTGGGTTCACACGGAGTTCAACTTCTCAGGAGACGTTCAAGACTTCAAGGTCAACACAACTCCGGCCGAGAAAACCGTCATCAAACGGACGATGTTGGCTATCGCGCAAATCGAAGTCCAGGTCAAGACCTTCTGGGCAGAAATCTACGACGAGATGCCCAAAGCGGAGATCGGGAACGTCGGCATGACCTTCGCGGAGAGCGAGGTCAGACACATGGACGCGTACAGCCACCTCCTCGACATCTTGGGGATCACGGAGGACTTCGAGGAGGTGACTGACGTCCCCGCAATCGAGGAGCGGATCGACTACCTCGACGAGTACCTCGAGAAGAGCGAGAGCGACGACAAACAGGAGTATGTGATGAGTCTCCTGCTGTTCTCCACGTTCGTCGAGCACGTCTCGCTGTTCTCGCAGTTCCTCATCATGACGAGCTTCGACAAACACGAAAAGAAATTCAAGGGGATTGCGAACGCCGTCGAAGCGACCAGCAAGGAGGAGCAGATTCACGGACTGTTCGGTGTCGAACTCGTGAAGACGATTCGCGAGGAGAATCCGGACCTCTTCGACGAGGACTTCGAAGAAGAGGTCCAAGCGGCCTGTCAGCAGGCGTTCGAGGCAGAGATGAAGATACTGGACTGGATCTTCGGTGAGGGTGAACTGGAGTTCCTTCCCCGGGCGCACGTCGATGCGTTCCTGCGGGACCGGTTCAACCAGGGCCTCGAGAACGTCGGTGTTGAGCCGATATTCGACCCGGACGATGACCTGCTTGAGGAGACACGGTGGTTCGACGAGGACATCATGATGACGAAGGATAACGACTTCTTCAGCAAGCGATCGACCACGTACAACAAACACGCACAGAGCGTCACCGCGGAGGACATGTTCTAACGATGGCACACACAGAACCAGCACTCGACGAGGTCAACCAGCAGCACGAGGAACCGTTCTACTGGCTGAACGAGGACAGCCGGGCGTTCCTCGACGAGGGGTACCTGATCGAGGGCGTCACGGCCGAGGAGCGGGTCAGGGAGATCGCAGAGCGGGCCGAGGAGATCCTGGACAACGACGGCTTCGCGGACAAGTTCTACGACTACATGAGTCGGGGCTTCTACAGCCTCGCGAGTCCGGTGTGGGCGAACTTCGGTCTGGACCGAGGCCTGCCCATCAGCTGCTTCGGGAGCTACATGGAGGACAACATGGAGAGCATCCTCTACACGCAGGCTGAAGTGGGCGAGATGACCAAGCTGGGCGGCGGGACCAGCGGGTACTTCGGCGAGATCCGGCCCCGAGGCAGCCCGATCACGAACAACGGCAAGAGCAACGGGAGCTACAGCTTCACCGAGCTGTTCGACACGATCATCAACGTCGTCAGCCAGGGCGAGACGCGACGCGGCCAGTTCGCGGGGTACATCGACGTCGAACACGACGACCTGGACGAGTGGCTCAACATCAAGACCGAGGGTGACCCCGTCCAAGACATCTACTACGGCGTTATCATCGGTGACGACTGGTTCCGGGCGATGGTCGACGGCGACGAGGATAAGCGAGAGACGTGGGCGGAGATCATCGAGACTCGGATCAACATCGGTGTCCCGTACATCATCTTCCGGGACAACATGAACGACGGGAAGCCACAGGTCTACAAGGACAGGGGCTACGAAATCAACGGCTCCAACCTGTGTACCGAGATCGCGCTGCCGGCCACGCCAGACGAGAGTTTCGTCTGTTGTCTCTCGTCGATGAACGCGCTTCACTACGATGAGTGGAAGGATACCGACGCAGTAGAGACGCTGACGCGGTTTCTCGACGCCGTTATGGAGGAGTTCATCCAAGAGGCGGAGGGAACGCAGTTCATGGAACGCCCAGTGCGGTTTGCGAAACGGCACAGGGCGATCGGCATCGGCGTTCTCGGCTGGCACAGCTATCTCCAGAGCGAGATGATTCCGTTCGACACCATGGAGGCGATGGAGAAAAACGAGGCAATCTTCCGCACCATCAAGGAGCGAAGTTACGAGGAGAGTCGTCGGCTCGCCGACGAGTTCGGCGAGCCGGAGGTGCTCGAGGGCTACGGTCGCCGGAACGCGACGACGATGAGCGTGGCCCCGACGAAATCCAGCAGTGTCATCCTGGGGCAGGTCAGTCCGAGCATCGAACCGCTGAAATCGAACTACTTCGTCCGCGACGGTGCGAAGCTGAAATCGACGCAGAAGAACCAGTTCCTTGAGGCGATCCTGAAAGAGCGAGGCAGAGACGAGCGCGAGGTCTGGGACAGCATCGCACAGAACGACGGGAGCGTGCAACACCTCGACTGCCTGGCCGACGAAGAGAAGGAAGTGTTCAAAACCTTCGCCGAGATCCCACAGATGGCGATCATCAACCAGGCGGCACAGCGGCAGAAACACATCGATCAGGCACAGAGTCTGAACGTCTCGATCGATCCGAGCGAAGTGAGCGTCAAGGAGATCAACCAGCTCTACATCGAGGCTTGGAAGAAAGGGGTGAAGAGTCTCTACTACCAACATAGCGTGAACGCTGCACAGAAGTTCAGCCGAGACATCCTCGAATGCAAGGCCTGTGAGAGTTGATCTCCCATCGGCCGGTATGATAGAGTGGTCCATGTAAACTACGCCACTCTACCCCTCGGCGTATGCGTGCCTTGGTCCTTGACGGCTTCGGCGTGGATTTCATCAAACAGATTTGGTCGGAGAATCCCAGGGTGTGGACCGACGAGTTCGGCGACGGGGTAGTCGACCTGATCATCGAAGCGGTTGAGTTAGAGAAAATTACACCTACGAGGCGTGTCCTGACGAAATACTTGACATGGGTACCGAGCAGTTCACCGAGTACGTCGAACACATCGCTGACCGGCGCCTTGGACAACTCGACTTACCGGAATAATACGGGACTGACAATCCGTTCCCGTGGATATCCGAGTAAGTCAACCTGAACAAGGAAGAGAATCCCTTCGAGACGCAGGTGACCGAATACCAGATCGGGGGTAGCCTCGACTGGTAGCATCCGACCATGTTCCGCATAGCAACGTGGTCCCCTAGCTGTCTTCGAAGCATAGCTGTATCTCCTGACTGAGGAGACCTTACAGCGTCTTTCAGACGGATTATTCTCGACTAATGCCATCAACAGAGCAATCGCGACGGGACGTCTTTCGAACCATTGCACAGTTACAGCACGTCGAGTGGCCTGTATACGGGTCGACACCGCTGTACGACCGCAGTTCGGTATCTGCTCTCCAATCGGACATTCGAACCGTCGCCAGAGTCTGGTTCGAACACGACATCCACGACTCGATTGGAGAGTTCGTTTCTCAGTACCCGCTGGAATACGTTGATTTCGGGTCGCATGACGAGTATTCTGGCTCCACGCGGTACCAGATGCCGCAGTTGGTGCGGTTGTTCTTGCTCAAAGAGATCCACGGTTGGGACCACGAAACGGCACTCTTGACGTTCCTTCGACAGCGGCCGGAACTCCGTTGCGAACTCGGTTTCGAGCGTATGCCGGATCAATCGACTCTATGGCGCAGTTGGCACCAGCGATTCACGACCGAACTCCGCGAGACAGTCGAAACGGCAGCTCGAACGATCCTGATCAAGGCCCAGGATGCGGGTCTCATAGTTCCACGAGAACCAGAGCGAACGCTCAGCTATCGAACCGGTGATGAAGGCGACTCAGCACCGGACAATCAGACCGTTCAGAAGCGGGCTCGGAAAATCACCAACCACGTCAGTCGCATCGTCTTCCCTGCATTCTCACTGAATCGTGGTGAGGGATGTGAGATTCACGAGAACGCGTACTGGGGGTTACAGATCTACCTCGGACTTCGAGAGAACCTCGCTGTGAACGAGGGCGCTCGGAGCTTCATCCACGAATCAACACGTGATCGCACACCACTCGGGCATGCCCATCGCGACCACATTCGCGGTCTTTCGATACCAGCGGTTCGGGAGATGTACCGAGAAGCCGCCGGTCGGCTGCTGGAAGAGGTTGCAGAGACTGAGGAGTTCTTTCGAGCTGGAATCGTCGCGATCGACATCACCGAAGCCGATCCGTTCACGGGCGACCGAACGGGCCACGAAGACGAGATCATCGGGACGAAAGAGCAGACCGACGAGTACGCCTATCAGTGGGCGACGGTCCAGTTGGTCGGGAACGCCGTCCCAATCGTGCTGGACGCGCGCCCGGTACGGAAAGGAGAATCACGAAAGGAGATCGTCGAGGACCTGCTGGATTCGGCTGAGGACCTCGTTCATGTCGATAACGTCCTGATGGACCGGGAGTTCGATAGCCAACACGTTCTGGAGATGCTCAGCCAGCGCGGGCTTTCCTACGTCGTTCCGAAACGGATGCAGACCAGCGAGAAAGCGCAGGCGAAGCGATTGCTCCACCGTGATCAAGATCAATATGAAACTGACCGGAAGCTCCACCTCGGGAAGAACGAGTGGCACGAGACGACGCTAATCTACCGACGGAAAGAGGGCTCTGGACACGAGGACCACCGGCAATACTCAGTGTTCATGACGAATCGGGGGAGCGGGCACCTCACTGAGTACGGTTACCGGTGGGAGATTGAGAGCGGCTACAAGAGCATCAAGCGGTTCATGGCCGCGACAACCTCGAAGCATTTCGGACTCCGGTTTTTCTACTTCGCGTTCGCCTGTCTGCTGTACTCAATCTGGCGAGCGGTTGATTTGCTCGTCCAGGTCGCATTGACCGGCGAGTACGAGCATTCACCGATCGTGACAGCCGACAATACGCTTACGCTGCTAAAGAAGGAGACCGGAATCGGGTAGATAGCCGCTCAGTCTGGGCTAACGCCGATTCTCTGAGTGGCAATGCTGTCGGCACTCCCAGAAATCCACTGGTTTAGTTGGAAGTATGATATGAGGTGTCGATTGAGAGTCGGTCCGAAGCAGTTTCGGATCGCGGATTCAGTTGAAACTACGCATCACAGGCTCGCTATCCCCGGTGTAGTCTCAACTCACACGCCTCAGTTTTAGTATAGCGATATATAATATATAAATCCGGTTTCTTGGCCACTAACACTTCTAGCGCCGGAATTCGACACTTCAGGCAAATACGCGTCTGGACGTGATTACTTGGATAATCACGACCACTTTGAAGTACCCCGACGCCGTCGGGGAAGCACGAATGCTGGAACCGACTACAGACCGCCGCTTCCCCCGGGGTAGAACCGCCAATAA
>NZ_BBJP01000062.1 GCF_000739595.1 Halorubrum halophilum | reverse complement strand
CAACAAAAAAAATCCCAGTTTCAACAGCTGGCCCCGATAACTGGGACAATGCCGCAAACAAGAATGAGAGGGCTGCGAACACCGCTAATCCGGCTACAAGACCGAGAACATCTATTGGTGGGCGTCCCTCACGTTTCTTTTCAAAAAGTGTGGAAGGATTTCCATCTGGCATATCTCATATTCTTATTCGAGGCACTGTAGTTGGATAGCAAGACCAAGATACACCGCTCAGTGATGCCTCTCGTCCTTACCGAAGTTCTCTCCCACCCAAAATTGATTGGAGCTGTTCTGGTGGATCGAGGCCTCGTCGTTTCCACGTCGCCAACATCGTTGTTATCGTCTCGTGAATCTGGACCCCTTCTGCCGAACGGAGGGTCCGAAACATCTTCCGAAGGACTACTTGCTCGCGCAGAGCCCGCTCTGCGCGATTATTCGTCGAGTCAACGTCTGGCTCAGTCACGAACGTCAGCCAATGACCCAACCCATTGCTGATCTTCTTGATCAGCTTTTGAATCTCTCGGGCCTCGTAATCCTCCCTGATCAGCCCCTCTAAGTGCAAGGACGCTTCCGCCCGCTTCTGCTCGCGGGCGGAAGCGGACGGATCTCCTTCGACGAACGTCGTTAGGTCGTCGTGGAGTGCGTGCAACTCTCCAGACAGCCGCTCTGCTTTCTCGTGCCGTTCAGCGACGTACTCAGCCTCCCGCAACAGGTGCGCCCAGCACCGCTGCAGGTTCGTGTGATAACTCGAATACGCTGACCAGCCGTCACAACTGAGCGTCGAGTCCTCGGCGAATTCCTCGCCGAGGACGTCTTCTAGGACCTGACTTCCACGGCTCTCATCAACCCAGAACAGCACTTCGTCATCAGTGACGAACGTCCACGCCCAGTGTTGCTCGCCGTCAACCGGAAAGCCTGTTTCATCACAGTAGACGACCTCACTCTCTCGAATCTTCTCTTTGACATCGTTGTATGCGGGTCGCAGCCGGTCTGCGACCCGCTTGGTCAAGTTGTAGATCGTCCGGTGGGAGATCGGAAGATCGAGCTCCCAGTCAAACAGCTCGGCTTGCTTCCGGTTTGGCAGTCGCTGATGGAACCGACCGAGAGCGGTTTGGGCCATGATATTTGGCCCAAACCGCCCCTTTTTTGGGCAGTCAGGATGTTCAGCAACGACCTCGTTTCCGCACGAACAGTGGTGTTTACCGAGTTCGTACTTTACGACGGTGGTTGGAACGGGAAGTGGGACATCGATAACAGTTCGTGAGACGTAGTTATCAGGGTTCGAGAGGATTTGCTCACAGTCTGGACAGTATCCCTGATCAACCCGAATCGTCTCTTCGGGTTCTGGTGGCGGTCGTGTTGTTCCTTCGTGACCTTCACTCCGTCCTGGTGAAGAGTCGCTGGCGGCGTCAGGGTCGCCGCCAGCGTCATCTTCTTCAGATTCTTCGTCTTCATCCCCGTCTTGACCGTCGCCACCCAGTGATTTAGCCGCACCACCCTGCTTACTGGGTGGTGTGTTTGGGTTTTCGTACTGCTTGAGGCGAGCCTCAAGCTGTT
>NZ_BBJP01000063.1 GCF_000739595.1 Halorubrum halophilum | reverse complement strand
CTCGCGCTCGCCGGCGTACTCCTTGGCGGCCTCGTAGGCGCCCTGCGCGAGCCCCACCGAGAGCGCGGCGATGGAGATTCGTCCTCCGTCGAGCGTCTTCATCGTCTGCGTCCACCCCTCGCCCTCCTCGCCGAGCAGGCGGTCCTCCGGGATCCGCACGTCGTCCAGCGAGATCTCGCAGGTGGGCGAGCAGTTGAGGCCCATCTTCAGTCGATCACATCGGGTTTGAGTGAAAGTGTCTGCTTGGGAAGGGTGTGGAAGCTACCGAAGCAGACAGCGAGATAGAAGAAGAGCACCTCCTTAATTTTGTCGTCAACAGCCTCAACGAAGAGCTTGCGATAGATCTCGACGAGAACGTCAAGGTCACGACAGAGACGTTGTACGAGGTCCTCGCCGGCGCCAGCGCCGGCGGGACCTCGATCAATCACGTCTGCGAAACGACCGAGGACTCGCCACACGCCAACACCGTTCGAGGACATCTCACCGAGCAGTTCGAACTTGACTCCGTTGAGGCGGTTGGGGACACGCTACTTCAACGAGATACGCTTGAGACGCTTCCAGATCGACCGGTGGAGGTCTGTGCAGACCTCCACCTCGACCCCTACTACGGCGATGAAGACGAAACAGAAGCGCTGTACTTCTCACAGGCGAAACGAGGAACCACAACGTTTCACGCGTACGCGACGCTGTACGCGCGGGTACGCAACAAGCGGTACACGCTGGCGGTGCGCCAGCTTGTCGCTGGCGACACCACCAGCGACGTCCTTGGTGAGTTTCTCGAACTCCTCGACGGCCTTGACCTCGGCGTCAAGGCCGTCTATCTCGATCGCGGATTCTACAACAGCACCTGTCTTGGGCTGTTGTCCACGCACAACTACGCCTACGTGATGCCGATCGTCAAGTGGGGTGAAACGATCCAAGACGAACTCAGTAGCGGCTGGAGCCGCGAGATCGAACACGATCTCGCCGGCAAGGTAACGTTCCCTGTGTTCATCGACTGCGTCTACCAACAGGGACGATACGACGAACACGGGGTGGCGCGTCACGGCTACGCCGCTGACGCGCCGTTTATCGACACACCACGGGATGCCCGAGAACACTACAGCAAGCGCTTCGGCATCGAGTCGAGCTACCGATTAGCCAAGCAGAGCCTCGCATTCACCAGTTCTCAGGACGCTGGGCTACGGCTGGTGATGTTTGTGGTGAGCCTACTGCTCCAGAATAGCTGGCGGTATCTACACTGGCGGTACGTGGGCGGCGCCCGCCCCGGGGGGGGTGGGGCGGGGGG
>NZ_BBJP01000064.1 GCF_000739595.1 Halorubrum halophilum | reverse complement strand
GTATGGCGATTCAACACAGCCCCTCGCAGTCATTCTCGGCGTCCTGCTCGGCATTATGTTGATTGTCGCCCCACAAACAGCACTCCGACTGTCCGTATTCGTTGGCCCGAACCGTCGACGTCGTGGTGACTACGGCACAGACAAGCACGACTCGCTTTCCGACCAGTGGACGTGGCTCATTCGTGGACTCGGTGTCGTATGTCTCGCTATTGCGCTCTTTATCGCGTATCAAACGTATGCCTGACTGGTCCGCTAACACATCACTATCTCTATAGCTCCAGAGAAACTCATCGATAAGAGATACTGAGGTAGTGAATATGACGGCAACCCCGGAGTCTCGTGGGGTGGTCTTCCGACGGATCGCAAGACGTTCGCATACTGATTGGCCGGCGTACGATTCGACACCGTTGTACGATCGGACGTCGCTTGCTGGTCTAGAATCGGACGTTCGTATCGTCTCTACAACGTGGTTCAGACACGATGATCATACCTCCGTCGAGCAATTCGTCTGCTCGCTCCCGTTGGCCTATGCCATCTTTGACGCCGAGGATCGCTACACCGGGCCCACACGATACGAGATGTCTACGCTCTTTCGGGTGTTCGTACTGAAAGAACTCCACGGATAGGAGTACGAAACAGCTCTCGTCGACTACTTAGAGAACCGTCCTGTACTCTGTGAGCAACTGGGGTTCGAGACGCAGCCGGGGAGATCGTCGCCGTGACCGTCCCGTATCACAAGGACTGCCACCGCGCCTTCGAGGAGACCATCTGTAGCCACTGCCGGACCCTCGCCAAGGCGCGCGCACGAAACGCGGATGATGCCGACGCCGAGCCCGAAGACTTCTACGACGACTACTGGTCGCCGAAGTCGCACGCCGGCGGGCGGCAGATACCAGTGCTCCAAGAGCGGGGGAGAGACATCATCGAGCGCTTCCTCGAGGTCCAAGGCCAGCTCGACATGACCGACGAGACGGTCCGCCGGCGTCTCACCCGGCTGGCTGAAGTGACCGAAGGCATCGACCCCGACCGCATGATGCCGCAGTCGCTCCGCGCGTCGGCAGCGAACTATTTGATCATGCTCAACGGGTTCGACAATCACGGGTTGAAGATGCTGATAGGGTGGAAGTACCTCAGCACCGCGCAGTACTACGTGAGCTCCGAGTTCGCGCAGTTGTAGCACAAGATGTCCGCCGCGCTCTGCGAGCCGACAGACGGCCCGTACGATGTCGACCCTCAGCCCGAGAGCTACGCGACGGTTCGGGAGAACGCAGACCTAATCGCCCTCGACCGTATCACGCCTCAGGGCGACGTCGCTCGACACAAGTACGACCACCTGCCGGACCCGCTCGAAGCTGAAGCGCGCGACCGGCAGCAGACCTTCGGCGCGTTCGCCGACGATCACGAAGCGCCAGCTGCGTCCGACCCAGTCAGCGCGTGGACTCGGGCGCGACTCCTGCTCGAACACAGCGCGGCGAAGACATCCGACAAGCTCGACTACCCACCATCTCGACGAAAGGCCGCAGGGATCGCCGTCGCGCTCGGCGCGTGGGCCGTCTTCGCCGGCGTCGTGTGGGGTACGACCGGCGCGTTCCATATCGACCCGGTGGCGGGTGAGGTACACGCCACGCCGGGAGCCGTCATCGGCCTCGCTATCGGGCTTGTCTACATCGGCCATGAGATCCCGGACCTCTGACGCGCTCGACGTCGGTAACCGGCGCGTGGGTTTATATGGAACTCACAGGCGTCTCTGCGATTGGAGCATGAACATGCTCATCGACGCGTTCATCGGTATGTTTGGACCGCACACAGTCTTCGCCGCGCTCGTGGTATTCATCATGTGGGTGATACAGTACACGCGCGGCTGAGCCACCGGCGGCAAGCGCACCGTTCTGTCGCCCTGCCATAACATTTCCGTAAACCA
Organism: Halorubrum halophilum; assembly: GCF_000739595.1. Lineage (GTDB taxonomy): Archaea > Halobacteriota > Halobacteria > Halobacteriales > Haloferacaceae > Halorubrum > Halorubrum halophilum. The sequence continues at coordinate 9,467 of NZ_BBJP01000064.1, read as the reverse complement.
CTCTCATCGGCCGATAATCGGTCGGTTCGGTGTCTTGGGGGAAGAATCCAGGACACCCCTTCTGGTCCTGAATAATAATCTGTCGGGAAACGTGTCTGACACGGGTCGTTGAGCAGAATATATTAGGTAGCCGAAAGGTCTCCATCAGTAGAATAGCTCGGGTCAAAGGAGTACCATGCCCCCGGTCGAAAGTTGACCGCTCCGGCCCTGACGGTGCCCCCGATTTCAAATGGGACCGACAAGATCGACTACATAATGTATGAGTCAGATCTTCAAGATGGGGTATCGAGCAGCATTATTGACGGCGATGTATCGTCGTTGAACCTCAGCATCACCGACAACGAGTTTGCTGTCATCGTTGACATTGGTGAGACTGACGCAGCTTACACGGCTGATGAAGCCCGTGAGCTAGCGACGAGTCTCAAATCGATCTCTGACCAGCGATGGGATGTAGACAACGATGATATCGTGGAGTACCTCCGCGACTTAGCCGACGTGGTTGACAACGAGAAGTCAGTAAATGAAGTAGAAGAGAAGTGGGAAAGTAGAGAAGTAGATATCTCGGTATGATAGAAAGATAAACCGTTGAGCCTGCCGTCAGGCAGGTCTACGATCGCTTGTGTGTCGGAGATTGAGGGGGTAGAAGCGCTAGCGGTTGTTGATGTCCGTGGCCTCCTCTAATCGCTCGACGCGTTTGCGCAGCTCTTCGAGGTTGGGATCCTCGGCACGCGCATCCTGTAGCGGACGGACGTCGGTGAGCGCCTCGTCGACGCGGTCGTCTTCAGCTTCGCCACCGAGGTAGAGGTCGCGCCGATCTTGGTGGAGACTCCGGAGCGTCGACTCGGCGATGCCGGTGTCGCCGGCAACAGTCGCGAACGACTCACCGTAATCGACACGGGCCAGGGCCTCGCGGACGTGTAGGAACTCGGCCGGATCAACGCGGAGGTAGCCATCCTCGACAACGAACCCCGCAGGCGGTCTTCCAGTCCACTTTCCGGCAGACTGTGCAGCGCGGACACCAGACCGTATCCGCTGGAGCTTTTGTTGGTGTTCTATCTGGGCGAGGTCGCCCATCAATCGAGCGACCATGCTGTATATCGTCTGCTGGAGCTCGCCGTCGTCGACGTGGATCTTCAGGCCGACGTCGAGGGCTTCGACGCCGGTGTCGTGTTCCAAGCAGTGCTGGATGAATTTGTGAATCTCAGTCGGGCCGAGGCGAGAGAGCCGACTGATTTCGTGAACGACCACGAGATCGAACCGTCCCGTCTCGACGTCGTCGAGGAGCTGGTTGTACACCTCGCGGGTGTCGGTGTCGGCAGCACCCGAGACGATTTCGGGATACTCTTCGATGTCTTTGACACCGAGACGCTCCAGATGTTCGTGGGCTTCATTGAGTTGCCGAGAGACATCCTGATCCGATGTCGAAACTCGGGCGTAGATTGCTGCGTCTGAGGGTCCGTTTTCGCTCACGTTTTCGAGGACGTACTGTTGTATTAAACAAGTGGGGGTTACTGCGGTTCCGTGTATAGCACTACCTTTTCGACGAACCTTGAGATCAGCTGTCCAGTACAGAGGGATAGTGAAATAGCAGTATATATTTGAGATTTGGTAGGTCGATCAGTGTAAGATACAGAGGATGAAGTCAGCACAGTGTAGTAAATATTTGCAAGCAGTGGATTTAGGTACACAGTCCATTTTTTATTTTATGTGAAGATTGCTGACCGAGGCGCATCGTCAGTTATTGGCGTCATTCTGATGGTTGCAGTAGTCGTTATTCTGGCTGCGATTGTCTCGGTAGCTGCATTTGGGTTTGTGAATGACATTAGTGAGCCCGCTCCGAATGTTGCAGACACGACCGGTGAATTTGAGGCTGGTGGTAATCTTGGTGAGCAGGTTGTACGGATTACACACATAGCCGGGGAGGATGTTGCCCTCAACGAGCTAGAGATTGTCGTTCGTGCGAGTGGTAAGAGTATGAGTGATACAGAGGTTCGGTTAGTGAATCTCCCGCCCAGCCTTTCAACGTTTGATACTAACTCTTACGAGGGGAACGACGGTTTAGCTTCAGGGTTCGGTGTGAGTGATGGAGTCCTGTTTGACGGCAGTTCCAGTTGGGGTGCTGGACAGACGATCAAGTTTCGGATACCAGTGGGGGCCGCTGATTTCCGTGACCCACCAGTGGGCAGTAATCCAGATGCTGACGAGCTTGAGGTCACCATTGTACATACTCCGTCAGGCACGGTTATTTCACAGAACACGTTCACGCCGTAGTACTGCCGAGATAATCAATCGGTACTGTCTGAGCCGATGTCTCTTAATGCTACATACGCGCACTGTATTCAGCAGCGCCTCTGAGATCTCCTCAGTTTCTGTCAGAAGCTGTGTGCGAGATACAGAGGCTGTAGTCAACAGACAGACGTCCCGATCTGTCCTGAACGCAAATCGGCTTTCAGACATCGAGCCGTTGATAGCTAGTTTACTGTGTTGTTCATCGGGAGAATGACCACAGCCGGCGCGGTCGGAGTGATCACGGGAGATATTGTCGGTATCGGCACCCGAATGCTACTGTGTCTGTGTTCAGCGCAGAACGTGAACTGGCAGTTGGAACGACCCTCAAAGGTACTAAACCGGTGTCTGACAATATCTATCCTATTACGATGGTGATGATACTGACTGCTGTCGGTATTGTTGTCGCCGCATTCGTTGGGTTCAACATTGGCGGATCGTCCACAGGGGTAGCATTCGGCCCTGCAGTCGGCTCGCGCCTCGTTCGAAAGACGACTGCAGGGGCGTTGTTCGTTGGCTTCGCCTTTCTCGGAGCGTGGACTGTGGGTCGGAACGTTATCGAAACGATGAGCAGCAGTATCGTGCCAGCGATCCAGTTCACGCCCGTTGCCAGTATCATCGTTCTGTTTTTCACCGGCGCGTCGCTGTTGATATCGAACCTCTACGGGGTCCCAGCGTCAACGTCGATGACTGCCGTGGGCGCCATCGTCGGATTGGGACTCGCAACCGGGACTCTCAATCAGGCGTTGATGTTCGTTATCGTCTCCGCCTGGATCGTCTCCCCACTGGTGTGTCTGACTCTCGGAGTCGTTATCGGCCGCTACGTTTACCCGTATCTCGACCGCTACGTCGCGTTCACCACGTTCAACCTCCAGTTCATCCAATTCGACCGATCGAGCACGGTTCCACGGCCGTTCATCAATCCGAACGCATCACCACAGGACATTGTCGGGTCGCTGTTGGTCGTCCTCATCGGCTGTTATATGGCGTTCTCGGCCGGGGCGTCGAACGCCGCGAACGCCGTCGCTCCCCTCGTCGGTCAGGGTGGCTCGCTCACCGTGAATCAGGGTGTCCTCCTCGCGGTGGGGGCCTTCGCGTTGGGTAGTTTCACCATCGCTCGCCGCACGCTCGAAACGGTCGGGGACGACATCACGGAGCTCCCCATTCTCGCCTCACTGATCGTTTCCGTGATCGGTGGAACGGTCATCACCGCTCTCTCGTCGTTCGGGATTCCAGCGAGTCTCGCCGTCAGCACGACGTCAACGATCATCGGCCTCGGATGGGGGCGAGCGAGTCGCATATCGACACTGGCAGAGTTAGTGACGCCGACCCCTGACCGACCGGATGTCGCGGTCTCGACCGGCGCACTGGTCACGTCACGCGCCGAGGACGCCCCTGCCGGCCCGACTATCGGGGACGTTGCCCGAGGCGAGGAATCGGCCGAGAAACCGGATGAAACCCCGAATATTCCAGACATCGGTGCCGAGGGACCGGCAGACATCGACCAGCGAAGCCTCTTCGACCCGGCGGCGGCCAAGCGTATCGTGACGATGTGGGTGTTGACGCCGTCGCTGGCGATCATCGGCTCATACCCGGTGTTCGCATTCCTGCTATGAGCCGTACGCGCTCTGTATTCAGCAGACTGCTGAGAACATATCACCGGTTGAGGATTTCAACAGAGCCTCTCCATCTAAATCCTGAACCAACCGATAGAACGAGCCTGCTAGTAGGACGGAGGTAAAACGAGTTGTTTACGAGCGTATGGATGTCGGTTCAGTCTCATCCCATCGGCAGGTACACAACGAGAATTAGTCGGTATCCGTTTCCTCGAACCACTCTTTTGGGAGTTCGTCTTTATGCTCAGCGATCAGTCGGAGAAGTGGTTCAAATTCTTCCCAGTCGGGGCCTTTGATGATCTCATCCTCGTCTTCATCCCACTCGATGATCCCCATTTTATCGAGCTTCGGAAGATGGCCCATGTAGATATTCAGTTTAGAGAGTGCGTCGTCACCCTCCGGGTGGATATTCAATGGATCAGGATCGTCGTCGTCTTGTGGATTGTGCTCGATAAGCGCAAGCAGCAGTTGCCGGCGATACGGATCTGCAAGGCTTTCAAGCACTTGGTCAAACCGACCCGCATCACTCATATGATGTGTCTTCCGTCCGAAGGCATTAGTACAAGGCATGGTATGTCATGTGTTATATACGATAGTCATCGTTCAGCCACCCAATTCAATTGAGAGCGAATCTGGTCCGACGACGCTGCCGGGGACGCTCCGAGGAATCCAGTCTCAGTATCTCGCACGGCATTCCTAAAAGAGATCGGAGAGGAGTAGGTCGGTTCCGGTCTGTACTTCCCTGAACTGACCGATCACTCTTTCCCGTAGATCGGTCCCGGTTCGTACCACATTCGCGCCCTACATCTTGCACGCCAACCCGTCACAATATCACTAGGCCAACAGCTGTTTCACCAGATGAAATAGAGGTTCTCAACAACTCGATGAGTGGGCCTGATAACCGCCGACTTTGGAGCGATAACCGCGTCGGTCGTCGGGGTATATTACTGAACTCGTGCTGGACGATCGGCAGTAGTGCCAGATTTCGGGCTTGTGAGTCCTACCTCAATGACGAAGACCTCGAACTGTTTCGGACGACATCTGACGACGATCTCGTCCACGTCTGGGGGACCTCAGTAGATGGGACGTGGCGGAACGTCGAGCGAAACGACATCGCGCTCGTCTACCACGATGGCGCGTTCGTCGCGAGGGGGCAAGTCCTCCAACTCCGACACGACCCCGACCTTGCGGAGTATCTCTGGAGAGAGAACGTTGAACACGGTCGCTGGAACGAGGAAAGCCCCTGGGAGTACATGACCTTCCTCACCGATATTGAGGAAGTCGACGTCGACATTGAGGATTTCAACAAGCTTGTTGGCTATGACGAGACCTATCGCCCGCAGGGATTCACCCGGGTCGCTGACAAGCGCCTCAACCAACTCTCTGGCGAGGAATCAGTCGAGACTGCCATTGCCGACCTGACCGATGCCGGCGAACGTGTTCACCCCGTCGACGACGAAGACGACGAACCAGCTCCCGACCTTGCTGACCAGCTCCGGGCGGCCAGCACAGATGGGAACGCCCACGAGGAGTTCGAGAAACTCGTTGCGAAGGCCTTCTCTCGGCTGGGCTGTGCCGCCGACTGGATCGAGGGAGGGGGTGACACCGACGTGGAGATCCGATCCCCCGAACACGTCGTTGTCGAAGTGAAGGCCCGAGGGAACGGGCGAGTCAACTCTCTAGAGGTCACCAACGTGGACAAACACCGGCGCCAGCGTGGGGCTGATCACGCCATCGTGGTCGCCCCAGGCTTTGCTCCGAAGGTGATCGATAACGCCGAAACGACCGAGCTAACGACCATCGCCGTTGACGACCTCGTCGAGTTGCTCGATCGCCGGGAGGAGTATGCCGTCCCACCCGAGGAGATACTGGCTCTCTTGACACGCTCAGGAGCCTTCCAAGATGACAGACTCGACCTCCTCGATGAGTACATCCAGGACCGGATCGATGCTGGAGAGATCCTTCTTGCGGTCATCCGAGCTCTCGAGCGTGCCGATGGAGCCGTAGAGACAGCGGAGGACGTCCGGTGGATCGTCGTGGGCATGGAGGGCTCGAACGATATCCCAACCACCGAAGAGGTTCGATCCGCCCTCCAACTGCTCGCGCATCCCAGCGTGGGGGCCGTCAAGCAGGACGAAGAAGGGTATCGGGTGACGACTGACTACGAGAACGGGATCCAATTGGTCCGATCCCTCGGAGATATCGTCCAACCACCGGGAAGGGAGGGGTAGATCGGGGCCATCCAGCCCCATCCTGATTGCTCAAACGGTCTTGGCAGTTCCTCGAAGAAGATACGGGTTTTGTTGCTGGGTGGGCAGGTGGAGAAGGCGTGCGGTTCATTTTCTCAGCTCGTTGTTAGTGAGTCGTCTTAACCAACAGACTTCGCGTTTTGCTGTCCTTGTTGGTTAATCACAGCATCTGCTGACTAACCGTAGAACGTCGGATATTGCCTCGATCACACGCTTGCCGGGGACAAGTTTCTCTTGGATTGCGATCCGGTGTCACACTACGGAGTTGATTCTGCCAATCGTTGTGGTCGGTAGAGGAGTGTGGATCGTAGTGGGTGTGCTGGGAGCGACCCGTGAGCCACGTATCGGCCTACTGCTGGGACGTAGCTAATCACCAACCTGAGCCGTGACGGGAATGAGAATAGATCAACGACTGCCGGGATGAGGAGTCGATCGTCTCCACCCTCACACACTCCGGCGCTTCGAGTGTTTCAAGCGTACGCAGATACCGATCAACGCTGAGATCCCTGGCCACCTCACACACCACTATTTCAAGTGAACCGAACCACGTTCACAGGAGAATAGAGAAAGAACTGCCCACACCGCGGTTACAAGTAAAGATGCTAAATCGCTTGACATCGGCGGCTTCACTTGTAAGGGTGGTGTGTCTAGGCGACGTTGTTCATTGAGGCGATGTCCCGGATTGTCTCCATCTCGCTGTTTAACCGCAGAACGTCGGACATCGCCTCGATCGCACTCGTGAACGGAACGTCCAGTTCATAGCTGTAGTAGTTCCCACGAGAACCAGAGCGGTTCTCGTAGGCCGACAGAATCCCAAGCATCCGAAGATCGGACAGATGATTGTGTACAGATCGTTGAGCGAGCGAGTCGGTTCCAGAGGAATCACAGAGCGCAGTGTATTCCTCGTAAATCTCCCGGGTCCGGGACGGCGTCTCTTCCTTAGCGGCTTTCGAGACGACTGCTAACAGCGCAAGACGTCCGTGTGTTGTTAATTCACGCATTCCCTCCTCCACACGTTCCTGTTCGAGACGAGATCGTGCTGCCTCAACGTGGTCACGTTCAATGAGATCTACTTCACGGTTTTCAGCGATCTCTCCGGCTAATCGAAGGAGGTCAAGCGCCTGTCGGGCGCTTCCACTGTCGCGAGCGGCAAGAGCCGCACAGAACTTCAACACACCCTGCTCGACGGCATCCGCGGCGATCGCAACTTCAGCACGCGACTCGAGAATGTTCTCAAGTTCGGGTGCATCATATGGCGGAAACTGTAATTCTCGTTCACAAAGTGTGTCTTGGACGCGAGGATCTAGCTGATCGCGGAATTTGAAATCATTGCTGATCCCGATGACACCGACCTTCGTTGAGTCGAGGTTATTGTTAGCACGAGCTCGTGGGAGTTCATACAACAATTCGTCCCGATCACCAATTGAGTCAACCTCATCCAAGACAATCAGAATCGTTCCGCCAATCGCTTCAAGTTCCTTGTACAGTTTCTTGAAGACGGTTTGCTGGGGATATCCGGTCGAGCTGATTTCACCACCAGCAGGACGAAGTTTATTCACGAGTTCTACGGCGACTTGATAGGAGGAGTTCAGCGTCTTACAATTCACCGAGATAACTGCCAGATCGACATCGTCGTAGTCGGCAACATCGTTTTTGAGCCTGTCGAGAAGATAGTCGGTAACGGCAGTCTTCCCGACACCGGTATTACCGTATAGAAAGATATTGTTTGGTTCCCAACCGTCGACAACAGGCTGGAGTGCGTCCATGTACTCCTCGATCTCTTCGTCTCGCTCTTCGATTTGATCGGGTCGGTAGGATTCTCCAAGAGCGTCCTTGTTGCGGAAGATGTTCTGCTTCCGCTCGAATCGACGCATGTCACCGCTTTCTCGTGTTTATCATATAAAACCACCCCTACATCTGTTTCAAGTGAAGGGTACAGACACACACCACTGTTACAAGTGAAATACTAGACTAGTAGTAGTGAACAGAGAAACAGTCCACAATTTCAACTAAAGCGTTTACATGTATTGCTCAGTATGATTTGTAGTAGTTTCCTTATAGAATGACTCTACGTGTCGATATCGGTATTTGCGCCCCTTTGACTGCCTCTCTGTACTCTTACCCTCCCCCTCATTTTCTCGTCTTCACTTGCAAGAGTGGTGTGTCTCTGTCCTTCCGAGTCAGTCCGTGATAATCGCTCTAAGATTAGGTTTGAGAGCTCCCGCTCTTGATAGCATACTCTAACCGCCACGTGTTGCTCAACACAGCGTCCTTGTCGTCTGTGCCACCAGTAGTGAGGATGCCAAGATGGTAGAGCTGATACTTGAACTGGAAGTGGATGCCAGATTTATACACGGTGGGGTCAGCAAGCTCTGATTCAGCAATCTCTCCGTCAGCGGTGAGGACAGCATCACGACGATGTTGTGTGAAGAACACCTCAACGGCGAGTGGCTGATTAATACGCGTAGCTTCCAGAGCGACATCGGCAAGCGTCGGCTCAGAGACCCCGTTTTCGTGAAGCCGTTCGAGTGCGGTGATGATGAGTCGCGTCGGCTCGTATTGGATAGCGACAGAGCGTGCGAGCTGTGCCCATCGCGGAGCGAGCTCAGTGAACCGTGTTCGACTACCAGTCCACCTGTCGAACTCGGCGAGCGCAGCCGTGACACTACCGTGTTGATTGCGGGCGAAGCGCACAACTTCTGCGCCAAGGTGTGTGAGTGAGTCCCCGTTGGGCTGATCGTCGACGAGGTTCAACAAAATTGCCCCACGTCGCCCACCAGAAATGGCGTTGATGACGTTGTTGGCGTAGACAGCGTCAGTATCGCCATCAGCAGCAAGCGCGAGCGCGTACCCCAGATAGTTTTTCGGGTGATTCACCGNNCAGCGACGTATCCAAGGTTGACTTCAGGAAGATGAGCGTGCGCCTGGTTGATGCCGCGAGCGACATCCGCAGCAGCCGGGTCAGAATTATGCCCTTTCGCTTCGATCACCGTTACTGGTGTCGTGGCCGCGTCAGCGTCCAGCACTTCAGTCGCTGGCATCCCAACGCCGAGTAAGTCGGGTTCACCAGCATTGAGTCGGAGCGTGTTGTACGGCGCAAGCCGGTCTCGAAGCGCCTGCGGAATGGTCCAGCCGCCCCACGTGGATTGGGTGAACTGCGTCTCCGTGACCGCGTACTGATCGGGACTCGTGTCGATAGCAGGATACAGCGTGTCTTTCGCGGCAGCAAGCACCGATGGCTCAGCGAGTGTGACTGCCATTATCCTGTTCACTGACGGTTAGATGATATAGTTGGGGGGGATCGAGACACTCGGAA
>NZ_BBJP01000065.1 GCF_000739595.1 Halorubrum halophilum | reverse complement strand
ACCACAGCACTACCAACCGCGAGAGGTGGTCGTCATTGGAGAGATCGTCCCAGCTCATCGATTCCACCTCGAAACGAAGACAGCAGGGCTGACGGGATGGTCTCCGCTGCTCGGAGACCATCCCTGAGGATGTAGACTGACTCCCTGCTGGCAGACCATGTGTCTGTCATAGGCCACCACCTACGAGATAGTGACGAAATCAGACGGGGCTAAACACGTACCTTTATTAAATATGCCACATAAGCCTGAATTGTGAGCCCAACAATCACACGTATCGAGAGTGTCGAATTTTCCTACCCGCTGGAGGACGTAGGCACGGATGAATCGGGATTTAACATCGTGTACGACCCCGATTCAACGATGGAACGGAAACTGTTTGGCCTCCGGATCCACACCGACGAGGGTGTCACCGGCGAGTATGTCGGCGGCAACTCCCCCGGCGCGGCGCAGATCAACATGTTCGCCGACTACCTGATCGGCAAGAATCCGCTCGCACGAGAGAAACACTGGAGCGAGATCAAGCGTGCGCTCCGGAAGTACGACCGGATGGGTATGGGTCCGGTCGACATCGCCCTGTGGGACTTCGCTGGTAAGTACCATGACGCGCCGATCCATGAGTTGCTCGGCACCTATCGGACGGAGTTCCCGGCATACGCGTCGACGTTTCACGGCGACGAGAACGGCGGACTTGACTCGCCGGAGGCATTTGCCGACTTTGCTGAGGAGTGTCTCGATCGGGGGTTCGAAGGATTCAAGATCCATGGGTGGGGCGGAAGCGACGTTTCACGGAATATCGACCGCGAGGTGGCCAACGTACACGCCGTCGGCGAGCGCGTCGGCGATGAGATGGACCTGATGCTCGATCCGGCCTGCGAGTACGAGACGTTTGGAGATGCGCTCACAGTCGGGAAGGCCTGTGACGAGCAGGACTTCTTCTGGTATGAGGACCCGTTCCGTGACGCCGGGATCTCTCAGCACGCCCACCGCAATCTCTCCGAGAAGCTTGACACGTCTATTCTCCAGACCGAGCACGTCCGCGGGCTGGAGCCACACGCGGATTTCGTCGCCGGCAACGCCACCGACTTCCTACGGGCCGACCCCGAGTACGACGGTGGCATCACCGGCGCCATGAAGATTGCCCGCGTCGCTGAAGGGTTCGGTACCGACGTGGAGTACCACGCGCCTGGGCCGGCTCAGCGCCACTGTCTTGCGGCCACGCGGAACGCAAACTACTACGAGCTCGCGCTCGTCCATCCGGATGCCCGTAACCCGATCCCACCGGTGTACGCGAGCGGCTACTCTGACTCTATCGACGCGGTCGACGATGAGGGCCGCCTGCGCGTTCCGGAGGGACCGGGGCTCGGCGTTGAGTACGACTGGGAGTACATCGAAGCGAACGCAACCGGTAGTAGGCACGTCTACGAATGACGTACAGAGCAGGGATCATCGGAACGGGAGGTATCGCTGGCATGGGAATCCTCGGGATGCACGACGAGGAGGCAATCGGCACGGAGAAGATCGACGCAAGCCACGCGGGCGGCTACCAGTTGACCGACGGGATCGAACTTGTCGCCGTCGCCGATATCGACGAAGAGAATCTCAAATTGTTCGGCGACGCGTGGGATATCCCAACAGAGCACCAGTACGTCGGGCACGAGGCAATGCTCGACGCCGAGGACCTTGACGTAGTCTCGGTATGTACCCCGTCGTATCTCCACCACCGTCATGTCGTTGACGCGGCGCGATCGGATGCCGATCCCGACGCAGTCTGGTGTGAGAAACCGATCGCTTCCTCGGTGACAGACGCCGAGGAGATGATCGATGTCTGTGCGGAGACGGACACCGAAATCGTCGTCAACCACTCATTTCGCTTCACAGACAAGCTCCGCACGCTCCGCGAGCGCCTGCGGGAGGATGACCTTCTCGGCGACATCCGCTCTGTGAGCGCGCAGTTCCGGATGGAACTGCTGCGGAACTCCACCCACCTCCTCGACACGCTCGTGTACCTGCTCAACGCTCGCGCGGAACGTGTGAGCGGCTACATCACTGGCGAAAACGAAGCGGTTGATTCGCTCGATGTCGACAGAAAGGTCGACGATGCTGGCGGCGGCGGCTTCGTCGTGTTAGACGACGGGACGTTTGCAACCATCGACTGCACGGTTCCGCGGGAACCGTCGTCGATGATGCTGAACTTCGTCGGTACCGAGGGGAAGCTGTACATGAACAACGATGACGGGGAGTGGCGGTACTGGTCGCTCGAAGACGGCGAGCACGTCGAGAAACCACTTCCAGGGATCGAGGACGCATGGACGTGGGAAGACGACTATAAGGGGTCGTTCGCGAACGCTGCGGCTCACCTCAAGGATCTCCTCGATGGCACAGCCGAGAACCACTCGACGGGTGAAGAGGCCAAGCGCTCGCTCGAGATCATTGTCGCCTTCTACATCTCTCATTACACGGACGGACAGGTCTCCGTTCCACTCAACCGACCGCTCCGCGACGTGACAATCACCTCCTGGTGAGTGTCCGGCGAGACCTGCCCTTTCGAGATCGGTCACCCTCTTTTTCGTCACCTCAGTGCCGATCGTCACCTCCGAGACGCGTCGTCGGGCACGCTCGATACTCCTCGACGGTCACACTTGGTACGTGTCGATCATCCTCGTCGAGATCAGCGCCGTGTTTGAAGTAGTGTCGGCACTCGCGAACCGATTCCCAGTGTCTCCAGCCGAGCAGCTCCGCGACCAGCCGAGAGGCGAGTTCCCTCGGAAGTCCCACAGCGCGAGGTCAACGCCGCTTATTGCCGGGTACGGGACGACCGACTGGGTACGTCCCCGGAGAGCGGCGGACCACAGAGGAAAGCTTATGATCCAAGCGCTGGATTGATCGATCGTGCCACTAGAGCACACACAACGACTGATGATCGTCATCGGCAAAACGGCGGTCGTCCTCGGCCGGACAAGAGAAATCGGCAGAGCGATCACAGTCGAGTTCGCCAAGGAGGGAGAAAAGGTCGTCCCGGCGTCGTGGACGGAGTCTAGCGTCGCCGCAACTGCGGAAGAGATCTGTGAGCGAGGCGACGACGTGATCGAGGTAACCTGCGACGTGACTGACTCGGCGTCGATCGCGACGCTACGTGGGCAGACAACTGACGCATTCGGCGGCGTGGATATCGTCGTTAACTCGCCGAGCAGCATCGCGCGGAAGCCTGTCACGGAAAACACCGACGGGACTGGGACCGCGTTATGAGCATCCAACTTCGAAGTTCCGTCAAGGCGGATAAGGCTGTTCGCGGAACGGATGGACGAGGGAACCGTGATCAAGATCTCCTCTGCGTCTGCCGAGTCGGCCATCCCGAATCTCCCAGTGTACTCGATGGCGAAGGGAGGCATCGACTCGTTCACACGTGTCGACGCCGACGGGTATGGTCTCGATATTTGGCTCAACGCGATCCGTCCCGGGCTCGTCGTCATCAAGCAGACGGAGGGTGTCTATACGGGTGGAGACCCGCGATACGAGACGATCAAGACCCGGACTACCGACGAGGGGGTCGTGTAGCCCAAAGAGATCGCAGATGCGGTTGTCTACCTCGTAAGCGACGCCGCCTCGTACACGAATGGCGAGAGACTCACGATCGACGACGGCTTCCTCACCGCGAAGTTCGACGAGTGACGAGCGACAATAACGAGCGACACACACATAGATCATGACAATTGGACAAGTCACGTATCTCGACGGCCCCGAATCGGTACAGCTGAAAGCGTACGACCTACCCGCACCGGACGACGGCGACGTGCTTGCGGAGATTGTCCGCGCGAACGTCTGCGGGTCCGAACTCCACATCTGGCGCGGCGAACATCCTCACATCGACAACGGTGTCCTCGGCCACGAGGCGCTATGTCGCGTGGTCGAGACCGGCGGAGAGGTCCGCGATAGCGCCGGAAATATGCTTTCTGCGGGCGATCTGATTGTCCCCGCATACTTCGCGACGTGCGGCGAGTGCGTGCAGTGCGGGCGCGGAAACCACCAGTACTGTGAGAACGCCTACAAGTACTGGTCGCGGTCGCCTGACGAATGGCCGCACTTCCACGGCACGTTCGGGACGCACTACTACGTCCACGAGGACCAGTACATGTACCGCGTTCCGCCAGACATCGACGAGACGGCGGCCGCAGCGGCCAACTGCGCGCTCTCGCAGGTGATTCACGGCCTCGACGAAGTCCAAGTGACGATGGACGAGACCGTCGTGATCCAAGGCGCCGGCGGACTGGGGCTGAACGCGGCGGCGGTCGCGACCGAGATCGGAGCGGAGACGATCGTCGTCGACGGCGTCGCCAAACGGCTCGAGCGGGCCCGGGAGTTTGGCGCCGACCACACGATCGACCTGACCGAGTACGACACGGTCGAAGCGCGGCGCGACCGCGTTCACGAACTGACAGACGGGCTCGGCGCGGATGTCGCCGTCGAAGTCACCGGCGTCCCGGCTGCCCTCGACGAGGGGTTCCAGCTTCTTGGGAAGGGTGGACGATACCTCGTGATGGGGAACATTATTCCCGGCAAGGAGGCGACGATTGACCCCGGACGAGCGGTCCGGAAGTCGATCAACGTGACGATGACGATGCGGTACGCCCCCACACGACTCAACGATGCGCTGACGTTCCTCTCGAAACACGGCGACGACTACCCGTTCGGCGAACTCGTAGACGCGTCATACCCGCTCTCCGATGTCGACAGCGCCCTGCGCGACTCTGCGAACAGGGAAGTCACGCGGGCTACGCTCGTCACCGAGTAACACGTTCGTGTCTCCTGGGTTCGTCCAGTTCTCGTGCATCGTCGCGAACTCCTCGCTGCCGATCTGATCTTCCGTCTCATCTATCAGCGACACCGCTAGGACAACGAACCCCCGTGGACCACCAGTTAGTCGATCGAGACAGACGTGCCTCGCAGAGCACCCGCATACTGAGCGCGTCGGCACGGATCGCGACGCTTCAGCCGAGCGTCTCCAGACCGACGACCCAGACGGAGGACCCGAAGAGTATGAACGGTTCGTCCCCTTTTGGACGCTCCCAACTGCGTCATTCTGTCGCGACCAGAACTCATAGAACCGGTGCACGAATGAGATCATGTATCAGAGTATTGTCTCGCGACCGCGTCACCATCGATACCTGTGCTGTTTGTCAGGTCGATGTCGCGCTTGCGGAGTTCCCCGAACGGGAACCGATCGATGCCAGCCTTGATATCAGCGCCATCGAGAGGAGCGTCCCCCTGACGAACCGAGTCATGCTCAATCAAGACCGCCGTGACGAGCCGATTGCCTACCACAGCCGCTGCCAGCGGCGTACCCTCGGCGTTGAGGCCTTCACGGAGGCTGTCCTCGAAGACTGTGGGTTCGACGTCGTCACCTCGGATGGCGAGTGCTGTAGGATGGCGGAAAACGTCGGGTACAAGTCCAAGTACTACGACTCTCGATGGATTTCCGTGAGTGACTCTACGACCAGTTTGCGGACCAGGACAAGCGAACGCTCGTCGCAAGCGGGATGTCCTGCACCGAGCAGATGAACGACCTGTTCGCACGCGATGTCAGCTAAGCTGTACCGGATCCGATGTGCGTATCACCTCTCCTTGGCGGCATTCGCGTTCCCCATCCCGCCACAGTCCGTCTTATTCTGGCGTCGCGACGGTGTTCTCTAGATTTCGATATTCGCCAGTCTCGTCGACAGTTTCGAGATTCCGCTCGAGGATGTCCGCACAGCGCTCATAGTACTTGGGGGTACCTCCTGCCATGTGGGGTGTGATGTGGACGTTGTCGAACGACCAGAGCGGGTGGTCCTCGGGAAGGGGCTCGGGGTCAGTGACGTCAAGGGCGGCGCCGCCAAGTTTGTTTCTCCGCAGCGCGTCGAGGAGGGCGTCGGTGTCTACGACGCCGCCGCGTGCGACGTTCACAAGGACGGCGTCCGGCGCGAGCGTCGTGAACACCGCATCGTCGATGAGCCCCTTTGTTATCTCGGTGAGCGGGCACGCGAGTACGAGGTAGTCTGTTCGAGCGAGCGCCGCCTCAAAGTCCGGACCATCGAAACCCACGACTTCGCCTGTAGGGCTGTCCTTCTCGGGCGAATGCCGCACACCAATGGTGTCAACGCCGAACGGGTCGAGGCGCGCAACGATACCCTTCCCGATGGCGCCGAGGCCGACCACCGTAACCGTTGACTCTTTCAGTTCGTTCGCCTGGTAGTGCTCCCAGTGCGGTTCCTGCTGGCGGCGCCACCCCTCATCGAGGCGGCGCGCGAAGACTAGTAGATTGCCGAGCACTTGCTCGGCTATGTTTGAGACATGGACACCCGACGCGTTCGTGACAACGGTGCCGCGCGCAGTGATGTCTTCGAGCGGTAGGTGCTCGTAGCCCGCGGTGATACCGGCGAACAGGTCGAGGTTCTCTGCACGGTCGAGCAGTTCCGCATTGAGGGTCTTTCCTGTTACGATATTCGCGTTGCAAATCGCGTTGCGCTCCGCGCTCCGGGTACGCGCGAGGATGACGTCATCCTCCGGGCGGCGTTTACGTATCGCGGCTGCGAACTCACTCATCGGCATTGCGTGTGTCCCTTCGCGGAGTACGAGTATTGTATGTTCTCTCACGGGTGTTTCTCTGTCGAGAGATACATAATTATACCGACGTTGGTAGGGAATACAACCTTGCAGTCCACGTACGCTTTTTGCGTAGCCGACCGGATGAGTATCGACATCGTCTACGATGCTCTCCGCGCGATCGGCGTCGAGATGCTCGCTGTAGGCAGTCGGTATAGAGGAACTCTACGTCGACACCGGACTCAATGGCGATCGTGCTGGCCTCGCGCCCGGTGGCCGCGAGCCGATCGCTCCGGAGGAGATTGGCGCTGTAGCAGTCGGAGGCATCGATACCGTCAAACACCTATTTGCCGCGGAATACCTTGGTCAGCAGCCATCGTTACTAGCACAGGGCAGACCGTCGATGTCGGTGATCTATTCCAATTCGGCCGGCGTCCAATCTTTCGCGAGAAAGTTGCTTCCCGTCCGGTTGATGCCCAGCGGTTCAGCGCCTCCCATCTACTCTGTAGGAACCAAATGGTGTACTCAACGGTGTGGTCGTAGAGACGAATCTCACCGACGAGTGGCGAGGGTATGAGGCCCAGAGATCACGTTCTTCTATCCAGAACACACAGTACTGCTATGTATTGATCGATCAGTATGCCAAATATCCGGTGCGAACGACAAAGAAGGCCCTTACGCTGATCGAGTAGCTGATGGACAGCAAGCCTTCGGGATGACAGAGCTGGCCGCGAACAGTGGATCATCGTTCCATAATACAGAACAGAATCTATACAGCATTTAGGAACTGATTCGAGAGGATTCAGCGCGGAAAACATCGAAATTGGTGGGTTCTCGTGAATTCCCATTACAGTAGTACGGATGTAATATCACCGTGGCATCGAAGTTTGAGTGTTCTCTTTTCCAGAACAGAAGAGGATTCTGGCGGACAGCTCTGCTGCTGGTCGCTCACGCCATAGCCGTACGCCTGCCAACCGCTGTCCGCGTACAAAACTTCGCCCGTGACGACGTTATTTCGGCTCACAAGGAACAGCTCACTCGGCTATTTCCTTGACTGAAGACGACAGTGAGCACACGGGGCATCCACAAGCGGAAAGCGCCTGCCGAGTGTGATATATAGACAACACGTTTCGTCCGCACAAGGTCCGAGCCCGCTACCAGTTCTTGAACTTGTCTCGGCGGTAGAAGTCAAGTTCCTGAACAACGTTTGGGTTCTCCTGCTCGGCGGCAAACGCGATGGCCTCGGCGATGTCCTGGGCCGTTGCGGCGTCGTCAGGATCGAGCTGGTCAGCGAGAGCCTTGCCGTCCTCGCTGCCGAACTCGGTGAGCACTTCAGTGGGGTTCACCGACGTGACGCCGACTCCCTCCGTTCCGGCGTTGGCCTGTATGCTGAGCGCCAGGCCGCGGGTCCACCACTTTGTCGCCGCGTACACTGGACTCGCCGGGCGGGGGTACTGGCCCGACATGCTCCCGAGGAATATCAGATTCCCCTCCGATGCCTTGAGATGTGGCATCGCGGCGCGTGCAACGTAGAACATTCCGTCGCAGTTCACCGACATCATCTGGCGGTAAGCGTCAAGATCCAACTCCTCGATAGTCGTCTCTTCGCGGCCGAGTCCCGCGTTGTTCACCACGACGTTGAGCGCACCGAACGACGAGACCGTGTCCTCAACCAACTCCGAGACGGCATCGGCGTCGGTCACGTCGGCAGGACGGACAAGGACATTAACGTCGTGTTCGTCTTCGATATCATCGGCGAGCGCTTCGAGGCGTCCACGACGACGCGCGCTCACGGCGACGTTCGCGCCGCGAGCCGCGAGTTCCTGCGCCGTTGCCTGGCCGATTCCGGAACTGGCGCCAGTGACGAGGGCGACAGAGCCAGAAAGAGTCTCACTCATACCAACCCAAAGGAACGACAGGAACTTAACTATCGGGTGTTGCGGGAGCGCCACGTTTACCCGCAGCGAGACGCTTCAAACGTCCTATCACGGCGGTTCAGTTTCAGTCCAGAGATGAACCGCGACGCGACTTCAATTGATCCTAAACCCTGCAAATAAGTATTCACCTCGTCTAGACATATATGGAGAGTGACAATTCCTCCCGAGTTCAATGGCTCACCCCGAAGTCCAATCTCGCTCCACGAGCGACAACTCACTCCATGCGATACGTTCGCTGAGGCGCTCAATTTGAGACAGAGACACTCTGAAGTTGAGTGCCTCATCCTCAAACTTAAGACGGCCACATTTCGACCGCTCGTTGTTAGTTCTACTCTTGTGAGAACTCACATCGAGGGGCCGATCCGGGTGATTGCGAACTCGGAGAGACCGTGGGACTCCGTGCAGGTCTCCTGCCCGCCTGCGACGGCGAGGAGCGCGCGTTCGAGGTCGTCGGCGCTCGCCTCTCGGGCGTTAATATCGATGTCAGCGGGGAGCGCTTCAAGTGTCTCGACGTCGCCGGAGATTTTCAGAACCGGCACGATGGGGTGACCTGCGGGCACGCCCTCGGCCGTGACGTGGACGACGATGTGTGCGCCCGCGGCGGCGAGAGCTGTCGCGGCTTCCTCGAATCTCGAGGGAGCGTCCACGACAGCGAGTCCCGAATCGTGGGGGGCTTGCTCGCCATAGGAGAGCACGTCTTGTATCGGGTTTGTGCCGAGTGCACCCAGTGTCGCGTCGGCGTCGGCAGACGCCGCGGCCCGACCGACGGCGTTCGCACGGGAAGGGAGACCTTCGTGGCGCTCAAGCATCGCATCTATGTCGTCAAGCGTGGCAGGCGCGGAGCGCTGGCGAACGGCATCCGGGTGGGCGGCGAAGCGCTCGTTGCCGGCGACGACAGCGCTCCCGCCAGCCGCGACAACGCGGTCGACCAACTCGGCGACGAGCGGGTCTGCGTGTTCGATCGTGGAGTCGTCGAGGTCACCGACGACGACGCCGACCGTCAAGTCGTCGATCGACGCGGGGGCAGCGCGGGTCGAGTCAGCGTTGCGCGCCAGTTCGGTCGCGGCGGCCGAGCCTTCCTTGATACAGGGGCCGGTACCGCCCACACCTTGGATCGAGAGTTCGCGAACCGGGAGGCCGCGTTCGTCTATCGCCGCGGCGACCTCGTCGCTCTGGACGTGTTCACAGCCGAGACCGACGACGACGGTGCCGGCGATGTTCGGGTTCGCGGCCGTGCCAAGGAAGGTCTGCTCAGTCTGTTCGTTGTCCGCGCCCAACTGGGCGCAGCCGTGGTCGTGGGGCGTAGCAACCGCTCGCGGGGACTGTTCGGCGATCTCCTCGGCGACGAGATGGGAGCAGATGACGGAAGGCAACACGAGGATGCGGTTCCGGACGGCGACCCGGCCGTCAGGGCGGCGGTAGCCGTCGAAGCTGTTCTCCACGAGAGAGTCGGAACGGCTCACTGTTCCACCCCCGCGAGGTCGCCGCGACCACGTGTACTCTCGGCGTTGTGCGTATGGACCCACGCACCGGGCTCGACGGGTTTGGTCGTCCGCGCGATGACCTCACCGTACTTGTACACCTCGTCACCCTCGGCCAGCGCCTCGAGAGCGAACTTGTGGCCGAAGGAGATGTCCTCGAGCAACTCGATGTCTAGGCCCTCCGCGTCGATGGACCGGCCGGCTTCGAGGTCGTCGAGCGCGGTTGCCACGTTGTCCTCGGTGGTGAGTTTGAGTCCCACGCCGTCGATGACGATGCCCTTCATCGACCCACCCCCGATCCCGCGATCTGTTTGGGTTGGACCTCGTTCACCGCGAATTCTTCGAGTCCGCGCTTCTCCGCCTCGGTATGCTGGCCGTCAGCGACGGAGAGCAGTGTATCGTAGAGGCGTCCGCCGACCTCCTCGACGGAGTCGCCATCAATGATGGTGCTGGCGTTCACGTCCATGTTGTTCGACATCTTCTCCCAGGTCTTCGGATTACCCGCGACCTTGATGACGGGTGCGATGGGGTTTCCTGTGGTGCTTCCGCGGCCGGTCGTGAACGCGACGACCTGCGCGCCACCAGCGACTTTTCCGACGACGCTTTCGACATCGTAGCCGGGAGTATCCATCAACACGAGGCCGCCACCGGTCGGGAGCCGCTCGGCGTACTCGACCATCCCCTCGACCGGGGTGGTGCCGCCTTTCGCGATGGCGCCGAGGCTCTTCTCCTCGATCGTTGTGAGTCCGCCCTCCTGGTTGCCTGGCGTGGGCTGGGCACCGCGCAGGTCGACGCCCATCATGTCCGCCATCTCCTCGCGCTGGGCGACGCGTTCGAGCAGGCGCTCGCGGAGCTCGTCGTCGACGCACCGCTCGGCGAGGATGTGTTCCGCACCGATGAACTCCGGCGTCTCGCTGAAGGAGGCGGTGCCGCCGTCCTCGATGAGGCGGTCGGAGGCGTTCCCGACCGCGGGGTTCGAGGCGATTCCGGAGGTGGCGTCGCTGCCGCCACACTCGGCGGCGAAGATCAGTTCGCTTGCGTCGGCATCCTCGCGACGGGCGAGGGAGGCCTCCTCGTTTAGATCTTCGAGAACTTCCCTGGCGCGCTCGACCGCCGGTCGAGTACCGCCGGCGTCGCGTATCGAGAGCGTCTCGACAGCCTTCCCGGTCTCGGCGATACGGTCGGCTAGCTCCCCGGCGTCACTCTCTTCTGTTCCGAGTTCGACGATGAGAGCGGCGCCGACGTTCGGGTTCTGTCCGATCCCGACGAGGACGCGTTCGGTCTGTTCGCGGGCCTCGGCGGGCTGGGAGGTCCCCATCTGGTGGGGAGTCGGCTTCGCCCAGGCACCAATCTCGGAAGCGCCGCGCGCGATGCTCGACGCGGCGACAGAGGTCGGGATGACGGCAACGTGATTTCTGATGCCGACGCGCCCATCAGCGCGCCGATATCCGTTGAAAGTCGAGACCATAGCTGTTCATTCCATATTGGGAGGAAATAACTCTTTCTCTGGGAGTATGGGATCGGCGGTTGGCCTCGAGTACGCCCCGCGATGGCAGCTCCACCGGGTTTCCGACGAGTCTCGTATCGAGTTCGCTATCACACACTTCGGCCCACCCATGTAGGGACGGCGCTCGAGATGATGTCAGAATCTTTTTGTACTAACAGTAAAGTGAACTGGTGTATGCGACACGTCCGTTTTCGTGATCCAGCAGGTAGCATTCGAGAAGGCGAGTGGCACGATGGCGAGGTTTCGTTTGGTGGCCGCACATACGCCACCGAAGATGTCGACATCCTCCCGCCTACTAATCCGTCGAAAATCGTCTGTATCGGGCTGAACTACGAACAACACGCCGAGGAGGAAGGGATGGAGATACCCGATCGGCCGCTGATCTTCTTGAAGACGCCAAACACTGTCGCGGGCCACGAGGACACTATTACCCTCCCGGAGGGGAAAGACAACGTCGAACACGAAGTCGAGCTTGGTGTCGTTATCGGTGAGCAGTGCCAGAACGTCGCTGAAGAGGATGCGATGAATGTCGTCTCGGGATACACGATTGCCAATGATATCTCGAACCGCGACGATCAGCGCGTCGAGCAGAACTGGGTACGCGGAAAGTCCTTCGACGGTGCCTGCCCGCTCGGACCCGTGGTTGCCGATCCTGAACACCTTTCTGACGACGCCGCTGTCCAGCTCCGCGTCAACGGTGAGGTCCGACAGGACTCTAGCATTTCTGAGTTCATCTTCTCAGTACCCGAGCTTATCAGTGAGATCACCCAATACATGACCCTTGAGGAGGGAGACGTCGTCATCACTGGGACGCCAGCCGGTGTTGGCCCCCTCGAGGACGGTGATTACGTCGAGATAGAGGTTGAGGGTGTCGGCATACTCAAGCACAGCGTTGAATCTCGCTAAGAGTGTGCCGAGCGGTTGAGTGGAAGTTCACGTGAGAGGGAAGCGGGGAGGCGGAGTGACACAGTGATGAGCTAACCGTGACGTGGCCGGACGGCACTCCGAATACGTTCAAGGAACACGCCGCCGCAGAGGGCGGGACGACGGTCTCGGTGTGAGACGACGGAAGCCGACGCCTCGCCTCGGCAGTCGGACCGCGGACGAAGCCCCACCCGCAAGTTTTACTAGCGGGTTCAGGGATATACAGACGCTAATGGTTGATCACGCGAAGCTACGCGACCCGAACGCGGAGTACACCATGCGGGACCTCTCGGCGGAGACGATGGACATCACAAACTCGCGGGGCGGTGTCCGCGACGCCGAGATCACGGACGTACAGACGACGATGGTCGACGGCAACTACCCGTGGATCCTCGTCCGCGTGTACACCGACGCGGGCGTCGTCGGCACCGGCGAGTCCTACTGGGGCGGCGGCGACACCGCCATCATCGAGCGCATGAAACCGTTCCTCGTCGGGGAGAACCCCCTCGACATCGACCGACTCTACGAGCATCTCGTCCAGAAGATGTCGGGCGAGGGCTCGATCTCGGGGAAGGTTATCTCCGCCATCTCCGGCATCGAGATCGCGCTCCACGACGCCGCCGGGAAGCTCCTCGACGTGCCCGCCTACCAGCTCGTCGGCGGGAAGTATCGCGACGAGGTCCGCGTCTACTGCGACCTCCACACCGAGAACGAGGCCGACCCGCAGGCCTGCGCCGCAGAGGCCGAGCGCGTCGTCGAGAACTTCGGCTACGACGCCATCAAGTTCGACCTCGACGTGCCGTCCGGCCACGAGAAGGACCGCGCGAACCGCCACCTCCGCAACCCCGAGATCGACCACAAGGTCGAGATCGTGGAGGCGACCACGGAGGCGGTTGGCGACAAGGCCGACGTGGCCTTCGACTGCCACTGGTCGTTCACCGGCGGCTCCGCGAAGCGCCTCGCGGAGGCCCTCGAGGAGTATGACGTGTGGTGGCTCGAAGACCCCGTGCCGCCGGAGAACCACGAGGTGCAGGAGCAGGTGACGAAGTCGACGACGACGCCCATCGCGGTCGGCGAGAACGTCTACCGGAAGCACGGGCAGCGGACCCTCCTCGAACCGCAGGCCGTCGACATCGTCGCGCCGGACCTGCCACGCGTCGGCGGGATGCGCGAGACCCGCAAGATCGCGGATCTAGCGGACATGTACTACATCCCGGTGGCGATGCACAACGTCTCCTCGCCGATCGGCACGATGGCGTCCGCGCACGTCGGCGCGGCCATCCCGAACTCGCTCGCGCTGGAGTACCACTCCTACGAACTCGGCTGGTGGGAGGATCTGGTCGAAGAGGACAACCTCATCGAAGAGGGCCGCATGGAGATTCCGGAAGAGCCGGGCCTCGGCCTGACGCTGGACCTCGACGCCGTCGGAGAGCACATGGTCGAAGGCGAGACGCTCTTTGACGAGGCGTAAGCCGAAGTCGAGCGCGGACATCTCCGATTCGCGCTGTTCGATCCGGCGGAAGCCGGATCGGAGACGATCCGAATCGCCCCCGAAGTACGGTTCACTTAACCGCGGTCTCGCCGTTGACGCTCGCGGTGGATGGTCAGAAAGCAGCTAAAACCGCCGGAATGAGACGGGACGATCGAGCCCGTGAGCGCGCCGGCGGTACTCTTATAACGGCGTCTGCGCATCGGTATGGTATGCGGTATTATCGACTCCCCGGCGGAAAGCACAGCGTGAGGTCCGACTCGCTCGTCGTGGTCGACGACGGCGACGCGTACGACCTGTCGACGGCGTCGGACGATCTGGGATCGTTCACGCAGCTCGCTCGCGCGGCGAACGCGTCCGGGGAGTCCGTCGACGCCATCGCTCGGGACCGGATTCCCGACGCGGAGCCGATGGCGTTCGACAGTGACGACGTGCTCCTCCCGGTGACACCCGACGAGGTGTGGGCCGCGGGCGTCACGTACCAGATCAGCGAGCAGGCGCGCGAGGCCGAGAGCGGCAAGCCCGAGGTGTACATCGACGTGTACGACAGCGAGCGCCCGGAGCTGTTCCTGAAGGCGACGCCCTCGCGGACAGTCGGCCCGAACGACGCGGTCGGGATCCGCGGCGACTCCGAGTGGAACGTCCCGGAACCGGAGCTCGGCGTCGTGCTCCACCGCGGGGAGGTCGTCGGCTACACGGTCGGGAACGACGTGTCCAGCCGTTCCATCGAGGGCGAAAACCCCCTGTACCTCCCGCAGGCGAAAGTGTACGACAAGTGCTGTTCGGTCGGCCCGTGCGTCGCCACTCCCGAAGTCGTCGATGACCCCCACGACCTCGGTATGACCCTCACCATCGAACGCGACGGCGAGGTCCGCTTCGAGGACTCCACGTCGACGAGCGAAATGGCGACCACCTGTGAGTACCTCGTCAGCTATCTCCGCCGGCACAACCCGCTTCCGGAGACCACCGTCCTCCTGACGGGGACCGGCCTCGTCCCGCCCGAATCCTTCACGCTCGCCGAGGGCGATCAGATCACGATCGACATCGACGAGATCGGCCAGCTCGTCAACGACACCGTCGGCGTCTGACGGCCCGCCGAACCCGAGCCGGCGTCACGCACCGGCCAGATCCGCACCGAAATCACGCGTCGTTAGCGACCCGCTCGAGTCAGGAGTCGTCCCCGACCCGCGTCTCGGTGAAGTACGTCCGTCCGTTTTCGGGAACCCCCTTCGTCCCCGTCACCTCGAACGCGGCAGCGTCGACGATGTCAGCCGCGGAGTGGCCGACACGGAACTCGTAGGGACCGCCCTCGACGGCCAGATCCATGTCGCGGTCGTGGTACGCGAGCTGGGTGGCGTCGACCTCGAAGGCGACGCAGCGGGGTCTCGCCAGGGTCGGGGCGACGCGCTCGAACTCGAAGAGGTCGGGCGAACGTGCTCGCCATCCCGATCATCTGCGGGAACGTCGTGCCCGCCGGGCCCATGTACCCGCTCAGACACTCCTCGTGTGGGATCGCTGGGACGCCGATCCCGGGTTTCCTCGCGGAGGTATTCTCGAAGCTCGTTCGTCCGCTCGGTGGCCGCCCTCGGAGGGAGACCGCTCCGATCCGCGTGAGGTGACCGATCCGGTTCGAGAGGTGCTCGTCGACAGCGTCCTCGTTGAGCTCGCCGTCCGCGATCAGGATTCGGTCTGCGTTCACGGAGCCGAGCTGCGCTGCCTCCTCCGCGGGTGTCACCCGGTCGAGGGGCCGATCGACGCGTCGTTCAGCCGGTATCTCGGCGACACCGCCGTCTGGACAGGGTCACATCACCGGACACCTCTCGATCCCCGATATTAATAATTCGGGTGTCGGTTCGCGGCCGCCGCGACGAGCGCTGTTACTGGAAGGCCTCCGGCGACGGCGAGCGAACGCCTCCGCGACCGCGAGAGCAACGCGGTCGTTCTCCCTGAGAGAACGAGAACTCTGATCGATGGGTCGAATAGCTCTCGAATAGGCGCGTTCGAACCGTTTTCACGGCCGAATTCAGGGTTTCATGGAGATATTTCAGAAGAGTGATCGATGATCTTCTATTCTGTGATAGAGAACTAGTCAAGCGCAAGCCGACCGGCTCGGAGGAGCGGGCGGATCGGGGGACGCCGTCTCTTCCGAGTGCGACAGCCGCAGTATTTTAAATAACGCGGCCGGGAGGTGTCGGCCATTGACGATCGAGTCGATCCGGCGACTGGCTCACCAGAAGCGATCTCCGTCTCCCGGAGGCGCAACGGGAGCTCGTTCGGCGGGTGCACGAGACGAGGGAGACCTCCCGCAACACCACGACGCGCTCGCGCATCCGACCCCGATCGGAGAGTACGAACACCCCGACTCGTACGACCCCCTGTACCCGTTCGGGCACGGCCTCAGCTACACCGACTTCGAGACGACGGCCCCGAGCGCGACGGTCGAACCGAAGGAGACCGAGGAGGAAGGGGAAGCCGAGGCCGCAGAGCAGACGGTCCGGGTCTCGGTCGAGGTGTCCAACGTCGGCGATCGCGCCGGCACCGAGACGATCCAGGCGTACGCCCGCCAGCGACACGCGTCTCGTGTGCGCCCCGTTCGATCACTGGTCGGATTCGAGCGCGTGACCCTCGATCCGGGCGAGAGCGAGCGCGTCGAGGTTTCGGTCCCCGCGCGACGACTCGGGTTCCACAAGCCGCGGGAGGGGCACGTCGTGGAGTCCGGGACGTACCGGCTCGACGTGGCTGGAGAGTCGGCGACCATCGAACTGTAACGCTCGGTCAGCGGTCGCTGTCTCGTGTTCTGGCATTAGGAACGCGGGGTGAAGTGAAATTACAATCGTAACAGTGTAATGTAAAACTCCCGGGTCGCTGGGACGCAGAAAGCGAGAAGTGAGGGGGAAGCCGGGCGAGTCGGCAGCGGGCCGGTCGGTCAGTCGATCTGTTCGACGTAGGCGTACTCCTCGGGGAGGGCGGCGGCGTCCTCGGGGAGGAGCGCGGCGACGAGGTAGTCCGCGTGGGTCCGGAAGTAGTCGACGACGCGCGCGATTCGGTCCGAGTCGATCGCTTCGAGCGAGTCGAGCAGGACGAACGGAACCGTCTCGTAGACGTCGTGGACGAGGTACCCCGCGAGCGCGAACACGAGCCCCGTCACCTCGCGCTCGCTCTCCGAGAGGTGATCGACCGTGTCCTCGTAGGCCGTCCCGTCGGGCGACGAGCGGACGATATGCAGGTCGAATCGGGTCCGAGTGACCTTGCGGCGCCCCTCTCGGACCTCGGTCTCGCGGCGCTCGATCCAGATCCGGTCGAGGTTCTCGTACTCCAGGATGTCGAGCACGGTCTCCATGTGCTCGTTGAACCCGTCGACGGCGTTCTCCTCGATGCGGTCGACCCGCGTCCGCAGCTCCGTCAGTCGGTCGGCGAGCTCCTCGCGTTCGGCCTTCAGGTCCTCGCGGCGTTCGATCGCGGCTTCCCGCTCGTCGATCTCATCGTCGATCTCGTCGATCTCGTCTTCGATCCGCTCGATCCGGAGCTCGATCCCGTTCGCCTCGCGGTGAAGCTCCAGGGCCTCGTCGTATCCGTCGACGTCGACCGACTCCGCCTCCGCTTCCAGCTCCTCGATCTCCGCTTCTTTCGACTCGATTCGCTCCTCGAGGTCCGCGATCCGCGGCTCGGTCGACTCGATCTCGGTTTCGACCGCGTCGAGCCGCTCCTCGGCGCGCTCGATCTCGCGTTGCGCCTGCTTGATCGACGACTGCTGATCGGTGAGTTCCTGGATCTCCGCGCGGATCTCGTTGCGCTCGTCGAGCTTGTCGGAGCGGAGCTCCCGGAGGCGGTCGACTGTCGCCTCGATCTGGTCGCTCTCGACCTCCGAGCCACAGGTCCAACAGACCGTCTGGTCGCCCGCGGTCAGCGCGTCGGTCGGGTCGTCGCCGGGCATTCCCTCGTCGATGTCGATGCCCGAGCCGTCCACCATGTCCTCGTTGAAGCCGATGACGCTGCCGAGCTCGTTGATGTCGTCGTCGAGCGAGCGCTTCCGGCGGCGCAGCTCGTCGATACGTCCGGCGATCCGATCCGCGTTCTCGTCGGGCTCCTCCGCCTCCTCGACCGTCTCCTGAAGCTCCTCGCGCTCCGCCTTCAGCTCTGCGAGCGTCGAGCGCTCCGTCTCGAGGTCGAACTCGAGGTCGTCGAGCTCGGAGCGGGCGTCGCGGACCCGCTGGAACGCCTCCTCCATCTCCTCTTTGCGCGTCCGGCTCTCCTCGACGCCGGCGTCGAGGTCGTCGAGCTCCTCGCGCACCGACTCGAGCTCCGCTTGGGCTTCTTCCAGCTCGTCGACCTTCTCGCGGCGGTCGGCTTCGAGGTCTGGGAGGTCGCGTTCGAGGCTGTCGAGCTGTTCGATCTCGGACTCCAGTTCGTCGCGTTCGCGCTTGCACTCGCGGATCTCCGCGTCGATCGAGTCGGTGTCGATCGGACGCATGATTATCTCGCGGAGGTCGTCGCCGCGCGCCACCGCCCGACGCGCCTCGTTGTTCTCGAGCAGGAACGCGAACAGGTCGGCCAGTTCGGGATCGTCGAGGTACGGATCGCCGCCGAAGGCGACGGAGTCGCCCCGGCGCTGCAGCGTCCGCGTGTACGTCTCGTCACCGAGTTCGAGAGTCACCTCGCCCTCTTCGGCGTCGCCCTTCAGCGAGCTCTGACGGCTGCCGAGTCCGGCCATTAGCGCTTGCAAGAAGGAAGTCCGATTCGTCGCGTTCCGCCCGGTCAAAATCGAGACGCCGTCAGGGAGCGTCACCGACGCCTCATCGATGCCGCCGATGTTCCGGACATCGACGCGGACGACGGTTTTCGAGATCTGAGCCATCGATATGATCGGAAAACGACAGTCGCGGTGTTAAATCTATCCTTCACTCATCGAGCGCGGTATTTCGGATTTATCCGGTCCGCGTCGAACCGCCGTTACTTGGTCCGCGTCGAACCGCCGTTACCTAGTCCGCGTCGAACCGCCGATCCGAAGTCGCTCTCGATCGCTTGACGGAATCCAAATTAGATATGTTATCTGGTAGTTAAGACATACCATAAGAACAAATATATTTCTTCGGAGGAGATGCCGATCTGTCGAATCGATTAGGCATCCCAACGATTCACTCAATGCGGTCGGGTACCGACGATTCCGACGGCGAAGGCGTTCGGTGTTCGCCCCTCGTGGCGTTCGAATACGCCGTTCCGATCAAGGACAGAAGAATTCGATCCATTCGTCCGAAACCACCGTTTGAACACGGGTGTATCTCACGAAAGAACGTTCGAGGCCGGCACCGAGCTCCTGTCGATCGTATCTGCGATCGAGAGCCCGGACGTGATGGGTCCCGCAGAGAGGAATCGCGCATCAACCGGGATGAGAGCGCCACCCGCGTCGCATTCGTCGCGGAGATTCGGGAGGGAGCGGGTTCCCGCGATCGATCTCGTTCGGTATTGGTGTAGAAAGAAAATATCAAAACGCCGTGCGAGATATATCAATATTCAAGATAGTATGTGTGTCGGGTGAGACGGGGAGATGGATGAGGTTGAACTGCAGCGGCAACCGCAACGGTCCGCTCGATCCACGCGGTGACCTGTCGTCGTCGCGAGAGGGCCGAGGGCGAGCGACCCGAACCGCTAACTCGCCTCGGTCTCACACTCGGGTATGGACCGTTTCCAGAACACCGGGCAGCCGGACTGGGACTGGTGGGGGCGGATGTGGCCGACGCCGGGTGCGACCCTTCGGCGGCTGGGGCTCGCCTCCGGGGACCGCGTCGTCGAGATCGGCAGCGGAAACGGCTACTTCGCGCTGCCCGCGGCGCGGATCGCCGACCCGGCGACGGTGTACGCCGTCGACGTCGACGAGTCGCTGCTGGCCGAACTCGCCGCGCTCGCGGCGGAACAGGGGATCGACAACGTCGCGACCGTCGAGGGGGACGCGCGAGCGCTCCCGGAGTTGCTCCCCGAGCCCGCCGACTTCGCGCTGCTCGCGAACGCGTTTCACGGGATCGAGGACGGCGCCGCGTTCGTCGAGGGCGTCGCCGCCGCGCTCGCCGCCGACGGCCGGTTCGTCGTGGTGAACTGGCGCGACCTACCGCGCGAGGAGACGACGATCGGCGGCGAGCCCCGGGGGCCGCCGACCGACCTGCGGCTCCCGCCGGAAGCGACCCGCCGGGCCGTCGAGGACGCGAGCGAGCTGCGCCTGGCCCGGGAGGTCGACCTCCCGCCGTACCACTACGGGCTCGTCTTCGAGCGCTGAGGGGCGAGAAAGGAGATCAGTCCAGCGCCGCCAGCGCCTCCGCCGCCTCGCGCGCCGCCTGCAGGTGATCGCTGGCGCGCCGCGGGTCGTCCGTCTCCTCGGCCGCGCGGGCGAACCGCGTCAGCGTCCGCGTCAGCGACGCGCGGGCGTCGGCGACCGTTCCCGAACCGGCGGGCTCGGTCGGCGGAGTCGCGGTCGGCTCGTCACGCGACCCCTCGGCGTTCGGCTGGGGTGACGCCGCGTTCGAGGTGGCGGCGTTCTGACTCGCGTTCGGTGGAACAGACTGATCCGCAGCCGGGGACGCCGACGCGTCCCGGGAGTCTTGCTGTTCCGGACTCTTGTCGCTGTCCCGGGTCCTCACGACCGTTCGAGGCGCGTTCCCCGCCTCTCCCAGAGCCTCGGTCTGCGCGCTCCCCTGCGACTCGTCGCGCGCGTCCTCTTCCGCCCCGGTCGCCTGACACGTCGGACAGAACTCCTGCCCGTCGTGGCGGAAGATGGGGTCTCCGCAATCGTCGCAGTGGCGGTTCGTCATCGTCGCGCCCTGCAACAGCAGTTCGGACATCCGCTGGGTGTGTTCGCGCTTCTGGTCGTCCTCCGCGAACTTCTCGCGGAGCTTCTCGCGTTCGGCCTCCTTGTCGAACCCGTCGCTCATACGCGGACGAACGTGACTCACGAGCAAAAGTCCGTGGGCTCGGGACGAGGTGGTCGGGGTGGGAGAAGAGGGCGGAGCGGATCGGGGCCGGCCGGCGGCGAGTCCCTACTCCTCCGTCTTCGTGCGGTCGTCGGGGTCGAGCTCGCCGCGGTGGATCTTCGAGCCGTCCTGCGCGACCTGCCGCCCGAGCACCGCGCACTTCACGCGCATCGGGGAGATGTCGACGCCGAGCATCTCGGTGACGTCGTCGGTGTCGAGTTCGTCGAGCTCCTCGACCGACATCCCGTGAAGGCGCTCGGAGAGCATGCTCGCGGAGGCCATCGAGATGGCGCAGCCGTCGCCGGTGAACCGCACCGCGTCGATCGTCTCGCCCGCGTCGTCGAGGGCGACCTGCATCCGGATCGTGTCGCCGCAGGAGGGGTTCTCGCCGACGTGGGTGAAGTCGGGGTCCTCGAGCTCCCCGTAGTTGCGCGGGTTCTTGTAGTGGTCGAGGATCTGCTGCCGGTACATGTCCGAGCCCAGTCCCATATCGGTCACAGGTAGGCCCGTGCGAGTCAAAAGGGTTCCGTCGCTCCGGAGAGTCAACAGTCCGCCGGCCTACGCGAACAGGTCACGGGCCTCGCCGACTGCCTCGACGAGGGCGTCGATCTCCTCGACGGTGTTGTAGAGGTAGAAGGAGGCGCGCGCGGAGGCGGCGACGCCCATCTCGTCGTGGAGCGGCTGGGTGCAGTGGTCGCCGGCGCGGATCGCGACGCCGTAGTCGTTGAGGATGCTGGAGAGGTCGTGGGCGTGGACGCCCTCGACGTTGAACGCGACGAGCCCGCCGCGGTCGTGGCCCGGCGGCCCGTAGATCTCCACGCCGCCGAGGTCGGTCAGCCGGTCGTACGCGTACTCGGCCAGCAGGTCCTCGTGGGCCTGCACGTTCTCCATGCCGATCTCCTCTAGGTACTCGATCGCGGCCGCGAAGGCGATCCCCTGCGCGATCGAGGGCGTCCCGGCCTCGAACTTCCACGGGAGGTCCTCCCACGTGGAGTCCTCGAAGGAGACGCGCCGGATCATGTCGCCGCCGTAGAGGTACGGCTGCATCTCATCGAGTATCTCCTCGCGGCCGTAGAGCGCCCCGATACCGGTCGGGCCGCACATCTTGTGGCCGGAGAAGGCGAGGAAGTCGACGCCGAGGTCCTTGACATCGACCGGGCGCGTGGGGACCGACTGCGCGCCGTCGGCGAAGACGTACGCGTCGTGGTCGTGTGCCATCGCCGCGATCTCCGGGATCGGGTTGACCGTGCCCAGGGTGTTCGAGACGTGGACGACCGACACCATCTGCGTGTCGTCGTCGATGCACTCGGCGGCGTGCTCCATGTCGAGCCGCCCCTCGTCGGTCACCTCGATAAAGCGCACGTCGGCGCCAGTGCGCTTGCCGATCTGCTGCCACGTCACCAGCGACGAGTGGTGCTCCATCTGCGTGAGGACGACGTTGTCGCCCGGCCCGAGCTCTTCGAGGCCCCACGCGTAGGCGACGAGGTTCATCGCCTCCGTGGTGTTCTTCGTGAAGACGATCTCCTCGCGGCCCGACGCTCCGACGAAGTCGGCGACCGTGTCGTGGGCCTCCTCGTAGGCGACGGAGGCCTCCTGGCTCAGCTGGTGGATCCCGCGGTGGACGTTTGCGTTGTAGCCGCGGTAGTAGTCGGCGATCGTGTCGACGACCGCGTCCGGCGTGTGCGAGGTCGCCGCGTTGTCGAGGTAGACGAGCGGCGTGTCGTCGCCCGGCCCCTCTCCCGGGGTCTCGGGGTCGCCGCCGACCTTCCGATCGAGGATCGGGAAGTCGGCGCGGACGGCCTCGACGTCGAACGGGTACTGTTCCTGAACTCCCATTACCCGGATCTGGGCCCCGAGCACTAACACACCTTCGGTCCGGTACGTGTTGCCAGTACCTCTGACCCGGCCGATCACTTATAAATAGTTGGTGGTGGAGCGGCAGCCAACACCGCCAAAGCGCCAGTCGCTTACGTATAAACCGTTGCCGCCGGATCGACGGCAAACACCTCCGGAGCACCGGTCGATCACTTATAAATCGTTGCTGGCGGAGCAACGGCGAACACCGTCAAAGCCCCAGTCGGCGAGGACTCGCACGACTCGCTGCGCTCCTCGTCACTCGCGTTGCTCGTTCCTGCGGTGCTTGCGTCGTCGGGCTTCGCCCTCGCCGACTGCCCCTTTGAGTCCCACCCCGCACCGCACAGCGACCGCACCTCACCCCTCCCCAGCCTCGTCGGCCGGCGCTTATAAGCGCCGGCCGACTCCCTCGCGCGACGCTCCTCGTGGCCTACCGGCCACTCGGAGGCGCGCGCCACCGTCACGACCGAACTAGTGCCCTTTTGAACGCGGGGGGCCTCGATCCGGGTATGACCGATACGCTCAGGCTCGCCACGCGCGGCTCGGACCTGGCCCTCCGGCAGGCCGGGACCGTCCGCGACGCCCTGTCGAGCCGCCGCCGCGACGTGGAACTGCGACGCGTCGAGACCCGCGGCGACCAGATCCCCGACGAGCTGATCCACCGCCTCGGCAGGACGGGGGCGTTCGTCCGTGCGCTCGACGAAAAAGTGCTCGACGGCGACGCCGACCTCGCCGTCCACTCCCTGAAGGACGTCCCCACCGAGGGAATGGACGACATGGTCGTCGCCGGCGTCCCCGAGCGCGCGCCCTCCGGCGACGTGGTCGTCCACCCCGACGGCCTCGGCATCGAGGACCTCCCGGCCGGTTCGGTGGTCGG
Organism: Halorubrum halophilum; assembly: GCF_000739595.1. Lineage (GTDB taxonomy): Archaea > Halobacteriota > Halobacteria > Halobacteriales > Haloferacaceae > Halorubrum > Halorubrum halophilum. Next base: position 6,124 of record NZ_BBJP01000065.1, on the reverse strand, counting down.
AACCGGCTCGCTTCGGCGGACCGCCCAGATCAAGGCTGCGCGGCCCGACCTCGTCGTCGAGCCCCTCCGCGGCAACGTCGACACCCGGATCGAGAAGCTGCTCGCCCCCCGCTTGCAGGCGGAACACGAACGCCGACTGATCGCCTCGGGAGAGGCGCGCGCAGAGACGGCAGAGCAGGGCGACGAGGGGAGCGACGGCACCGAAAGCGACGCCGACGAGCCGAACTGGGACGCGCTCAGCGACGGCGAGGGCGACGAGGACGAGGGAGACGGAGACGAAATCGACGAGGAGTTCGAGACCACCGTCGACGAGTGGTTCGACTCGCTCTCCGACCTCGAACGCTCGGCGATGGAGCGGAAAGTCGAGACGGAGTACGACGCCATCGTGCTCGCGGAGGCCGGGCTCCGGCGCTCGGAGCTGTTCTACGAGGTGGAGACGACCCGACTCCCCCGCGAGGAGTTCGTCCCCGCGGCCGGGCAGGGCGCCATCGCCGTCACCGCGACCGACCCGGACGTGATCGAGGACGTGCGCTCCGCGGTCGACCACCCGCGGACCCGTGTGGCCGTCACCGTCGAGCGCACGATCCTCGGCGAGCTCAACGGCGGCTGCGTCGCCCCGATCGGCGTCTCAGCGCTCGTGCAGGGCGAGCACGTCCACACCCGCGTCCGCGTGCTCTCGACCGACGGCACCGAGGAGGTGGCCGACACCCGCGACCTCCCGATCCGGTCGCACGCGAAGGCCGCCGAGGAGTTCGCGGCTGACTTGGCCGACCGCGGCGCCGCGGACCTGATCGAGGCCGCCCGGGAGGAGGCCGGTGCCGATGAGTGAAGGCACCGAAACGGGGGACGGCGATGTCGGCACCGTCTCCCTCGTCGGCTCCGGGCCGGGCGACCCGGACCTCATGACCGTGAAGGCCGCCGAGCTGATCGAGTCGGCGGACGTGGTCCTTCACGACAAGCTCCCCGGCCCGGAGATCCTCGGGCGGATACCCGAGGAGAAGCGCGAGGACGTGGGCAAGCGCGCCGGCGGCGAGTGGACCCCGCAGGAGTACACGAACCGGCGGCTCGTCGAACTGGCCCGCGAGGGGAAGTCGGTCGTCCGCCTGAAGGGCGGCGACCCGTTCGTCTTCGGGCGCGGCGGCGAGGAGGCCGAGCACCTCGCCGAGGCCGGAATCCCCTTCGAGGTCGTCCCCGGTGTCACCTCCGCGATCGCGGGCCCCGCGGTCGCCGGGATCCCGGTGACGCACCGCGACCACGCCTCCTCCGTCTCCTTCGTCACGGGCCACGAGGACCCGACGAAGGAGGAGTCGGCGGTCGACTGGGAGGCACTTGCGGCCACGGGCGGCACCATCGTCGTGCTGATGGGCGTCGGCAAGCTCCCGGCGTACACCGCCGAGCTCCGCGACGCCGGCCTCGCCGGCGACACCCCGGTCGCGCTGGTCGAGCGCGCGACGTGGCCCGAGATGCGCGTCGCCACCGGCACCCTCGACACCATCGTCGACGCTCGCGACGACGTGGGGATCGAGCCGCCCGCGATCACCGTGATCGGCGACGTGGCCGCGACGCGCGACCGCGTCGTCGAGTTCCTCCGGAACGACGGCGAGCGAGGTGAGGGGGAGTGAGCGACGAGGACGCCGCAAGCAGCGACCCCGACGCCCCGACCGTCGCCGTCTTCCGCCCGGCCGACGAGCGGATCGAGGACGCGGAGGCGCTTCTGGCGTCGCTCGGCGCCGACCCGGTCGCCGACCCGATGCTCGCGGTCGAGCCGACGGGTGAGACCCCCGAAGACGCGCCGTACGTCGTCCTCACGAGCAAGACGGGCGTCGAACTTGCCGCCAAGGCGGGCTGGGAACCGGGCGACGCGACCTTCGTCGCGATCGGCCCCGCGACCGCGGACGCGGCGCGAGCGGCGGGCTGGACCGTCGACCTCGTGCCCGACGAGTACACCTCCGCCGGGCTGGTCGAGGCGCTGGAGAACCGCGTCGACGGCGAGCGCGTCGAGGTGGCGCGCTCGGACCACGGCAGCGACGTGCTCTTAGCGGGGCTCCGCGACGCCGGCGCGACCGTGACCGAGACCGTGCTCTACCGGCTGACGCGCCCGCAAGGGGCCGGGGAGTCCGCGACGCTGGCCGCCGCGGGCGACCTCGACGGCGCCGCGTTCACCTCGTCGCTCACGGTGACCCACTTCCTCGACGCCGCGGCGGAGCGCGGGGTCAGCGAGGCGGCGATCGAAGGCCTGAACGACGCGGTCGTGGGCGCGATCGGCCCGCCGACCGCGGAGACGGCCGCCGAACACGGGATCGACGTCGACGTGGTCCCCGACGACGCCGACTTCGAGGCGCTCGCGCGGGCCGTCGTCGACGCGGCCGACGGAGACGGGGACGACGGCCACGACGAAGCCGACGACGGGGGGACGGGAAGACAGCGATAGCGACTGTCACTTATAAACGGCCATCGGGCGCTGGCGGGTATCGGCGAACGGGATTCGCAGCAACGTTGGCTGATTCGTCGAACTATTCTCGTTGAGATGGTAGGTCTCATGACCGATACCGAGACGCGATTTAAGTATCGGATCGAAATTACAGACGCTGAATCGCCGTGTGAGTGCTGTTTTCGTACGGCCCGGAACACCGGTTGATAAGTCTAAAATATCAAATTAAATATTTACCCCCGTACATTTATCAGCCGACAGGTGAGAAGAGATAGCATGGAACCGAGCGAGCGATGGTCGATCCGGGTCGACGACGGGGTGCTCGTCGTCGAACTCCCGCACGGGACGGGGCTCTCCCCGTCGGACGGCGAGTCGCTGCTCGACCGATGGCGGACGCTCGCGGCCGAGCAACGGGTGAACGCGGTCGTGCTCATCGTGCGGACGACGCGCCCCTGCTCGGATGCCGGCCGGCGGACGCTCCGGCTCGCGGCACGGGCCGCCGCCGACCGCGGCGTGACCCGGTTCGCGGTGGTCGCGGAGCGCCCCAAGCGGCGATACCTCGAACGAACGATGGACGTTCAGGGGGTTAACGTCGAGCCGTTCAACGACGCCGCGACCGCGATGCGGTGGGCGAAGTGCCCGTCGGAGCCGGCGGCGTCCGCCGTCACCGAGTGAGCGATCGCCGTCGCTGGTGTCTGTTTACACTGCCGACGTAACTGCAGCCGCCGCTACCGGCCGCTCTCGACCGCGACGTACATGTCCGTCGCGAGCCGTTCCGCGCGGTCGGCGTCGGCCGACTCGGCGTAGATCCGGATCTTCGGCTCGGTGCCGGAGGGGCGAACGAGGACCCACGCGTCCCCGTAGTCGAGCCGGTAGCCGTCGGTGGTGTTCGGCTCGGCGTCCGCGGTCTCGACGTAGGCGCGCGCGGCCGACAGCATCTCGTCGCGCTCGGCGTCGTCCGCGTACTCGACGTTGCGCCGCACGAAGTGGTAGTCGGCGTAGGGGGCGACCGTCTCGCTGACCGGGGCGTCGACGGCCGCAAGCAGTTCGAGGAAGCGCGCGCCGATGTACGCGCCGTCCCGCGAGAGCCGGTACGGCGGGAAGAACACCCCGCCGTTTCCCTCGCCGGCGATCGGTACTCTCACTCCCTCCTCGTGGAGTTCGCGCGTCCGCGTGATGATGTTCGTCGCACCGATCGGCGTGAGTTCGAGGTCGGCGTCGTTGGCGTCGCAGACGTCGACGAGTCGCTGAGAGACGTTCACCGCGCTGACGACGGCGTCGCCCGGTTCGAGGCAGGCGTCCGCCATCGCCGCGAACGAGGTGTCGCCGTCGACGAACCCCCCGTCCTCGTCGACGAACACCGCCCGATCCGCGTCGCCGTCGTGGGCGATTCCCACGTCGGCGTCGGTGGTCGCGACGAGCCGCCGGAGGTCCCCGAGGTTCTCCGAGACGGGCTCGGACTCCCGGCCGGGGAAGTGGCCGTCGGGCGTCGCGTTCACGGTCAGCACCTCGCAGCCAAGCTCGCGGTAGATCCGCGGCGACGCCACCGACGCGGCGCCGTGGCCGGGGTCGACCGCGACCGTGAGGTCCGCGTCGGCGATCGCCTCGGCGTCGACCGCGTCGATCAGCTGATCGACGTAGTCGTCGACGACACCCTTGACCCGGGTCGTGGCGCCCGCGGTCCGCCAGTCGGCGTGGTCGTAGTCGTCGTCGAGGACGCGGCGCTCGACGCGTTCGAGCACGTCGACCGACAGCTCCACACCGTCGTCGCCGACGAGCTTGATCCCGTTGAACTCCGGCGGGTTGTGCGAGGCGGTGACGAGCACGCAGGGGACGCCGGCCGACTCGCAGTAGTTGCCGACCGCGGGCGTCGGGACGACGCCGAGCCGGTCCACGTCGCAACCGACGGCAGCCAGCCCGCTCGCGGCGGCGTTGGCGAACAGCTCGCCGGTGGTGCGGGTGTCGCGGGCGACGGCGACCCGGTCGGCGTCCCAGGTCGTGCCGGCGGCCTTCGCGATGCCGAGGACGAGCTCCGGCGTGAGATACCGGAGCGCGACCCCGCGAATGCCGCTGGATCCGAACAGCTCCATGGGCGGCCATGCGCCGGCCGACGGGAAAGCGGTTCCGAACCGGGGCGGAAGCGAGAGTCCCTGCCGCGCTCCGAGTCGACGCGTGCGGTTCAAGCCGGCGGCCGCCCAACGGGACCCATGAAGCGCACGCGACGGGATCTGTTGGCGACGACCGCGGCAACCCTCACCGCCGCCGGAAGCGTCGGCGTCGCCGGGTGTCTCGACTTCGCCGCGGGCGACGGCCCGCAGGGGCCCGAGGGCGTCCCGGAGACGCTGACCTGCGAGGACGACGCGTTCGTCCGGCTGACGGCCCCCTTCGAGGAGCCGGTCGAGGGGACCATCGTCGACGCCGCGGGGACGCGGTTCGAGCTGGCCACGGAGGGGAACGCCGAGACGTACGGCCAGTCGATGCGGCTCGTGTTCCGCAACACCGGCGACGAGCCGGCGACGGTCCTCGGCAAGCACGCCTACTCGTTCCAGCGCGAGACGGGCGAGGGGTGGCTCGACGTTCGCGGGTCGACATCGGGCGAGACTGTCGAGCTTCCCCGAGACGAGGAGACGCTCGACCCAAGCGGCGCGTACATCTGGTCGATCGACCTCGAGGAGGCGGCGATCGCGTCCGCGGTCCCCGACCGGGATCTGGAGGTTTGTCCGCCCCTCGGCGCCGGCACGTACCGGTTCGTCTACTGGGGGATCCCCGACGCCCCGCCGCTGGGAGCCGAGTTCGAGCTGATCGGATAATCGGGGGTAAGCAGTCCGATCCGGGCGCTTTCAGTACAGAACCAGCGTCGATCGATAGCGGGAGTGAGTATTGCAGATCGGTGGTGGCGAGCGAGTGTTTAAATGGTTGTGAGCGACGGCGACGATCACTTATCAACAAGTGATGCGGTGGCGCGTGCCCGTGAGCGGCCGACAGGCCGCGAGCGGCACCGCGCGAGGGAGTCGCTGGCGGCTGTCGCCGCCAGCGACGAGGCTGGGGAGGCGTGAGGTGGGGTTGCGGTACGGGTGGGTGGGGCTTTGCAAGTGTTCACCCTAGCACCACAGTCAACTTATAAACAGCCCACAGCAACCCCACTCGATCACGTATAAACAATCACTCCACAAACGTGCTATACCCACTCCCGCTATCAATCGAGTAGCACGCTTCAGCGACCAACTATTTCGGACGAAAATATGATTAAAAAACCGCTCTGTTGAAATCCTATTCTTCAGACGAATTTTCACATGAAACACCCGGTCGCTGAAGACTGCTTCTTGGGTAACTACTGCTAGGGTAGATTACGTGAGATTCGACCTCTGACCTATCCAGAATCCAAATATCATCACGAAGAAGAGAATAGCTACGGGAACCCAGAATCCAAGACTCGTGAACAGTTCGACGGAGAGTATCTCAGGTGCGAAAATAGCTAGATACAGTGGTATGCCAATCAGCAACCCCGTTGCGGCAGTGAGAATAAATCTTGGGTACGAATCCACTTTCAATTATATTAGCACAGGCTCTGATAACAGTCGCTAGTTGTCCACTCTGGCTCAGGAGTCCAGCAGCTGATACGTAGTCCCTGTCTCTTATACCGATCTGACGCTACACACGAATAGAGAGGTGTAGATTCTCTGACTGAATAGT
>NZ_BBJP01000066.1 GCF_000739595.1 Halorubrum halophilum | reverse complement strand
TAATAAAAAAGGATGATGTACGCACCGAGGCAACGAGGTGTTGAGTCCACGAGCACTAACAGACCGAAGCCACAGTCATACGGCACTGACACCACAGTTCGTATGAGTTCAGGCGGTAACTGGATCGCACGCATACACGGTTGACCGATCATTCGATCGGAACCACCGACACAGGCGTCTCTCTCAGCGTGAGAGAGTCTCGGTTCGAGACCGAGAGTCGGCGTAAAGGCGGCCAGAGCGGTGGGGAAACACCCGTACCCATTCCGAACACGGAAGTTAAGCCCACCAGCGTACCGGGAAGTACTGGAGTGAGCGATCCTCTGGGAACCGCGGTTCGCCGCCTGCCCATTCATCGGGAGGATATACTCCCACCTTCAGCCCACGGACGCGGCGTCCGTGGGCTGCTTTGCTGTATAGAGCTGTTCTGGAACACATCTTTCGCCGGGTATACCGAAAAAGATCGTCGATGACACGTTTCCCAATTTACCAAACTTGAGGCGAGAATGTCCGCTCCTCGACGAGCAAGTAGGGAAGAGGTGAATCACTACATCGGCGACGCCGCTGCCGAATCGACGAGCGAGTACTCCCGGTCCCGACTCGTCCCCTCCGCTTCAAGGAGGCTGTACCGAATGTTGAGGCGACCGTCCTTGGTGCGTGACCTTGAGGCGATTCACTCCTGGACGAGCCGAAGTAAGCTCCAGTCGAACGACTTTCTCAGCAACAGATAGCCCAAAAGAAACGGTGTACTTGGATCGCTTTGCTCTCGATGCGCCTCGATTTGCGATAACGCAGATTTCAATTTCCCACTGTCTCCTAGTATCGCAACCACCTGTCTCACCGAGAGATCGTAGCTAAGAATATACGGATCCACACCCGTTCCCTGCTGATCGTCGAAGTATTCGGAAACGGGCTCATTGAGATTCAGCTTCTCGAATCCGTCTCGAACTAGTGTTTTTGCGCCGGTAGAGAGTGTAACAGTCAGTACGACATCGGCTTTGCTTGTCTCCGATTCGAGACTTGTGATTCGGTCGACCAAGCGAATATCGAAGTCCAACAGTTCTGACAGAGCGATATCAACCTCTTTGGCCCATGCCTTCACGAAATGATCGTTGCAGGGGATACGGAGTCGGTGAGCAACTTTCACTGCATTAGCGAGTGGTGACTCAGTGAGCTTCACGAAATTGGTAATGGGTATTTTATACTCCAGCGCCAGTTCTGCCAATTGACTCCCGTCGACCAGTTCGACGTCTAAGTCACGACCAAGGGTTTCTGCTGGCGTAGTGAATTCGGCAGATGTTACGATAATGACGCGGTCGATCGTTTCGTTCTGCTGATAAAGGGTAGCATAGTTTCGAACCTCTTGGCTCCCAACAGTGTTCCCCTCTCCATACTGTTTGACTTGGATGGCGAGTGTGACACCGTCTTGCCTTGCTTCAACATCGATTCCCCGATCCCAGCTTTGCTGTCGAACTGTCGTGGCAAACCCCTGCGCTGACCACACTTCAGCGACGAATTCCTCAAACTCGTAGGGCGACAGCTCTCGCATCTGGCCTTTCGTATGGGCGACAGACGACGGCATCTACTTATACCCCATTTGGTCTGTGGAAATAGTTCTTTGTTACGTGGGTCAGGGTCGATCATCTTTAGATAGGATGATTCGCTCTGTTGATATCCTTAAGCACAGATAGGGTTGCCGTGCGAGATACAGAGAATGAATCCAACAAGGTGTCCGCAATCAATTTCTAAACAGGCGCTTCAATGAGTGGATATGGTTGATGATCCGACGATCCCTCTCGGAGATATTCGGCAAGAAGACCCCGGTAGCGACCGACAGGGAGCATTCAAGCGAGGCTGGACTGCTGCTGTTAAAGATCTCAGCGACAGCGATACGACGTCAAAATATACAGAGGGTCCACCGCCAGAGAGACTAATATGGGATAATCTCGGCTATCGCCTGGGGAGCCTATTTAATGAGACAGATGATGACCTTCGACAGGAACTCTTCCAATGGTGTGTTAAAAAGCAAAGTCGTGAATTGCAAAGACGCGAACCATCACAGCAATGCGAGCAAATTGACATCCTCCCCGCGCTGAAGCGCGAGGATTCCCACGGCACCGCACCGCTGGGTTGGGATATTGTGGTTTACGACGTAACCCGTTCTTGAGGTGCGAACGCACCAGTTTCCTTGTCAAACAGGAACGTCGATGGCTGTGCCAACCAGCCGTTACTCCTATCACCGCCATCCGTGGCGGGACTTGGAGATACTTTCTGCCGAATGTTCTCAGCGCCGTTCACATCTGCGTTCGCTACTGTACCGCACTCATCGCAGACATACAGTCCGCGTTCAACACGGTTGGCTTCATGCTTCCGGCCACAGCACGAACACGATTTCGAGGTATCCCGCTCAGACACTTGCTCGACCGTGATACTTTCCATCTCGGCTTTGTATTCGAGCAGGTCGCTGAACCGGTCGAACGCCCACGAGTGCAGGTCAAGATTACCGTGCTTGCCCCAGTCCTTCGACTCGCTGTTCTCCTCATCCTCACGGATGCCGGAGAGATCGCAACGCCTCTGCGCT
>NZ_BBJP01000067.1 GCF_000739595.1 Halorubrum halophilum | reverse complement strand
GTGTGGAGGTGCTGAAAGAAAACGAGTGGAACACCTCGAAAACGTGTTCCCGCTGTGGAGACGAGACGAAATCGAATCGCGTCGAACGTGGCCTGTACGTCTGCTCGTCGTGCGAGTTGGTAGCCAACGCGGACTGTAACGGGGCGGAGAATATGCGTCAGAAGATAACTCCGAGTCCTCACGGCGAGGATAGGAGTAACGGCTGTGTGGCACAGCCATCGACACACTTGTTCGACCGCGAGAGCGGGACGTTTCACACGAGAGAACAGGTCGTGTCGTAGACCAGCAAATATCCCACCTGCGGTACGGGAAGCCTCGCCGTTTACGGCGAGGAGGATGTCACCACCGAGCGGTCGGAATCGGTAGGTATGGTCAGAACCTTTAGCTGGTGCCGACGAAGACACAACCGAAATCCAAGCTGAAATCGAAGAACTGGTGCAGCGTATTACCGAGTTCACCAGTTGTGACCTCGGTCCGCTCGGCACTAACCCCCAGTCGCTACGACGCAGTTGCGGTGTGAGTCGTCATTGGTCTCGTCGTCGCTATCAGTCATTTCCTTCGTGTCGGCGAACCTAACTGGGTCGTGTTCAAATGAGTATACGTGCTACCGTAGTCAATCTGGATAATTCCCGGAATAGTATACACATTGAACAGTTTGTAGACCCCCAAAAAAGAGCTATTTGGGGGGGTTGTGTTGGAAATGTCACCGTGAGTAAAAAAGAAAATAAACCTGATAAAGGGCCTCCGGAATCCGGTGAACCAACAAATCCGGATGCATCACCTGATGCGGAAGAAGCGGACTCCACACCAAAATCTGATGCTGACGAGACCTCCGCTAGTGCTTCACTCAGCGGGGAGATCGACACTGACGAAGCGGAAGACTTCATCGAACAGATCGAATCCGAACAAGAATACATTCAGATAATCCCCGTGCGTGAGGAGGTGAACTCAGAGACGGTCAAACGAGAACTCTACGGACTCCATCGATACGGAAACGGGCGTAAGCTCCCGCTCGATATGGAACTCCATGTCGCTGGTATCGAGCCCGTCTCAAACTTCGAGTTCATCATCTACAAGCCAGAAGACGAAGCCCAGTTCAAGTTCTTCATCGGGCCGGGAGAGCGCGGCGAAGTCACCTGTGACCGACTCGAAAGCACTACGCGATCGCAGTATCCGGAGAACTTCGAATTCGGACGGGAAAACTTTGACATCACGAACGTCTTCGATGATGTCCCCGAGATGGTGCGGTGGGAGGGTGTTGAGGAGAAACGACGGGACTGGATGACGACGCTCTCGTCGTTCGACAACGAAACGATCGAACGCTCGCCGCTCTCCAATCTCCTCGAAACCATCATCCAAACAGAGGGCTCGGTCGTCTTTCAAGCGGTTTTCGAGCCACGCGCAGACTGGTCTCCGAAAGCCGAACGGCAGAAAGGAAACCTCAAGCAAGGCGTCCACACGACCGGCGGGCTCTTCCTTCGGACACTTCTCGACGGGGTCCTCGGCGTCTCTAATGAGGAAAAACAAGAGCGCCACCGGAGCGACACGCCCCACGAAATCGGCGGCTCAATCCACGACTCACAGACCGCAGGCTACCGCTCAGGCACGGGACGGATGGGTCAGATCGACCTGAAAGATCCATCTCACACGTACAACGTCACGCTCCGAGCGGCCACCTCAGACACCGAGTGCGCCCGGAATCTCCAAGATTCACTCAACCAGCTCAGTGGGAAGTTCTACTCCATCGAGGGGAACTACCTCGGTACGAACGAACCTGAGTACAAGCGGATGCTCAGCCACGGGATCACCTACCCGAACGGGCTCGAGTCCTGGTCGCGACAAAAGCCGATTCTCGTCTGTAACATTGACGAGCTCTCAAACTTCATCACGGTCCCGTCAATCGACACGCTGCCGAAAGCGAGTCGAGGTGGGACCGGCGGGAGACCGACAGCTCAATCACCGCTCACCTCGCCCAACGAGGAAGTATTCAAGGAGTTCTCGACCGGCATGACGATCGGTCACGCCGTCACCGCACTCCGAGATAACTCCGAGGAGCCGGACAAGATCAGCACCATCCAGAGCAAAAACGAGTGGTGGGACCACCTCGCGAAGCGGGATGCATTGTCGCTGTCAGCAGATCATCTCACCCAGCACTACATCCGCGCAGCAACGACTGGGAGCGGGAAAACGGTCGCGACGATCAACGACATGCTCACCACCCACCACAACCTCGAGGGGCCGACAATCCTCATCGATCCCAAGGACGGCGAGATGTGTGAGAACTACCTGCGGTGTCACCGGACGCTGTTCGGGAACCTCGCGGACGTCGAATACATCCAAATCCCAGAAGCAGAGGGCAAGGTTCCAGGGATGCCATTCTTCGACCTCCGGCCGCTCACAGAGGGTGCCGGGCGGACCCGAGAGACAGCCAAACAGGACATCATCGACCACTACTTCCAACTGCTCAGATTCGTCCTCGGGAAGAAGACAGTCGAGCAGGCGTTCGTCGCAAACGAAATCCTCACCAACCTGATCAAGGCGCTGTTCGACCGCGAACACGGGAAGGATTACTTCTCGATCGGCGAACTCATGGAAGCCGCACAGGAATTCCAGAAGTACGGCAAGGATGTCGAAGACATCGACGAGGACTACGAGACAGTTCTCAAGGCGATCCCGCGAACGGTCGACACGCAGGTGACGTCCATCCTCGAGTCCCACCTTGAGAAGGACGCACGCCAGTTCATGAACACCACCGACGCGGTTCTCAACCGGATCCGGAAGCTGAAAGAGCGCGACTTCATCTGGGATATGCTGTCGTACACAGTCGACGACGAGTACTGGAACGACGACACAAACTGGTACAACAAAGAGCAGATTCCGATGCTCGACATGAAGAGCATCCTCAACTCGAACAAGGTCGTCCTCATCGACACAGGGAGTCTCCGCGGGGCCAGCAGCGAAGTCTTCACCGTCCTGTTCTTGTCTCATCTGTGGACTTCGGCGCAGTCAATCTGGACGCCAGACGATGATGAATACATCACGAACGTCATCATCGAAGAGTCTGCGAACATCGCTCGCAACGAAATCGTCTACCGAGAGCTCCTCCCGAAAGGGCGCGAGTTCAACCTCTCGCTCGGGCTCATCATGCAGTATCCCGAGCAGGTACTCGGAGAGAATCCACAGGACAATCGTCGGGCGTACAAAGAAATCCTCAACAACATCAACACGAAGATCATCGGCAACGTCGCGACGGACGACCTCTTAGCGGAGTCGCTGTTCCACGAAGATCTCGAAAACGACGAGATCAAAGACCGTATCGCAGGTCTCCGGCGGGGGGAGTGGCTCGTCCAACTACCGTCGACAGGCTTCCACAAACAGAAGCCAGAGATACTCACGCTCCGGCCACTTCCCATCCCACCAGGGCATAGTGCGGGACCGTTCAACGTCAGCTCGCGTGAAGACCTCGTCCGCGAACGAAGCCGAGATCGCCACTGCGTCAACCGCGAACACGAAGCGATCGACATGGACAGCGGCGTGAAATCTGGTGGAGATGACGACGGGGACTCGGACGATGAAGACGAAGCGCCAGAAGACTCTGAGGAGTTCACAAGCGACCACTCGGCGTTCCTCGGAATGGTCTTTGACGCACTCACAGACGGCCTCAATAGCTACCACATCAAGGACTCGATGAACGTCCTGCCGTACAGCGAGACGGCACCCGATCTCATCGAGTGGGGGTTCTTAGAGAAGTTCGAACTCGGAAACAGACAGGCGTACTACTGGCCGACAGACGAAGCAAACGTCGTCGCCGGGAAGAATCTCGCGCCACGAGACGGTGGTGAGTACGGCCGGGAAAGCCCGGAACACCGGGTCGGCGTCAGGCTCATCGACGCATATTACGACGGGCTCGGCTACGAGACGCACATGTACTACACCCCCGAGGGCAGCGAACTCAAATTCGATCTCTACGTCGAGGCGACAGAGGAATCTCCCGACGATCGGGACAAAGTCATCGAAGTTGAGCTGTCCCCGGAGAAGCGGCGACACGTTGTAGGCGACTACTACAAACTCAAGGATGCGGACGCCGACGCCATCTGGGTCGTCAAAAACGCCGAAGGTATGCGAAAGCTGCTGTCGTCGCTAACAGCCCACATTGGGTATATCGAGGCGAGAGAATCGGACAACTTCAAGAAGGTCAGCGACGAACTCGACGCGGACGGCGCTCAGAAAATCTTCGGCATCAACAAACTCAGGAAGGACCTGAGAGACGACTAGCGACGAAACCATCTCTACCGAGCACTCCTTTTTTTGATAATCGACCTCCGAGTGAATCTCAAAACCAACATCCGTATCGGCAACCCTGAGCAAATCAACTTACCCAGAATTAAGGTCCAGCCGCAAGCATATGCGCCCACAATCAAGCAGAACGTGGGTTATTTTGAGGAAACTAAAGTAATAACAGAAAGACGAGCAGTCAATATTCCACGGATATCAGGGGGAGCAACTGTCAATATTCCACGGAGATCTGGAGGAGCAACAGTCAATATTCAACCGATCTCAGCAAGAGCAGCAATAAAAATTTAGCTGAAAACAGGTAGATAACGGCGTCATAGGGTGGACTAACTCATGTGTAAAAGGATACAAAGTAAGCCGAAGCAGTATCGATATAATCCTCTTGGAGCCAATCTAAACAGTCACCCGAACCAAGAGATATCCACAACTCAACTGAAGGATATCGTCCAACACACAACTCCACCGATGTCACCGATCCCACCGGCTCACCTCCAGACAATCCCACCGCCGACCACAACAGAATTCTCAATTTATACATAATCAGACAAGTACTGCCAATCGTGGTCTGGTAATTACCAGACTGCGACCGATAACAGGCACTCTTTAATTAAAATTGTAATCACAAGACGGGATGCGATTCAATGGAGTTCGTAATTATTTGTAAGGCCGTGGCTCAGATCTTCTAAGGAGAAAATCTGAATTTCCTAATTACAAGACGGCAAGCGGATATACCGGGTCGGTAATTAATTCTATAATCACATGAAGAGAAGCAGATAGAGCACTATTCTAATTACAGCAAAAATCCAGAATTCGCAGAAGTTGACATGTTGTCTTCCGCTCTCTAATTACAAGACGCAAGGCTGATACAGGGGTGTTGTAATCACCCGTGTAATCACAAGACTGCTCCGTGATTCCGTTGGTTCGTAATTAGCAGCAATATTAGCCGCCTATTCAAAATAATTAATAGACGTGGGTCCGATAGAGGCATTACTTAATTAAAAACCATATCTCTTTGACATACACCATAATTACAGGACGGCGGTCGATTTGGTGCGTTGTGTAATTAACACACCCCACCCGATAATCCCGCTGGTTGGGTTCTAACAACCTGAGGGGGCTTTAGAGAGTCTCTAATATCTCTCTCAACCTCTCAGGTTAGGTTCCGCGAATTCACAATGTTAGGGGCTCAGAGAGAAAAATGACCAGAAGGTCGGTCGCGTAGCGAGGAGACGGGGCGGAGCCAAGGGGCGAGGACAGAATGATGAGATCGAACGAGATGTCGCAGAGAGTGTATCAGAAATCAGATACTGGATTGGTGGGGGAGAATTGAGTCGACCAGGAGGCGGGACAAACGGCTACCGAGAGAGTGACCCATTCAGAGAAGTCGGCTATCGCAACCGAGATGAGACACTACCTAGGGATCACTCTCGGAGAGACAACAACCGACGTCCGACACAGATACTCGCGTCAACACCTCCACTCCGTTCGATGTAGAGGCGGACACCGACGAGCAGTCGCAGCAGGGGCAGACACAATCGGAGCGAACAGCAGCCAGCGACAGCAAAGTACGACGGGCAATCACGCGAGGGGTAATCGATACGCGGAGGGCAAGCGAGAACCTCAGTAGAGGGCGGGTGGAGTAGTGGTGAGAGGCAGTGGAACTCCCCCCGGTTGCCGGTAGGCACGACTCATCCTGGATCAGCGTACTGCCACAATCCTATACACCTACAGCCAGGCCCATTCCTAAAATCATACTAAGGTAGGACAGAAAACAGTCGAAAACGATCCGGGCAGAAGCGGAAATGAGAGCAATATTAGGCCGGGCAGAAGTCGACAGGCGGTTTGAAAAGAGAGACTGTTTCGACTACGATCGCAAAAACAGATTTATTGGAAATCCTTTCTCCTGCTAGAGTTAGACGATACTCAGCCAGTGATCTTCACCCATCACCACTCTCTGAGTTGAGGGCAAGAACCTAAACATATCTCACTTTCTTTTCACAACTCGCATAAGCAGGCACATGAATAAGCAGACTGCGGTGGATTTGGCCCATGTGGATGTATATTATTGAATAAGCAGACAGGACAGGATCTAGTGCTTCCTTATGTAACATGGTGAAATACTGAGATCCGTCATCGGCCATTACGACGAAATTCAAAAATAAGTAGATGGTGGCACGATACTTCCTGAACAGTGTAAAAACCGAAACAAGCAGACGAGACCACAATTAGTACCATCTCATGTAAGAGAGCCCTAGCATAGTCTTAGAATTCCTACATACTATCCGATAACCATGAATAACTAGACGGTAGCCTGATTCGGGTGTGTCTATGTAAGTAGAAGAATAAGTATACGGCAACGGTATTGGGTGGGTTTTGTATAATACAATATTCCAGTCTGATACCCAGTCCATATAATTAGACGGAAGCAACTTAGACATGATTCAGTGTAAAAATTATAATATGAATGTCATCACCGAAAACAAGGGTACGTGAACCGGTTTGAGGCATTTCAATGTAACACTACCCTCCCCTCTAATGTCGCTGGTTAGGTTCTAACGGCCTGAGGGGGCTTTAGAGATCCTCTAATATATCTCTCCTCCCCTGTGGTTAGGTTCCGCAAATTCACAATGTTAGGGGGCTAGAGAGCAGATCGACTAGATGGTCGGTCGCGTAGCGAGGGAACAGGGCGGAGCCGGGAGAAGAATAGAGAGTCGAGAAATCGAGCGAGATATCACAGAACGTATATCAGAAATCAGATACTGGATTGGCGAGGAAAGACGAGTTGGTTAGAAGTCTAGACAGGCAGCGAGTGAGAGGGTGGTCCGTCCGGACAGAGTGGCTATCGCAACCAAGCGAGTAGACGTCCCGGCGAGCACACCAACGAAGACTAGCCGACCTATGTCTAGTAGAGGCAGTCGCGTCAACACAATACCCACCCTTTGGTGTGGGGATAGGCACAACGAGCCGCGGGCGGGGCAGATACAACGGGACGTCCAGCGACCACCGATAACACAGTCGGGCTGACGACGATGCGAAGGGAAGCCAACTGCGCGATTGGGGGGAACCAACTCTGTAGTGATAGTGGATGCTCTGACTGATTATCACATGTTGTTACCAACCAGATACATTCATAACTCACCGGCAAAGGGACCTCCCGATGCCGACACACATTACCGGATACGTTGCTGATGAACTCGCCGAGCTCATCGACGATGTCGCAGAGCACGATAACATTTCTCGGAACCGAACGATCGAACTGCTGCTTCGAGAAGGAGTGAACAACCGCCATCAGCGGATCAAGATGGAACAGATCAACATCAAGGTCGAGCGGCTGCTTCGAGAGATAGGTGTCAACTCGGATGGCGAGTTCGGCGAGGAGATCGAAGCGCAGAGCGAGAAGATCGGGAACATACCACTGCCAGAGGGAACGACCGGCGTCGACCTCGTCACACCGCACCCGTACTTCGGCGGCGACGGATGGTACCACGATCCGGAAGACCACCCCTACAATCAGTAAGCGAACCGGACGGCTGACGAGTAGCGACACGCAACTTTTGGCGGGGCTGTTCACTCCATTTTGTCTTGTCTCTCATTGACCAGACCATTTTGCGAGTGCTCTGGGTCGATTACATTATTCATGGACCCCCCACACCGGTTTTCCAGTGTTCTTCCAAGCTTTATACGTCTAACCTGCGTAGTCACATGTGGTATGTTCACATGAAACTCGCATTGATCGGGGTCGGACAGGCGGGTGGGAAGGTGGTCGACGAGTTCCTGGCCTACGACGCACGGACAGGCGCTGATATCGTTCGGGGAGCGATCGCCGTCAACACGGCGAAAGCAGATCTCCAGGGAATCGACCACCTCTCGAAAGACCGCCGGATCCTGATCGGTCAATCGCGAGTGAAGGGACACGGTGTGGGCGCAGATAACGAACTCGGCGCAGAGGTGGCCGAAGAAGACATCGACGAGGTTCAGGGCGCGCTCGACTCAGTGCCGGTCCACGAGATCGATGCGTTCCTCGTCGTTGCGGGGCTTGGTGGCGGGACGGGGTCAGGTGGGGCGCCCGTGATTGCCAAGAACCTCAAGCGGATCTACACTGAACCTGTGTACGGGCTCGGCATTCTGCCCGGCAGTGACGAGGGTGGGATCTACACGCTGAACGCCGCTCGATCGCTCAAGACGTTCGTCGACGAGGTGGACAACCTCATGTTGTTTGACAACGACGCCTGGCGCAGCTCGGGTGAATCCGTGGAGGAAGGGTTCGACGCGATCAACGAGGAGCTCGTCCAGCGGTTCGGCGTGCTCTTCAGTGCGGGCGAGATAACCGAGGGAAGCGATGTCGCCGAAAGCGTGGTTGACTCTTCGGAGATCATCAATACGCTCAAAGGCGGTGGGATCTCCTCGCTGGGCTATGCCGATGTCGAGGTGGACGAGCCAGAGCGGAAGGGATTGCTCTCGCGACTCCGTGGCGATACAGATAACGGGATCGACAGTACAGAGGCGACGAATCGAATTACGAGTCTCGTCCGAAAGGCAACGCTCGGTCGGCTCACTTTACCCTGTGAGGTGAGCGGGACAGAGCGAGCGCTGCTTGTGGTTGCCGGCCCGCCAGAGTATCTCAACCGGAAGGGAATCGAGCACGGTCGCAAGTGGCTCGAAGAACAGACCGGATCGATGGAAGTCCGCGGTGGTGACTATCCACGACGTGGTGAGGGAACGGTCGCGGCACTCGTACTGCTCGGTGGCGTGACGAACGTCCCGCGAGTGAAAGAGCTCCAGCAAGTCGCAATCGAAGCACAACAGAATCTCGGGGAGATCACTGACGAGAGCGAGGGCCGTTTCTCGGAGCTGATGGATAGCGATGGGGAGTTGGAGTCGCTGTTTTGAGATCGTAGTGGTCTATTCGTCGTATCGATCTTCGAGGTCGTCGAGTGCTCGCCAGAACTGCCTGTTGTTAATCTCTGACTCTGCTGCTGCCCGTGTTTCTAACACGCCGGCATACGCGTCGAAGTCCTCGGGACTGGGATCGGTCGCCAAGACACAGTCGATGTATCCATCGAGAGCTGTCTGGAGAGTCTGTGCGTAGTGGTCGTAGGACCCGTCGATCCAATTAAAATTCTCATCGACTTCCTCGAACACTGCCCGATAGACGGTCGCAGCGGCGAGGTATCGATCGCGCTCACGGTACTGTTCGGCAATGTCGAAGAATCGGGAGAAGTCGATCGCCTCGAACACCACCGGATCGGCATGTTGCTCAAACAAGCGACCGATCTCCTCACGGTACTCACCGACCGATTTGTGTTCGTCGCCGAACTGCGCGAGAAACTGTTCTCGAGCCGTGCTGTGAGTGGCAAGAATCTCGTGGACGAACGCACGCAGCTCTTCGACAGGGACGTCCGCCAGGAGAGCCTCGATACGCTCACTCTCATCTTCTGGCGGGTCGTCTGCGATAGCGAGGAGCACCGCGATAACGTGTTTGCAGTCGCCTTGGCCGTCGTATGGACAGGTACACTGAGTCTCGAGACTTCGGCCACTGAATTTGATAGTCACGTCGTACGGGTTCGATCCGCTGACAACGGCTGACACGAGATCGTCGAACCGGTCGAGCTGCTGGATCCGTCCCTCCCTGCGATAGGTTTGCCCCCGCTCAAACACGGGATCGGTACATCGGTGCTGGATGGTTTCTGTATCGATGTTCATGCGGAACTCGTCCGAAATCACTCTATTGGGACCTCGGTACTCTCGTCACACTTGTAGCTGCCACCTTTCAAAAGCGTCTCTCTTGAGGTCTTCCACAGTTACGAGCACGAACGAATACTTGGGTGAGGATATCGTGGAAACATATTGGAGACGTTCACCACTTGCTGGTGTTCGACCACCGTTGGTGAGCCCGCCTGCTGGACCCGCTGTGCCATTTGATAGATGACTGAGTCCGTTTCCACATTTGGGAAGTCAACTGTTTCTCACGGCGCTGTCAGCGGTCTTGTGGCCGCGGTCCTATTCATCACCCCATCTCAATCGCGTAGATAGAGAAGAGCCGCCGTAGTGAAGGATTATTTTTAACCACCAGTTGAGGTGGTGCGTGATTTAAGAGGTGATTAAGAACACAAGCTAATATCTGCCTTAGAGGCGTTCAAGCGGCCAAATACTCGACCCTCAGTTTGTGACACTCATATAAAAGTCACAATCGACTCTCTTCAACTCACGCACGATTCCTGACGGAACCCTCCGGCGCTGAGACGCCGGAGGAGTCGTGCTGCCACCCAATGACAGCAACCAACCCAAACAGGGTCAGGAGTGATAACTCTGGTCTCCAGAGTACCTCACTCGACACTGACCTACAGACACACCGCGTCGCACAGTCCAGTTCTAAAATCCCGCCGAACCGTCGCCAGCGAAACGCCGGTCGAACAATGATCGTGGGGCGGTCTAAGTGACCGAAGCCACCGACGATCCGACATCGTTCGCCATCCCGATGGATCCAGACCGTGCGTTCAACGCGATCGCAAACAGTCGTCGCCGGCGCGTCTTGCTCTCACTCTCACAGTCGCATGGAGCAACTACCGCAGGTGATCTGGCCGTCGAAATCGCCGCCATCGAGAATGCGATTGACCCCAGTAAAATCAGGAGCAACGAACGCACCTCAGTCTACATCTCGCTGACCCAATCGCATCTCGAGACGCTCGATGAGTGCGGCGCAATCGCGTTTGATGACCGATCGAAGTCCGTCTCTCCGACAGACGCGACCGAACCCCTCGCCGAACACATCCGCCGACTCCAGACTGCGTGTTACAAGCCAGATTCGGAGGAGTCCCAATGACCGAGTATCAGCCAGAACTGGAGACGCTCAGAGACATCGACACGAGTTTCCACCGGCTGTTCGAGACAGTCAACGACTCTGAGGCCCCTACCATGCCGGGAGATGACCCACTCTCCACATTACGGCGGGCACGGTCACAGATCGACGCCGCACTGTTCGCGTATCGTCGCCGAACTGAGGACGCTACACTCGCTGATGACGGGACATGTATCCTCCAGTGGGACCCACCGAGTGCTCCGCCTCGCCGCCTCCGGTTCGAGCCCGACAGCACTGGCGAGACGTGGACCCGTCGCGAATGGGAGTGGACTGGCGCTGAGTGGCGTACCTGTGGGAGTGACCGCCTCGACAACGTCGCGATACGTGCTCCAGCAGCGGCGCGGTATCCAGAGCCAGTCGATCCCACACCGATCGAAACGATGCTCGAGTGGACCCGCGACAGTTGGGCTCGTCCGGATCCGCCTGCGCTCGTGTTCGCGAAGACGGCCACCACCGAGCAGGGTGTAGTCGTCTCCGTCGACGGGGACCTCCGCTACCGGGAGCGCGATAGCCCACAGTGGTATCCTGCGACGACAGACGAGTTCTACCACCACCTTCGCACTCACGGACAGCCAACGCTCCTACCGCTCTCAGAAACCGCACTGACTCGCCACGACTTCACTCCCAGCCCGCTCTCTCAATGACGGACGAAACACTCTCGCTTCCACCGGGATTCGATCGTGGACTCACCCAGCTTATCGACGCGATCGAGACGCTCCGGGACGCTCTCTCAGACGAGGAGACACTTTCGACCGTCCAAGCTGTCACCACACGGCGGCGGTTGTTCCTCGCGCTTTACGCGCTCAAAGCGATCCGTCGACAGCTTGCGGATACAGAGCATCGCCCGTCCCAAGGCGATCATGAGGTGGTGACGTGGGACGACCCTGCTCAGGCACTGTATCACATCAAACTACGTCTCGATCGGCTGCTTGAGGATCTCTCCATTCAGGGGTACGACCACTCCTCACAAGAGTATTCGATCGAGCAAACACTCGAAACGATTCGAGACCACATCGTCATTCTTCAGGACGCACTTTCTGAGGGGTCGACGGACAACTCCACGCTGCTTGAGAAACTCTCCAGTCACCGATCTGTCTATGCAGACGTGGCTGGGCGTGGGGTTGGCGATGGGCGGTGGCTTGAGTATCAACTCCAGCGGGCGTTGATTCGGTGGGGATACCAAGCAGCGACTCGACAGAAACTGTTCAATCTCGAGGTTGACGTCGTCGCCACCCGAAAGACAAAACAGCACAAGCCGAGCGATTGGATCGTTGCCCAATGTAAAGACTGGACGAGCGATACGATCACCCCGGCGAAGATCTTCCGGCTGTGTACGATAGCGTTTGCCTGTCGGGCAATGCCGGTCCTCTGTCATACGACCGAGCTCACACCTCGGGCTGAGAAACTCGCCCGTCACTTCGAAGTTCGGGTCCTCGATCTCCGCGATCTTGAACGTGGAGCGCTTCCTGCCCCTCAAGTGTATAGCCTGTCGGCTGAACTCAACGAATGGCCTCCAGAGTATGGGGTACGTGAGGATCGGGGGAGTCTCCCCCTGATGTTCTACAGAGAACCTGGCAAACGGTTCAGCTACGTTCCTGGCTTCACTCCTGTGGGGATGGATTACGACTACGAACCGATCGATACCGACCGAGACGACGATACGCATCCCGCAGCCGGGCACTGATTAGTCAAAGATATCGACGAAGTGTTATATGGTAGCAATAATACATGTTCCATAATGTCTCTGCTGTTTGAGTATGCCGTCGATCAGTTCTCGTTTACTGACGCTATCCTCCATACTGCCTCCGAAACGACGCTTTCTGAGACAGATGACCATATTCCCGTCCGCCCTATCGCCACATTTGCGAGCCATCACGATGAACTCGCTCACCCCGACCGAGAGTGGACCTGTATCCCGCTACATGAGCTCGATACCGCGACGCCAACCGATGAGTTCGTTGCCTACACCGACCACGAGGTGCGTGGCGAGATCTTCCTTGTCGAGCAAGACGGTGATGTGAAACCAATTGCTGCCGACGAGTTTGGCGGAACACAACTTGCAAATCGCATTCGATTCTGGCATTCGGATTATCTCCCAGAGACGTACCCACCAGGGTATGATGCCCCAATTGATGACCACGAAGATCCGACGCACCCAGTCGAAGACGCCGACTTACTCACAGAGTTCCAGAACTATGTTGCCAATGAGCGTGCGGCGACACGAGCAAGAAACGAGACCCGAGCTCGCAATCTCTCAGCACGGGCGCTATACGAACGTGGCGAGTCTGCCATCCCCCAGTTGACGTGTCGTGGCGAAGAAAATGGTGAGTACCGCTTTCGAGTCGATCTTGATCCACGTCTACAAGACCGTCGCGATGACGATTGGGCCTACTTCGTCGAGAGCGAGTTCGGCATCTACCAAGGCAACGAGGTCTTGATTCATGCCGACGCTGACGGCGCACCTGGCTCCTTCCCAGTCGCTGCTGAGGTCGAACGCATCCGTGGGTTGAATATCTGGCTCGCGCTTGAATGGGAGACTGTTGATAATACGGGAACAGTCAGCGCGTATCTGGAGGGTGACCATACGATCGGGTGTTCCGAACGGCTCAATCCAGTTCCCTTTGATCGCGAGCGCACCGCCATCGAGTCCTTACAGGATGATTCCTTCCACGAGGTGCTTGTCGGCGATCGCCCGCTTACGTTCTCGAATGAGGCTGCCGCAGTGAGCGAATCGTTTGATGAGGATCTCAATCAAGAGCAGCAGCTTGCTGTCGAGTATGCCCTTCTCGCCGATGAGCTCTTCTGTATTCACGGTCCGCCGGGAACGGGGAAAACGAGGACGCTCGTCGAAATCATCCGTCGGGCCGTCGACGCCGGCGAGGATGTGCTTGTTTGTACAGACTCGAACCAGGCGTTAGACAACCTTGTCGCCGGCAACTCGACACAGGGTGATCCCGATGCTGGGTCACTCCACGCCTACGGACAGTACGGAACCGGCGAGTTCACTCTTGATCGCGTCAATGCCGAGCGGTCGACGCATGATATCCTCCGAGAGAACTACCGGGATGTTGCTGAGCGAGCGCAGGTTGTCGCTGCGACCAACAGCAGTGCAGCCACGCTCGCCCGTGAGTTTGACCTCCTCGTCCTCGATGAAGCGACGCAGTCGACCTGTACCGCGTCGTGTATTCCGCTTGCCCGCGTCGATCGAGCTGTTCTCGCGGGTGACCACCAGCAACTCCCTCCGTTCACGGCGACAGAAGATCCACCCGATTCGGGGTATGGGCTCTCACTGTTTGAACACCTCTACGCTGACGGCGGCGTCTACGAAGGGATTGGCCTCCAACTGAAGACCCAATATCGGATGCACCCCGACATTGCCTACTTTTCCAACCGGGAGTTCTACGACGACTCGCTCCGAACCGGCCGAGTCGTCACCCCACTTGATGACACACCAGCGATCGAAGGGTACAATATCGGTGGTTCGGTTGACGTCGTCGACCATTCTCGGGCTAACAAAGCTGAGGCACGTCTTGTCGTCCACCTTGTCCAGACCATTCTCGAAGATGTTCCGGCGGAAGAAATCGGAGTCATCACACCGTATGCTGCTCATTCTCGACTACTCCGTGACCTCCTCCAAGATCATGTCGACCACGCGACCGCAATCACTGTCGACACTATCGATTCCTTCCAAGGGAGCGAGAAGACTGCAGTCGTTATCTCGCTTGTTCGGAGTAACGCCGACGGTGACATCGGCTTTCTCGGCCGATCCAACGACGGACCGCGCCGGCTCAATGTTGCTCTCACTCGGGCCAAGCGGTACTGTGCCGTCGTTGGTGATTTTCACACCCTTCGATACGACACCGATGGGAAGTGTACGGAACTCTACCGCGACTTCAGGGATCACTTCGAATCGACCGGCCGCCTGAACGATGTCGACCCAGCGTTCCTCGGGGTGTAGCTGCGTCGTCGCTGCCCTACTTGGGTGGGGTCTGATAACGCTGCCAATGTTTCCGGGAGACATTCGTGGGTGACAGAATCCCTACTCTGGAGAGTTGTTTCGTTTATCTCGCTCAGTTAATAGACCACGTGAGTGTCTGACAAAGAGTTAGATGACTGCCAGTCGTAGTGGCACATAGCGAGTCGAGAAATACGCGTCACGTGAACTCATGACCACAAACAATTCCGTGCTGGGTAGTTGTCCGCAGTGTGGCCATGAGATTAGTGAGACGTGGGTGATGATCGAATACGAGACTACCGAGGGTGAGGCGGGAGTCTGGGCAGAGTGTCCCAACTGCGAAACGATCGTAGATCCGATACACGACAAGCCAAAATGAAGCGGCGAAGCTAGACTGTTCTCGATCGCGAGGGTTCAGCCGTCGTGGTTGATATACTCGGCTTCCCATTCAGCTCGCGCCTCGATTTCTCTGGTGCCTCGACGAGTGGTTGTGTACTCGTTAGTTCGCCGATCGCGCTGACTTTTCTCGACAAGTCCTTTCTCAACGAGTGTGTCGAGATTCGGATAGAGGCGACCGTGGTGGATCTCTTTTTCGTAGTAGTCTTCGAGTTCGTCTTTGATTGCGAGCCCATGTGGATCATCGAGGCCGGCAATTACGTACAGCAAGTCGCGCTGAAAGCCTGTGAGATCATACATACCCTCTCTTACGTATTCGGGTTTTGAAATACTATTGATTTTCGAGATGATATTCTGATGACTATTTTACAGCCATCATCGAACATACTGGAGTAGTAGCTCAGGGGACCACGACATCTGAATTAACCAACACCCACTCTTGTTCCCCCAATTCTGTTGGTTAAGATCATTCACCGGCCGCTATGATAATGTGAGACATCTATCCCGCCGACACCGAATCTTAACCTACCCCAGACCGAATGAATACGTATGCTACGGCAGTTCCTCGGTGCGCTCGGCGTTCTCACGGCGCTCATTCCAGACTGGATCGTGGACGTATTCGAGGCGATTGCGGTTGAGAACCCTGAAGAAAACACCGTCCATTCGTGGTTTAGTCCCCTGATTCGGGTGGAAGGAGTCGTCATTACGCTCGCGGCGCTTCGTGACGGTCGCCTATACGCGTGGCTAATGAATGTCACCGGTATCTTTGGTGCCGTCTTGCTTTTCGTCCCGCGACTGTACGAGCAAATCGCGGGGGCGCTCGTGTACGAGAACCCGGAATCGGTGGAGTGGAACGAGCATCTCACCGACGGTGTCCGCGTGATCGGCGCTGTGTACGTGCTCCTCGCGCTTTTGGACCGTCGACGTCGAAACAGGGCATGACCAACGATCTCTCCGCCCACACAATCCTTCTCACCGGCGGAACAAGCGGGTTCGGGCGGGTGGCAGCGGTCAACCTCGCAAAACGGGGTGCGACCGTCGCAGTCGTCGGCCGCGACGAGTCGAAGGGGGTAACCCTCACAGAACAGTCCGAAGACCTTGCCGGAACCATCGCGTTCCATCAGGCTGATCTCGCCTCCCAATCCACCATCCGGTCTCTCGCAACAACCGTGAAACGCGAGTACGATCGGATCGACGTCCTCGCTCACAATGCTGGACTCTCGGCTGGAACACGTCGTGAGAGTCCGGACGGAATCGAAATCACGCTCGCAGTGAACCACTTGGCTCCCTACCTCTTGACGTACGAATTGTTCGATCACCTCCGTGACGCACCCGATCCGCGTGTTGTCATTACCGCCTCAGACATCCATCGGCGGGCGACACTCGATCTGGACGACCTCCAGCTGACGGACGGGTACGATTCACTCGAAGCCTACGCCCGTTCGAAGCTGGCGAACATCGCGTTCACGGTCGAACTTGATGACCGGCTCCCAGATGACTCTGCGGTCACGGTCAACTGCGTTCATCCGGGGTTCGTTCCGTCGACAAACCTGTTTCGTGAGGCATCGCTCCGAACGCGGCTACTTGTTCGGATCGCCGGGCTAGTTCCGGGTGTCGCCACCTCGAAGCAGGCGGCCGCCGAACGCCTCCAAACGCTTCTGCTGGAGCCGACGTATGGCTCTGTGAGTGGGCAATATATTGGCAGCGATGGCCCCACAGATCCCGCACCCGAGGCGACGAACCAAGTAGTTCGACGGCGGCTCTGGGAAATGAGTGCCGAGCTGGTCGGCATTACACCCGACTGGCCAACGCCTCGCACCAATTAAGAACTGCTCACCATAGACATTGATGTCGATCACGGTATCTCCGTCATTGTTCCAAATTGTCGACACGGAACACCAGTACAACTCTGTAGTTGTACTCATACCTCTTCCTGTGTGAAGTGTCCTATTTCGTCGATAGCAAGCTCAAACCCCACGGAACAACATAAGTGAATCTCCTGTATCGCTCACCCGGACCACGTCCTCAGACGAAGAGAATGGACGCTGTAAACTACTCGTAGTAGCTAACGCGGTCGACAACTTCCGCGAAGGCGACATTCTCCCGGACATCGGTGATCTCGATAGTGACACGCTCGCTCTGTTTGGTATCGGGAACAATAACGACGAACCCGCGCTCAACTCGGGTGATGCCGTCGCCTTGGTCACCAATGTCTTCGATCTCGACTGTGCGTTGTTCTCCTTTCTCAACAGGGGGCGTCTGTGACGCTTGCTCGGGCTGTGGATCGGCGCCAGTAGTGGTGGACTCGCTGGTCGTGGGTGACGGCAACACAGCGATACGGTACGTTTCGTCCGCCTCTAGGTTCCCCAGCAGGAGCTCTTGTTCCGGTATCTCAATCATATATGACCCGTTACGCTCTTCGACTTTCCCTGAGAACAGACACTGAAGTTGATCTGAAATATCCATTTTTAGACCGTACACCGCATACGCGGCGAATCACACATTACTCTGCTGTCTCTCTACTCCGGGGCTACAACGTCCTCACAAGCCGGACACTCGGCCCACACCCCCTCGGTGCCGTCTTCTTTCTCGTACTCAACAAGAATCCACGCTTCCGAGATGTCCTCACCACATTCCGGGCACCGACCGAGGGACGATTCGTCAGCGTTCATGCGAAGGGGTGGAAGGAGCGTGTCAGTAACCCACGACTGAAGTCGTGGGCTTGTCAGTGGACTCCCCTTCTGCCGTCGAATCGACGGTGGCGGTGAATCCGCCATTCAGGGTCAGCGTCCCTGACTTCAGCGCATACTGACAGGGTGCGCCTCCATCCGAAGACTTCTGCTCCGAATGGAGTCGTTTGAGGAGTTTCCGAGCGATGTTCTTGCTCGCGTTGTAGTCCGCGTTCAGTTCGTACTCGCACTTCTGGCACGTGAACTGGTGTTTCGACCCCCGATTCGTCTCGTGTGTAAAGCCACACTTCGAACACCGCTGGCTCGTGTACGCCGGGCTCACCTGCTCGACCTCGACACCGAGCAGCTCGGCTTTGTACTCGACGTACTCGTACAAGCGTCGGAACGCCCACGCGTGGAATCGCTTCGCACCAGCCATCCGATCACGGATATCGGTCAAGTTCTCGAACGCGACGTGCGTACATCCGTGATCGCGAGCTTCGTCGAGAATCTGGTTCGAAGCACGGTGGAGTTCGTCCTGTATCCAGCGGTGTTCGCGATCGTCCATCGACTGGATCGACAGGTGTGCCGACCGTGTCCCTGTCTGCTGCATCGATCCACGCGTCTTCTCGAACTCGCGGCGTCGATGGTTGATCTCGTCGGCGTTCCCGATGAACGCACCGGTCGACGTCACGGCGAGCGAGCCGTCCACGTTCAGGTCAACGCCAAGGACTGTTCTGTGCTCGGCGTTAGAAGCAGTCGTGGACTGCTCATGCTTGTCTGTGGTGCGGCGCATTCGCGCGTGGAGATAGAACGCCTCGCTAGAGCGGTCGTACTGGAGCGTGGACATCCGGAACTCGTACTCCTCGTTCAGCAGGTACTCGCCGATCGGTGTCTCCTCAGGATCGTCAGGAAGTACGTACTCACACTCGACGCGCCCATTCACCGTTGAAAGGGAGACGTGGTCGCGGTGGAACGTTGCGCTGCGCTTGTCGTAAACGACGCTCCATGCGTCGAACTGTGGTTGGCTGGTTGTTTCGCCCTTTTTGAGTCGGGCGACACCGCTTTTCGTGGCCTCGATAGCACGTCGAATCCCCTTCTGAACGACGTTCGCTGTCAGCGCTGTTTCGTCCCGAAGCCGGTCGTAAAGCGCGTTCTCGGCTTGTTGTTTCGACGTGACGCAGTGCTCGTCCGGGTGTCGCCACGCCCACGCTGCGGTCGTGTTCGCACAGTAGAGAAACTGGTCTTTTGTCTGATGGAGGTCGTCGTACCGCCCGTCTGGCACGTCGAGTTTGACTTTGACGGTACGGATCATATCCTCCATCTGTATTTCACATGTAGAACAGTTTATTTATATATTCTGCGGCTGGTGCCGGGGAGTCAGGCTGCTATCGCTCGCTGTATGTTTCGGGGGTGTCGGATTCCTCCCACGTCTGAAGTCGGGGCTTCCTCCTTGACCCTCTGTGACAGTATTCCTTCCAAATGAATTTCACCCGGCTTGAACCTAAGCCTTTGGCGGCTTTGCGGGCCAAACACACTAGGTTTCCGGTGGATGTAGGCTACTAGTCCGATTAACCAACATGCGCCCTTTCTCTACTTTGTTGGTTAAGATTGTGCTCGATCGCCACCCAACTTCCAAAGATTCGAACTCCCCACGAGTGGACCGATCTGTCCCTTTTTGTTTGCTCCTAGACAACCCAGCGTGAATGTCTCGACGACAGGGAGCCCTAACCTCAACCGACGCGATGGAGATTGCCCTACTCTCTGGGGTTGCTGGTGTTCTCATCGTTGTTCATTTCTTCCTCCCCGAACCACTCCGCTCGCAGTTCCTGTTCACGTACGGCGAGCCCACTGTTGTCTCGGCCTGGACTGCGGCGATCCTCCACGATAGCGTTTCACATCTCGCGTCTAGCGTAGCGTGGTACGCGATCGTGATAGCATCAGCGTACGCACTCACCACGACTTGGAGGCGTCGACGTCCGTTTTGGTTCGCTGTAGTCGGGTGTCTCGTGTTCGTGCCGCCGATGACAAAACTCGTGGATTACTGGCTGTTGAAGCTTCAGTGGAATCTTGTTGCGGACGCGACGACGGCACGCGGATTTTCCGGGGTCGTGAGTGCGTTCGGTGGATTGCTGTACGTCTCACTGGCCCGCACAGCGACCGCCATGTATGGCTATGCCGCCGGCGTCGCGACGACGGGAACAATTGTCCTCGGAGCGCTCTCCGCGCTCGCAATAACGTCTGCTGTGCTGTCTCCGTCTGTAGCTGTCGTCCTTTGTACGATTGCAGCCTTCGCGATCGGAATCCGGATTGTCAGAAACAGGCCAAAAATTCCGACGTGGCGGGCATGGGCCTGGTCACAGCGTGATGGACTCCTGCCTATCGTAGTTGGCTGTGTAGTAGTGGTCGTACTCCTTTCGCAGCTATTCCAAGTCCAACTGGATGAAACGGGGCGATTTGTCAGCGTGATCGCTCATGGAACAGGGTTTGCGACCGGCATGATCGTTACTGTACTCGGGCTCATCGCGGAGTACGTCGGCCAGCGATCGACTGAGAAACCGGGCAACCACCTCGGGACATCACCTGAGTGATCTACGACTCATCCTCCGAAGGCGGGCGTTTTGAGAGCTGATCAAATCGGTTCTGTGCTGCCTCTGATCGCTTTGTGGTTCGCTCGGGTTCATACTGCGCTGTATCCAGATCGCCGTCGACGACGGTGACTGTGAGAATCGCATCGGCGTGGTTCCCGTCCTCAGGGAGCCGATCAGCTTCCAAGATAGCATTCCCCACCTCCTCGCCGTCTCGTTCGAAAAACACGGTAGCGAACCCATCTTCGATCGAGTCCACAACGGCTGTGTATTCTCCCTTGTCCAGATCAACTAAATCGGTCATGAATATGTCTCCTCTAGGACGCGCTCCCCGTTAGGAGTACTGACGATCACGGTATCCCCGTCGTTGTTCCAAATCGGTGAGCCAGAACCCCAGTACAACTCAGTAGTTGTACTTGTTCCACTTCCTGTGTGTAGTGTCACTGTTTCACCGGCAGCAAGCTCGAACCCCTCGGGAACAGTATAACTCTGACCTGCTTCGTCTTCGATCGTCCAGCCAGACAGATCCAGCGTCTCGTTACCGGTGTTCTCGAAGACAACGTATTCGTCGTTCAGATTATCACGGTCATCACCAGCCGCATCCGCATGGATATCGGCGACTGTCAGGGCGGCTTCAGCTGTCGTCTCATCTGTCTCGCTGTCCGTGTCATCGGGAGTGTCGTTGCTACCAGTGTCGATACTGGTTGTCCCATCGCTCTCAATGCGGGCACGGTCATTAACAGCGTCAGGCACTCCAACGTCGATCGGATCGCCCTCACGGAGCGTACTCGGATCAGTCGGGGCGTCTCGCTGGGTTTGGACAGTAACGTTCTGTCCGTCGCTAGTTAAGACGATGTTGCCGTGCGTGGCGGTCCAATACGCTGGGTGTGAACGCTCAGCGAGTCGTTCGAGGACCTCCTCGTGGGGATGTCCGTATTGGGAATCATACGCGCTCGAGATTACGACTGCTTGCGGATCGACCGCATCAAGAAACGCTCCACTTGACGAGCTCGCAGAGCCGTGGTGGCCGGCTTTCAGAATTGTCGACTCCAGCTCTGACCCGTATTCGTCGACGAGATATGCTTCCTGATCGTCCTCGGCATCGCCTGAGAGCAGGAAGCTCGTTTCGCCGTGGGTGAGCTTGAGGACAATGCTGTTCTCGTTGCGATCTTCGTTTTCGAGGTACGGGTCCGGTGGGCCGAGGACATCGACGTCGACATCGCCAAAGTCGATCGTGTCGCCTTCGCGTGTTTCGTACAGTGTCACGTCGTGTGCTTCGATCGCGTCGAGATACTCGGCGTAGGTTTGTGTGCTTGACGCGATACCGGGGTCGTACACCGCCCCGATCCCGTCGGCCTCCGTTTCGTAGTACTCGATGATAGCAGCGTTTCCACCGATGTGATCCGCGTCACTATGCGATGTTACGAGGTGGTCGATCCGGGAAATATCGTGACGTTGGAGATACGCCAGGACGTGCTCGCCGTCGTCGTTATAGTGGCCCGTATCGACGAGCATCGTGTCGCCGTTTGGGCTCGTGATGAGCGTGCTGACCGATTGGCCGACGTTGATGTAGTGGACCTCAACGCTCCCGTTGGTTGTGACGGTTGGCGAACCGTTGGCTGGTTCCGGATCAGCAGGAGCTGGGTCACCAGATATCCCGCCGGTACATCCGGCGAGGACGACCATCCCGGCGATGATAAGAAGAGTAGTGAGTTTTCGTGGCGATTCCATGGTCACAGTCGACGCTGGTGGGGTGTAAAGCTACGCGACTCTCTCGATGAGGTTGTATTTCACACTAACTCACAGATCCTCGACAGAATA
Source organism: Halorubrum halophilum (assembly GCF_000739595.1). Taxonomy (GTDB): domain Archaea; phylum Halobacteriota; class Halobacteria; order Halobacteriales; family Haloferacaceae; genus Halorubrum; species Halorubrum halophilum. The sequence goes on along the minus strand of NZ_BBJP01000067.1, from coordinate 11,931 downwards.
TTTGAGAGAATTTGTCCGGGAGATATTCTCGAAACAGATCAAAGATGGGTAAGGGTGGGGGAGGGGGTCTATGAATAATGGAACGGGCTGAGAAGGTACCCCCCTCTCGGCAGATGCGACTCAGATAACGCGGACGATTCCACGGGAGAGACGCCACAACCATAGAACTCGGAAGAAGACCGACTTAGATCTCACGGTGATGTGGTTCTGTCACACACTAATCGTGTTGTTGGCTATACAACCCGATTATAACTCATCACGGATACTGTTCGCGTGTATTCTATAAAAAACCTTGGTTTTAAAGATAGATTTTTGAATATGAGTGTTTGAGAGCCTCTCGTGTCTAATATCGTGGTTTGGCGGAGTCTAACGGGACGATTCCGCGACCCCCCCACCCCCACCTTTCGGCCGCTTCCATTATTCATAGACCCCCCCACACCCCCTCCTATACCAAAACTGGATTCCGGAACAGGGTCTAGTCTGGAAGAACCGAGAAATAGACAATTATATGAAATACAGTCAGGCTGGCTTCAAGCTCGACAAGAAGGGCGGTCAAACTGTGCTGTCACTCTCGAAACTCGCGGACATCCCGATTCGGATTCACCGCCCACCCGGACAGGTTCGAGGCCGATCTCACGGACAAGCCCTTCTCTCAACGAGCGAAGTCGAGAGACTGAGAGAAGTAGGGTGGGGTAGTTGACAACTAGGAGTGGGACACTCCGAAGGAACGTCTGTGGAGACTGCACTCCCTACGGACACAGTTATGTCTACAGGCGGAGCAGGCCGAGTGCCTCGGGGCTTGACCCCGAGGCGGTCCACAAAGAGCGTCGTGAAAGCAGGAAGCCTATCCCTCAAGGAGCGAACAGCCCCAACCGTGAGCGAGTAGGAGAGGGTAGTTCACAGGGTGGATTTGGTCGGCGATTTTTGGTTGTAGGTCTGGGCGAAGTGCTCTTTTTGGTCCCAGAGGGACTGGAGCGTTTCGAGTTGGTCGATACCGTTCACGCAGTACGCATCGTCCTCGCGACTGCGCTTGAGAAAGTCCTGACCGATTTGGAGTGAGTAGTTCTCGGGATTGTCGTACGGCGCGTTCACGATCTGGATGTCGGTGATGTCCGATTCATGGAAGAACGACAGCACACGGAAGGCAGTCTCTCGCGTGTCGAAGAGCCAGCGAACGTATTCGTACTGGCCGCGAACCCGCATCAACTTCTCGGCGGTCTCGACGAGATCGTCGTCGCTAGTGATGACTTCCCAGCTGGTCCACTTGTCAGCAGTGGCGACATCCGGCCGAGCGTGTCTGCGATCGCCTGAGTACACCTCAATATTCTCCCACGGGTGATCGTTGAAGTATCCTGTTGCGTAGCTTTCGTGTCCACCAGCAAAGTGACAGAGCTCCACGCCCGTCCGGTGCGTCAGCATCTCGTCCAAGTACCCGACGAGCCCGCCGCCAGAGCGGATGATTCCTTCGTACTTCTCGATAAACTCCTCGCGGAAGAAATCACCAATCGCCGCCTGACCTTGGCGCGTCGGAGCCCACTTCACGGGCTTGGACAGGATCCACTCGGGGTCCTCACTCCCGCAAACCCAGCCGAGAAATTCTAACTCATGGAACGCGTCCGCGTAGCGGTAGTCCCAAAAATTGTCGCCACATTCGATTAGTGTCTGAAGCTTCGGCGGCTGTGAGGTCGCGATCGAGAGCAACTGCCCATCCCGATGGAACTCAGCGCCGTTGTACCACTCGCCAATCGCGTACAGCAGATCCAGCGCTGGCTGGGAAACCGCCCCGTCGTCAATTTGCCTTGGTCCCCTGTTCGGTGTGGTGAGCATAGAAAAGCCGACTCAGTTATCTTCGAGGTGGAGCCCCCGACCTCAAGGAGCGAACGGAGTGAGCGAGTAGGTCGGGGAGGAAACCGACATGGTACGACACAACCGCCACACTGCAACCGACCGACTCCCATGTTTATAAGTACCGTCGGGTACTCTCTGAAACTATGGGTGTGCGTCGAACTGCCGTCGTGAAACTCGTCGTTTCCGACGAGCAACGCGATGCACTCCACCGAACCGCCGAGCAATACCTGTACTGCGCGAACCGAACCGCCGACTACTGTTGGTCCGACACCTCCTACGCCGAGTGTAAGACCAACAAGCGAGAGGTTCGTGACGCGCTCTACGCCGACCTTCGAGAGGAGACAGACCTACAGGCCCAACTTGTTCAAGCCGCTATCAAACGCGCTGTCGAAGCCGTCAAAGCGTGTGTCAAACGGTGGAAGAAGGGACAGCGTGTCTCTCAACCGACGTTTACCGCCGAAACGATCGACTACGACACGCGGAGCGCGACCTTCTACCGCAACAAGGTGTCGCTGGCAACTGTTGAGGGCCGAGTCGAACCGTCGTTCGTTCTCCCGGCAGATAGTCCGACACCCTACGAGCGGTACGTACTCTCCGAGAACTACGAATTCCGTGAGAGTACGCTTCGGTACGACGCGACCACTGATGAGTTCTACCTCAACATTTCGACGCGGCGGATACACAGTGACGATGAGGTTTCGGAAGATACCGGGCACTCCGACCAAACAGTCCTCGGTATCGACCTCGGCGTCAACAGCCTCGCTGTGTCCTCAACTGGCACTTTTTGGCAGGGGGACGACTACGACCACTGGTGTCGTGAGTTCGAGAAGCGACGTGGCGAGATGCAACGGCGCGGCACGCAGGCCGCACACAAGGCCCTGCTTCGCCTCGGAAAGCGTGAAGAAGCCTGGCGCAAACAGTACATCCACACAATCGCCAACGAACTCGTCTCAGAAGCCGTTGAACACGACTGCGACGTAATCGCGTTCGAGGACTTGAGCGACATTCGAGAGCGGCTTCCATACGCGAAGTGGCACCACGTCTGGGCGTTCCGACGCCTGTTTGAATACGTCTCCTACAAAGCCCCTGAACAGGGGGTCTCCGTAGAGCAGGTCGAGCCGACCCACACATCCCAACGCTGTTCTCGGATGGACTGTGGGTTTACGCACGACGGGAACCGCCACGGCGAACACTTCGAGTGCCAGAAATGCGGGTACGAGGTGAACGCGGATTACAACGCGGCAAAGAATATTGGCGTGCGGTACGCTCGGAAGCGACAACACAAACTCCGTTCCTCGCCCAAGTCGGGGAGCGGAGACGCACCAGTAGACGTGCGTGTGAATGGTGGGACGCTGAACGGTGAGAGTTACCAGCCTCTTGCTGGCGACTGATTGCCAGGAGTCCACATCAAAGCCCTACCCTCAAGGACCGAGGCGCACAGCGCCGAGGGAGTAGGGTAGGGTAGTTTACAGTTCTGGTAAAAGCGTACCGGCGGGGTGGTGACTTCAGTTATCTTTGTTTTTCAGGGCTCAAGACTACCTTCGAGACGGATGGAGGGATCGTCATTATCACCAGCCGAGTGAGATTTTTGTCTGTTACCGTATTATCGGTAACTACCAGATGTACGAAGTGCTCGACGACACGGCGGCGCAGATTATCCTCGCCATCGAGAGTGGTGACTCCATCCGCCGTGTCGCCCAACACCTCCACACACCGTACGAGACGGTGAGACAGGCCGTCAATCGGCTGGAAGACGCAGGCTACGTCTCCTATGACGACGGCCTCACTGTCGTCGACGAGCGCGTACGCGACGCAGCCCTCGAGCTCGTCGCTGCCAGCGCCGGGGTCAGTCCACCCTCCATCGACGAGACCTATGTCATCCCGCAGTTCGGCGACTGGCCGTTCGCGTTCACGCGGATCGACGCCGTCTACGTGTGGACTCAGGGGGGCTACCAAGTCGGTCGCGAGCCCGACGACTATCCACTATTCCTCGCTGTTCGTGAGCAGGAAGTTGACGCCTGGGAGGCGTTTTTCGAGCGGTTCGGCCTCTCGACCGCATTTGACCGACAGCCCCGAGACGAGTTGGACGGACCGCTACAGATCGTCCTCGAGCCACGCGCGTCCCTCGATATCGAGCACGTCGAAGGGTACCCAGTGATCCCGAGAACAGAGACAATCGAGTATATGCGCGAGAACTACGTCCAGTTCCAGTCGGGGCTGGCGATGCTCGACCGGATGTACGAGGACATCGACCTCGGCGTCACGTACCGGGAGACGGAACGGGCCCAAAGGTAGGCTTCAACAGTAGAAGTGACGCGCTCATCGAATCGCTCGAGTAATTCCTTAAGAGGGCCACGAGTCCGTTCTTGTCGGTAGCTACGCTTTCTCAGCGTTCAAGAGTGGAAGGAGTCACGCACGGTGTGTTCGGACCAGGTCTTTGAGTTCCGATTTGCTGAGATGGTTGACCCTGCGACGGTCAGCACCATCGGTGTAGAAGATCGAAGCAGAGACCGACCGATCTGGATATTGGTCGGCGACGACGTGGTAGTAAATACTGAGCTGTTTCTCGTACTCGTCTTCGGCGTGGGTAGTGAGGTCAGTTTTGTAGTCGATGATATCAACCTGGTCAGGCGTAATATGGAGCAAGTCGACGACCCCACCGATCGTCACCTCCTTGTCATCGACAGTAAGCGGAAGGAACGCGTCAATCTCGGCGATTTTCTTACCATCAAGTGAATCTAAGAATTCCTTCACATTCTCCTTATCAGGGTCGCCGCCGGTGTCGACACCCTCATCAAGCACATATCGCTCTGCGAACTCGTGGACCTCCGACCCAAATTCCATTCCTCGACCACCGGTGTCCCCTTCGAAAACGGCATCGTCGATGAACGTATGCGGGGAATAGCTTGCTGGCCCATCTGGATCTGGAATGTCAACCGTAAATGGTGAAGACTCGTCATCTACTGCGCTGAAGGACGACAGATCTGGATCGACTGTTTCGATATTAACGGGGAGTTCGTCGAGGAACACATTTGGATTCTCACCGCCGGTTAGAATGACGTGGCTCTCAGCACGCGTAATAGCCACGTAGAGCAGTCGGCGTTCCTCATCGTAGTTCTGGGAGAGACACTTATTGAGAACGTCTGTCTGCCAGTTGTCGTAGACGTGTGGGACATCGTGAGCCTCCGCAGAGTACACCTTTCGCTGTCGGAGTCCGATTGGGTCTGTGTACGCGATATCGCTCCCGCTGCCACCGGTTGATGGGAACTTGTTCGTGTTCATATTCGCGAGGATGACAATCGGATATTCGAGCCCTTTCGTTGCGTGGATGGTCTGAACAGTCACCGCATTCGTTCCCGCACCAGCGTCGACCTCATGGGTGCTGCCGTCTTCGATCGCGGCTTCGATAAACTGGATGAGCTCTCCACGAGTGAACGTTGTCGTCCCGTGGACCGACTGAATAGTGTCAAGGACAACGTCCGCGGTTGGACCACTCCGGTCGTACCGATCGAACACGCGACGGGCGACACCCCCGAATGTCTCCATCTCCCGAAGGTTTTCACGGAAGGTAACCATCGCTTCAGGGTACGCCCCGCGATCGGTGATCGCTTTCACCTCGTCGATTGTGTATCCGGCCTCTTCTAAGACGAGTGCCCAACCACGGTCGGCGTCACGTTCGAGGATGCGGAGCCACGCTAACAGCAATTTCGCAGCATCGGTTCGGAAGACCTCGATCCCTCCCTCGTAGGCCATCGGCAGGTTGTATTCGCTTGCCGTGTCGAGTATGTCCCGTCCGAAATCGCGGGTTCGGGTCAATACGGCGATATCACCGTACGTCGGCGCGCGGTACTCGCCATCGTCACCCTCAACGGCGTAGTCATCATTGTCGACGATGTCGTCGATTTTCGCGAGAATCGCCTCGTGTTCATCCTCACTCGTGAGCGCCTCGATACGGCTCTCGTCATGGTCTGTGTCCGCCTTCAACCGTGTGACCGCCTCGGAGATTGCCTCAACATCGAGTAACTCACTGTTCGTCGCACGAGCCGTCAGCGCCTGTGTCGAGAACCTTAGGATAGATTGGGTCGACCGGTAGTTCCGTGTCAGTTGTTTGCTGGCAACCATCGTCGTCGGGAATGTGACGCGATCTGCGTCCCGATTCAGCTCTTCGGCGAACTGGTCGAGTCGCTCGTCGAACTCTCGGATGTTGTCGACGTCGGCGTATTGGAAGCTGTAGATGCTTTGCTTCCAGTCACCGACCACACAGATATTCTCTGTGCCGGCCAGAAGAAGCATGAGTTTGAACTGGATCTCACTGGAGTCCTGAAACTCGTCGACCATCACATACTCGTAGCCCAGTCGCTCTCGAAGATCGTGGTCTTCACACAGAAGGACGAACGCAAACAGCTGAAGGAACCCGAAGTTCAGGTAGTTCCGTCGAAGCGCAAACTCAAGGTAGGCGTGATACACATCGTGGACGAACTGCTTGAGTGCTGTTCGATCGTCCTCGAAAACGCGTCCAGCGACATCCGCTGGAATCTGTTTGCCGTTCCCGCGAAGCTCCCATCTCTCAGGTGCCTCTGGGAGGTAGGTCTTCTCTTTCCCATATTTGCTGAGCTTCGACCGGAGCTTCGACTGCTTGCTGCCGCCGTTTCGAGGTTGATTTATATCGGCGAACAGCGTCTCAAACGCCGCAAAGTCACCGTCAAGGTGTGATTCACCGTCGCGGTACCAGCCGGTTTCGGTGGGAAAGACACCCTTCGCAGAAAGCTCTTTGATGAGATCGAGCAGTTCTTTCGTTTCTGAGATCGCTGTGAAGAACTCGTTGTACTCAGGGTGCGAGTCGATGAACTGGCCGATGAACTCTCGAAACAGCGCCTGTTCGATGATATCGTCTTCGATGATCCGCGTCGAGCCGGTAATCGTCTCCTCCACGCCGAGATATGTCGGAGCATCATGGCCGTGCTCATCGAGGATATCGTGTGCCAACGAGTGGAACGTCTGGATCGGGGCGTTCGAGAGCTCCCGCATTCCGTACTCGCTGTTCCGCACGATCCGTTCTCGCATCTCCTCAGCTGCGTTGTTCGTGAATGTGACCAACAGGACATCAGACGGATCGATCCCGTCCTGATCGACGATGTTCGCATACCGCCGGGTGACAGTAAAGGTCTTCCCGGTGCCAGCACCAGCGTCGACGAGGTACAGGCCGTCGGTTGACTCAATGAGGTCGCGTTGCTCCGGGTTTGGCGTAACGTCGCTCATTGTTCACCCTCCAAGAGCAAATCACGATTATCCACCCGCCGGTAATTCGGCTCGCCGGCAAGCCCCTCGATGGGGAACGGCTCGTCACCCGTACGACGTCGGTTGAGCTCTGTCAGTCGCTCCTCAACAAACGACTCAAACGCATCCAGGTCAGGTTTAAAGAACGCACCTTTCTGTTGGCGGGCGATTTCCCGCATAACCTGTTTGCTCCCCGTCTTTACGTACTTGTACTCTCCAATCTCTGCCTCGAATCGTTCAATCATCGTCCGGCCGAACTCTGACTCGATGAGTTCGTCGCTGTCAGTTGTCTCAACGAGTGGTGCGGCATCGAAGAGAGCAGCGTACGTCTGATAGTCGATCTTCGAGAGAATCTTCTGGCACTTGTTCGCCCCCTCCTCACGAAGGTACTCGAAGAACTCCTCTGTTCGGACGTGATCTGTGAGAGATCCGGGATAGTATGTCACTGTCGTCAGCGCGTCGTCGATATCGATGTCACCGGCGACGGCGTCGTCGACGAGTTCAGTGACGTAAAAGAACGTGAACGAGAGCTGTTGAGCGGGCGTTTGTGAGCGCCAGTAGGTGAGATATAGCAATGCTTGGAAATCCGGTTCGTCGGATGGTTCGTCAATCGCGGCGTCTTGGACAATTGAATTGGCGTCGTTCTCACTCCCGCTTTTGTAATCCAGCAGCTCGGTTTGCGACTGGACAAGGTCGATCATTCCGTTGATACCAAGATCCTCATCAACAAACCGGCGTTCAGTTACCGGCGACTCGATATCGCACCCGAAGTAGTCGGCAATAGCGTTCTCAGTACTGCTGGAGGGCGTGAGGAACGCTCCGTCTTTCGGGGGGTTGTCGTCGAGGTACGAGACGATTGTTTCGAGGCTAACACGGTACTCAGTGCGGCGAGTCTGTTCATCAACGGAGCGGATCAGCGGACGGACTTCATCAAGCATGAGGTCAACGACTTCTGTCAGCGCCGCGTCGTCGACGACCGCAGGATGGGTGACGTAGAACTCCGCAAAGTCATGGAACAGGTTGCCTTCAGTGAGATACTCTTTCTCTGGGCCGTCGACGATCCGGCTGAAGTAGTAATCTCGCGGTGAGTTCACGTAGGTGTTGAGACTCGACTTACTGATCGTCTCGACTGGTTCAGGAGACACGTCAACTGACTCTGTGTTGAATACAGCCCCATCATGTGGTTCAGATCGGAGTTGATGGGTGGTAGACGGGAGTTCTGAGAAACGATCGTACTCTTGCTCGAGGAGTTCTTCGAAGTACAGACACGGGGTAACCGGCGATCCGCCGGTCGCATCCTGAACGAGATAGTGTTGCTGGCTCCCGCTCTGTAACAGCAACTGGAAGCTCTTGAGATTCCGCGTGAACTGAGCATCCTGATCAACCCACGGACGACGCGGTGCCGAGTGAGTCCACCGATCATCGAGACCCAGGTAGAAGACGACCTCACGGCCGACGTATGATGCCGACTTCGCGTCGGCGAGCAGGACGCCTTCATTGTCTCGGTCGACAGGTACCTCATACGTCTGAAGATAGAACGACAACTCGTCGAGGCGCGCTTCCGTAACGATCTCGTCGGCGATCCCAAGCTCTTCTAGCTCCGTTCGAAAGGCATCAAGTGTGTCGTCGGCACGGTGTTCGAACGCCGAGAGCGCGTCTGAAAACGTGTGCTCCTGGATCTCGTGACAGAAGTCGATCAGCCACGAAAGGTCATCATTATCAAGTTCGTGGAGGCGCTTGTCTGCCTCACGGTCGGCCACATCACAGTCGAAGGCCGTCAGCAGCGACCGAATCTCGCTGATCCGAGTGTCAGTTCCACGGTGGGCAGTCCGGAGGAAATGAAGGAACAAGCGGTGTTCGCTGCGATCAGTAAAGCCCGGTCCGCCGAAGAATGGGATGTCGGCTGCCTCGAGTGCGGACTCAATGAGCGGTGAGTACTCGCTTTCCTGATCGAGAACGATCCCGACGTTTTCGGCGTTTGTCTCGGTGACCGCATTCACCACTGTTTCGATGATCGCTGTTGGTGAATCATGAATGCGAAACGGCGGCAGCTCAAACTCTGTGTCGGCAAAGAGACTGACCGTATCGTACTCAGTAGGCAGATACGCCCGTTCGAGTTGTGTAAGCATCTTCGGCTCGACGACGACCACATCGAGATCTGAATCGATAGTGTCGGTTGTGAGCTTCATCGAGGCCGTCTCAAGGTCACCGATTCGCTCAACAGCTCGTTCGGTAGCCTCGTCGATGTAGGCGTCGTACTCGAAGATAGCCTCGTGGGATCCTTGGTGTTCCCAACACTGGAGGATATTCCCGACTGCGTAGGCGCACCGTTTCCACGAAATATCTTCATTTGCGATCATGCCGAGAAACGCGAGGCGGTCCTCGGATTCTTGTCGGCGACCGACCGCAAGGCGACGTGGGGGTATAGCAAACGGACCGAGGTGTGACCGATCAAGCTGGCGGTTGAGGGCACTCGCGAGCGGTCCGTCTGGGGTAATCACTCGGTCGTACGATTTGACTTCGTCGTAGAGTTGACGTGCTGATTTTGCGCGGGGAAATGGCACAACACGTGGAGTCGGCGGTATCGGTTAAATCTTTGTTAGGATACTATATTCTGATTATCAGCGATTCTCAAGAGCTGTTTCTACATCCTCTACCGCCTCAAGTATCTCTTAGCGAAACTGGTGAAATCTTTCTAACGAATCTAACCGATGAGTATAATGAGACTTGAATTAGTGATTGGGCTCTACCTCAACACGAGTCGCACATCCGCAGTAGACTCCCCAGTCACCTTGTTTGATCCAACTATCACAGTCGGTACAGTAGAGTAACTCGTATGCCTTTTTAAATACCTCTCTCTGGTGGGCTAGCTCTTCTCCGGTATAGAATGACGCCTCTGGCTCATTATGGTGGATGTTAGAATTGAGAAATTGGAGGTGACGCTGTCGATCTCGAAGGGTATCGGTGAGGCGATCTTTTTCGGCATCGATCTCACTCTGAGTCCAGTCGGTTCTCTGTGTGATTTGACCATCTTCTAATCGACTTCGGTAGGTGGTAATTGCTTTCCCAAAGATGAATCCTGGATTCAGATCATCTTCGATCAGATCATGATATGGGACTTCTGCTTCTAGGTGCTGACATGATTTTCGCGAAAACCATTCGACTGTCTTTCTGATCCATGCTGCTGCAGCTGGTACATCGTCTTCGTCGATATGATGCTGAATGCGCTCCCAAGGATTACTGATGTCTCCAACCGGGAGAGGGCCTGCTTCTAACGAACACTTAGAGAAACGGACCTGCTTGTTAAAGGATTGCGTTTGGGTAAGATGTCGATCCCACGTTTTATCATGTGTAGTGATCAAAACTTGATATTTGTCTGATATTTCATCCGATAAAAAGGATGCGATGTCAGAACGATGGCCCGAATCAATCGACATTACGACGTCATCCAAAAGCAGAATATCCATCGCTTCACCCCCAACATGGGATATTGCTAGAAACAGGGCTAATCCCATGCTATCACGGTGCCCCTCACTATGGATTGCGTCGGGATCATGTGTGCCCTCTTCGTGGAATGTGGCTTCAAAACGGACACCTGTGTCCGTAGGTTCGATAAGGGCATTGAAATCTTCTGCTTCTGAATCAGAGTGAAGCTGTGAATAGTAATCCTCAAATTTATCACGAATCTCATTAAAAACAGTCTCTAATACCCGCTCACGGGCATCCAGGAAGTTTTGGTAAACCAATTCCGCAACTTCCTTCCGGCGTTTAGCTACTGTATAACTAGTCTCTTTTTTAACTACAGTTTCGTAACGGTCGTCTGCTCGGGATAGGAACTCAATATCTTGTTGTCCGGTAGTAGATTCACTTGAGGCAGACTTTGATTGTAACTTGTTTACAGCTTTAGTTAGTCTGTTAGGAAATAGTTGTGGCATTGAGTACTCCGCACCTTCTGGTGTCTCTGGTACCCCAGACATGGATCCAGTCTGTAAGTCTGACTCCCACTCTTCAATGTCGGAAATGACTTTGTTGAGAGTTGTCGCCTCTTCAGGATGTTCATCGTCGATATCAGCCACAAGCTGCTCTAACAAACTTTGAAACCTCGTGAGAGATGTACTTAGTTCGGACTTTTTTGATGTGATGCTGTCCCGGAGTGATTGAAGACCTTGGATACGTTGATGCCGGTCTTCGAGATGTGACTGTAAGTCATCGTTGTCCCACTCTTTCAAACATAATGGACACTGATTTTCGTATTCCTCAATCAGGTCTTTCCCACGTGAAATGAGGTCAACTGTATCAAGATCACGCTTAGCATGCTCTTGTTCTTCAACGTTTTTTACATCTCTTCGCAAGTCCTTTTCAATATCAAACAGTTCTGAGGAGCGGTGGTGAATCCAATCGTCAATGTCTGCTAGAACTTCCTGGGTACCAGGCTGAAGAAGAGCTGGTGTTGTTACTTTTTCTATAGATAGTCCTTTTGTTAGATCTTCGTCTAGTGAGTCAACCGTGTCCACTTGCTGGTTCTTCCTGTGTTCGTTAACAATCTCAAGCGCTCTCTCTAACGTGGACACTTCACCATCGAATAACTCGAAAAATCTTTTTTCAGCATCTTTACTATCCTCCTTACGTGTAGTAACTATATCTTGGTATTTCTTGTATGTAGTCTTTAGTGCGGTTCGCTTGTCATCGATATCCTGAATTTGAAATAGTTCGTTTAGTTTATCACCACGTTCTCCTTCCGGTATTGAAATGAACTGTAAGAGCCTATCCCTTGTTAAAATCGAAGTATGAGTTTACCCCGAAGTC
>NZ_BBJP01000068.1 GCF_000739595.1 Halorubrum halophilum | reverse complement strand
TTTAGTTTATACTGGTTTTGGTGGTGTGTTTGGGTTTTCGTACTGCTTGAGGCGAGCCTCAAGCTGTTGGTCGGAGAAGTACCGTATATCCGTCTCGATAGTCGGTGGCTATCGTGGGGCGGATGCTACAGCGGAGACCGGATCTCGGTGGAGAGTGTTTTCAGGTCTGCTGTCGCGAGCTCGTCGGTTGCGATAAGCCGAAGTCGGGGGCGACCGATGTCTAGTGGGACTTTTTCAGTCTCGATGAGGCCAGCATCTTCGAGTGCTGATTTAGCCCGTGAGAAGGTCGCTTTCGAAGCGATACCCGTATCCTCTCCCCATTTCGAGACGTCATAGAGAAGGACCTCGTTGCGGGCTGCGAGGATGAGCATGATCTCGACGATACTGAGGTATTCGTTGCTGTTGGAAATCTCTTCAGCGTGTGCGAGGACTTCGTCGAGCTCGGCTGCGATATCGTCGCCGATCTCTTCTCGGAGCGTCTGTTTCACTACTGAGAGGGCAGGTGTCCGGAGGTGATACTGCTCGGCAGCCTCGAATCTGGAGTCGAACTCACCGTAGACTGATGAGACCAGCTCGGGGTCCGAGCTCGAAATACTGTGCTTGTCCATCACAGGAACTACAGCCTCAGACTCGGTTGTGAAGATGGTATTCTGAACTGGCTCGCGACCGCCGTTCGCCCAACTTCGCAGTTTGGATTTCTACAAACCAGTACTTCGCTGACATGACTTGACGCCGATACCGAATCAAGAGCGGGAATTCGACTTTTATCGGGAATTGTGTCTTAATTCGGATAGAAAGTTACAGTCTCAACAGGACCCCAGTCAGCGGCGTATTCTCTCACCTGAGGGCACAAAGGACAGCCAAACACACGACTGACACCGTAGACGTGAGCTGACTTCGCACCTACGTAGATGAAGCTGCTACCGGGTATTCGGACATCAAGTCACTTCGATCACCACGATCCCTGCCTCACCGGGTAACATTATTACGCTAACAACTCGTTCCACCGTTAATGACTACCACCCCACGAGATTGGGAACCCTCAGCAAGCACAGACGCAGAACCCCCTACGAGCGAATACGGGATCGTCACGCGGTTGATAACAAAATACGGTTCGCGCGGGGGCAAAGAACCGTTCCCGGAGGAGCTGAGTAACGACTAATTCAGGTGGCACAAGTCACCTCTAGCCAGTATTCTCAAGAGTAATCAACCATCTCTGATGGGTTCCATCGGGAGCCTCACAGAGCCACCTCGATCTGTATCAAGAATAGTTAGACGCCTGAGCTTCAGAACGGGATTCTAATCACGCGTTTACCCACCATTTTGCGCTGGCAAATAGCAGTCCAACTGATATCGTGACTCCATGAGACAGAATCAACTCAAAAATCGTCTCAGCAAGAAGCAGCTCATCAAACGGCCATGGGACAAGCCGCGCAATATAGAAATCAAGCACCACGTTCATCGCGGTGCTTACACTCCCACTAGCAGCCAATCCTAGAACGAATGTCAGCAAACTTAGAACCGAACCCCCGTAGATATACATGTTTATTAGACCGACACGAGAGGTGGCCATCCCTGCTACATAATTAATCGCTCCGCTATTTCGACGCATAACAGTCAGTGGCCAATCCAATCTCAAAAGGGCGTGGGATATTTGCTAATCATGTCTCTGGATACTTGCTCTGCTGGTTGAGAAACTCATCTGCAACGAACCGTGCTTTCTCAACCGGTCCAGCACTACTCTCGAATCCCGCTGTACGATCACCTGGTAGCGGTGTGGCTACCCGAAGCCACCCTTCTTCGATAGCCGTATCGAGGTATGGATTCGTCGGTGAGTCGGCACTCCCGGTATCCGCCAGCTCGTGGTAGACCGCTGCTGGCACCCAAACTTCAGTTCCAGCTTCCTCTACGGCACTCTTGAGCGATTGTAGGTGTGGACTGGGGTGCTTCCCCAAGTTCCGAAACATCACCGTGTCCGCAATGTTCGCAGTATACATCCTCGCTCGGTTCACTTATCGGCGTATTCCTCGAGGAGATCGCCCCCCTCCGCATCGAACTCATCCGGTGTGTACGTCGTCGGGGTCGAATCGTCATCACCGAGGTCGAGAACCGAATAGAGCGCTTCGACGAGATCATACGTAGTTCCAGGAGAGAGATCTGTGAGGCTCGCGATTTGCCGGATTGTGACCTCGCCCTCACTGTGTGCGTTCACGAGATCGTATGCGAGCGCGAACGTGACGATGCCGTAGTCTTCGAGGACTCGTTCGATCGCTGGGTACTCGTTTTTCTGGGCGATTACCTCGATGATTTTGGGAGTGATCGAGACTTCCGTCTCACGGACCGTCAACGTTAGCTCGAACTCCTGAGCGGTGTATACGGCAGTCCCGGTCTCGTCGCCAACCTTGCTGATCAGGCCCGCCTGCTCCAGTTTATGCAAGTAGTCGTACACCGTCTTTTTGGAGACGGTCGTTGTTTCGACGAGTTCGGGACCTGTTGCAGTCTCTGCCTGTCTAATCGATGTATAGAGGTCCGCGAGGGACGGGTTCTCAAGTAATTCTGCGAACGTCGGAATTCCAGTGATGGTTCCTGGAGTGTCCCCCGCGTTTCGCACGTGTTCTGTATCGTAACTCATCTTGTGTAGAGTTACGAAACTGGAAACCATAAATGTTTGCCACGGAACCGGGTCACTGTAGTGTTTACAAACGGGCCCGACCGCAGAGGATAGCTTTGTTACGTGCCTTAATTACACACTACTCTCGCCCACAACGCCCATTAAGTAGAGACGCGAACTTATCACTGGTATCTCTGTCAATTTACGTCGTATAGCAGCGCAATGCTGAATACAGACACATAGCGACCCCTGAATATTATCATTTCAAGAATCAGTACATCACAAAGCCGGTTAGTTGAGACGTCTGCTTGCTGAAGGTGTGTCTAATACCAAGCAAGCCAAAAAGCAGAGCAA
>NZ_BBJP01000069.1:19109-19543 GCF_000739595.1 Halorubrum halophilum | reverse complement strand
TTCCGAGTGTCTCGATCCCCCCAACTATATCATCTAACCGTCAGTGAACAGGATAATGGCAGTCACACTCGCTGAGCCATCGGTGCTTGCTGCCGCGAAAGACACGCTGTATCCTGCTATCGACACGAGTCCCGATCAGTACGCGGTCACGGAGACGCAGTTCACCCAATCCACGTGGGGCGGCTGGACTATTCCGCAGGCGCTTCGAGACCGGCTTGCACCGTACAACACGATCCGGCTTGCTGCCGGCGAACCTGACTTACTCGGCGTCGGGATGCCAGCCACCGAGGTGCTGAACGGTGATGCGGCGACGAAACCAGTCACGGTGATCGAAGCGAAAGGGCATAATTCTGACCCGGCCGCCGCAGACGTCGCTCGCGGTATCACCCAGGCACACGCTCATCTCCCCGAGGTCAACCTTGGATACGTCGCTG
>NZ_BBJP01000069.1:0-19102 GCF_000739595.1 Halorubrum halophilum | reverse complement strand
CGGTGAATCACCCGAAAAACTACCTGGGGTACGCGCTGGCACTTGCTGCCGACGGCGATACTGACGCTGTCTACGCTGAAAATGTCATCAACGCCATTTCTGGTGGGCGACGTGGGGCGATTCTGTTGAACCTCGTCGACGATCAGCCCAATGGGGACTCACTCACACACCTCGGTGCTGAAGTCGTCCGCTTCGCTCGCGATCAGCACGGTAGTGTCACGGCTGCTCTCGCCGAGTTCGACACGTGGACTGGTAGTCGAACACGTTTCACCGAGCTTGCTCCGCGATGGGCACAGCTCGCACGCTCTGTCGCCATCCAGTACGAGCCGACGCGACTCATCATCACCGCACTCGAACGGCTTCACGAAAACGGGGTCTCTGAGCCGACGCTTGCCGATGTCGCTCTGGAAGCTACGCGTATTAATCAGCCACTCGCCGTTGAGGTGTTCTTCACACAACATCGTCGTGATGCTGTCCTCACCGCTGACGGAGAGATTGCTGAATCAGAGCTTGCTGACCCCACCGTGTATAAATCTGGCATCCACTTCCAGTTCAAGTATCAGCTCTACCATCTTGGCATCCTCACTACTGGTGGCACAGACGACAAGCAAGCCGTATTGAACAATCCGTGGCGTTTGGAGCATGCTATCGGTCTCTCTCGGTAACTGCCTCCCAGTAAGTGTCTTCAGACGTTGATCTTGGCACCTTCGGCAACCGGACTCCAGCAACGCTGCGACGTTCTCACCCCGCTACGATAGTTATAAGATAGATTCGCGTCCTCTGGGATTCAGATGACATTCTGCGCCGATTGTGGTGTGTTACTCGCACCGGGTAATGCCGAGGAATGCTGTGACAACTGCGCTCCGGACGGTGCTCCAACCGTTTCTCGTGAGAAGGGAGATCTAGTATCGTCGCTTGAGGGGCTTCAGTCAACAAAAAGCGGTCATATACTGAAGAAAGATGCGGTGAAGTGGCTCAACTCTCTCGACAAGCCCAATCAAGTGGAACTGAAGAGATCAGTTCTTCCGAAGCCGGCGGGGTTCGAAGGCAGCACTCACGAGACCGATATCTCGAACATTCGAATTTCCGGCGATGCGAGATTCGTGGAAACGTTCGCGGGGCTGATGACGTGTCTCCTTGATTTTGAGGACGACGAGACGCGTGTTGAGCTTAATCTGAGTCGAACCAAAGTCCGAGATACCAAGCAATACACTGGAAACTACGCTCTCTATCTGTCGGTTGCTGAGCGGGAGAGTTGACCGGTTAATACATTCGCCTCACAGCAGGCTGTTGCTGTAAAGAGAGTCGTGGCTACGATTCGCCCCCTCGTCGTCGACGTGATAATTGATGCCTCTACTTTACTCGACTCATCCAGCGAACAGATGGCCCTGAGATCGATCTTGGATCAACTTGTCTAATCTGGCTATCGTCATTTAATTCTATGACATGCTGCCTGGCTAGATCTAACCTATCGAGGAATCAGATTACGTGCTTCAAAGAAGGTGTTAAGAGCTGAATTGACCGCCGACTGTCGCTTATTTTCAGAAACAGATTCACCACTAGCATTAAGCAACTGAGCAACCCCGTCCTGCCGAAGGCTGAACAATTCGCTATACTGGTCGAGCGTCAAACCCATTGTGGACAACTGATAGGCTCCACCTGTCCCTGAAATGTCGGGAAGGAGCACATCTTGAGCGTCAGCCAGATTGGCCTGTGCGTCATCGAAGCGTGACTGTTCGTAGGTCCGAACGCCGGCCTCAATGGTTGTGGCCGAATCCAAATACGATTGCTGGGCTCGAATGTACCTATCAAATATCTCTCGTTGGGTACGGAGAGAGTCCAGAACCGCCTGCTGGTCTGGAACAAGTGTTCGACCCTCTGATGTGACTTCGCTTGGAGCGTTCTCAGCTTCCGTCAGGTTCCTTATGGACTGTTTGAAAGAATTAGTGTCTAGTTTGGAGGCTGGGTCATATTCGATCCCCCCGGTATGTCTGAGTACTTCCAGCTCGGAGTCACCAACCGAAATGTAGAGAGAATCCGCGGCAGCCAACGATGTCTGAAGTGTGCTGTAGTACGCTATTGCGGTACGAAGGGCGCTGATTCGCTGCTTGATCTCCGGATCATCCGGGAAGTCGTCGCTGAGAATCGTATTGACTGCGTTAATGGCTACTTCGACTTCGTCTTGAAGACTCCAGCTGGACTGTGGATCTCCGATATCTGCCTCATCAAGAGTGGTAGCTATCGCAACGAACCGTGTCTCAGCGGTTGTGAGCCGATCCTCTGGGGTCGGTTCTGTTTCCCTGTCCTGCCCAAGAAATAGCGACCCACCACCGATCGCAGCACCCCCGAACAGGAGCCGACGTCGGGTAATCTGCTCACGAACATCTTCCGCCTTTATGTCTTCAAAAAACCTATTTAGATCATCCATTACCTGCTCTACCTGTCTATAATACTTAAATTCTTCCGGCGCAACAACCGAGCTATGGCAGAACCAGATTCGGAACGACTGTCTGAGATACAGTCCAAAATCCAATCTGGGCTGCGGGTACACGCACGCGGTCAGAGACGTGTCCAGTCAGTCCAACTTGCTGATGATCTCTCTACAGTCTACGAGGAACTTGATGACGCAGCGATCCCGACTGAAGGTGAGGTTGATGATGTGAGTTCCTTTTTCAGTACAACCGATCGAGGCCTTCAGCGAACGCGAAAAGCCGTTGAAGTCGTCGAAGACTGTCTTGATATCGGACTCGGACACAGCAAGCTCGCCCGACTGGCGATGACGGGAGCCCAATTGAGTTCTGGGGTTGCCTTGGTGATTGCGACGCACAATCTCTTGATTAGTGCGAACAATCTGGATCTGGCACGTGCTTCGGTTGGATCAATTCAGGATATTGCTGCTGAGCGCTTTCACGACTTCTATCGGGCGATTGGACTGTTTGTTGCGGAGGCCATCCTGTTCACGACGCCATTCAACTATCAGATTGCGTGGCGAGGGACACGGTATCTGAATAATCGGTTTCTGTATACCCTCCGGCACAGCGGGTTCTCAGGCCCGATTGACACGGCGCTGAAGGGGCTTCATCGGGTCGTGATGAGTGAGACCCACTACGCGATTCGTGGGATTGTGCCGGCGGGGCTTCGAGCTCCAGAGGAGTTTGTGACGTATCTCACGTCAATGACGACCCAGACGCTGGCGCTACTGTGGGAGTTTACTGATTTGGGAGTTGGAGAGATTCGTGGGAAGGCTGAGGAGATCGTCTCCGAGTATCGGGCCTTTGTCGGGGAGACGTATGAGGTTGTAACTGCTGATGTAGACCTTGATGCGGTAATTAAGAACGTTGTCGCTCAATTCAGAGGAGACGTCGATTTCTTCAGATTGACAACTCAGTACACAAATTCGAGGCTCTGTTGAAATCCTATTCTTCAGACACGTTCTTGTCTGAAACAGCTGGTCTCCTTAACTGGTCTGTTCTGCTTTGTTGAATCCGATGACGGCGTCGGGGTCACTGTTTGAGAGCCTGTTCAAGGTTGTAGACTGCGGCGGTCACCACGAGTTCGCGGAACTCGCGGTACCAAGCGCGAGGGTGGACAGCGGGGCCGAATCGACGCTTGATGGCCGAAAAGGCGGTCTCGGCCATCCAGCGCTGGCCGTATAGCCCGCTGTCCAACCGTGCGTTGTGCGCGTGATCGTACGCAGCGAACAACCGATGACGCAGCAGGGGCCGGACGCCCTCTGATCGGAGGGCGTCCCGGAGAGATTGGTCGTCATAGCCTTTGTCACCGGCGAGACTCTCGATTTTCTCGGTGTTACGAAGGGCGACTCGACGGCCAGTTTGCGTGTCGTGAGGCCAGTGTGCCGAGCAGTGAATATCGAGAATGGCACACGAGTCTGTATCGACGAGCGCCGTCGTTTTGAGCGTGCGTATGTGGCGATCCGAGCGATGTTGGTAGTGTCTCGATGCCGTTTCGCGGTCGAAGAATGTGGCATCGATGGCACCGTGCGAGCCCGGATCGCAGATGTTCGCGGACTCACGAAGGAAGCCACGCCATATGGACATGGGCACCCTCTCAAACGACCGGTACAGCGTTGAGGGTGCGGGAAATGCCGTCCGCGACAGCTGTAACAGACCACGAACTCGATCCATTTCACTCGCCCAGTCCACGATTTCGCGGTACGTCGCATCCATGTGAACCCGCAAAAAGTGGAGCGTCACATGCTTCCAGCCGGGAAATCCGTGGCCAGTCGGATCACTTACCGCCGTTGGACTGGCGGCACAGCGCTTTTGAGCCAGCGACGCGGCTTGCTTAACGAAGCGGAAGAGTAGGTTAGTCACATTCGACTCTTCCGCTTCGCTTTCACCTTCAGAGCGACGCTATCCCGTCGTCTTCTGCGAATTCAACAGAGCAGTGTCGTCTATAACATCAAGCGCTTCGTCAAACAGTGAATCTCCACGCCTTACAGCGATTCAACACAGCCGGTTGTACATAAGGATATGACACTCCCTAATGAACCGAGCAGCGAGAATCCGATTTCAGTTAAGGATGAGGAATTCCCCGCCAGTACATTCCTCATGTGTGCTCGCGAGCTGTATGCAGATCTCCTTCTAGAGTACCTCGATTTGGTTGCTTCTCAGAATGCGTCTCTTCAAGATATCAACGGGCGCATTGATGCCGAGGTCCTAGAGCAAGGTACAAAGATACACGAGCAGCTTTTCTGATTCCGGCCAGTAACAATTCGTGTCCATAAAGTTATTTTTGTAGTATTCCTCAATTGTAAGCCCTCGTAGCTCCACCAGATGCCGCTACGATCGCCGCCGAGCGGTCCTGTATCGACGTGACTGAAGTCTCACTTGTCATGCGTGCCGTTCATGCGATGTGGCGAGCAGCGTACGAGAACGATGACACCAACCAGCTGAATAGCGTATCAAACCTGCCGTGAAACGGCATTAGCGCACGATTCGATCAATCACGTCGATCAGCTTCCAATAGAACGGGTTCGAGTGAAAGTACATCAGAAGCATTCCCACATTGGTCGCTACAACCCGGTCGCGAATATGGGAAGTTGGATTCGCAGATTAACCAACAAAATCCGGAGAAGAGAAATTCTGTTGGTTAATTCTGGAGTTACATCGGGTCTGATAACAATTACAGAATGGCGGAAACTATACCTAGTAGATACGATGTAGTTGTGACGTCGCTGCTCATGCAACACTTCGCTCAGTGACGGTCTCGCCGTGTTCGAACCGATCACCAGAAAGCGGTGAAATATCGAGGAGGTCCGTGTCTCCGTCGACGACAAGATCGGCGACTATCTGACCGGAAGCGGGTGCGTGCTGGAACCCGTGGCCAGAGAAACCAGCCACGGTCACTAAGCCGGGAACTGTCTCCTCTACGATCGGATGGTGATCGGGAGTGACCGCATACAGACCGGCCCAACCACGCTTGATCCGGGTATCGAGCCCGAAGTACTCGGTGTACTCGCTGGCGTTCTCGACTGCTTGTGCGGCCCACTCGACATCCATCCCTTCGTCGTAGGCGTCGGGGTCCTGATCCGGATCGTCGTTTCCGTCAAAGTAGCCGCCGACAAGCGCCGCTCCGTCTCGTTCGGGCCGGAAATACGATCCCCGCTCGAGATCGATCGTCAGTGGAACCAACTCGGGAACCGGTGGCGTCGGGTCAACCACGGCAATCTGCCGTCGTCGGGGTACAATCGGGAGGTCGATTCCCGCCATCGCCCCAACCGTCGGAGCCCATGCACCTGCGGCGTTGACGACATAATCGACCTCCAGATGTTCAGATGTCTCCGCGTTGACCGCCTGAACATCCGCGGCGACGACACGGTCGTCCTCGCGATGGAGATCCGTGACGGCCGTCTTCGTCCGAATGTCGACGCCTAGTTCGCGGGCGGCCTCAGCGTATCCTTGGACGGCAAGGTTCGGGTCGGCGATCCCGTCGGTGGGGTTGTACGTCGCCGCGACGAACGGTCCGGGATCGAGCCCTGGACAGTGTTCGGTCGCCTCGGCAGGTGTGAGTAGCTCGCTTTTCGCCCCGAGCTCACGTTGCATGTCGACATTCTCACGGAACTGTTCGGCGACATCCTCATTCCGAGCAAGAAACAGGTAGCCGTTCTGTCGTAGCTCGATATCCACTCCGAATTGCTCCTCGAATGTGTTCCAAACGCCCTTGCTGATACGCGAGAGTTCGACGTTTACACGTGAGGAGAACTGTGACCGGATTCCACCGGCCGAGCGAGCGGTGCTCCCGTTTCCAAGTGAGCCCTTTTCAACAAGTGTCACACTCACCCCACGCTCAGCTAACGCGTGCGCAGCTGCTAATCCGATGACACCCCCACCGACAACGAGTGTGTCCATGTGCCTTGATCGCACCCCAGGACATAAACATACGACACCGATCGGGTGCCAAGCAGCCACAGAAACCAATTAGAGACAGGCATGCTGATCGAGCACGCCGACGATCAGTCTAAGTCACCAGGTGGTGACGCCTCCGACATGGTACTCGTACTCTCCGCAGAAGAGGTGGATCGAAACCTCGATCTGGCGGGGCTCGTTGACGTCGTGGATGACGCACTAGTCAAACAGGCCGCCGGCGAGGTCGAACGGCCGCACCGTCCACATTTCCCGGTCGGCGCGGGGCTCGATGGCGACGACCCAATCGGAACCGGAATCGCAATGCCGGCGTACGTGCACGGCGCAGACCATTATGCAACGAAACTTGTCGGCGTTCACGAAGGGAACGCCGAGCGAGGCCTCCCCACAATCAACGCTCAGATCGTACTCACGGAGGCCCGGACGGGACTCCCGAAGGCGTTCATGGCTGGGACGACGATCACGAATGCCCGCACTGGCTGTATCGGGGCGGTTTCGGTCCGTGAATTGGCTCCAGATCCGGATGGTGAGGGCCTTACACTCGGCGTCGTCGGTGCGGGCGAACAGGCACGGTGGCAAACGCGAGCGATCGGGACCGTGACGATGCTTTCGGATGTCCGAATCTACTCGCCAAGTGACTCGCGGAAGGCGTGTGCGGCAGACCTGAGCGAAGACGGAGTTCCGGCACGCGCTGTCAACACAGCCAGAGAGGCTGTGGAGGGAGCCGATGTGGTCGTGACCGCGACGACCGCGACCGAGCCCGTCTTTCCGCCCGACGCGCTAAGTGCAGGAAGCCTCGTTATTGCTGTCGGTGCATTTACCGCAGAGATGCAGGAGCTTGACCCTCGTGTCCTTGAACGCGCTGAGCGGATATTCGCCGATGTCCCCGGTGAGGTCGCCGAGACTGGTGACCTCCTTGTGAGCGACATCGACGCAGACGACCTGATCGAACTTGGCGTTCCTCTCACAGACGGATACGTCCGTGAATCGTCTGATGAAGTCGTCGTGGTCGGAAGCGTCGGATCGGCGACGCTGGACGCAGCAGCAGGCGAGATGGTCTATCGGCAGGCAGTCGAGGGTGGGGACGGAACCGATGTCACTGTCGATTAATCTGCACGAGATCGGTGACACGATCGACGGAACGACTCGCCGATCACTAAACTGAATCGTAAGGGAGTACTCGAATAAAGAACACGACTGTGTAGATATTTATTGATTCAAATGTGAGTTAGTGAGTTTTTAGAAAGATATTCGAACGCTCAACTATTTTTTTCCGCCGATCCGACCATGGTAGCCCTACTTTTTAAGTAGTGCTGTAGAGCACCCGATACTGGAATGTCATCCGATATCACGGAACGTGTAAACCGTCGATCCTTTTTGACCGTCACTGGAGGTGCCGGAATCGCTGGGCTCTCAGGGTGTGTGGGCTTCGGCGGCGGTGAAGAAAGCGGCGACGGTGAGGACGGAAGTGACGGCGAGAGCGGTGACGACGATGGGGGTAGCGACGGCGGGAGCAGTAACGGCGGACCGGATACGATCGTCTTCGGACAGCCAGGGGCACTGTCCGGCTCATTCGATTTCCTCCAGCCCGGCGTCTCGCAGGCCGCTGATGCCGCAGTCAACCACATTAACGAGGCTGGTGGCCCACTCGGCGCAGAACTAGAGCTGGTTCGCCGGGACACTGGAGTCGATCCACAAGAAGCACGGACTGTCACGACACAAATGATCGAAAACGACGACGCAGCAGCGATCGTCGGTCTCTTCTCCAGTGAGATTAATCCGCTATGGGATTACCTCCAGGAACTCCAGACACCAGTAGTCACGCCGTGGCCAGGATCCACGTTCCTTGACACCCGAGGCGGCGACAAAGGAACCCCTGATGATGTGAGCGATGACGAGTGGGTGTGGCGGACAGTTGTCGGTGACACTGTACACACCGCGGGTAGCGCGGTCTACGCACTCGAGGAGGAATTCGAGACGCTTGGGATCATCAACGGGAACACTGAGGGTGAGCGAAGCTATGTTGATGGGTTCCTCTCCGTCTACGAGGAGAACGGCGGGTCCGTCGCGGAACGTGTCGAAGTTGAGCTCGGGAGTTCAAGCTACCAGTCAGCGCTCAGCCGACTCTTCGATGCTGACTTCGACGCATTCCTCGTCAGTATGCCGCAGGAATCGGCGATCACGGCTCTCAGTGACTGGTCGGATGGCGGCTACGGCCGTCAACCCATTCTCTCGGACACCTTAGCTCAGCAGGCGGTGATCGACCAAGTCGGCAGCGATCTCCACGGTGCGTGGGTCGCATCGCCCGGACGTTCGGGCCCGAGCTACGATACGTTCGAGGGCATCTACACGGAGGAAGGAGACGCGGAGATCAATGGCTGGACGCCACCGTCGTGGGACGCGGTCCAAGTAACCGCCCTGGCGATCGAACGTGCTGGAGAGGCGACCCCCGAAGCGATCCAGCAGAACCTCGGTCCTGTCAGCCGTGGCGAAGGAACGGCTGTTAGCACCTTCGCTGAGGGGAAGGAGGCACTCGCCAACGGCGAGGAAATCACATACGAGGGCGCTGCAACACCTGTCGACTTCACCGAGCACGGGAACGTCTTCGGGAGTGTGACGATCAGCACTGCCGAAGAGGGTGGCTTCGTCGAGACGACCGAAGTCACGGCCGAAGATGTCCGAGAGTACGTCGCGGAAGGCGAGTACTGAAAAGCGATGGGCCTCCTTCAGGAACTCATCTTTGGACTGGTAACTGGGTCATACATCGCGATCGCAGCGATCGGATTCACACTGATCTACGGGATCGTGAACATGATCAACTTCGCATACGGCGAGTACCTCACCTTGGGTGCGTTTATCGGGTTTCTCGCTGCCAACGCCCTTCCCGGTCCGCTTCCGGTTGCGGTCATCGCTGCGATGATCGGCGGGGGGATCACCAGTATCATTCTGGCTCGAGGATTTTTCACCCCGATCAATCAGACTGGACCGGTGCCAATGTTGCTGACATCGATCGGACTCGGGATCGCTCTCCGGAACGCGATCCGGCTCGTCGGCGGTCGGAGCGCTCGCTACATCGAGACGGAGACGTCGACGTTTCGGTTCGACGCGATTCCCGAGATTCCGGTTGGGTCCGTTGACCTTCTTGGCGGGTTTTTCATCACCTCCGAACACATAATCGTGATCGCCTCGGCGGTGATTGTCTTCGCCGCGGTCCACCTTCTGTTGACTCGGACCGACGTGGGAATCGCGATGCGAGCGATGGGCGATGACGAAAGTCTGGCGCGCGTTCGCGGCATCGACACCCAACTGATACGTGACAGCGTTTGGGTACTTGCCGGTGTTCTCGCGGGGCTTGCAGGCGTACTCATGGCTATCCAGACGAACGTGAGCGCCGATACCGGGTACAGCCATATCCTGCAGATACTTTCCGCTGCCATCCTCGGCGGTGCAGGAAGCCCCTACGGTGCCATCATTGGTGCGTACGTCATCGGCCTCGTGTTAGCCGTCTCGACGGCATTCCTTCCCTCTTCGATGACGGGGTTGTCGTCGGCGATGGCATTCGTGATTCTGATCGCCGTGCTGCTCGTTAAACCGAGCGGAATCGCCGGATCGGAGGTGCGTGAGGCATGAATGTCCGTGACCGTCTCCCCTCCGGACACGGCGACCGAGCCCTGATCGCAGGGGTTGTCTGTATACTCGTGGGCGCGCTGTTCGCTTTGACACCGCTTCGTGTCCAGCTCCCGAGTGCGTTCTACGTCTTCGTTGAAGTCGGGATCCTGTTTGTGATCTACGGCATGCTCGTGCTAGGACTCGACCTCCAGTACGGCCACACAGGCCTGGTCAACTTCGGCCACGTTGTCTTCTTCGCGGTCGGTGCCTACGCGACCGCGATGCTGTCGGCACAGGACTCCTTCGCGGGGATCGCATTGGCATACCCCTGGCCGCTGGGGCTTGTGGCCGGCGTGATCGCGGCAGCGATTCTCGGGGCGGCCGTGAGTCTCACGTCCATCCGACTCCGCGGCGACTTCCTCGCGATCGTGACACTAGCAACTGCCGAGATATTTCACTCACTCTTCGTCAACTTCGAGGACATCTTCGGCGGGAACGTCGGGATCCTCGGCGTGCCGCGGCCGATTGCCGCGGTTGTCTCCGATGGCGACACTCGACTCGCCGCCACCCTACTCGTCCTCGGGGGAATCACTCTCTTGACGCTGGCTGCCGTTACTCGCCTCACCGACGCGCCATACGGTCGCGTTCTTCGGGCGATCCGAGCTGACGAACTCGTGACGCGCTCAGTGGGAAAATCGACGATAACCTACAAAACGCAGTCGTTCGTCTACGGCGCCGCGCTTGCCGGTCTTGCCGGCGGACTGTTCGCGCTGTACAACGGTGCGGTTGCGCCCGGCTTCTTCACGATCCAAGTGACGGTCACTGTCTGGATCGGAATGTTACTCGGTGGTGCGGCGAACCATCGGGCGGTACTCGCCGGCTTGGCGATCATCATGGGGCTGCGGCTCATTTCCCGGTTCGCGCTGGACGTGACGCCGGTCTCCAGTGACGTGTTCGCCTCAATGCGACTCATCGTCGTTGGGCTAATACTCGTCGCGGTGATCCGCTATCGTCCCGCCGGGATCTGGGGCGACCCGCAAGAACTGGGGGTAGACCAATGAGCCTCCTTGCTGCGGAGGGACTCGTTAAGGAGTTCGGCGGTCTGCGAGCGATAGACCAGCTTTCGGTGTCGATCGAGGAAGGTGAACTCGTCGGGGTGATGGGGCCAAACGGCGCCGGCAAATCGACCTTCTTCAACTGCGTCAGTGGAGTGATCCCACCTGACGACGGGACCGTCACTCTCGAAGGAACTGACGTGACGAGCGATTCCCCGGAATCCCTAGCGCATCGTGGACTTGTACGAACCTTCCAGGATACGCGTGAGCTTGAGACAATGACTGTTCGCGACAACGTCCGACTCGCCGCCCCGGACCAGCCGGGGGAACGGACACTTCCCGCGCTGCTCCGTAGCAGTTCGATGAGAGAGCGTGAAGAGACTGTCCGGAAGCGGGCCGACGAACTGATCGAGATGTTCGATCTCGATCACCTCGCGGACGAGTACAGTAGCAACCTGTCCGGCGGTCAACGAAAGCTGCTTGAACTCGCACGGACACTGATGCTCGATCCCGATGTGCTTCTGCTCGACGAGCCGTTCGCAGGCGTCAATCCGACACTAACCCGCGAGATCGCCGACCATATCCGGAATCTCAACGCTGACGGGATGACGGTCGTCATCATCGAACACGAGCTCGAAACACTGACCGAGCTCGTTGACCGGCTAATCGTCCTCCAACAGGGGCGGCTACTTGTCGAGGGCGAACCTGAGGTAGTGCTCGAAGATGAGCGCGTTATCGAGGCCTATCTCGGAGGCGATTCCAAATGAGCCTTCTCGAGATCGTTGACCTCGATGCAGGGTACGGCGACCTCCAAGTCCTCTCTGGTGTTGACATCCACGTCGACGACGGAGAGTACGTCACAATCGTCGGCCCCAACGGTGCAGGAAAATCGACGGCTATGAAGGCGATCATTGGGATCGCGACGTGTCTTGGGGGTTCGATCGAGTACCAGGGGACAGATATCTCCGGGCTGTCTCCTGAGGAGGCCGCCCACAACCGAATCGGTTACGTCCCACAGACGAACAACATCTTCCCCTCGCTGACCGTCGAGGAGAACCTGCGGCTCGGTGCGTACGTGCTCGATGAAATGCCAGAAGACCGGAAACGCGAAGTCTACGACCGGTTCCCGGCACTCGCCGATCGGACAAGCGAGAACGCTGGCTCCCTCTCAGGAGGCCAACAGCAGATGCTTGCGATGGGATGTGCGCTGATGCTCGATCCCGACATGTTGCTCTTAGACGAGCCTAGCGCTGGGCTCGCACCCGACCTTGTCGACGACATGTTCGACCGGGTGGATGAGATCAACGACTCTGGCACCACGATCCTCATGGTCGAACAGAACGCGAAAGAGGCGTTGCGACGCTGCGACCGCGGGTACGTACTCGCGAACGGCCAGAACCGTTACGAGGACGCCGGTGATGCCCTCCTCGATAACGAAGATGTCCGCCAAGAGTTCCTCGGTGGGTAGCGGTTCGACCAGATATCACCGTCGGCGTCGCGATCCGTCGTCGGGATCGTGACCCGTTATCTGCACTTTTGTCAGCCTTCAACGTCGACGAGTCCGATGTACGGACGATCGACTGGGTCACTCACGGACAGCCACTCGACCTTTCGACCGTCGAGTGGTCCCGAGGTGTGGTCATCGATCTCGAGAAATTGAACGTCGTCGTGTCCTTCGGTACCGAGAAGGTATGCGACGGGCCGTGGTCCAAACGCTGCAAGTCTATCGGCGAGCCAGCCGTCGCCGTTTGGCTCAACAAGTATAACCGGAAGATCGGTAAACGACGCGGTCTTGGCGTCGAAGTAGTCGTTTTCGCTGATCGTCGGATTACTCGCATCGAAGGCCGTTTCAAACCGTCGAACTGCGGCATCAAGATCGGCAACACCCAGTACGACCGTGTCGACCCCGACGATCGGCGACGACGCTAGATCGCCGGTTGGCTGAACCCGACGTTCGCGGGGAGTTCGGTCACTGATGAGAAACGGGAGCATCGAACCTGGGTCCCCCTTGCCAAGGTATGTAAGATCCCACTCGACGAGCATACCGTCTTCTCGTGTCCGCTCGTACTCCGAGGGACCGTCGACGTGAATACCGCGGTCGCGAAGATTGGCACTAACGGCCCCGATGTCGTCGACGTCGACCGCCCACGCGCACGGGCCACCGTCTTCGTGAATGGGACTGTCCCACCACGGCGACTCGGTGTCTGGTTCCAGTGTCGAGATGAGTTCGATGTAGCTTCCGTCTCGAAACCCCGCAATCGCCATGTGCGTGACACCGTTCGAATGTCGACCACCGTACTCAACCGGGAGACCAGCATCGCTGAACGCCTTGGTGAGCTGGTCAAGATCCCGACCCGCGACCGTGACGTGATCGATACGGAGATCCATACTGAAAGCCCGGAAGCGACCGGCAAATACGTTCCGTCGTTTGGTTCGATCTTCCTGCGATCGGCAGTGAGTCAGACAGGCGACAGAAGTGAAGTCTCGTGGTGCAGGTAGTTTACGCCCGTATCAGTGGGAGAAGTGACTTCATGCCAGATTACGGAATATGCTCCCAGTCCATCTCAATCGCCTCCTCAACTAGCGAAAGCCGATACGCCACGAGTTCCCAGTCTTGGGCATCCTTCCGTATCTTCCGGGCCCGGGCTGCTGTTTCTGACTCTGCTGCTTGTGTCCTGAGATCGGCAGGCGATTCGACACCGTACTCCTCTCGCCAGTCGTCGAGTTGAGATTGCAGTGCCGACCGCAACTTGACAAGCTCCTCTTGATCGTGTTCGGTCAGTAACTCGCGAATCGTTTCCAGCCGTGTATACAATGGATCTGGCGAATAGACTACCTCTCCTTCCCGGCTGGTTTTTTGAAGGACATGTAGATCGACTAGTCGCGCAAGATATTCTGATGTTGTTGTCTCCGAGACCTGAGCCTCATTCGCGATATACTGGAGAGGACGTGGTTCAGACACAGTGCTGGCGATTGATCGAACTCTGTCGAGAGCGCTTGTGTGATCCACCCACGCCGAAACCCCATCGGTGGAGTCAGTCATGGCCGTACTTAGTCACCGCCAAGAGATGAATCCACCTCCGGACTCATCGTGATTCTAAGTTTAATTAATCGAGTTCGCCGTATCCGTCTCCCCTCATGAGTTCTGCAACGTCTTCCACGTTGTCAAACGCCGCGAGGAGCGCATACTCACGGGCGTCAGTTTTCGAGATATCATCCGCTCCAAGCTCTGAAGCGAGCTGGCTTCGAAACTCCGCTTCGCGGGAAACAACTTCATCGCGAGCGAAGAGTTCAAGCCGGTTGTCTCGTTCGTCCCCGACGTTATTTCGACGAACGAAGTACGGATACCGATGGCCACCTGTCTGGTGTGCTTCGGTATCACCGGCTGTCGAGGTGGTCGTTGTGCCCTCTTCGCTGGTACTGTCCGCCTCATTCACCCCTGAGGATGTCTGGCGGTCATCTACTTCTGTCGAGGTGGCTACCTCGGGTTCCTGATCATCTGCCTCCTCGATTGCGACATCACCGGCTTCCTCTGGTTCGTCATCTGTTTCTTCCTCCTCGCTGTCTCCAAAGTTGAGGTTCCCTGATCCGGATTTGAATGAATCTCCCCCCATTAGTCAGCCACCTCCGGTTCAGTCGTGAGATTGAACCGTATCGTCTCGGTCCCGTAGTCATCGATGTCTAAGATGAGCTCATCGTCGATGGCGACGTCGAACGTATCTGTCGCAATGAACCCTGCCAGCTGCCATAGCTTCTCCAACGTCTGGAGCTCACGATCCGGCACTCTACGTTCCCCCTTCTTCGTGATCATCTCACCATCCTCCTCGTAGGTCTTCCACCGCTCTTCAACGACTTTGAACGCAGAGCCACGGGCTTCCCACATGGCGTCCATCAGACTCTCTCGTGATCCGATCGAGACTGGGGTTGCGAAGGCGTCCGTATTTTCGAACTGATCGCGATACTGCTTGTGGGCGTTTGTCTGCCCGACTCCGGACGGAACCACACACGAAAGCCCGATTTCGATGTCCAGCGCAGTCTCCATATTTCCGACCATCTCCTCGAGGCCGTCGAGGCTGAGACTCCCCTTTCCAGCTGGCTTAACAGGCGCCACCAGTGTCCGAAGCGCGTAGATAGCATTGTAGAGGAGGTCTTCAGCGCGTGCGTTAGGGTCGATGAGGACCGCGTCGTACTTTTCGTTCAACTGCTCTCGCTCCCAGAGAAGATTGTATAGGAGTTCGAAGCGGGGGTACTCCTCCCGAGAGATCCCCTTCATCCCCGTTTCGTAGGAGATCTTCTGCTCAAGATTGGAGGTGAAGTCTCCGAGCATGTCGTGGCTCGGAATGACGTCGACGCCCTCCTCGGAGGTCTCGATGAGATCGTCGAAATCGCCATCAGGCATTTCCAGAATGTGCTTTACGAGATTGTCTGCATCCGGGTTCCCCCGATTCTCTCCAACGTCGAAGAGTGAGGTGAGGTTGCCTGTCTGTGGGTCTAAGTCGATCACGAGGACGTCAAGCTCCATCCGCTTGAGCGCGACTGCGAGATTCGCCGTCATGGTCGTTTTGTACGTCCCCCCGGACTCAGCGTAGATGACGGTCGTTATCATACACCTGCTCATTCACACGCCTGTTACATATATCTGTGTCAGACGATCGGGGCAGTAATCTGTGAGTGAAATCTGTAATAGATGTCTGTAATTTTCTTCTGTAGTTCATGGCTAGTAGAGCTGATACCGTAGGATACCGCTTCTATGTCGTGATCATAGAGAGGTAAGTAGTGATTGAAGATTATCTGTAGTAGTTATCTGTAATTTCATTCTGGATAGTTTGTCTAGAATTGGAAGCTACATTGCGGATGCTCGATCGATGAATATGTCTGTAGTAGTGATCTGTTACAGATATCTATTACAGATAATAGTTGCAGATGCCTATAACAGATATTAGGTGGATTTTGTACGGAGTGTAGTAGGAAGTGGTCTCAGCTGAACTCTGTAACAGACATCTGTTACAGACAGATACTACAGAATTATATCTGGGATTGAGTATGTGGACATCGATACGTGGGAATGGTGGTCTTGATTTTGGAAGGCCACCTAATTTACGGATACAGATTCCCGTTACAGATATCTGGTACAGACATTTGTGACTCTGAAGGAGGACAACATATTTTGACCCCACAATCTCTTGGAGAGCAGGTACCACATCTGATCTACCTGATCTTCAGACTGAGCTACGTCTATCGTGGTCAGTTTGAAGGGATCGACGTTTTATGGAGTATGTAGTATGAACTAAGATCCGCGTTCTAGGACGTAATTGCTAAAGCACATCTGTAGTAGCTATACCTACTGTATCCAGGCAGCAGTTGAGACGGGTCGTCTCAATGCATATGGAATTCTGGCGCAGTTCATAAATAGTATGAAGTCGTAGTTTGAGATAGAACGATGGCACGAATCACCGGCTCCTATCCAGACGATCTCGACCTTCTCATCGAGGGTGCTGTCGAGGCTGGGGTGTTCGGGGGGAAGAGCGATGCGTTGCGTGAATTCGTGCGTGAATACTTCGAGGACCACGAAAACGAACGCATCGCTGCTGCAGTCGCCCTCTACGAACGCGAACGAATTACGCTCGGTGATGCTGCGAGACTCGCTGATGTCGACCGTTGGACGATGCGGGATATTCTCCGTGAACACGGTGTGGAACTCCGGCTCGGGCTCGTGGATGAGGAGGATGCGGCCTACGAAGCGGAGGCAGCGACGGAACTCGAATTCGATGATGAGCCTGCTGATAATGAGACAACGGACTCGCGATGACGACTGCCGATATTCCAACGGACCCAAGCGTTCTCAATACGACTGTCCTCTCGAATTTTGCCTACGTCGACCAGTTGTGGGTGGTGGCTAGACTCTCTGGAATCTGTACGGTGCCGGTCGTTCGCGAAGAACTCCACAATGGTGTCGATGACCATTCCTACCTCCAGTCAGCGCTGGACGTACTCAATGCGGAGATTCCAGTCGCGACAGTTTCGGACACTGTTGCAAACCGTGAAGCAGTCGTCAGCGACCATCTTGATCCCGGAGAAGCACAGGCGTTTGCACTTGCTGACGCACACGATGGTCGGTTACTGACGGACGACGGCGACGCACGAGCATTCGCGAAAGAACAGGGCGTGACCGTTGTCGGTTCGGTCGGCGTCCTCCTAGCCGCCATTGATGCTGGACGGATTAGTGAGGAAACTGCGAACGAATGGCTTTCGACCTGGATTGATGAAATCGGATATTACGTTCCGTATCGAAACATTACGGACTATCGGTGACCTTTCGAGTTCAGTGACTCTGTCATCCGAGCACAATTGGAATTCTACGTGCGATCGAACCTTCTCCGACAGTTGTTTCCACTTCCTCAGAAGGGATTCCCCGCTCAGTGTGTATGCTTATACCGCAACTGCGACAACGTTAAAGAGGATGAATAGGAGAACGGAACCGAGTAGGGCGCTCACGACCGTTCGTCGAGGGTGTTCCTGACGGAACTTTCCAGCGAGACCATAGGGGATGCTGAGTCCAAGCGTTCCCGCGAAGAACAGAGTGATATTTCGGATGAGCTCAGCTCCGGCCCCCGGATAGCCGCCGGGCGTCCCCATCGTCGCCAGAAATCCGACAAAGGTTGTAAGGGCGATACCCAGCGCTCCCCAGACGCCTAATAGGGAAACCTCCCACCAGACAACTGGTTCAGCGAATCGAATATACGCAACCAGTGAGATAACTAGCGGGAGCGCAAAGATAGCAAATAACTCAAGGTTCCCACTCCGAAGTGGGGAACTCGGCATATTTGCGACTAAGAGGGCAATACCGAGAACGGTTAGTCCGATGAGTATACCCGATAATGTCCGAGTGTCGGGCGTTCGTGTGGAGGTCGCCATATTAAGGATTGCTCTCTGAAATGGGAAATATCTTGTGTGGATCAAGCAGTTGGACGAATACTTGAGTGTGTCGTTGCCACCATCCCGCCGTGGCCCTGACACGTGAGTCTCGCCGCACCGTCTTCCGACAGATTGCCCAGCGGTCCTATATCGACTGGCCCACGTACGAGTCGAGCCCGCTATTCGATCGCACGTCCCTCCCAGCGCTGGAATCGGATATTCGCCTTGTTGCCGAGACATGGTTCCAGCATGATGATCACGAGGGCGTTGATCCATTCGTCCACGCAATGCCGCTGGCATACGTCCAATTCGATGTCCACGACCGATATGCAGGCTCAACAAGCTACGAGATGGAGACACTGTTTCGCCTGTTCCTGCTGAAAGAATGCCATGGCTGGAGCCACGAGACCGCCCTCGTCGAATACCTCACCAAGCATCCCGATCTCTGTGATCAACTTGGCCTGGAGTCGGTTCCCGATCAGTCAACCCTGTGGCGGAGCTGGCACCATCGGTTCACTGCTGAACTCCAGGATACCGTCGAGACGGCAGCACGGACCATCCTCATCAAAGCCCAAAACGCGGGCGTCACAGTCCCGCGAAAGCCAGACCGACAGAACCGCAGACACCGTGACGAGAATACGGAATCGGACCCATCTGACCAGACCCTATTAGAGCAGGCAGAGGCGGTCACTGAGCAAGTGAGCCGGGTTGCATTCCCAGCGTTCTCATTGAACCGTGGCGAGGGCTGTGAGATCCACGAGAACGCCTACTGGGATCTCCAGACCTATCTCGGACTTCGAGAGACCCTTGCCGTCAATGAGGGCGCTCGGAGCTTCGTTCACGAATCTAATCGGGAGCGGACACCGCTCGGTCACGCCCATCGGGAGCATATACGCGACCTCTCCATCGAGCAGATTCGGGAGATGTATCGACAAGCGGCTGTGTTGAATCGCCATACGGCAGCGAGGTAGGCCACTAAATCAAAGGAGTTGAAGCGGGAAGATTCGGTTGCCTATGACACAAATCTCCCGCTTCATTGGGGAAGTTGTGCCGGTTGCTCAAAGAGTTACTGGCGATGGAGGCGAATCCGCCGCCCCGGACGGTGGCGGCGGATTCTGCGATATCACTATACATCAA
>NZ_BBJP01000070.1 GCF_000739595.1 Halorubrum halophilum | reverse complement strand
GGCTGTGTTGAATCGCCATACAGCAGCGAGGTAGGCCGCTAAATCAAAGGAGTTGAAGCGGGAGAATGCGGTTGTCTATGACGCAAATCTCCCGCTTCATCGGGGAGGTTGTACCGGTTGCTCAAAGAGTTACTGGCGATGGAGGCGAATCCGCCGCCCCGGAAGGTGGCGGCGGATTCGCCGACTATGCACTCGTTTCCCTTCACTGTCTGCGGATTTACCTCGATTCATCGTACCGCATAACGATCGACTTACTCAAAGAGATGCCACAAATAACCGGGGAGATCGGCCTCAACGCGTCCGATCTCCCTGCGCCGTCCACGTTGTGTAAAGCGTTCGACCGGATCAGCATGAGCGTCTGTCGAGTGCTGCTGCGCCAGTCGGCGCAGCTGCACGATCTCTCTGAACACGCTGCGATCGACGCCACATTCTACGACCGCTCACCAGCAAGCCGCCACTACTGCCAGCGAATCAGCTACCGCGTTCAGAAGCTCAAAGTCACGAAACTCGTCGATACAGCGTCTCAAGCCGTCCTTGACGTTCACTGCTCAACGAACCGGGAGGGAAGTGACGCCGATCTTGCTGAGCAGATCGCCCGCCGGAACGCGGGCGATCTGCGGTCTCTCGCGGCCGATAAAGGATATGACAAGCAATCGCTTCGTGAAGGATTACGCGAGCTCGGGATCAGACCGCTGATCAAGCACCGCATCTTCGCTCCGTACGACCACGCACACAACGCCAGAATCGACGATAACCGCTACAATCAGCGCTCTATGACTGAAACTGTGAACTCGGCTGTGAAGCGCTCGCTCGGCTTCGCCGTGCGAGCGCGGTCATGGTTTCGTGAGTTCCGCGAAATCGCGCTGATGTGTGTCGTCTATAACATCAAGCGCTTCGTCAAACAGTGAATCTCTACGCCTTACAGCGATTCAACACAGCCCTGCGAGGAGTTCGCGGACCCCGGGCATCTACGAGCGGAGCCGCTGGATACGCTTCTCCATGGGCGGGTGCGTGGAGACAATTTGTTGGAGGAAGCCACGGTCAGAGCTGGAGATACAGAGTGCGCTCACCTGCTGATCAAGGCTCGCGTCGCGGGAGATGAGCCTTCCCAACCTACACTATCCA
>NZ_BBJP01000071.1 GCF_000739595.1 Halorubrum halophilum | reverse complement strand
AAAATCATAACCTATAATCCCCAGCGACACACTTGGTTCACCATTGAGAGACCATTCATGAGACTGCTACGAAATCGGTCTGGCAGCAAGCCGCTATCCAACTACTGGATGACGGGGAAGAGCGAAAGATCCTATGGATTCACAATAAATTCGATGAGGAAAGCACAAAACCGCTAGATTGCATAGAGATAAATGTCTGGGAACTGCCGGATTTTCAGCAGTGGCCAATAACTCGTTTGATCTGTGCTAAAGGCTCGTTATAAATACAGTGTGGATTCACGAAAATCGCTAGAGAGCACGATGATTCGATTTCACCACAAAAACAGTATGAATTCCTGAAGATTCATAGAAGTGAATGGAATTTCACCAACAATCACGATCGTGACCAATCAACCTGCGATAATAGTTAGAAAGTCAACCTAGTCGGGTGTTGATAAGATGTGGAGATCCCCTCGTTGTAAATAGCATACGAAATTCTGAAAATCAAGAGACGGCAGAATTCGGCCGATATTGTAAATAGCATATGCAAAGTATGAAATCGCTGTACAGCACCGATCGTTGTAAATCGCATTAGAATTGTATGAGAATAAATTGAGAAAAGGTCACGCATATTTTGTATAATATGATAGGTGAATTTTCTTATTAGGAGAGAAGCGGCGTCGCAGAACCACATCAAGTCTAACGAGATCGTAGTCCGCGTAAGGACAAGAACTGTAGTGGGGCAAAGTAGTTCACCGAGTACAGCATTATTTCAGGATTCTTTAGTCCCACTGATACATACTGCTAGTAAGTATAACTCGTTAGTCTAACTATTCAGTATAACTTGTTAGTCTAACTTTTAAAAGTGTCTGAGTCTTATTCGTGTCTATGCTCACGTACACTACGTACTCCGAGGCGGGGGGAGTCGGGAAGACGACCCTCACGGCGAACCTGGCTGACGCCCATACCCAACAAGGACGAGATGTACTGGTTATCGACTTGGATCCACAGCAGGGATCGCTGACGTACCTGCTTGGCATCCCAGCATCCCGTGATGATGGTGAGGCTGATAATATCGCTCGGCACCTCATTGATCGCCCGAAAGGTGCGTTCAGTGATCTAATCCAAGACACTCCGTATGACTTCGATGTTATCCCATCACACGATATGCTTGAGAACTTGCCACAACTGCTAACGAAGGCGCAGGAAATAGCCGAGGATCTCGATGAGGAGTTTGCTCCGAACGATCAACTACGGCAAGTCCTTTCTGCTGCCGGTATCCCGGACAAGTACGATACGGTTATTGTAGATCCACCGGCAACAGCTGGACCCCAGTTGTATAACGCTGTGTCAGCAACACGCTCGTTGGTACTTCCTGTGGAACCAACAGGGAAAGGGATACAATCAGTTGAGGGCCTTGAGGATATGGTAGTGAATCTTGAAGATACGCTCGGTTTCAACGTAGGCATTCTTGCAGTTGTTCCGAATGGGATTGGTAGCACATCCAACCAAGAACAGTATCTTGCCGAGATTCAGGACCTCGGGTACGACGCACCTGTCGCGCTACGTGATCGGTCCTCTCTCTTTGAGGGGTGCTGGGATCAACAATGTACTGCGTTTTACTACGTCGGTTATCACCGATCTGGGCGGCGCGACTACGAGGTCGAGACATTAGATAAACTACGTGACCTTGCAGCACACATCGAAGAGGTGGGAGATCAATGACGGATGGAATGAAATCAGGAGCAGGCAGTGACCCGTTTGCTACTGATACCGACGACGACGGAGAGTCATCAAAAGAATCCGAAGACCCGAATGAAGATGTGGATGGGACAGCCGGTTCGTCCTCGCAATCGAACGTGGGTACTGACTCTTCGCCTGATCAAGAACTACAGCCGACTTCAACGGAAGAGAGTGTGGAAGATCTACCCTATATTTTCGACCGATCGAGCGTCAAAAGTGAGCGGAAAGCAACTCAGTACTTTCTACGCGAGGAGACACAAGCAACTGAGAAAGATGCCTTACGAGCCGTTGAACAGGAGCTTGGGGCCGATGTCTCTCTTATTGATCTTCGAGAGGCTTTGGTTCGAGTTGGGGCTGACCATCTCGATGATGTTGCTGATGAACTCCGCGAGTGGGGGTATCGATTCCGTGAGGAGTAATTATCCAAGACAAACGCTTATGGTTTCGAGTTACGTAACTCTACACAATGAGCTACGAGACAGAGCACGTGCGGAATGTAGGCGACGGCATACAGCCGATTACTGGCGTCCCGACCTTTACGGAGCTACTCACAAATTCGGCTCTCGCTGGCCTCTATACAGCGATTCGTCGCTCACCAGGGATTACTGCGCCCGATCTCGTCGAGACGGCAGATGTCTCGAAAAAGACGGTCTACGAGTACCTACACAGATTAGAACAGGCGGGCCTCATCAGTGAGATAGGAGATGGGACCAGTCCCAGCCCGTACGAAGCTGAGGACTTCGAGTTACAACTCACAATTCGAGGCGTTGAAGTGTCGATCACTCCTGAACTCGTCGCAGTCGTCGCACACGCTGACGAATATCCGATCATCGCCCGGGTGCGCGACGACCACGGACTCGTGACCTTCGCCCTCGCTCACGATCTCATTAAATCCCATAGCGAGGGCGACATCACTGTCCGGCAAATCGTTAGCCTCACTAACCTCTCACACGGAACCACATACGATCTTCTGGAAGCGCTCTATGCAATCCACGACCTCGGTGATGCCGACTCCAGTCCAACTACGTACACGCCAGCTGACGTGGTGGGCGAAGACGACGACCTACTGACGGAATTGACTGACCAGCAGTGAATGTACACGGCAAATATCGTAGATACGGTGGTTTTTCGCAGTCTGGGGCAATCTTCGAGTCCACACGTCAAATCGCTCAAGGACGCGGCTGAACAGGCTGGAACAGAACTCTGGGTTCCATCGCCCATTTACCGAGAGTTGACGGACTACGGGGCGGAGCCGCCGGTGAATCCCTATGAGACGGAGTTGTCGCAGTTCCTCACGCAATCTGCAGAGAAGTCCGAGTGAATCCCATAGCCAACGGTGACTCACACAGACCCTGCGAGTCCGGGTTACCCGTGGAATCAGGATACATTTCGAGTATCAAGTCGAATCACTCGGCAGAGGTGACCGATAGTTGCGTATCTTGGGATGTCTATTTCAGTAAAGAGGTTCGACGTATACGCCAAATAGTATGTCGGCCTTCTTGATCCAAGTCAGCGGCCATGCTATTGAGGAGAAGGCACAACCGGAGTACATAGCAGGCGCGCAAGGTCCTCGTTTCTGTGACGAACCGCTCAAACACGGCGAATACTTCAATGCCAGTCCATACTGGAAGCGGGACGGATTCGGCCGTCGGAAAGCGTGGGTATCCATCGAGCCAGGTGATCAAATCCTGCTCTACTGTACTAGTAGCGTGGACGAACACGGCGCGTGCCTCAGCCACATCTTGACTGTTGAGGATGTATCTCTCGACGACACGGACGGGGCCCGGCTTACTTTTTCAGCGGTTAAGGAAATAGTCCCGAAGGTATCCTACGGGGACATACAGTCCGAGGTTGAGGCTGGGCGACTTTCTGAGAAGATGCAGTACTGTGGTCAAGAGGGGTTCAACATCACCCAAATCGACGATGCCGATATTGAGCGAATACGTGAAGTCGTCCGTAAGATCGGATCAAATGAAACCAGACCACAGTCACACCCAGATGACTCCTTATCGAGTATTGCTGACGATTACTTTGGGTGAGTAGCTTGGTCACAGCTTTGCGACTCACAGTAACCGATCGTAGTTCAAGCGAGGCTCTTGCCTTGGTGAAACAGCTACCTGAAAGCTGATACGAGAGAGTTTGCGGTGATGAATATAGAGGATTAGTTCAGCAGAGCCACGCCGCCGAGGAAACTTCTTTGAGCATATCATCGTTACTATTTGATATGGATATACCATTCCCGGGGGACCCGTTCAAAGCCGAAGTGGCGACCACTACACCTGATGGCGATACTCTTGTGAAAGTAGTCGGCGATAGGGATGAGAGCAGACCTGTGAAAACTTTTCTTGAGTCCGATAATTGTTTCATCGATGTTGTGCAGAAGTTCTATAATGTCGGTCCAACGGACTTCTCTCAAGACGAGACTGTGGAAGTCAGACCGTTTTCGGCAAAATATGCTATGTGCCTCTCTGGTTCTGTGGACGATCCAAATTATGTGACCAGATTCAAAGGTACCTCTGGGTTCTTTCAGGGCGAAATTATTGACAAGGATCGAGATTCGGGAGAAGGTATTCTGTTGGACAGTAATGACGGCACAAGATACGCAGTCGGACCAATAACTCAAGACGCGGTAGATCGAGAAGTATTCGCGTATAATTTAGCAGATAGCCCAATGGAGCATGAGAATATACCAGCCAGTGGATTCGCAATAGTACTCGATACAGATGTTTGGGGAAAGGACAGCTTCGGAAGATCATATTATGACTGGGTTCGCAAGAGAGGCGGGACGAAGAATAGTAGGGCAGCACCACCGTCCTCAATATTATTAGACCTTATTCAGCCATGTGTCGGTGATGTCTATACCGTAGAACCGGATGATGAAGGCAACGGCGATTTTGTTGTCGAGACGATAGAGAACAAGAACAACATCAATATCGGACGGTGCTCGCTCACCCCCGGAGAAAAGATTCGAGTCAGGATGTTTGATCAAGGCCGAGACTACGCAGTCTGTTGCGATCAGTCCGTCTACACAGAAGATTTTAGATCCAGACTTTGTAATCAAATCACTCAGGAAGAAATAGAATTTTTCTACAATATACATAATAGATTCAACGATGATGTGATATTCCGACCAGAGAGAAGTACTTCCGGGGAACATGAAAAAGTAGCTTCGACTGGTGAATCTGCCGAAAAGCGGGAGTCAGAGCCCGTCATTAATCAACCAGATTCAAATAAAGGCCTCACAGATCTGCGGAGAAAAGCCGAAAGAGTCGCCACCGAAAACCCAGCACGAGATACCTCGGCAACTCCTGGTTCTGCTTATCAACGATCTGAATCCATCAAGCAGTATGCGAAGGCACGTGCGGATGGGAAGTGCGAGTACTGTGGGGACCAAGCACCATTCGAAACACCAGAAGGTGAACCCTATTTGGAAGTCCACCATATAGATGAACTCGGTGAAGGCGGCGAGGATAGCCCCGATAAGGTTGTTGCACTATGCCCCAGTTGTCATAAAGAAATCCACCACGGGGTCCAAGGTGACGAAATGAACGATGAGCTCCGTCAAAAACTCGCTGATGGTTTAGCCGAGGTTGGCGCACAGTAGGACGGCATAACGATCGCTGGGGCTTTCTAATCTGCGGTGAGGTGAAGACTGTCAATTCTCCTGTCATCGACAGGAGTCAGAATCTCTATTTATACTAAATTGAGTATCTCTGAACAAAGAAAGCCGATACTGAATACGCGCTGTGTATTCATAA
Organism: Halorubrum halophilum; assembly: GCF_000739595.1. Taxonomy (GTDB): domain Archaea; phylum Halobacteriota; class Halobacteria; order Halobacteriales; family Haloferacaceae; genus Halorubrum; species Halorubrum halophilum. The sequence continues at coordinate 7,530 of NZ_BBJP01000071.1, read as the reverse complement.
CGACCGGTTATGGCAAGTCCCAGATAAGTTATCCTACTTCATTGTTTTCGGTAAGAGCCCGAGCGAATAACTCCGACGCCAGAGCAGGCCGGTTCGTAAACTCCCACGTATAGATACTAATACGTGCCAGTTGACGAAGATTCGCCTCGCCGTCAAACTCTATCAGTCTCGACAGGGACAGCGGAAACAGTCACTACGGTCCAGAGCCAGTAATATTCTGGACATCAGACGTGATCTCCTGCTGGCCGATATGTGTGATCTGGTAGAAGGTTTGCCGGCCATCTGTATCCTCTGGAGTTCCAACACGGGTGATCAGACCAGCATCAACGAGTTCTCCGAGGTGGTGGGTGAGATCAAATCCAGGATCGTCGATGACCTCAGCGAGTTCCTTCCGGGCGACTTCCTCACGATCCCACAGGTAATACAGGATCGCGTACCGTCGCCCATTCCCCAGTGCTGCTTTCCGTGTGACGTGATCCGTGAGCGTTCCCATACTCCCGCTAAACAACTGGTCATCCACGTACCGCACTAAATCATCCTCATCAGGATCAGGCGTCGTGGGGGTGGGCTCCGAGGACATCGTTGCTTGAGCATACAGCGTGGATCCAAATGAATCCGCCGACTATAAAGAAAATATTCTCTGTAATTAATGGATATTATTTCCCGGAGCAGGGGTAAGTACGGTATCACCGAATTGGGATTACCGAAGAGGGGGATAATTCACCCTGTGTCAGGGGGCGCTATCCTCTGATTTCACCGTAACCATCCCCAGCTACTGGTGAGTCCCCAGACTGGCCGTGAGGGCTCAACTTGTTCTCGTCTTGGTTCGTAAACTCCCACGTATAGATACTATTACGTGCCAGTTGACGAAGATCCTCATCGTCGTCAAGTTCTTCCAGTTCGACAGGGTCGAGGTCTACGTCGCCGTGATCGCTGAGGCGATGCAGGCCGTCGTCGCGCCACACCACTCGACGGCCATCCTCATCGTCCTGTTCGCGGTCAAGGATGCCTCGTTCACGCAGCGTTTCGAGGTGGTTGAACACCTGTTGCCGTGAGAGGTCAACACACGGGTGATCAACAATTGCGGCTGTGGTCGCTTCGCGGAGCTCTTCGAGTGCTCGCACGACGGCTTGCATTCCGTCGCTCCACGTCTTGACGATCCGCCCTTCACCGGCGAGTGGTACCCACTCGGGGAGTGTGTCCGTGTGGACGTAGACGACAGCGCCGTTGCCGTCACGGCCGAAACGCATCGCTGCTTGGAGCGTATCGTGTTCACGCATATGCAGGAGAACCTTATCGCCGAACTGACCGTAGGAGAGATCGCTACCCTTCTCGCCGTTCCGTTCGACGGCCTGTCCAGCGTACGCACCCCACTTCTTGATGAACCCGTCACCGTAGTGGTTGGAACCGATTACGACGCCGAGGCGTGTGTCGTCGAATTCGTTACTGCCGAGGACATCGCCGTACCATTTGACGCAGTCCACAGGGCCGTCGATAACGCGGTCGCCGGTTGGAGCGCTACGGTCCAGATCAATCAGACCTGCTTCGTCGTATTCGTTGAGTGCGGTTGTGGTCGTGATCAGTGCCGGGCGTTGCCCGTGTTTCTCGACGACTGCGTCGAGCAGTGCAGCATCTTTTTCTACAGCAATACGATCGGCAGCAGATCCAGGATTAGGGTTGTAGGGTTTGACGTACTCGGTAGTCCGGACGAGGTTGAGGTTGAGGGCGTCACGGATGTACTCTGGACGCTCTTCGTCTTCGAGTACTGGCCGATGCGTGAGTCGTTCGCCGACTGCGAGTTCCCACATCCGCTTCGTCGGGGTGCCATCAAGGGCGACGACGCTACTGGCGTAGTTGAGAGCGGGCGCGTGTAGGATTGAGACTGCACCAGCTTCTCGATTGTGAACCCCAATCCCAACATCGTCGATTTCGGTATACTCAAAGCCGTTGCCGAGATCCTCGCTATCGAGAAGTGTGTATACTGCGATTGGAGCAGCAGCGTGTGCCTTCCCGTCATCGAATACGTGCATCTCGTCCGATTCGACGCTGTTGTGCTTGAACCAGAGGAGTGCCTGCCCTCGTCGCTCTTGATCATCGCGGTTTTCGATGAGATCAGTGTAGTCGTCGAAGGGAACGTCAGGCGTGATGTCGAGCCAGTAGGAGATAGCGCCCTGAAGTTCGGAGTCAAGAATTGTTTCGTATATATCGGGGAACTCGTCGAAGACAACGGCTCGTCCGACGGTTACTTTCGGTTTATATGCGTGTGAGTAGTGGCCGATGAGGACATCGAATTCGTCCGGGTCGAAGTCCCATCTGCTGGTATATGGGCAGGTCCGAGCGTCGTCATCTTGGCAGGGGAGTGGATGGTCAAGGACATATTCGGCGGTCTTGTGGATCTTTTTCGGGGTTGCACCGCGCTGATACCAGTTACGAACAGTGTTGGCTAAGTCCTCACCGTGCGTGCCGTTGGCAGTATCACAGTGGCGAGTGAAACTCGGGAGCGTATAGTAATCCAAGCCGAACTCGTCGCACCACTCTCTGAACTGCTCGTATTGCTCGTTATGCCCGCGGCCAGTGAGAATCGTGACTTGCTGTCCAGTCTCAGCAGCGGCTTTCACAGCGCCGTAGGATTTCCCCATCGTGGGCAGCGCTTCAACCAGCATCTGATCGTGCTCTGTGTATGCCTCAGCGATTGCGTTGGTCGTACGTTCACGTGCTTCGGGGATGGTGAGTGTCTTGTCGTCCTGCTGGGTAGCGTGTTTCCAATCCCATCCGCTGGCCGCGGTTTTGAGATCTCGTTCAGCAGGCGGTAGTACTCCGATCGGTTCTTGTTCACCGATATACGTGGGAATCGGTGCACCGGCTTCACGGGCTTTCTTGATGGCTTCCCACCACTTCTTGCCGGCGAGGCGTTCACCGGGGCGTGACAGGATACCTTGCTCAAGCGCGAATAGCTTGAGAACGCCGAATGTTTCGCCTTTCTTCTGGTCATAGAATATCTCGCGGTCGGGAGTGTGGAGTGAGTCCTTGCCGCTGGAGTGCCGGTACGTACTGGGATCCCAGGTTTCCCACCCGGTTGAGTCGGTGCCGACCTGACGAGTCCTAAGAGAAAGATCCTGTGGCCGGAGCTGGTCGACAGCAGCTAGCACGTCCCGGGCATCTTCGGTCATTTCGTCAGCGGTCGTGGCATCGGGTACGTAGTCGTCAAGATCAGCACGGTCGCGGTCAGTATCGTGCTGTACCTTGGGCGCGTCGCCGTAGCCGTTAGCTTCCAAGATCGATCGGAGCGCGTCAGCGTTCCACTCACAGATGTCAGTTGGTGTCCCACGTACGTGGTCACCGGTAGCTACGCAGACGTGTGTACCAGCGTAAATTTCGATGGACGGGAGCTCTTCGTTCGTCCCCCAAGGCTCAGAATCTAGAGGAAAAGATGCCTGGGTCGTACCGTCGAGTGGGAGTCCGTCAGGCGCTATGTATGGCGCGTGGATGCCCGTGCCTGAGATCGATACGTCCGCGTAGGTGAGACCAAGATGTTCGAGGATCGCTACGAAGGCTGGGTGAACCTCACCGGTTTCAGGGTCACGGACATCGTCACCGTCGACGAATGCGAAGGGGTCGTCTTCCTGCTGTAGGAAGACGCGACCGTCGAGGCGCTGGTCATGCTCAGCCATCGCAACCTTCTCACCGTCAACATAGTTCTCAGACAGGCTCCACTTGTACCGGGCATCTTTGTCGGGGGCAGCATCGGGGTGATCACGGACACCCCAGGGTGCGAATGGGAGCTTATCGCGGTGACCCATCCATTGCTCACGTTCGAGCCATGCAGGCGGGTATGCGTCGGACGTTGGGTTGGAAAAATCAACCTCGCTCCAAACCCCGGTGGTGCCTTTCCCGCTAACCGAAATTTTGCGGGTCGTATCGGTATTCTTGGCGCACTCCTTGTCAGTATCGCACTGATGACTACACATTGCGCCCAAGAAAAAATTCAAAGAGTTCCTGGCAATTTTGGCAAATTCAGATTTATTACATTTCCAAATCCAGATTTTTTCGCGCCTTTAAGTACATCTCTGTATCTACGATAGGAGAGAGATAGAGGCTAACTCCCTTGTGAATGGTTTAATCGTACCTCTCACAAATACGAAGCCGATCGCGTAACTAATCTAACTGAGTGAAGATGCCGTTGAACCGCCTTGGGAGAACCAGCGACTACAGGTATCCGCGATCGTCAGATGCTTTTTCGAGTTCTTGCCGCCGTAATTCCCGCTTCGTATCCTCATCAACTTCCTCGTAGTATTTTTCTATCACGTCTTCACTGGCATCACATCGATCACTGATGACGTGAAGCGGGATGCCTTCTCGCCGTAGGTTCGAGATGTACCCGTGTCGGAGTGCCACAGGTGGTTTACTGAACGGGCACTTGGTAGCTTGGTCAATCGACTCCATAGCTTCGCAGGAATTCTCGTCACGGCCGTCGGGACAGTCCTGCCCAATCATACACGGACGACTCCACTTGTAGACATATTTCCGAATTGTACCCGTCGATAGGCGACCGTAGGTGCTTGTTAGCAGAGGCTCACGATCATCTTCGACAATATCGATCCGGTGCACATCGATATAATCACCGAGTACCTCAGCAGCAGTGTCACTGATACTGACTGAGTTCTCGCTATTTTTCCCGTTTTTGAGGCGTGTTTCTCCCTCTCGATGCTGGAAGTCAATGTGCGGGTTCTCTTTATCGAGAGATACGTCCTCACAATCAAGAGATCTGAGGTCACTGGGACGCCGCCCAGTCGCAGCGAAGAGTACCCAGACAGCGTGTTCACGGGTTGCGTATTCGTACTTTTCGAGGTGATCGAGAATCGTTTCTAATCGTTCGGCAGCGAAATCAATATCGCGTTTTCCATCGCCAGGGTCCAACGAGGGGATCTCTATTTTCCTGTACAGGCCGGGCCTCACCGCGTCGATCGATGCCAAGAATCGGGTGAAGCTCCGCAACAGGTACATCTCATCCCGCATAGTTTTGTTCTTGAGTGGTTCATCCTCGTCGTGTCCTTCGTTGCGCCGCCAGATTTTGAACTCCAGGAATATTCGGCCTGCAAGATCCGATGTATCCTCAACACCATTCCGCTCGCAGTAATCCGTGAACCGAATTAATTCGTCTTCATACTCACCGAGCGTGCTAGGCTTGAGCTCCGATTCATTATTTTTCAGGAATAGGTCGACCGCTTCGTCGAACGAGAGTGGGTCCAACGAGTCACCGTATTCGTGCAGGACGCGTTGGATCTCGCTTGAGAGGTCGTCGTCTACCGACATGAGCAATCACCGTCCAACGGGTGCGTGTTTATCGTGCGCTGCTGCTGACGAACTGTTGTACGTCGCATACACGCACATCTAGCCTCTTACAGGCTGATTCGAGTGAGCCCCAAAACTACTTTTTCTATGTTCTTTATATACTTCTCTCATGGATGCCCCTCTCTGGGATACGAATGAGGTAGATCCTGATGAGCAACGAAGTTTGAGCGAGATCGAACAACAATTTCTCCTGACTGGTGATCCGGGCACGTACACTATCTCCAGGACGGAAGATCGAGTTGGTACTAAAGCGAAAAAGCTCCCCGATCGGGTTCAGCAATTGATTGACGACATATCGCTACTGTACCACGGTGGCTATCTGGAAGATAATGAGGATGAAATCTGGGACAGTCTTCTTTCAATTTCGGGTCGCTCACAGATTGTTCGAGAGTCACCGATTGCCCGAACAGCCGACCAGCGATCAGACCCAGAATTAGATTTCGGCTTCGAGGTCGGTAGTATAATCCGTTTGCTTCATGACGAAGATGTGCCGGCAGAGCTCGTTTGGGGATTTATTATCGGGATCGTTGGGGAATCTGATCGGGACTGGGAACGGGAAGCGAAGAATCTGGTTGAGTTATTCGGGGAGTTGGAAGACTACTATGAGACGCGCTTGGTATCTGCCGGTACAGAGGCCCACGAAGATGATGGTTTCCAAGAAGAGCGAAACGAAATCCGTGAGATACTACGTGAACAAGGATTTGCTCCCGCGCCACCCCTAGTTGACGCTGTTTTACAGGAATACACGCGGCACGGGATTGACGACGAGACTCTCGCTCACCTTGAGAATATGCAAATGTCCTCATCAACAGATCCCACTCCAACGGAGCAACAGGAGTATACACGGGACCAGATTGTCGACGAGACTTCCGTCGAACTTGATTACACGGACTTGTCCTCATCAACTGATCCTAACCCAACTGAGCATCCTGACCCCCCGAGTGAGAGCCCGACTTCAGAAGACGCTCACCGAACCGGTTTCGAGTCTATTGTGTCCAGGCTCGCAAATCAAACCCGGCTCCGAAGTATTGATCGCCTGGCTAAAGATCTGAGAGAAGACGTGTTTCACATCCAGAGCCGTGAGCTTTGGAGTGTTGACTTCGATTCAATTGTCTGCTCCTTGGGAGAGAATGGCAAAACGCATGTTGAAGATTTTGACGAAATAAAAGCCACTCGACATAGCAGGACGCATGTTCTTGGACGACTTTCTTACAAGGATTCCAGTGAAGTGAATCGTCCGGTGACGCGAGAAGATCCAGATGCAGAGTGGTCACTAACTCCTTATGGTGAACTTCTGTATAAGACCCGTATTGAGCAAAATTGTTCCACGAACTGGATATACAACTTGGTTGTAAATCCGGAACGTCTTGATGACGACACAGCGTCAATAATCTCTCGTGTTATAGAGGGTAGAAGTGAGCCATAGTATAGTTACAACAGAAGCTACACCATCTCCATTCACTCGTCGTTTGGCCAGTCGTTTGGCAGCCGTGACAACGTCGCCTTAATGGTGAGATCGGCGAAATCCGTCTGTTTTCGCAACCAATTAGCCGCCTTGACATAGGCGTCTTGACCGTTTGGAATGTAGATCCCATCTGGAGATTGCACGACGAATGGGAGTTCCAGCACTTCGGTTTTGAGAACGCGGGCGAGTTCGTCGTGGTCATCTGTTCCCGCTACTAAGCGAATCAGTTGTTTAGCTTGGATAGGTGACCCCTATGAGTGACGGTGAGTCAATTTCCAGACAAACTTCGCCGCAGCATCCGACATTACGGGTTTTTTCTGTACCGCTGACATTTATAATATTAAAACCAAGATGACGCCCATGCCCAATGGGTTTAACACGCGTTTGGGTCAATACAGAATTACCAGAGTACCCTTCGCCTGGAACACACTATGTCAAGCCAGAAATCACCCGCTGACCCCGTTGAGGATCTCTCAATAGACGAAATACGCGACGAATACCCCAGTGGATGGCGGATTCTCGTGCAGAATGAAAGCGTCGGCTATATTCTTGATACACTGCTGGATGCACTACCCGGATCCGAATTCACGAAGACAGAACTCGCCAACAAAGCAGGCGTCAGTCGCCAATCCGTGTATACGCATTTGGATCTCCTTCTGGTACTGGGTGTTCTTGAACCCGTTGAGGATTCGTACGTGTTTAGCCCCGTCTGA
>NZ_BBJP01000072.1 GCF_000739595.1 Halorubrum halophilum | reverse complement strand
CCTCGGGGTAAACACATACGACAATTCCAATATTTTCTCTATCGTCGGTTCATATCTCCAATAGGTTTCAAAGTCCTCGATAAGGTCGTATCCAAATACGATTTGCCCGTATATGCCGATGATATGTTGCTGAGACAATTCTTCCAAAGTGTTTCCCCCTTCGCTCAGATTGAGATGACATAAGAGTGCAGCTCGTTTCTCAGGACTCATCTCCAAGATGTCCGGTATCTCGTCAAGAGTAGTTTGTTTCTGTCGAAAGTTGTCAAGATACATTGTGACCTGATCATGACTGAGCGCGACACCCCAGCGTTTACTCAGTAATTCAACGGCAATCTGCTCCTGATCCGAAAGTGGCGATGTAGTCGGTGGATCCGGCATTGTACTTACCATTGCTACATGATGGGAAAAGCGTGGCTGGCAGTTCGATTTATATTGTATCCGTTCCACTTGTAGCTACTGAGGCTCTCAGTTGGTTCTATACTTGACTCTTGCCGAACTCAGTGAAACAGTACTACGTTCTTGTGTAGCACATTGCTGATGGGCTACCGTCTTGCGATTTTCGGTTGCGTGAATTGAACCGTGAACCATGGTAGAGGTCCGTAGAAAATCAATTAGCGTTCCCGCTCAGCTAGTGACGACTATGTCAACTATCTCCTACAGAAGATCGTAGACGGGCGTGTTTTTATGACCTCAACTACTGATTATTGTGCCGTGTTGAATAGGTGCTGAGTCACGGTTAGAGTGGCTTACAGAGCGGTTCTATGTTGGAGATGGCGAACATAAGGACAATTTCACGGAACTGCCGATACCAGCCCAGCGCTCGCACGGCATCGCCGAGCGAGCGCTTCGTCGTCGAATATGAAGTCTCGGCCATCCAGCGCTGAGAGTAGCCTTTTGCCCGGATGAGCGCGTTGTGTCCTAGCGTCAACGGCTTTGACCCACGCTGTAAGATGAGTGGCTCGACGCCAAGCGCGTAGAATTCGTACTTCGTGACCCAGTTGTGGAAGGCTTTGTCAGCAGCCACGGACAGCAGGTCGTCCGCGTTCCGGCGGACGACCTGCGGCCCGGTCTTCGTATCATGTTTCCACCGGGCAGAGATATGTACGTCAAGAACGGCAAGCGACTCTCTATCGGTTAGTGTCGTGACTTTCAGCGTTTGGACGTTACTTCCCGACCGCTGGCGATAGTATGACGAGGCCGAGCGGCGGTCAAAGAACGTGCTGTCGAGTGCTGCGTGGCCAGACTGCGGGTGCTGCTGCGCTGAAACGCGCAGCAGCGCCCGCCACACCCACATTTTCAGCCGATCAAACGATTTGTAGATGGTGCTGTAATCCGGTAGATTGTCCCGATCTAAGTCGAGTACATCACGAATCTCAGCCATGTAGTCCAGCCGATTCGGCGTTTCGCGGTAGCTGTGGTCTTCTTCGAGCCGAAAACAGTGCAGGACGACGTGCTTCCAGCGGGCGAACCCGCCGCTGGCGGGCTCGCCCGCGTGTTTCCCCAACGCTTGTTTGACTAGGTGCCGACACTGCTCAACGAAGTCGAGGAGATCGACTTCCATGGACAGAATCGATTACCTCGGCTTCGCCCTTCTACACCGTGATATAAGCCGATTAGATCGCTATTCAACACGGCAGATTATTGAGGGCCAGTAAGTAGTCTATTCAGATTACGACCTCCCTCTTTGCTAAAATCATGACTTTTAGATGATGAAGACGAGCGTCTTGAAGACACCTTAGAAAAAGAATATGACGAATTTCCGCCTCTTGGATGGTAATCTTCATGAGTGTACTCTTCAGACAAGCATCTTCCCCAAGTACCGTTGAGAAGCTTAAATTTCACCGTTTCATCTTTAGACTGCTTATTTATTTTTCCTAAATTGATAATATCACTGTCAATATGAGACGGCGGGGTTACAAGCGCATTATCATTGTTACTAAACCGCTCAACGACGCCAACGTAGACTTCGCCTTTCTGGAGGGCGGAAGCTTCGGAGAGTTTCGTTGCCGACGAATGCGCGCTTTCCTCTTCAGAGCCATCTGAAGTTTGTGTATCGGCTGTCTCGCCAGAAGATGACAATGAACGATTATTTCTGTCTCGTGGATTATAACCGCTATATGTATACCTCTCAGTCAAACATCTCCCCCACCCCGTTTCAAGGAACTCAAACTTTACTTTCTCACCTTTTGACCCTTTACCAATCGGTCCCAGATTGACGAATTCTCTATCCATATGCTTTGGTAGCTTTAGATTCGCATTGCCACTATTGCTAAATCTGTCAACGACACCAATATAGATTTCACCCTTTCTAAGAGTAGAAGCGTTAGTAACTTTTGTCGCCGATCCCTCCATCTCAAATTCCTCATCGCGGTCCCCTTGCCGAAGAATACGTGGGCCGGGACACCAGTTTTGTGTCTGTGATTCTTTGTTAGAGAGCCATTCTTTATCAACCATCGTATTGAGAGTGTCGCGGATAGTTCGGATAGTTACTGATTCGGAGATCATACTCTGCATCTGATCTGTAGAAAAGCATTCTTTCTTCATAGCCCGATCAATGGCATTACTCCATATTTCATCTCTTCCAAGATGTTTGGTCATATTTCTATGTTTTTAGCCTTCTTGAAGAGTTCTTCTAAAACTCGGGAAACTGTCACACACACTCACGGATACTGAGGACGGAACCTAACAACATGCGGTGTTGAACGAAAGACGGCAGCAGAATAGATGTACTGGCATTCAACTTTCAACCAGCAGCTACACTCTATCGGCTGATTCTGAGACCAGACGATCAATTTCATCTGACAACCCGATATCCAAAATATCAGATTCACATTATGCCATCTGTAGTATAACCTGGACGATAGCGATGCCTCTCTTGGATACGTTCAGAGAAAGGCCACAGGCGACGAGTTGGGGCTCGTCGCCTGCGTGAGGCTATGCATGTTGCACTTGTGTGAGTTCCTGGAACTGGCCATGCCAGCTCCGGGAGCGGAGCTCGTCGCCGTCTTTCAGTATCGCAAACACGGTAATGCTTCAGTGTCGGATGACGCCTGTCTGACTTAATCTTAAGATTAGGGCTAACCTTAGCTCTGGATGTACATGGCTGATCAGTTCACTGCGGCACTCGACGATGTCGAGGAGTCCCACGCTCGGTACGCCGAGCAGTTGGGATTCGTCGAAGGCCGGACACCGTTCGCGGCGGAGTCGCTTCCCGACACCCGTATCGCGGTTCGGGTCAACGACGATCTCCTCCAAGAGGTCGCGTCGCACATCCTCACCCGTGCCGGGCACGTCTCGGTGATCGACAAGCGTGGGGCGGGCAAGACTCACTTTCGAGAGCTCGTGTACGACGCACTGAGCGAAGGCCCCCGCAGCGACGAGTTTGCCATCGCCCGCATCCGCGAGGTCGAGAGCATCACTACACGCCGGCTCTACACGCGGCTGCTGGACGAGCTTTCCCAGTACGACGCCTTGGACGTTCCCGAGACCTACCCACGGGCGACCGATGAGGTTCGGCAAGTGGTCGAGGGTGTCTCCGAGCAGTTAGAGGAGGCAGACCTCACGTGTATCGTCCAGGTGGACCAGCTCGAGGACGCAGCGCGGAACACTCGCACCTTCGAGCAGCTGCTCGCCGGCCTTCAGAGCATCGGCGATCTCGGCGAGACCGGACCGGCGTTCATCCTCTTCCTCTTTGGGACGCCCGAAGCGGCCGATCGGATCGATGAACTGCGGCAGACCCTCTCGTCGAGACTGGTCGCGAAGAATCGCTCGCTCGAACGCTTCGGGTTCGCCGAGACTGAGGAGTTGATCGCTCGGTGGTTGGCGTGGGCCCGAGACGAGGAGTATGAGGAAGGGTATCTCTCGGACCCATACACTGCGCCGGCGATCCGGACGATCGTTGAACGCTCGGATGGAACGCCCCGCTCAGTGCGCCAGCAGTGCTACCACGCCTACCGTGCCGGTGCTCGGCAGTTCGCTGACGACGAGGGCATTGAGATCTCCGACGAGACGATCGAGACGTACGCCTAAGCTTAAGATTAAGATTAAGATTAAAACTATGAGCGACAACCCAATGTCGGATGCTTTCGACGCAGCGGAGGAAGAGCAGAGCGCGGAGAACGACGTCGACGCTACTGGTAGCTTCGATGCAGACCAGTACCTAGAGGCGCTGAATAGCGACGGTGCGCCGAAGGAGAAGACGGTCGGCATCGCGGTGACAACAGAGATGCACGCCTTCTACCACGAGCTCCAGAACGCTGACGAGGTTGAAGTGAACCCAGCACAGTCAGTGCGGGACCACTTGGAGAAGCTGGCGCACCGGCACCCGGAGGTGTTTGAGAAGGCGATGCGGAAGCTCGAAATCGAGCGTGAGTTCTGAGACTACACCGTAACGCTCGTCCACGAGCATCGCTGGGTGTAGTCGTCGAGGACGGTGATGAGCGGGCAATGGTCAGCGCCCACACGAAGGCTATTATCCGTCTCGGATGGTGGTGTCATTTTATTCCGTCGAGCGATCTAAGTGACGGCTGAGGTGACACCTTATCAGACGCACATCAGGCCGAGGGTCTAGCTCAGGATTCGACGATCTAAAGCTCATCATCTTCCTCGGAGCTGTGGCGATCGCAGTCGGGGTACTCGCTATCTACACTCTGCTTGTCGCCGGGTATGTCGATGCAGTCTATCCGTAGTTACGCCCGACACCACGCTCCTGAACGCTCAATGTCCGAGAACTAGTGGAGAGTCGGACTCTCGAAGAGAGGATTCGTCATACTGATCCAATATGCGGCATTAATCAGCAACAGTTGGAACATATTAGATCAGACAATTACGCTGTCTATTGTATACACGTTAACGCGAAAACGCGAAAACGCGAAAACATGAATCAGCCATTCAGCCACTCAGTCTCACGTTCACACGATATGAAGATATTACACGTTGAAGAATTAAGTACTTCTAGACAGGTGTTCTATACGCCTCGGGGATAAGACAACTCGGGGTAGAAACAAGATCCATGGCTAGTCCCATCCATATCGTCGGCGGCGTTGCAGCCGCCCTCGGTGCTAATGAGTTGTACAAACGCTGGAAGTACAGTCCACACGATCGCTACGTACTCAAGACCCACAAGAAGATAGCCGACGCGATGGGGGCCGACGCCTCGGTATTCGTTGATCTTCCTGGGAGGGGTATTGGTGGCACGAGGGGTGTTGTTGACGATCTCGGTGATCTCAAGCCCGACCTCATTGTCAGCGATTTCCCGGACAACTTCATCATAGAAGTTGAGGGCGAGGAAGGCCTTCGTAACCGCGACCACGTCGTCAACCAGCTTAACGACTACCGCGCTAACGGCTACTCACGCGCTCTCGTCGTTCCGGATGATGATGACAACATTGCAATTGCTGAAGAGTATGCAGACGCCGCGGAGGGTACAGTCAACGTTGAGACACCGATTTCACTGGGTAATTCCCTGCTCTAAGTGGTCGAGCTATAGATTTAATCTTAACCTTAACATTAGACATTCAGGGCATCTTCTGCCCGACCACGAGTCAGATTTACAATATCTCAACACATTCAATGAACATGACCGACGAGGATTCTGCCGAGCACCTCGCCAACGAGATCGACTCCTCCAAAATCACCCCTGAAACTATCTCGCTCCTCGCCGGGATCGACATTCCAAGCCCCACGCAAGAGCTTGCTAAAGCTCTCGCCAACACACCCACATTGAGCCCTCCTGCTCTCAAAATCCTCGCTGAAAACAACGCATTGATGATGGGAATAACGCAGGAACCACAGCAGCTATCCCGCACACTAACCGCCTTCACCGAACTAACGATCTACCCAGAAATTGATGCGATGGTATCGATGTCTTCCATCGCTCACCAACCAATTATCGACGCCCTCACAGCCCTCAACGACCTCCCCGTGAACGTCTTCTCTACTGCAGTAACTGCGTCCACGATCAGTGCGAGTACGTCACTATCACCATCACCTTCCAGTACTGAACCAGTCATCAAGTCGGGCCCTGAGCAGACAGTCGACCCAACCCATACCGACGTAGACTACGACCTCCCACAGTCGGCTTACGTCAACACTGCCTTTGCTATTGGTTCGTACGCAGCTCACCAAATCGATGGGCTCAGTGAGGAGGAGCAGAATTTTGCTGCGTACTTTATCGGGGGCTGCATAGCATTTGGCGTTGGGTTCATGTTTCTAGGATTGCCTACTGCGCTTCCGTCAGCAGCATTTGGGGGTGGTGGTGCATGAGTTTCTGTGGCCGCCTGGCGAGGTAGGAAACGACGGCTAGAGGAGGACGGTGAAACCGACGATAGCTAATTCGGTTCTGTTGAAATTCTATTAAAACTCACACCGTCTCGAAGTGGTCGTACTCGCGCTCAGTCGTGAGGATAGAGGAGTGACGGAGTCGGTTCCGGACATCGTATAAGGTGTTCCCATCCTCGACACGCAGCATCCTCCACGCGACGCTGTGACGGAGCGTGTGAGCGGAGACATCTTCGGGGTGTCCTCGCCCCGAGAAGCAGTACGGACGAATGTCAGCGCGCTGAGCGGCTCGCTGGACGACGTCGTTGATCCCTTTCCCAGTCATTCGACCTGCCTTCTGGCTGGATACCAGCGCTGGCGCGTCTTCGACGCGGCCTTCGAGGTACTCTTGGAGCGTCGCGACGGTCCGTAGCGAACCGTCCCGATCGAGCTGGAAGGTAACGGGCGGTGGGACGCTGTCGTTGGGGTAGTCTTTCTGGACCGATGTCGGGAGCCGAAGGAGTCCATCCTCAAGGTCAAGCATTGCGTGGTCGGAGCGGGAGAGCTCGCCACGCCGGAGGCCGGTGTCGTAGAGGAGGGTGATGATCGCGTCGTCGCGGGTGGGGTGACGGCCCTCACGAGTGGCGTCGCGCATCGCTTCAACCTGGTTGGGCTTGAGCCAGTGTTTGTCGTCAGCCATCTGTTGGTGGTGCCTCAGCCGCTGTGGGCTATTAATGTTCGTTTCTAGTAACAGATTCGAACATTTCTCACGTTTGGACCGAACCAACCGCCTCCAGTCTAGTGGTTTTGCTTCGTGGAAGGCCTTCTTCAAGGTACCAACCCTAGGGGTTGTGTGCCGACCAGAGCGGGCAAAATACGGTTTGATAAACTGGTGAATGATATATGATATCTCAGGGGGCAGTCGCGAATGTGAATTAATCTTAACCTTAATCTTAGGATTAGACCGACGGCCTCTCCCGGACGAGGAGCTGCTAGCCGGGGCGAGAGACGGGCGTCACTACTTCGTGGTCATCACCTATCTAGAACTCTGCCACCATCACCCTCATCGTCCCGTGGTTTCGATCTTAACCAACGATCGGCAATATGACCGCCAACTGTTGGTTAATACTGAGCGGAGCGGCTTTCCCGGACCACACGGATCGGTGTGTATGGGCGATATCTTCCGCGTCAACTGCCCGGGCTGTGGACAGGAGAAGGGCTCGATCACGACGCATCCCGGCACCGTTGGCATCCACTGTTCGTGCGGGGTCACCGCAACCGTCGACATCGGCGCACAAGAAATAGACGAATGGTGGGAACGGGAGGACTGACCTACCGGAGGTCGACACCTACGTTTATCCTTCACGCCGGGTAGAACGTGGTATGAGCCGTGAACTCTCCGACGCCGACATGATCTCGGACGAGGAGCTCACCGAGCTGCTCGCCGATGCTGAGGGGACGACGCCCCAGGAGATCGAGCGCGGCGCTGCTAAACTTGAGATCGCACCGCCTGAAAGGGCGACCATCGTCGATGTCGACAGGTAGCACTACTATTTCGATTTGTTTTCAGCACCACTGAGCAACAGCTACAGCTGGATTCACTGATTGGCGGTTCTATGCTCAAAAACAACTCAGATCGGCCAGATAGCGGTCACCGATGACAGTCACTTCCTTGGAGATTCACACTTTAGTGTTGGATAAGACTGTCACCGCGGAGTTCTCGTAGACATCTACCTACTGGCCATCGTACCAGGGGGGCGCACCGAACGCCTCAGCGTAGCAGTCCGGGTGGCAGGGCTCTTTTCGGTTGTCGGGCCACGCCTGATCGAGTGGAACCTGCTCTCCACAGAGCCCACATTCAGCACTGTGGCCGGCCTGACGGGCATCCGGCGAGAGGTTCTTCGTCTCGGTGTAGAGCTCGTGTAAGGCCCACGGAGTGAGGCGAACAGCGACGCGCTCGGCAGCTGTTGGATCCCCTTCCGACGTTGCGGCCGAGAGCGTTAGAACCCAATCGTCGCCCGGCTCCCCGTCGGTCGCAGGCCCGAGTGCGATCGTTGACGCCAACTCGTCGTCGACGTAGAACCAGTCGGCATCTCGATCCACGTGGTAGTGCCCGTCGGGCCGAGGATTCTCAGGGTCGACGTCGTCAACCATCTTTATCTCAGTACTCAGGCGTTCGCCTTGCGCTCCCGTCCCGACGCCGATGTGAGCGGGAGGTCCGCGTCAATCTCGTCGTACCACACGACGGGGCGCTTCGCGCTGCCGTTCTCTTCGAACTCGAGGAGCCCGTAGTCGGCAAGCTCGTTCACGTTGTCGAGGACCTCTGGTGGGTTCCGGTCCACAAGGCGAGCGAGTTCACGGATGCTCTCTGGCTCGTGCTCAACGATTGCTTCGAGGAGTTCGAGGTTGGTCGACCGAAAGACGCGACCAAACGTCTCGAGGTCCTCGATAGACAGCGTCGGCTCACCGGGTTCGACGTCGTCGCCGGCGTCAATCGCTTCGAGCCGCTCCTCGAGGCCGCTACGATCCGCGGACTTGATCTGGACGTGTAGTGTTCGGGTCATGATGTTGTGGGGTGGGGCTGGGGTTGCGATCGTGCGTCGATCAGCATGCTTGGGAGGTTACCAGTCGATTCGTTTCTCTGGGGGCAGCGCCGCTCGCCACGCGCGGAATATCTCTGTGAGTCCAGGATAGTCGATCTCGAACGTCTCCGAGCCCATGTGGAGTTCGTGGACGCCGTGATGGTTGTCGAACCGAATGATCGGGTCTTCTGCGCCGGCTTCACCGTAATGATAGGCGTACTTGATGCCCTCCTCAAACTTCTCTGAGGTAGGGACTGAGAGTACCCGTACCCGGGCGACAGTCCCGTCGGCGTAGGCTTCGATCTCGTCTTCGAGTACGGTGACATCATCGCTCATCCACGCCTGTGTTGAGGGAGACAATACCGATAAGTGTTAGGGTGAAAACTAACATAAAATGAGCCGTGAAGCCTCAGCCGACGTCAGCATGGTCCCGGACAAGGAGCTCGCGATTATTGATTAAGAGTCGTCTCGGTGTTGGTTAATACTGCCTTCAGCGACGACGATCTACAACTGAGGCTACCGGCTGTCGTCCCACGGGGGCACACCGAATTCTCGGGAAGAAATCAGCGGTATCGCTCTGGCAGATAGAAGACGACCTGAACGGTTGAGCCGAGGTTATGCCACGATTTCGGGAGGATCGACACCTCAAGCCTCCACTCCGCAGCGAACTCGAAGATCCCGAACCAGAGGTTGTGTGGTGGCTCTTGTGAATCCAACCGCTCGACGTTGCCGGGATAGAGATGCATCGAGTAGACTGCTGGCTCGCCGCTCTCGTCGTCGAGCCAAATTGTCGAATGGTCATCTGCTGGCGGGCTGTGAGGCGGCCCAGTTGGGTCGCTGTCGGCTTCGAGTGGTGAGTGTAGATACTCGGCGTCACTAGTGATGAGACGACGTATACAGGCTGTCTCCGCAGGCTCATCGAGGTTGAACGCTTGGGTGAAGGCATCGCGTTGATACTCGCCCATGATCGCCTCGAGTGCCCGCCAGATGTTGTCCCACGCTGGGTCGTCTGGCTGGTGATCGAGGTATTTGTGGACGGCCTCGCGCAGCTGCTCGTACTCGTCCCACGCCGGGACCGGCTCGTTCGGGCCGGGTGTCGGCCACTCAAGATGGCTGTCGTCCTTGCGATAGTCTCTCAGTGTTCGTCGACGTAAGGTTTGAGGAACGTCGGCATGGCATTGAGGATCGTATCTCGCTTCTCCTCTGTGTAGCTATCATAGATGCCGATGATGTCCTCTTTGCTGTCACCACGGATGTATTTCGTTAGCGCAGTGTGCCCCTTGCTTTCGTTACCACCAAACTGGCTCTGATAGTGGCTCGTTGCCCAGTGCCGCCAGTAATGTGGGTTGAGGTTGTCATCGTCACCGGCACCATACCAGTAGCCTAATTCCTTCGCTCGTAGTGCAAAATGTTCACTTATGTGATCCCCTGATAATCTCCTACCCTTCGTTTGAGTGATAAACAGTGGATCAGTCGGGGATTCTGGTTGTGGTCGGATCGTCAGATACCAGAGTAAAGCATCTTTCAGTTCCGCATCAATTGGATATACAGCATTGGTCTTGGTTTTGTTGCCGGTGTTGCGTCCGGTATCAGACTGCCGCTTATCAGCACGGAACGAGATGTGATCAGGCCACTGTCGCAGGTCAGGGTGAACAGTCCAATCACAGCCGGGATGAGATATATGGATGTTCTCGATATCCAGATTTGAGATACCACCAACTCGTCGGGTGTATTTCGCTAACAGGAGTTGGACTGATAGCCACATTGGATGACTCCATGACCGGACAACTTCACGGGCATCTTCTAGTGGGATAAGATATGGATTTCTCCCAGTCGGAGTATCCAAAATCCAATCGTTGTTTGTCTCTTTGACTTTTTCTTCGACTTTTGTAAATGGATTTATTTCAACCGACTCAACTTTCTCAGCACACCACCCATACGCCTGTTTCAAGTGGCGGTATGTGTTTTGTTGTGTGTCCGCTGCAAACTCCTGCTGAAGCTCGATCAAGAACTCCTCGGCCAGTTGGGGAGTTACCTTTCTGGGTGATATGATGTCATCGTAAGTGACAGCGTTGATTTTGATGTCCGACCAATGACAGTCATATGATTGGCTGTCTTTCTGTGTAGCTAAAAACCGCTCAAATCTATTTATTGCGTCTCTAACACTCTTTTTTGTGTCTTCTGTGGATTCGTTATTTTTTGTTCTGGCTTTACTGTGCCATTCGTTATACCAAAACCGGAGTACGTTGTCATCTGGATCAAACGTATCGAGATAATCTCCATCTCCAGCAGACATCAGGGCTCTCCCTCAAGATAGTAGTTGCCACGGTTGTCATCTTGTACTGGGCTACTTGGGTCGTCTGATAACTCTCCGAGACGGTCTACGAGGGTGTTCTCAAACTCCTGTCGTAGCAGTTGTATAGACTCATCAAATCCCTGTTTGTTAGACTCGCCTTGGTCTAATTGACCGATAAGAACAGCATCAGACAGGGCTGCTGCGGCCTCCTCTGCGCTATCATGGTTGGCGTGGGTAGAGGTGTTCGTATCGGTCGTGCGGGGATCGAGCGCAGCGATGTTGGACTCGCCAGCCTCAAGCATCGAGCGGATATAATCAGACTTCGAGGCGTACTCGCTTTCCTCAACGGCTTTCTCTATCTGTTGGTTCTGTTCTTCGCTGTAGACCGTAGTTAGTGGCTCTGTGTACTTTCCCATTGGTTTGAGTAGCGTTTGGTAGCGTTTGGTGTTACAAATTTAGTTGTAATCTAATACAGTCTAACAGTATAGCTCTTCACTAATAAAGATAGTTATGTAATTGGATAACTCAATCTAATAGCAACTCTGATAACAATTAGAGGTAGATTTGACATTACTAGAGTTGGAGACTATTTTTTGACATGGGAATCGCATTACAGCGTAGGGGTTATTATTAGTATTAAAATTGGATACGTGGGTGGTATCTAACTGTAGTAACATAATATCGGTTTTCGTCTCTCACCTTAATAGTCTAAGTTAGGTTGTATTAGACTGAGTAAGACTTACCCGTTTGGCTCACACATTCTCGGAATATGAGCGAGTCCGAGCAGTCGGAGTCAGCCGGGGTCGTCAAATGCTCTAAAGATGGGGTGGTCGTCATCCCCGTTGAGGTCCGCGAAGTCCTCGGCATCAAAAACAAAGAGTCGTATCTGAGACTCAACGATATATCGGTCGCGGAGATCGTCGATGACGGGGGTGACGCCTAGAGCTGACGCTGGTTGCGGCGAGTGGATTGGGGCAGAGAAATTGGATCTACCCCACTCCAGGTGGACTACCTTGGCCGGGCTATGTCCACCTCTTCCTTGTCGTCCCGGGTATTAGGGTCTTACTGTTACTGGACCTGACTCCACGGGCTGACACCGTAATAACCCAAGGTGATGAGCCGTGAGTGTTGATAGCACTGCCACGGCGACGTCAGACCTGCTTATCACCCTGGTAGCTTCGAATCTATCGTTGGGGGGCTACTGTGAGTAAACCCGCCGATAGCTCTCCGATGGAGACCGGATCGTCCAGTACGACCCCTAGGGTTGACGCCGGGATCACGTACTCGCAGACACCGAGTCTTGACGGAATCGTTGTTCGCGAGCCGGAGCCGACTGCAACCGGACTTTGGACGCAACTCACGGATCCGTGGAACGGTGCCGGCCTCGCTGGGGCAATCACTACGGCCGTGCGCGAACTCGTTACAGATGAGAGTCCTGTTGAGGTTCACACACTGCTTGATGACCTCGTCGGCGACGCGCTCGACGGAGCACTGGCCAATGTCCTGCGCTCTTTGACGGCGAGTCAGTCTCGTCGTCGATTTTGGAAGGCTCTCGTGGTGTTGCCCCAACTGGGAAGTGGCCGACCGATGGGCTGTCGCTCTGACCTCGATGACATCCACGCAGCGATTGCGCCGCTCGTCGAGAGCACACACACGCCGACTATCTCGATCCGGTTGCCTGAGGGATTCCGTGAGGTCGACACAGAGACGCGCCGGTCGTGGTGTCGACTCGTTGCTGCGCTCAGCCAAGCAGCTGATGTTCGACTGGTTTGCTCAGGCGTTGATCAGGCGTGGCTTGCCCACCATCATCGCGACGATCTCCCTGGTGTTAGCAAACGGTCGGATGTACGTCTAAATGAGGATGTCCTCACGGCTGCGCTGGACGTCGTCGACGTTGGCAGTCGCCACGCCCGGACGCTTTCCCTGCTTGCCGACGAGGACACGGAGACGCTCGCTTACAGCCGGCTGTACAGCGCGTTCAGTGTGGGGCACTCGCGTGTCCGGCAGGTTATCGGTGACCTCGCTGACGTCGACCTGGTCGCGACGTACGGCTCATCACGGAACCGGCGTGTCGAGTTAACAACGGCTGGACGCCAGTTCTACGAGACAGAAATCGCAGTACAGCGGCGACTTGGCGAGCGCGTTAGAGAATCCAGAAAACTCTGCAATGATAGCCGTGTAACCTCGCGTACACACGGGGAAGGGGCAGACAGCCCTCAGACCGCAGCACCCAGCACCGCTGACCGCCACCGCTTGCCCTCGCACCACGAAACCCGCTACATGAGTCGTCGAGCAGCGAGTACAGCCCTTGGAACCGCGACTGAAAGGGGGATCTCGGTAGTCAACTACCCGATTACCCCACAAGACGACCGAGCCGAAGGTCGCTGGCACTCTGAAGACGATCATCTCATCGTTACTGCTGAGGGCGACAACTCCCTTCAGGTGTGGACGACGTTGGCGTTAGCGCTGTCCGATTACCGGACCTTCGACCAGGTCCTCACCAAACAGCGGCTTGAGGAGTATGGTGTACTTAACATGCTCAAGGACGGGAAAACGGTTCTTCGCGGGATGCGAAACATCGGCTGGCTTCCTGATAAGATCAACTCCTATGACGACCTCCGTGAAGCGTTCCTCGGCGCTGCGAACGAACTGGGCGAACTCACGAAAAAATACGCCGAGGCTGAAGACGACGACCTCCGTGGCCCAATAACACGGAACGCCCTTGGACTGGCCGGTTCGTTGACCCACCTGCTCGACCTCGTCGACGTGGAGCTCACCCGTGTTCTGAAGCTTCCCGAGTTCTCCCGGCGGTTCGAGGATGACCGTCGCGACGCTTTGTTCAGGTCACTTGCTATCGGCTCAGCGATCGGGAGCCGCTACGGTCACCACGTTGCCTACCGACAGCTCTTCGAGGACCGCTCTGACAAGCGACGGCAGGCGTTCGACCCGACCGTCGACGCTGCCGACCCGTGGGCTCGACTGATCGGTTCCTGGACACTGGTCGGGGACTTTGCCGGGCAGACTGAGGCTGTTGCCGACGCTCTTCGCGAGCACTTCGGCGGCCTCGACACCCATGATGATGCCCCGGAGATCGCCATCCGCAGTGAAGTTCGGACCGAACCGACGCGCCGACAGGTTGCTGAAACCGCCCGGCGGATGCTCGCGACCAAAGACCTCCGGCTTACTCCAGAGGCGACGTCCGTGCTCCACGGCCTCGCTCGAACTCCATTCGATGTCGCCGATGCGCTTCAGTACCTTGCTGACGACAACGAGGGCCGTCGTGTCGATGCTGCTGAGGTGCGCTACGCTCTTGCCCAACTAGAGCCGGGGCGACTCCTCCGTGGGTTTGACAGCCGGCGGACCACGCCTCGAAAACTCGTCTCAGCCCTCCTCGAGGCTGAGCGCCCAGTCACTGATGCCGAACTCGACGAGCGGGCCGATGTCTCCAGCCGGTCGCGACGAGAGCACCTTGCCGATCTCAACGAGGTCGGCCTCGTCGAGGAGACAGACCGGGGCTACCGGCTCTGCCTCTCGTTCTCTGATGTCGACGGGGATGACGCCGAACGCTACACCGACGTGTGGCCGGCACTCGTCGCCGATCCAGAGACGCCTACAGTTCACGTTGCCGCAAAAGTGCTCCGGGTCGGTCGTGAGCACCACGGACCGGGTGATACCGTTGAGACGGTGGGGTGGCCGTATACTGGCGTCAGTGATCCACCAGACCTTCGAGAGCTCTCGACACCGCGGCCATATCTTGACGATGTCCTTCCAGCGCTGTGGAGTGTCCGTGTTCGCTCCGAGTACGTTGACGATTTGGGCGTCGCTCCTTCGATAAGTACTGCTCCCCTTCGCGCTGGACCGCCTATTGACCAGACAGCGCTCCAGAATGTTACTGATGGAGACGCTACTGGATGACAATCTCTCAGTTTGTTTTTCGGATAATGGCTAACCCAGCGTTGAGCGTGTTAGCTCTACGTTTGGTCTATTGGCGGCGAATTAGAAGTCGCCAGGATCGATATCTCCGTCAAGATACTGCTCACCAACCTCTGTGATCGCGTAGTATCCTCGCTTGACGCGCTTGACAAAACCATGATCCACAAGTTCTGAGAGCCGACGGTTGACTTCACTCCGCGATTTGTCGATATTGAACGCGATGACTGAGGGTGACAGAACCAGCCCAGATGTTGCTAATGCCTCGAGAATTCGGTCGTCGATTGGCATTTGCATCCACGGGGCTGGCTCTCTCACGTAGGTTCTCCTCTATTTCACACCACTCTTTTCAACCGATATATCAAGTGTGATAACTATTTGATGAAAATAACCTCACTAATAGATGAGATTTTTATATCTATTCTACATATACCTGTTCGTGAGCCATGGCATCACACAGTAAGCCTCTGATCCGAGAAGTAGCCTGGAATGGACTCATTCAACAGATGGGTTCAGCAGCTGTTGAACTACCTGATGAACAACCCCTTATCGGGGCTAGCTCCAGGTCGATAGCGAGGTGTGAGCGATGACAGAGAACTGCTCTCCAAATCCCGATGTAATCAACCCCGAGATGAAATTAGAAGATATTCGCTACAGGGTAAATGCCAATACCTGTGACGGACATGGCCGGTCAACTGCATCTGGACGAGGATACAACGCTGAACGCCTCTTTAATGCCATATTTGACGAGTCTGGCACCGCTTTCCGCGGGACAATTGATTCACATATTGATAGTTATGTCCCTGGTGAGATAGCCTACGATGTTGAGGTCAAATCCTGTGTCGCTCGCTATCAGAGTAGTACTAGCGAGCCTGGCCGATATGGACAGTTCCGAATCTGGAAGCATCATCACGACCAGTTGATAGCTGAAACCTCACAGTTCGATTCACGCACACCGATTTACTTTTTTGTCGTATATTCAGTCAGATATGGGATCGAAGAAGAGGTAGGGAAATTACTCGTACCTGCTGGGGTAGTTGACGATGTGCTTGATAACTGGTCTCTTGAAGAGCACGTGACGATGGGCGAACAGAGGACCCGTCAGATATCGTGGCACCTCCTACTGAAGCGATTAGGCGTTTCGGTAGATCGATTCAAATCGGAGGACCTTATCGACCTCACAGATGAGTGACTCACGACTCACTCCAGTTGCGTTCGACATCGAGACCTCCGGATTCGATGCGGACGCTGTCATCACCGTTGCTGGGTTCGCGCACGGTCTCGGTGAATCGCTTATTCTCAATACTGGCGGCCACAGCGAGGTTGATCGCAACACACTGGTGAGGGCGCTTGATGAGGAGTCAACTGGGACAGCCCAACTCGACGTCGTTGCTGACGAGGGCGAACTCCTCGAGGCGGTCGCGTCGTTTGTCACGAACCAACTCGATGGTGACACCCACTACGTGACCGCATTCAACGGTGAGACGTGGAACGGTGGGTTCGATCTCCCCTTCTGTCGAACGCGATTTCTCCAACATGGACTACGATGGCCCTTTGGCGATATTGCGTACGCCGATATGATACAGGTCGTTGACCGGTTCAATACCCATGGCCACAGTGACCTCGTTGGTGTGTATGATGTTCTTGTTGGTGACGAGACGTGCGACCCGTTCGACGATAGCGCTGAAGCCGTTGACGCGTTCCAGACAGGTGACTGGCTCTCGCTCTGTCAGCACAATCTGGCCGATATCCAGCGGACTCGAAAGTTAGCCGAACTCGACGGGCAGTTTGTTGCCCGGTCGGATTTCAAGATGAAGAACCTACAGCCACCATCTCGATGAAGAATTCTCCTAGCAAGCGCATTGTGGGACTCATCTCCAGGGCTTGACCCCGAGACACTGCTTGCTTATGTGGTAGGTGAGTGGGCGGATACTGATTCACGAGTCCCTCGTGAGTTCAGACAATGATACTCTTTACACGAAGTCATCAAGTGACGTTCCACGTGTCGTATCACGAGAGCTTGATTCCGTAGACTCACTCGCAGGCTGCGGCATCTCGATCGTCCCGGACGAATTGCCGAAATTAAGGAAGTTACGACCAGATTCGGAAATCGGCGGTTGAGTCAGCTCTCCGGAGTCACCGGCTGTCCAGTCTTTCACCGCTTCGACAACAGTCGGTGCTGTCCCAGTCGAGATGTGGTCTGCGCTGAGAACGATATTTTCCTCGAAGCCTGACGGAGCCTGCTTCTGTTGGAAGGCCAGTTTTTCGATGGTTGTAGCGTGACCCGGTGGCGTATCCTTGTCGAGGCCTGACCACGCGGTCTGTATCTGATCTTCGAGCGCCATCACCCGTCCCCGAGCGATTCCATCGTAGGATGTCAGATGGAGATCTTTCACCGTTACCCCATCCGCAAGCTGCTGAGTAAACGTCCCTACCCACACCGGTTCTTCGTGTGGTGTTGCGTTGTACAGCTCACCGATCGCCCCAATCGCTTCAGAGAGGTTGCTAGCAGTTGTTGAGAGGTGTGCTACGTCGATGTCCGCTCGATCTTCGATCAAGTCCGCATTGATACCTTGGCACCAGAGCCACGTCATCACGGCTGCCGTCATCGACGAGTTGGACTGTTCATAACCGTGTCTCTCCAGTAACTCCCACAACGGATTATCCTCACTGGGCGACTCGCCAAGATCGCAGGTGTATGAAACCGTCGCAAACTCTTTGATTAACCGTTCAGGCGAGATTGGGTGGTAGTTCTCGAGCATCCTGACAACGCCCTTGAGCGCGTCAGGCGTGGGTTCAAGCCGGGTCGCATGGTCATACTCGAAGACAGCCTCACCAAGTTCAGTTGGTGTAATCTGATTGTCCGACTGGTAGTTGATGAAGCCCTTCTCGTCGAGTTCCTCTGTGAATCGAATGACCTTCTGGGCGACCTCATCATTACCGAGAGTCGGAGTCGCGGATGTCGACGTGCCCTGATAGAACCCGTACAGCGTCATCGAGACGAACTCGATCAGTTCATCGAGTGTATTCCACCCACTGACGACAAGTTCAATCAGGAGCCAGCGTAGATTCGTGTCAGCGTTCTCTGCGTTCGAAATGTATTCATCACTCGGGAAGTCATCGGGTACAGGGCCGAAGTGCGACCCAATTGATTCAAGCGATTTCTCTTCGACTGGCGTTCCGAACTCGAAGTACTCTTCGGCTTCTTCATCTGTGTAGATGGGATAAGCATACGCCTCCTCCATATCTCCACCCCGGCCAGCCCGACCGATCCATTGTCGCTAGTTGTCCACTCTGGC
>NZ_BBJP01000073.1 GCF_000739595.1 Halorubrum halophilum | reverse complement strand
TCAGTACCTCACAAAGCATCCTCGGATAGCTGTTTCTGAAGCCTGAGTTCCACGGCGGAACGGTTGTGCTGGTGGCCTTGACGAGAAGATCTTCGACGAACCGACGGAGAGCTGTCGCTGTCGGCGGCAGCCGCCGCCAACAGCGACAGCGTCGCCACTCTCAACGAAGGCTAGCCCGGTCGGGGATTAGCGGGTAAACCGGTCGTCTGGTGGTCGGTTTGCGGGGACGGCCCGACGCGTCGCGAGGGCCGTCCACGCTGCCCGTTGAATCATGTTGATGAACTCCTTGAACGACCACTTCCAGAGGCGACGCCCCCCACGGCGGGGCGTCGCCACGTATTCCCAGTGTAAATACCGCCAGACGTTCTGTAACAACAAGCTCACCACGACGTACAGCAGCCGTACGACCGGATTTTGTGTCGAGGTCGTCGCAATACTTTGCTCGGAGAGTCGGTAGCTGGCCTCGATACCAAAGCGTTTCGCGTAGTGGTATCGAGCGTCTCGTGGTGAATCGATGAACGGCGCGTCAGCGGCGTAGCCGTGACGCGCCACTCCATGTTCGTCGTACCGTCCATTTTGGTACGTACAGTCGATGTAGACGGGAAACTCGACGGTCCAGCTGTGACCGTCGAGTTTCGCCGTCATGTCGTGTTGAATCACGCGACTCCAGCCTTCCGAGAGTTCTTGCTTGATCGTCTGCCCCCAGCGGACGATCGGCATGACGTAGGCGTGGTTGTGTGCCTGAAGCAGCGTCAAACACTTGCTGTCGTAGAATTCGCGGTCAAGAAAGACGGCCTTGACCTCGAGGTCAAGGCTGTCGAGGATACCGAGAAACTCTGCGAGGACACTGCTGGCGGTGTCGCCGTCTTCGAGACGGCGCACCGCCAGCGTGTAGCGTTTGTTCTTCACACGCGCGTAGAGTGTGGCGTAGGCGTGGAACGCAGTCGTTCCACGCTTCGCTTGTGAGTGGTACAGGCCGTCTGTCCCATCTTCGTCGCCGTAGTAGGGCCGCAGGTGGAGGTCTGAAACGACCTCCACCTGCTGGGGAAGGACGTCGAGAACGTCCTTCTGAAGGAGCGCATTTCCGACTTGCTCAAGCGTCTCAAGGTCGAATTTGGTTCGGAGATGGTAGAGAACCGAATTTTCGTGGGGGGCATCTTCGCTTTTCTCACAGAGCGTTGAGACCGAGGTCCCGTCGGCGCACGCGCCGACGAGGACCTCGTAGATGTCTTCAGCATCGATCTCGGCGTTTTCAGCGAGTGTGAGGGTGGCTTCCTCGTCAAGGGAGTTGACGAGGAAGTTAAGAAGCTGGTCCTCGTGGATTTCACCGTCTGCTTGCTTGGTATTAGACACACCTTCAGCAAGCAGACGTCTCAACTAACCGGCTTTGTGATGTACTG
>NZ_BBJP01000074.1 GCF_000739595.1 Halorubrum halophilum | reverse complement strand
CCACACCCTCACATCACACCTAAATCTACTCCTCTCTATTTGTCGGCAGCGTCAGATGTTGCTAATAGACAGCTGCTACTCTGGTATTGACGCCAACGGTACTGTCTCATTCTACGGGGTTGTCACCCTGTCTCACGCTCCGTTCCAGGAGACTTCAAATGAGAGCTCGCGTTTTGGTTGTCAACCCGAACACCACATTGGTCCGAAGACCTTCGGTTTGGGCTGTGTCGCTTTTACTCGCGGTTACTCACGACATCGCTATTGCGTTCTTTTCCTTCCCTTACTGAGATGTTTCAATTCAGGGAGTTCCCTATTGCGCGTGGCAATTGTAAACGGATTCCGATTCGGAAACCTCGTGTTCTTCCCCTCCATGCGGGTCCCACGAGCTTTTCGCAGCTTGGCACGTCCTTCATCGGCTCTCGAGCCGAGCCATTCACCAGCTGGCACAGTAGCCAGTAGTGTGTCAGTTGATTCAATAAAGAACCGCTGACGGTGTCAAGTGACTAAATGTCACCCGACTGTATATGGTTCACTGACGTTCCACGAACTCGTATGAGTTCAGTGGACGTCTGGATCGCACGTATACACGGTCGTCATCGAATCACCCTGGCGGGGTGTCCATCAAACCCTTCCCATCCGCGGTTTCCCGGGATGGTGCATCGGTCGTCGTAACCCAACGGAATCGCGTCTTCCATTTAAGAGGACGGAATCGCGTCGGGGCTGACATGGACTCACTGGGATTCGAACCCAGGGCATCCTCCTTGCAAGGGAGGCACTCTACCGCTGAGCTATGAGCCCACCTTCCCACGCGGGAAGGAGTATTGCGTTGGTGTGTGAACCGTGGTAGTTCGTCGGTGTCCAGGCCGGCGGGTGGGCGGACACAAGAGACCATGAATGAGTAGTGACCGTCTTGAAAGACGGTCGTAAGGTGAGCTCCCGCAAAGCGGGAGTCTCGGGTCGGTGGAGGTGATCCAGCCGCAGATTCCCCTACGGCTACCTTGTTACGACTTAAGCCCCCTTGCGAAGCCCAGATTCGACACGTGTAACGCGCCTCATCCGGACCTCACTCGGGTGCTTTGACGGGCGGTGTGTGCAAGGAGCAGGGACGTATTCACCGCGCGCTTATGACACGCGATTACTACCGAATCCAGCTTCATGTGGGCGAGTTGCAGCCCACAATCCGAACTACGATCGAGTTTCTGAGATTACCGTCTCCTTTCGGAGTTGTAATGCTTTGTCTTGACCATTGCTCATTATAATTGTATA
>NZ_BBJP01000075.1 GCF_000739595.1 Halorubrum halophilum | reverse complement strand
GGTCAGGATGAGAGGCATCACTAACCGGTGAATCCTGGTCACGCTATCCAACTACAGGAAATATAATGGCTGACGACGGAACTGACCTCCGCTCAGTGCTCACCAAGCGGGAGGCCATTCTCGGATACCTCGCGGAGTCTCCCGCCCGAAAGCCGGAACTCGTTGACGAACTCTCGATCTCACGGTCGACCGTTGATCGGGCGATCGGAGAGCTGATCGATACCGACTGCGTCGTTGCAGACGGAGCCGCCTATACCGCTACGAAGACTGGCCATCTCGCTCTCGCTGAGCGAACAGATTACGTCGCTAGCACGGACGCGATTGGCCGCGCGAGCGAGTTGTTAAAACAGTTGCCGGCGACAGCCGAGATCGACCCGGTGTTTCTCAAGGGAGCAACAGTGACGCAGGCGGAGTCACACGCACCTGATCGAGCGGCGGCAGCGAGTGCCGCGTTGCTCACCGAGGCGACGACCATGAAGGGACTTGCCCCCACCGTCCTGAAATCGGATATCTTCACCGTTAATAGCGAACTCGACCGGGACGATCTCTCGGTGGAAATCGTCGCGGAACGGAGCGTGATCGACTCACTCCGGTCATTCCCAGGAACCCCGACCGAATCGCTGCTCAGCAGAGAATCGCTATCACTCTACGAGTCTGAAGCGGACCTTCCGTATGCGCTGTGGATTATGGAAACTGCAGAGGGAGACTACGCGGGCATCACCGCTCACGATACCGGAGGGAGTGTCGCGGGAATGATTATGACGGAATCAGAAGCGGCTGTTCAATGGGCGACCGATCAGTATCAGAAATATAAACGGAACGCATCATTCATCACTGTCTCACCTAAGTAGTCTCCGTCGGTTCCGTTGAACCCCACAATTAACAGATATTCCTTCACTCGGAGTCGGTACAACGTGTGGACTTTTGGATGAACGTACCTTCGAAGAAGAGAGTCTCATGGCACCGTCTCTTTCGAAATGAAGTCGGTGAGAAGCGAGGCCGCTACTCCCCGTCTAACGCCTGCCACGAGAGCCGCGGGTTCCGAGCGGCGCTCACCTGATCGATCCGGGCCGCGGCCGTGCGGTTCGGGGCCGCGTCGAGCGCCTCGTCCGAGTCGGCGTACGCGAGGTTGAACGCTTCCGCGAGGTCGTCGAGCGACGACCGGCCCTCGATCTCGGTCGGCTCCGTTAACATCGCCTCGGGCACCATCTCCGGCCACTTCGTCGTCGGCGGGTGGACGCCGAAGTCGAGCATGCGCTTGGCGACATCGGCGGCGTCGCGGTCGCCCGCGGTCGCCGCGAACTCGTGGTGGAAGGGGCCGTACGGCACGTCGAGGTCGATCCGCTCGGCGAGGTAGTTCGCGTTGAGCACCGCCTTCGCGGCCGCGTCCGCAAGCCCCTCGTCGCCGAGACGAGCGATGTACGCGTACGTCTTGACGAGGACGAGCCAGTTGCCGCCGAACCCGTGGACCTTCCCGATCGTCTCGGCGGGTTCGAAGCGCTCGTAGCCGCTCCCCTCTTCCGCTTCCCGGACCCGCGGGGAGGGGAGAAATTCGGCGAGCTCGTCGACGACGCCGACCGGCCCGGCCCCCGGTCCCCCACCGCCGTGCGGGGTCGCGAACGTCTTGTGGACGTTGTAGTGCATCACGTCGAACCCCATATCGCCGGGGCGGCCGCGGCCGAGCAGGGCGTTGAGGTTCGCGCCGTCGTAGTAGAGTAGCCCGCCCGCGTCGTGGACGATCTCGGCGATCTCGGTGATGTCGCGCTCGAAGAGCCCGACCGTGTTCGGGTTGGTCAACATGAGCGCGGCGGTGTCGTCGCCGACGGCCGCCTCCAGCGCCTCAACGTCAACTCGCCCGTCCTCGCCGGACGGGAGCTCGACCACGTCGTAGCCCGCCATCGCCGCGGTCGCGAAGTTCGTCCCGTGCGCGGAGGCGGGGATCACGACCTCCGACCGGTCGTTGCCGTGGTACTCGTGGTACGCCTTCGCGACCGCGATGCCGGTGAACTCACCGGCGGCGCCCGCCGGCGGCTGGAGCGTCACAGCGTCCATCCCGCCGATCTCGCCGAGGAACTCCTGCAGCCGGTACTGCAGTTCGAGGTTCCCCTGCGCGGCCCGCGCCGAGCGGTCCGGGTGGATCGCCGCGTTCGGGTCGGCGGCCACGTCCTCGGTGAACTTCGGGTTGTACTTCATCGTGCAGCTCCCGAGCGGGTACGGCCCCGAGTCGATCGCCCAGTTCATCTGCGAGAGCCGGGTGTAGTGGCGGGCGATCTCGGGCTCGGAGGGCGCCGGCAGCGTAAGCTCCTCGCGAGTCAGGTCGTCCGGCAGCGGCGACGCTTCGCGCACGTCGACGGTCGTCTCCGTTTTCTCCGAGAGCAGCGGCTCGTGAACGTCCTCGCCCTCGCGGGCGTAGTCGGCCTGATCGTGGATCACTCAGATCACCTCCTCGAAGGCGGCGACGAGCCCGTCGGTCCGCTCCGCGTTCAGATCGGTGACGCACACCTGCAGCAGGTGTTCGCCGATCGCGTGGACCGCGAACCCCTCCGCCTCCAAGTCCTCCGCGATGGCCGCCGCGGGCTGGTCGACTCGCACGGCGAACTCCCGGACGTGGTGTCTGTCGTGGACCGGCGCGGTCGCTCCCTTCAGCCCGTCGATCCGGTCGGCGAGCGCGGCCGCCTCGCGGACGCAGTCGTTCGCGAGATCGACGAGCCCGTCGGGGCCGAGCGTCGCCGCGTGGATCGCCGCGCGGAGCGCCACCCACGCCTGGTTCGTGCAGATATTCGAGGTCGCCCGCTCCTTCCGGATGTGCTGTTCGCGCGTCTGGAGCGTGAGCGTGAACGCGCGGTCGCCCGCGGCGTCCTCGCCGGCGCCAACCAGCCGTCCCGGCACCTGCCGGAGGAACTCGTCGCTGCAGGCGAAGATCCCGAGCCCCATCCCGTAGGCGGTGGGGAGCCCGAGCGCGCCCGCCTCGCCGACGACCACGTCGGCGCCGACGCTCGCGGGCTCTTCGAGCACCGACAGCGACACCGGGTCCGATCCGAGCGTGAACAGCGCGTCGGTGTCGGCCGCGAGGTCGCCGATCGTCCCGAGTCGCTCCTCGATACAGCCGCGGACGGTGGGGTTCTCCGCGTACACCATGACGGTGTCGTCACCGACGCGGTCGGCGAGCGCGTCGACGTCGGCGTTGCCGTCGGCCATCGGGTACGACTCGACGGTCAGGTCGGCGCCCGCGCAGTAGTTTGCCAGCACCGCGCGCTTCCCCTCGCGGAGCTGTTCGGGGACGAGGACGGTGTCGCCCGAGGTCGACCGGACGCGGTCCGCCAGCGTCGCGGCCTCGCCGAGCGCGGTCGCGGCGTCGTACATCGAGCAGTTCGCGACCGGGAGCCCGGTCAGCTCCACGAGCATCGACTGGTACTCGAACAGCGCCTGCAGGAACCCCTGCGAGATCTCGGGCTGGTACTGGGTGTAGCTCGTGAGGAACTCGGCGCGGTCCGCGAGGTGGTCGACGACGCTCGGCACGTAGTGGCCGTAGTGCCCCCGGCCGAGGAACTCGGTCAGGTCGTCGTTGCGCGCGAAGATCCGCGAGCACTCGGCGCGGATCTCCCGCTCCGAGCGCGGCTCGATCCCGAAGTCGCCGTCGAACGCGACGGCCTCCGGGATGTCGAACAGCGCCTCCTCGTCGTCGACGCCGATCGCCGAGAGCATCTCGGCCGTCTCGCTGTCGGTGTGAGGTGCGTAGGGTGTGCCGCCGGTCCCGCTCATCGGTGCGTCCCGTCCTGTGCGTAGTCGTTCGGTCGTCCGTTCGCGGGTCGTCGGTCGAAGGGTGGCGTTGTCATGGTCTGGTGTCCGCTATGCGGGCCCGTCCGGGGTTCGATCCGCTACGCGATCTGGTCGTCGTACTCGTCGGGGGCGAGCAGTCCCTCGGCGTCGCCGCCCTCGGCGGGGTCGACTTCGAGCATCCACCCGTCGCCGTACGGGTCCTCGTTGACGAGCTCGGGGCGGTCGAACAGCTCCTCGTTGACGGCGACGACCTCGCCGGATACCGGTGCGTACAGGTCTGAGACGGCCTTGATCGACTCGACAACGCCGAACGCCTCGCCGGCGGCGATCTCGTCGCCGACGTCCGGGAGTTCGACGAACACCACGTCGCCGAGTTCGTCCTGCGCGAAGTCGGAGACGCCGATCCGAACGGTGTCGCCGCCGGTCGTCGCCCACTCGTGCGATTCCAGGTACCGTCTGTCGTCGGGTACTTCGAAGCTCATTGGTCAGGGGTCGCCGCGGTCCGCCTCTGGGATCGGCGCGCTCGCGCGCTGCCAGAGTGGGATTCGTCCCGTCGGCCCGTCAGATCCGGCATTCGGGGTCGGAACGCGGTCCGCGACACGTGTACGTCACCCTTCTGACGACGAGGAAATAAAAGGTATGTTCGCGGCGGGCTTCCGGCGGCTCACGTCCACCGATCGAGCCCGGTCTGGACCTGCGACTCCGCGATGCGCTCGAACCCGCGCGCCACCTCGTCGGCGGCGACGCCCCACTCGTCGACGACGTACTCGCGGGCGGCCTCCACGTCAGGGTTCACCGCCGTGTCGACGTCCACGTCGGTCGCCGGCGGGTCCATGAACAGCTCGCGGATCGCCTCGGCGTTCGGGATCTCGGCGCCGCGCGCGTCGAGGACGCCCCACAGGTCGCCGTGCTCGCGGACCTCCGTCACCGCCGTCTTCGGCCCGATCCCGCGGACGCCCTCGTTGAAGTCGGTGCCGCAGAGCATCGCGGCGTCGACGAGCGCCTGCCGGTCGAATCCGAGATCGTCGAGCGTCGCCGCGAGATCCATCAGCTCCGGGTCACCCTTGCTCGTGAGCTGCCGGAGGGTGGTCGGCGCGCCGAACAGCAGGGTGTCGTAGTCCTCGCTGCCGGCGTGGTCGACGGTCCCCGACGCCGCCATGTGCGCGCACTGGGCCTCGCCCTCCGCCGGCGCCTCGACGATCGGCACGTCGAGCAGTTCGAGGAGCTTTCGGGTCGTCTCCTGAATCGTGTCGGTGAGCCGCTGCGTGCGGGCCTCCAGCCGCGCCGCCTCGACCGAGTCGCCGCGCTCCTCGGCAGCGGCACGGCGCTCCTCAGCCGCCTCGCGCTTCTCCCGCCGCTCGGCGACTTCGTCGGCCTTGAGGTCGGTCACGGCCCCGTCGAACACCATCACGGGGATCAGGTCGTGCTCGAAGAACTTCGGGAGCCCCTGGACGACCCCGATCAGGTTGGCGACCTCCACGCCGTCGGCGGTGGTGTACGCCTCGTCGCTCGTCCACTTCACCGTCGTCGTGAGGTACCGGTACAGCCAGTTGTGCGCGTCGACGGCGACGACGCTCCCCTCGATCTCATCGAAGGCCACGTCGCGGATCGCCGCGAGGTCGCGCAGGTCCGCGTTTCCCATCGCCGATCGTTCGTCGTCGCGGTTCTTAAAGGATCGATCCGGGTGCGATCGACCCGGCCGCGATCGACGCGTTCCGGGCGTGAAACGCCGACACGATTGAAGTGGAAGACGACGCAACCGCCGAACGACCGATCGATGCCCTCCCCCCGACTCGACCCCCGTCGGCTCGACCCCCGTCGGCTCGACCTCCGCGCGGCGGCCGCCGCCGGCGGCGTCGTCTACACTGTCACCGTCCTCGCGTGGATGCTCTCGAACGGCGTGTCCTTCGACGGCGGCGACCCGATCTCGACGGCGTTCGCCGTCGGCTACAGCGTTGTCGGGCTCTGGCTGATGGCCGCCGTCCCCCTGTATCTGCTCGGTCGCGCGTCACTGGTGTCGCCACTCCTCGCGACCGGCTGGCTGCTGGGGAACACGGCGTACCAGTGGGCGTACGGGACGCATCTGCACCCGCTCTCCTCGCACCTGACCGTCTGGCCGCTGCTGTTCGCCGTCGTACTGGCGGCCGGCGCGGGCGAGGCGCTGATCAGGCTGGGGACTGATCGGGTCGTTGGCGTCGGCGGACTCCGGCGGTTCTGGGGAGCCGGCTGACCCGTGCTGGAGCCGCGCCCGCCTGCCGGCTTGTGGGACGTTTATGTGCGTGAGACGACTACCCTCGGTACCGAATGGTATCGCCGTTCGATGTGCTGGACGTCGACGAGGACGCCGACGACGCCGCCATCGAGCGCGCCTACCGCGACCGCGTGAAAGAGGCCCACCCCGACCAGGGCGGGACCGTCGAGGAGTTCCAACTCGTCAGGCGCGCCTACCGCGAACTCGACGAGCGGGACCGGAACGGCAGGACCGACGACGGAACCGACCCCGCCGACATCGACCTCACCGACGACGAGGGCGAGGCCGACGCGGTGAGTCCGGTCCGCGTCGAGTTCCTCGACTACGAGGCGATCGACGACTACGGCTGGTCGCTCGACGACGACGACCTGTTCCGGAAGGCGTCTCACGCCGACCTCGACGGGTCGGCGCACGGCCGGCTGCTGGTCCAGCCCGACGAAAGCCTGCTGGAGGCGGCGGAGAACCGCGGGTTCGCGTGGCCGTTCTCCTGTCGCGGCGGCGCGTGCGCGAACTGCGCCGTCTACCTCGTGGAAGGGGAACTGTCGCAGCCGACCGATCACATCATGCCCGACGAGCTGGCGGAGCGGGGGTTCCGGCTCTCCTGTAACGGCTACCCGGTGAGCGACGAGCTAAAAATCGTGTTCAACGTCAAACAGCTCGCGGAACTCGACGACCTCATTCTTCCGCCGGGACCGTTCACCCGGCGGTAACTCCGGGTCGCCCCGGCTCGAAAAACTCTCAGGCCGCCCTCAGAACGACTCGGCGACGGCCGCGACGACCGCGTCCTCGACCGCGTCGCGCTCGCCGGAGAGGAACTCGATCTTCCCCTCGCGGAGGCCGGCGGTGGCGACGTCGGCGTTGGGGGCCAGTTCGGCCGCGCGCTCGGCCACGTCGCGGACGGACACGTCCGCGGTCGTCCGAACGTATAGCTCGTCGGTGCCGATCCCGACCGTCGCGTAGGCCTCGCCGTTCGCGTTCCGGCGGTGGAGGTCGTCGAGCAGGAGCGGCGTCGGCGGGAAGTCGTAGCGGTGGGTGTAGCCGTCGGTGTCGAGCACGGCGAACTCGACGCCGTCGACCGCCTCGGTGACGACGTTCTCGGTCGCGGTCTGAATCTCCGTCTCCAGCTTCTCGCGGAACTGCTCGGAGACGTGAGCCGCGAGGTTGCCGCCGTCCTCGAAGAGGAGGTCGGCGACGAGTTCGCGTTTGTCCTGATAGGACTGGTAGTACGCCTCTAAGGCGACCGCCTCGCGGAGCTCCGCGACGCGCTCGGCGTCGTACCCCGCGTCGCGGGCGAGCTCGACGTAGCGGTCGGGGGTCTCCGCCCAGTAGCTCACCGCGGGCAGGTGTCGGAGATCCGCGCGGACCTCGTCGTTGACCGCGGAGGCCAGCGAGGCGACGAGCGCGCCCGTCGAGAGGTCGGCGTCGACGCCGTCTATCTCGGGCGATACGAGGGTGTCGACCGCCTCGCGCGTCTCGGGGTCGGCGACCTCGGCGTCGACGACGACCGCGTCGACCCCGTAGACGGACAGCAGGTCGATCCCGTCGGCGGACTCGGTCGTGGAGCCGGTTCCGACCAGCAGGAACAGGGGGAGCTGCTCGTCGTGGCGGTCGCGGTCCTGCAGCATGCGGGTCGCGTCGTTCGTCGCCGCGTCCATCCCGTACACCGGGTCGTCGAGCGGCCGCCGGGTGAAGTAGTGGTACTCCGCGTCACTCTTCGCGTGCTCCTCGCGGATCAGCGGGAGGACCGCGCGCTCGACCGCGGCGCCGGCGACGTAGCCGTCGGCGGTGGCGGGGTGGCGCACCACGATCGGGCGCGACTCGAGGACCGCGCGGCGGATCGCCTCCGCGGCGTCGAGCAGGCCGTCGGCGAGCTCCGCGACCGTCTCGTCGCCCGCGAGCGGCTGAAGCCCCTCGGGACGGGCCTCGGCGGTGAGCGCCTCGGCGAGCCGGCGGCGGACGGACTCGGCCTCCTCGCCTTCGAGGAGGACGAGCGCCTCGGACTCGACCTGCACGTCGCCGCGGTGGCTCTCGACCTCGCCGTCGATCCGCACCGCGTCGCCGACCTCGACGTCCGGGTACGCGCGGACGCCCGGCTCGACGAACGCGGCCACGTCGACGACGCCCGTCTCGTCGCGGACTTCGAAGACGGTCGGCCCGCCGGTCTGTCGGACGCTGACGACCTCGCCGTCGATCAGCACCGCCTCGCCAACGGCGTCGGCGAGGGTACCGATCCCGACGCGCTCGCGCTCGTCGTCGAGGTCGTCTTCGTCCGCGGATTCGTCAGCGCTGGACTCCTCAGTGTCGCCCTCGTCGGCGGACTCGTCATCGACCGTGTCGTCCTCGGCCGCCTCATCGGTCTCGTCGGTCTCGGAAGCGTCGTCGACGGCGACCGGTTCGTCGTCGCTCTCGTCCGTCGGTTCAGCGTCGGTTACGTCGGGCTCGTCCGGCTCCGCGTCGGATTCCGCGTCCGACTCTTCGTCGGCCTCCTCGCCGTCCTCGTCGGGGAGGTACTCGGTGTCGCCGTCCTGCACGAGCACGCCGCGGAACTCGCGGTCTGCCTGCCGGATCGACCACGCGAGGTCGATATTCCCGTTGTCGCGGACGCCTTTCACCTGCACGAACACCTCGTCGCCCGGCTCCCAGTCGAGGCTGTCGAGCCGCTGATCGAGCTCCGACCGGTGGAGGAGTCCGGTCACGCCCGGCGAGAGGTCGACAAACACGCCGAACTCGGCGTAGCCGTCGACGACGCCGCGGTAGAATCGGTCCGATACGAGCTGATCCGGAGAGTTACCCCGGAAGTCGAACACGACGTCCTCTTGGTGCGGATCGCAGATGCGACCGCCACCGTCGACGTCGACGCCACAAATGATACAGGATCCCATTTGAGTACACCGAGAGTCTCGGGCTTAAAACGGTTGTCGAAAGCCTCGCGGGAGCGAACGGCCGGATACGGGTCTCCCGGTGGTCACCCGATCAGGGACCGGACCGCGGCGACGACGCGGTAGCCGACGCCGTATCCGAGGAGGGCGGGCGGGACTCCCGCGACGAGCGTGCGGAACGGGGTCGTCCCGTGGACGGCGCGAAAGCCGATCAGCAGGAGCACCGCCGCGTACGCGCCACAGAAAACGCGGAGCAGCGGTATCGGCGGGCCGGCCAGCGCCATCGGCGAACTGGCGTACGCGACCACCTGCACCGTCTCGCTCACGCCGCCCCGGTCGCGGAGGGCGATCCCGTCGTCGTACTCAACGCTGGCGAGGATCACCGACAGCGTCGCGACCGCCGCGGTCAGGTGGAGCCCCACCGGCGCGACCAACACGACCACCACGAGAAAGAGGATCGCCGCAGAAAGGGGGAGGGACGCGACGATTCCGGGGACGATCCCTGGGTCCGTGACGATCCAGCCGAGCGCGTAGGCGGCGGCGACGGCGACCGCGAACGTCAGCGCCGGGGCCTGATCGCCGGGCGCCACGCCGTTGGCGAAGAGGCGGCGCGGCCGGATCAGCGCCTCGACCCACGCCCGAGCGAGGGCGCGCGGTCCGCGCGCTCGGCCGCCCTCCGGATCCGCGATCCACGATGTCACGGTCGCCTTTCGGTCGGGTGGAATAACGGGGTTCCGGTTCGCGGCGGCTCCGCCGGACCGGCTAGACGGTGCTCGGAGCACCCACCGTTATCTCGTCTGATAGCCGGCGCGCAAAGCCTTATACCGCCCCTCGCGGAGGGAAACGCGAATGAGTGCGTTCCGGAACGACGAACGGGGGTTCACCCCGATAGCCGGCTCGGGGATGCTCGTCGGCATCGTCGTGGTGCTCTTAGCGCTCGTCGGCGCCGCGGTCTTCGGCATGATCGACGGCGTCGCGCCGCCGGACGCGGAGTTCCAGGTCGAGAAGGAGGGGACCGACCTCGTGGTCGTCGCCGTCGGTCCCGAACCGGTCCCCGCCGAGGAGCTGTTCGTCCGCGGCGAGGACCCCGACGAGGAGGTCCAGTTCGGCGCGTGGCCCGGCGACGGCGTCGTACGGCCGGGCGATCGGGTCACTGTGCCCAACGCCACCGGCAACGAGGAGTTCGAGGTCGTCTGGGAGCCCGTCGCCTTCGACACGCACGAGACGCTCGGCACCTACAACGGCGAGGATTCGGCGATCGAGGGGAGTTCCGGTCGGGACCCG
This sequence comes from Halorubrum halophilum, assembly GCF_000739595.1. Taxonomy (GTDB): domain Archaea; phylum Halobacteriota; class Halobacteria; order Halobacteriales; family Haloferacaceae; genus Halorubrum; species Halorubrum halophilum. The sequence continues at coordinate 19,781 of NZ_BBJP01000075.1, read as the reverse complement.
CTCGGCGCGACCGCCGTCTGAGATCGTCTCGGAGCTGCTCGACCGCCGCCGCTATTCCACCGACACCCACTCGCCGCGCTCGTCAGCGCGGACGACGGCATCGAGGAGCTTCTGGACGGCGTACCCCTGTTCGAACGACGGTTCGAACGCGCCGCCTTCGGCGACCGCGGAGAGGAAGTCGTAGTTCTCGTGGACGAAGGTGTGCTCCCACCCGATGACGTGGCCCGGCGGCCACCAGTGGTCGACGTACGGGTCGGTCTCGTCTGTGACCAACACGGTCTGGTACCCGCGGTCGCCCTCGCGGAGCACCTCCAGCTCGTTGAGCCGCTCTAGGGAGAACTTCAGGCTCCCCTTCGAGCCGTGGATCTCGATCGTGTGGTCGTTCTTGTGGCCCTCGGCGAAGCGCGTCGCCTCGAAGCTCCCGATCGCGCCAGAGTCGTAGGCGACCTGCGCGGTGTAGGCGTCGTCGACGGTCACGTCGCGGTACTCCTCGACAGCGCCGTCCTCGTCGTAGACCGGTCGCTCGTTGACGAACGTCTGCAGGTGGCCGGAGACGCGGTCGACCCCGCCGACCTCGTCGCCGACGAGGAAGTCTGCGAGGTCGAGCGTGTGCGCACCGAGGTCGCCGAGCGCGCCGGAGCCCGCCATGTCGCCGTCGAGCCGCCACGCCCACGGCGCCTCGGGGTCGACGAGCCAGTCCTGCAGGTACCGCCCGCGCACCTGTCGGATCTCGCCGAGTGCGCCGTCCTCGATCAGTCCCTTCGCGTACCGGATCGCGGGGACGAACCGGTAGTTGAACGCGGTGCCCGCGGGCACGTCTGCGTCGGCCGCGGCGTCGCGCATTGCGGCCGCCTCGTCGAGCGTCGGCGCGAGCGGCTTCTCACAGAGGACGGGAACGCCCGCTTCGAGGGCCGCGATCGACGGCTCCGCGTGGACGTGGTTCGGCCCGAGGTTGTAGAAGACGTCCACCTCGTCGATGGCATCTTCCCAGTCGGTCGCGGTGTGCGAAAACCCGAACCGCTCCGCGGCGTCCGCGAGCGCCTCCTCGTCGCGCCCGACGAGGGTGTGCCGCTCGATGTCGGGCGCGTCCGGGAAGAACATCGGGAGCCGCGCGAGCGCGTTCGAGTGCGCCTTACCCATAAACCGATACCCCAGCACGCCGATGTTGAGCGTCATGGTTCGGTGTACTCCCGAATGGGTATTGAGTGTGGGTGGTTTTCTGAGTCCGGATCGGTGCGGTTCGGCGCGGCGCCCCACGACGACCCCGGATCAGGGTCTCACGCCCAGTAGGCGTCGCCGGGTTGCGTGTCGAAGACGGCGCGGTCGAGCACGTCGACCGCCTTCTCTAACCCCTCGCGGCTCGACGTGAGCGAGTCCTCGTGTTCGATCGAGAGCGCGCCCTCGTAGCCGACCATCCGCAGCGTGGAGACCACGTCTTTCCAGTGGGACTCGTCGTGGCCGTAGCCGATCGAGCGGAACAGCCACGAGCGGCCGGGCTCCTCGGTGTATCCCGTCGTGTCAAGGACGCCCTTACGCGCGCGTTCGCGTCGTATTTCAGGAAGCGTCGGACGGGCGGGACCCCCGGTTCCGGGCGGTTTCGGCCTCGATCCGCCGATGCTCGCGGTCGCAGACCACATGAGGTTTTAACGGGTGGAGCGCGTACGGCGGGTATGGGAATCCTCTCGCGCGCCTCCTACGTCGTCCGCTCGAAGCTGAACGCCCTCCTCAACCGGGCGGAGGATCCGACGGAGTCGCTCGACTACTCGTACGAACAGATGCGCGACGAGCTTCAGGACGTGAAACAGGGGATCGCCGACCTGACGACCCAGAAGAAGCGCCTGGAGATCCAGAAGCGAAAGCTGGAGGAGAACGTCGAGAAGCACAACCGGCAGGCCCGCGAGGCGGTCCAGCAGGACCGCGACGACCTCGCGCGGAAGGCCCTCGAGAAGAAGAAGTCGAAGATGACGCAGATCGAGGAGCTGGAAGGGCAGATCGCGGAGCTGAACGACACCCAGGAACAGCTCGTCGAGAAGAAGAACAAGCTCCAGAACCGCATCGAGGAGTTCCGCACCAAGAAGGAGACGATGAAGGCCCGCTACGAGGCCGCGGAGGCGTCCTCCCGCGTCTCCGAGGCGATGACCGGCGTCGGCGACGAGATGGCGGACGTGAGCCGCTCGATCGAGCGCGCCGAGGAGCGCACCGAGGAGATGGAGGCGCGCTCGGAGGCGATGAACGAGCTCGAGGAGTCGGGCGCCTTCGAGGACGCGCTCTCCGATAAGGACGAGATCGACCGCGAGCTGGAGGGGCTCTCGTCGAGCAGAGAGGTCGACTCCGAGCTCGAGACGCTGAAAGGCGAACTCGGGAAGGGCGAACCCGCGAGCGACGACGGCGAGGGGAGCACCGACGAGGAGATCGACGACGAGCTGGCGGACCTCGAATCGGAGATCGACGGCGACGACCTCGAAGCCGACCTCGAGGGCGACGCTGACGCCGGCGAGGAGATCGACGTGGAGTTAGAGGAGTCCGAGGCCGACGCCGACAAACAGCAGAACTGACGGCGCAGACGCGCGACGCGCCGTTGGGGTCCGTCTCGATCGCGGTCTCGCTCCGGTCCCCGCTTCCGTTTTTCCGTTACTCCGACCGCAGCCGCGCCCCGGTTCCCGCGCGATCGCAGTCGCCGAGCCGAATTTCTCCGCCCGACAGGTCCACGCCGTCGTACGGGTCCTCGGCGAGCAGCAGCGACCCGTCGAGGTCGGCGTAGTCGAGCAGGGGCGCGAGCTGCGCGGCCGCCGCGATCGACGCGTTCGACTCGATCATGCAACCGCACATCACTTCGAGGCCGTGAGCGCGCGCGGCAGCGATCAGCCGCCTCGCCTCCAGCAGGCCGCCGGTCTTCATCAGCTTCAGGTTCGCGATGTCGCAGCGGTCGGCGATCGCGGGAACGTCGGAGAGCGTCACGCAGGACTCGTCGGCGGCGATCGGGAGCGCGGACCGCTCGTAGACGAACCGGAGCCCCTCCGGGTCCTCGGCGGGCACCGGCTGCTCGACGAACTCGACGTTCCGGTCCGCGAGCCACTCGCACTTCCGAACCGCCTCGCGGGGCGTCCACGCCTCGTTGGCGTCGACGCGGATCCGGGCGTCGGGCGCGGCCTCGCGGACCGCGTCGATCAGCTCGCGGTCTCGGTCGGTGCCGAGCTTGATTTTGAGAACCGGGTAGCCGGCCTCGACCGCTGCCTCGGCCTTCTCGCGCACGCGCTCCGTCTCGTCGAGCCCGATCGTGTAGGAGGTCGCGGGCGCCTCCCTCGGATCGAGCCCCCAGAGGCGGTGCAGCGGGACGCCGAGCCGCTTCGCGGCGAGGTCGTGGACTGCGATCGAGACGGCGGCGCGCGCGGCGGGGTTGTTGTTGACGACGCTCGCCAGTTCGGTCTCGATCTCGTGGAGCGCGTGGGGGTCGCCGACGCGCTCGACGGCGGCGAGGAGGTCCGGGAGCACGGCCTCGACCGTGTCGGCCGTCTCGCCGTAGTGGCTCGAGGGGGCCGCGCCGCCGACGCCGGTCATCCCCGCCTCGTCCGTAATCCGAACGATCACGTTCTCGGCGTCGGTCTGGGTCCCCCTAGCGATCGTGAACGGGTTCTCTAAGGGGAGCGAGACCCGCTCGAACTCGGTCTCGAGCGTCATTCGCCGCCGAGCCCCGCGTCGACGATCCCGTCCACGATCCGGTCGGCGCCGTCTCGGACCGGGTCGGCGGCGGGGACGCCGACCTCGTCGCCGAAGTCGTCGACCGCGTCTGCGGCCTCCGCGTCCCCGTCGACGTCCTTCGTGTTGAGCGCGCCGGCGACGACGCTGCCCTCGCTAACCGGCGCCGCGAGCCCCTCGTAGAGGTCGACGTAGTCGGAAAGCGGCGGGAGCGAGAACGACTCGTACCCGTGGACCGCCTCGCGGCCCGCCTCGTGACAGAGGACGAGTCCGTCCGCCATCGAGCCGTGGAGGATACCGCAGGTGACCGCCGAGTAGGCGGGGTGGATAATGCTCCCCTGTCCCTCGACGACGAGGAGGTCGTGGTCGTCGCCGACCTCGACGAGCATGTCCTCGACCGCGCCCGCCGTGAAGTCGGCGACGACGCGGTCGATCGGGTTCCCCCACCCGGCGATCATGATCCCGGTCTGGCCGGTGGGGACGAACGCGGCGTCGATCCCGCGCTCGCGGGCGGCGGCGACGATCTCCAGCGAGGCGGTCATCTTGCCGACCGAGCAGTCGGTGCCGACCGTGCACACCACGTCGGCGTCCACGTCGCTGGACGCGCCGCTCGCGACCGTGAGGTCGTCGTCGGGCTCGCGCACGTCGACGAGGTCGACGCCGTGCTCGGCGGCCAGCGCGGCGAGCGCCTCGTCCTCGTTGAGGAAGTAGTGGAGCCCGCTCACCACGTCGCAGCCGGCCTCGATCGCGGCCTCCACGTCCGACCGCCACGACTCGTCGAAGGCGCCGCCGATCGGCGAGATCCCGATATATAAGGCGTCCACGTCGCCGTCGGCGGCCGCGTACGCGTCTTCGAACGACTCGACGATCGGCGCGTCCCGGATGTCGGGCACGTGGTCGTTGACGCGGTCGCCGGCGCGGTCGCGGTCGAGCACGGCGCGCACGTCCTGGTCGCCGTAGCGCATCACGCCGAGGGCGGTCTTCGCGCGGTCGGGGAACTTCTCGTGGGCGAGGATGACGATCCGGTCGTCGCTCATGATGGGTCGCTCGCTCCGGGCGGGCTTAAAAGGGTCGAGCCGCGGTCGGGGTCGGCTCGCCGGGCCGGGGTCGAAACCGCGGTCCGGCTCAGTCGAGGTCGATCGACACGTCGGACTGCAGCCCGGCCGCCTTCACCGTGTTGTAGAGGAGCATCGCGCGCGTCATGGGCCCGACGCCGCCGGGAACCGGGGTGATCGCGCCCGCGGTCTCCTTCGCCGACTCGTACTCCACGTCGCCGACGAGCTCGTACCCCTTCTCGGTGTCTGCGTCGACGCGGTTGATCCCCACGTCGATCACGGTCGCGCCCTCCTTGAGCGTCGAGCCGTCGACGAACTCCGGGACGCCCACTGCGGCGATCACGATGTCGGCGGTCGCCAGCTTCCCCTCTAGGTCCTCGGTCCGCGAGTGACAGACGGTCGTGGTCGCGTTGCCGACCGGTCCCTTTTGAATCAGCAGGTTCGCCATCGGCTTCCCGACGATGTCCGAGCGGCCGACGACGACCGCGTCGGCGCCCTCGGTCTCCACGTCGTACGCCGCCAGCAGCTTCTGGACGCCGTGGGGCGTGCAGGGTTTAAACCGGGCGTCGCCGGCGACGAGCCGCCCGACGTTCTCCGGGTGGAAGCCGTCCACGTCTTTCACGGGGGCGATCTGCCGGAGCACGCGCCGCTTGTCGACGTGGTCGGGGACCGGGAGCTGGACCAGAATACCGTGCACGTCCTCACGCTCGTTGAGGTCGTCGATGGTCTCGTACAGCTCCTCGGCCGGGGCGTCGGCGTCAATCTCGACGTGAACGCTCTCGATGCCGACCTCCTCGCAGTCGCGCTGTTTCATCGAGACGTACGTCTCGCTCGCCGGGTCGTCGCTCATCAGCACGGTCGCGAGTCCCGGCGTCACGCCCTCCTCTCCGAGCGTCTCGACGTGGGCGGCCACGTCGTCGCGCACGTCGGCGGCGACCGCCTCGCCGTCGATGATCCGCGTCCCGTCGGCGCCCCCGTCGACGTCTCCGTCGCTGGTCTCGGTCATACCGGATCCGAGGACGAGGCGATATAAAAAAAGCGCGGGATCGTGTCTATCTCTCCGCCGATACAAAGTCAAATATCCAGTAATGTGGATCGAACCAATTGTTCACTCCGGAAACAGCTCCCCCCTCGTCCGATGACGATTCGTCTCAACGTTTTACAATGACCGGCGCGAAACGGATCAACGTCCCCTATGTCGCCCCGCCTCGTCCCCCGCGAACGTCGTCAAGCCGCCGTCACGCCGCGAACGCCTTCGCTGTCACCGATGTCGCGTCTACCGGGAGCCGCGGCCCGGTCGGTCGACCGATGAGCCGGTCGAGCGCGTGGTCGTTTGCGACGGCCACCGGAACCGTCGCGGTCGCCCCGGACGAGATCCGGATCCGGAGACAGCTTTGTACCGCCGCCGTTCACGCCGGACGAGCCATCTCGCGGGGGCGCGTCGCTCCCGTCGTCGACGCGATCGGCTGGTCCGGTATCGGCGCGGCCCTCACGGTCCTCGGCGCGCTTCCCCGGCTCCTCTCTCTCGGCGGCGGGAGCGGGACCGTCTGGCTGACGGCGCTCGCGGCGCTCACCGTCACCGGGACCGTCGCCGCGACCGTCGTACAGGGTCGTCGCACGACTGTCCCGCTGCGCGCGGTCGAGCGCGTCGAGTTCGACGACAACGAGGTCGTCGTGGTCCACGAGGAGCCCGACGACGGCTGGTTCGGCGACCGGTGGGGAAGCGACGACTCCGACGGTGACGCCGACCGGACGGAGACGCGGATCCGCCCGTTGGACGACGCGGAACGCAGCGATGCGGCGCTCGCGTTCCGGCTCCGCGGCGTCGAGATCCGCGGCGCAGAGGAAGACGAGGGCGTCACCCGGACGGCGATCGACGCGCCGAAGACCGAGCTGCTGGAGTGAGTCACCGAGTCAGGGAGACGGTCCTGTCGAGGACCTCGTACCCCTGCGCCGCGAGTGTCTCGGCGTAGTACCGCTCGGCGACCCGTCCCTGCGGGAGCCGGCGGAGGGCGAACCGGCGGGTCGGCAGCAGTTCGACGTCGACGATCGTCCCATCGTCGTCGTCCGTCTCCCGGACCGTTACGGTGTAGGACCCCCAGAGACTGTCGCCGATCGCCGCGTCGATCGAGAGGGTCGCGACGGTGTCGCCCTCGGACCCGCCGCGTTCGTCTCCGGTCGGCGTCGCGTCCGCCCGCACGTCGGTTTCGAGGTCGATAGCGGCGCTTCGGAGTCCCAACAGGTACGAGAACTCGTAGATCGCTCGGGTGCCAGTCGGTCGGTCCGTGGCGGTCCCGTCCTCGCCGCCGGTGTCACGCACCTCGTCCGCGACGCCCCACTGGAACGCGAGGATCGGCGGTCGCGACGACGCGAACTCCCGAACGACCGCGCCCGGAGACACCTCCGTCCGGAGTCGGACCGAGCCGCGCCGCCGGTATATCGGTACCCGAAGCGCGATCGCGAGGACGGCGGCGACGGCCACGCCCGGCCAAAACGAGACGGCGGCGACGGCCGCGAGAAAGGCGCCCGCGACGAGCAGAGCGAGCGCCCAGCTGACGGCGCGCTCGACGCGGTGGTACCGGTCGACGGCGGCCGAGAGCGCCTCGTGATCGTCCGGAATGACGGGCGATTCGGCGCCGGAACCGGTGGTATCGGAGGGGCTGGAGGAATCGGACACGGGCGGACCTCGTCGAGGCGAAAAATCAGAATTTCGGTCGTGAGCCGGTTGCGCCTGAGGTCGGCCGGAATCGTCCCATCCGCCTCCCCGGCGAAACGCCTAGGACGCGTCGGCGAGACCCACCCTCCATGTCCCGGCCCTCCACTCGGACCCTCTTCGTCGCTCTCGGCGGCGGAACCGCTCACCTCGCGGCGGTCGAGCTGGCGTTCCGGGCGCTCGGACACGCGCCGCCGGAACGGTGTCCCCTCTCCGATCCCGACCGCGTGGTCGGCCTCTTCGCGCTCGGGTTCCTCGCCTCGCTCGCGGTCGCGCACACGCGGCTGTACTCGCCGGCGATCGGCCTCCCGGCGGCGTTCGCGTGGGCGACCGTCCGCGACGCGGCAGCGCCCGCGCCCGAGTGGTCCGAGGTCGGCGGGTTCCTCGTGGTCGACCGCACCGTATTCCTCTCGGCGTACGCCGACGGTTGGGTCGTTCTCGTCGGACTGCTCGCCGTGGCGGCCGGCGCGGAGTTCGGCCTGCGCACCCGGTACGAGTTCGGCGACGAAGGGCTTCGAAACCTGCCCTCAGCGCCGACCCGCCTCCGGAACGCCGCGCTCGACGGGCTCGCGGTCGGCGGGGTCTTCGGCCTCGCCGCGACCGTCCGGATCGCCACGTTCGGCGTCTCCCCGACGAGCGCGGTCCCGGTGATGGCCGCGACGACCACGGCCGCGGCCGCGGTGCCGGTCGCCGCGGCCGCCCGAGGGCTGGTCGCGCCGACCGCCTGCTTCGCGCTGATCGTGCCGTCGCTCGCGCGGACCGTGTTCACCGGCTCGGAGGGAGGACCGGTCTTTCTGCTTCTGTTGGGTCCGATCGCGGTCGCGCTCGTCCTCGTCGCGGTCGTGGAGGCCGCGGTCCGGCGTCGATTCGATCGACGCCCGGCGGACTGAGGCGCTTCGAGACGGACTGAAACGTCCCGAGACGAAGTGACTGCGGACTCAGATCGACCGCTCATCGGCGTCGACCGGCGCCCGTCCGCAGATGCTCACGAGGTCGTGGAGGTCGTCGATCTCATAGGTGGGCTGACAGGAGAGGTCGGTCGACCGTCGGTGGGGGCGTCGGACGAACGCGGAGTCGATACCGGCGTTGTCGGCGGCCTGAATGTCCGACTCGTTGTCGCCGACGAAAATCGCGGTGTCGGCACCGATATCTTCGAGGGCGCGCTCGATGTAATACGGCGACGGCTTCTTCCGCGAGAGGCTGGCGATGGAGGGCTCGCGGCCGTACGCGACCTCGAACCGGCCGGAAAGCCCGAAGTGGTCGAGGACCGCGTCGACGGTCGCCTGCTGGTTCGAGGAGACCACGCCGAGCGGAGCGTCGAGGTAGCGGAGCGCGTCGACGTCGTCGTAGGGGGTCTTGCGCCCGCTCCGCGCTGCGTCGACCTGCGCGGCCGCGGCGGTCTCGTCGCGGACCCGCCAGAATTCGACCGGATCGAGCCCGTAGCGCTCGCAGATGTCCGTCAGGGTGGCGGGATCGACGCCGACGGCGATGTCGTCGACGTGAGCGAGATCCGGGTCCTCGACGCCGAGGCTCACGAAGGCGTCCCAAGCGGCCTCCCTGAGGGTGTCGAACGGGGTCCGACCGACGATGACTCCGTCCTTGTCGAGGACGACGGCGTCGTACACGACCCCCTCTCCGTCGGTAACCGGCAAAAAGCTTTCACCGGCCGGCGGCGTCTCACGCGCCCAGCAGTCTGAGCGCGAGCCCGACGAGCAGGACGATCGTTCCCACGAACAGACCGATGAACGGAATCGGAACCGGGAGCGGGATCACGATGAGCAGGAGTCCGATCGCGATCAGCGCGGTGGATAGTCGCATACGGTCTCCTCGTCCCCCAAACGGAAAGGTATTGACGCGCGTGCTGTCGGGAGGGGATCGATCCCAGTGGCGGACACGCCTCCCGCACTTTCAATACCCGGCGCGTCCAACCCTCAGATTGGACCATGAATATTGTTGATATCGCGGTGCCGGAGTACGTCGAGGTCGACGTCAGCGAACGACTCGCCAAGGTCCGGTCCATCTTCGAGCGCGAGAATCCGAAGGGGATCGTCGTCACCGAGGACGGCGAGTACGCGGGCGTCGTGGGCGAGAAACAGCTCATGCGCTCCCGAATGGAGGACGACACCAAGGTGTCGGCCGTCATGAAGTCGGCCCCGTCGGTCGATCGCCACGAGGATCTCCGCGAGACCGCCCGCCTGCTCGTCGAAGGCGACGTGAAGATCGCGCCGGTGTACGAGGGCGAGAAGCTCTACGGTATCATCACCGTCGACCAGATCCTCGAGGCCGTCCTCGACAGCCTCGACGCGATCACCGTCGGGCAGATCGCGACCGAGGACGTGATCGGAATCAACGAGAAGGACAGCGTCGGAAGCGCGATCAACCGCCTCCGCGAGAACGGGATCTCTCGACTTCCCGCCCTCGACGAGGACGGCCAGCTCGTCGGCGTCGTCACGACGAACGACATCGTCGAGTTCGTCGTCCGCGACCACGAGCGACAGGGGAGCGGCGACCGCGCCGGCGACATCGACCGGATGCTCGACATCCCCGTCTACGACATCATGTCGAGCCCCGTCGTCACCGCGACCGCGGACGAGACCGCGGAGGCCGTCGTCGAGCGCATGTTCGACAACAATGTCTCCGGACTGATTGTCACGCCCAACGGCGCCGACACCGTCGCCGGCGTGGTGACGAAGACCGACGTGTTGCGTGCGCTCACGTTCACCGAGCAAGACTCGATGGACGTGCAGATCACCAACGTCGAGCTGTTGGACACGACCTCCCGCGAGCACATCGTCGAGTCCATCGAGCAGGTCGCGAACAAGTACGCGGACATGCACGTCATCCACGCGCACGTCCGTCTCCACGCCCACAAGGAGAAGCTGCGCGGCACCCCGCTGATCCAGTGTCAGATCCGCCTTCGCACCAACGAGGGGCAGGTCGGCGGCTCCGGCGAGGGGTACGGCACCGAGCACGCCTTCCACGTCGCGCTCGACAAGCTGGAGCGCAACGTCTTAGAGATCAAAGGCGTCAACGCCGACGAGGAGTACCGCGGCCAGCTCCTCCGCAAGCTCGGCGAGCTGTGAGCCGATAGCGCCTGACGCGACGGGCGCTCGCGTCGTCGCCGTCGATCGACTCCGACCGTTTCGCCGCGACGGTTCCCGCTTCCGTCTCCGTCTTCGCCTTCATTTTCGCCGCAGTTCATCCTCCAGTGCCGTCCGGTTCGCCACGAGCGACGCTTACGCGTCGGCGCCCTCGGTGAGTCCGTCGGCGACGATCCGGAAGGTCGCGGTGTCGCCGGCGGGCTTCGAGCGGTGCTTTTCAAGGGTTGCTCGGCGATTCCCGCCGCGGAACCGGTCGACGCGGAGGATCGCGCCGGTCCAGTGGTTGAGGGTGTTGCCGCCGAGTGCGCGGTCCCGATCGCTGTCGGGATCGGTGAACACCTGATTCGTGATGACGACGGCGATGTCGTGGCGCCGCGCCAGGGACAGGAGGTGGGTCACCTGCTTGGCGACCTTGCGGAGCGACTGGCCGCCTTCGGTGTCGCCGGCGCGCTCAAGTCGGTAGAATCCCGTCGCGGAGTCCAACACGATCAGCTCGACCTCCTCGGCGAGCTCCTCGGCGTCGCGGACGGCCTCGCGCTGGTCGTCGAAGTCGTACGCCTCCGAGATCACCAGCCGCGAGGCGATCTCCTCGACCGTCTCGTCGGTGTCAGAGCGGTCGGCCCGCCCCGCGGCCATCTGCTCGAACCGGTCGATCGAGAGCCCTTCGGTGTCGATATAGAGGGCGCGGTCGCCGCCGGCCGCGACCTCGACGGCCGCGGCGAGCGCGAGGTTCGTCTTGCCGGCTGCGGGCGGGCCGTACACCTGCGTGACGACCCCGCGTTCGAACCCCCCGCCCAACAGGTCGTCGACCGGCCGACAGCCGGTCGGGATCGGATCGCTCACTGGGAGAGACTTCGCTCGCGCTCGTATTTAAACGGTCGATCGCGGAGCGGACAGGCGAGACGTGTCGCTCGCGGGCGAAGCGCCGTCGCTCGCAACGAAGGCGCCGTCGCTCGTCAAGTGGTGATAAGTGTGAAAGAAACGGAGATGGCATCGATCATATTGAGCGACGCCGAGATCCGGGTATTGCGTGCGGACGCGTCGTCCGCGACTTGGGGGTTAGTTGCGCGTCAGGTTCGTCGCGCGCGGTCCCTTGGGGGACGATTCGATGTCGAATTCCACTTCCTGACCCTCCTCGAGGTCCGGGCCGCCGACGTCTTCCATGTGGAAGAACACGTCTTCGTCGTCGTCGAGGTCGCCGTCGTCAGTCGAGATGAAACCGTAGCCGCCAGTGTCGTTGAAGAAGTCAACCTTACCGTTTGCCATTGCAAACAAACGTATGGCCCGTTTGGGGATAACCCTTGCGAGGGTCACGATACCATGACAGTTGCGATCGATGCAATTCGGAGAAATCGGGTAGAGAGCATTCTGACGCGCCGTCTCGGGTCGCATACCGCTGTTCCCGCTCGTCTTCATCGCGTGCCACCAGTCGCGGGGTTCATTTACGAGCGACCACGTAGGTCGGATAACGACATGGATCGCCGCCACTTCCTCCGCTCGTTCGCCGCGGCCGGCGTCGCCGCCGGCACGACCGCCACGGCCGGCTGTGCCGGGGTCCTCGGCAATTCCGGCGCCGAGGGGACCGTCCTCGGTCCGCCGGAACAGAACCGCGGCGACCCGGTTCACCCGATCCACGGCGACGAGATGCCCGAGTTCGCCGTCCCCGACCCGATCACGGGCGAGGAGATCTCGACCGCGCAGTTCGAGGGGGAGCGCGCGTTCCTGTGGACCTCCTTCTACACCAACTGTCCCGACGGCGTCTGTCCGGCCCTGATCCTCCGGCTCCGGCGTGTACAGGAGGTCGCGGCCGAGGAAGGATTCGGCGACGAGGCCGCGTTCCTCCCGCTCACCTTCGACCCCGAGCGCGACACCGAGGACGTCCTCCGCGAGTACGCGAGCCAGCGCGGGATTGACCTCGACGCCGGCAACTGGCACTTCCTGCGCCCCGAGAGCTACGAGGCGGGCGTGGAACTGATGGACGACAACTTCGGGCTGAAGATCGAGAAGACGGACGGGGAGCAGTACGAGAACCTGGAGTACGCGTTCCCACACTACGGGCTGATCCTCCTCGTCAACAAGCAGGGGATCGTCGAGCGCTCGTATCCGCGCGGCCCGGGCACCGACGTCGAACGGATCGTCGACGACTTCCGGCGGGTGGTCACGGCGTGAGGCGCCGCGACCTGTTGGCCGGAGTCGCGAGCGTTGGGGTGCTCGGCGGAGCGGGTGCCGTCGCAACTGGGGGAGTACCGAACGGGCTCAGCGGCGAGTCCGCTGGTAGCCGAGCCAACAGTAACGAACCGGAGCCGATCGAACCGGTGACAATCGACACAATCGAGGCGCCCGGCAGTCGCGACGGTGAGGTGACGCTCCCGGCTCCCGACCGCCCGACGTTCGTCGACTTCTTCGGGACGTGGTGTCCCCCCTGCGCGGAGCAGATGCCGGCCCTCGCGGCCGCCCACGACCGGATCGGCGACGAGGTGCTGTTCGTCTCCGTGACGACGGAGCCCGTCGGCGACGAGGTCAGTGAGGAGACGGTGGTCGACTGGTGGCGCGAAAACGACGGCGACTGGCTCGTCGCCGCCGACGTGACGGCCGAACTCGCGTCGCGATTTCCGATCGGGAAATACCCAAGCGCCCGTGCCATGGACGCCTCCGGACGCGTCCGCTGGGCGACCTCCGGGACCCACACCACGGAGGAGTTCGTCGACGGCATCGAGACAGCGCTCGACGAATGAGGGGGTGCGTCGCTCGATGACCGGTGCATCACTCGCGACCAACGTCCCGTTCGCTGTGACCGCGGGGGTCGCGACCTTCTTCTCGCCGTGCGCGTATCCGCTCTTGCCGGGATACGTCGGGTTCTACGTGAACTCCGTCGACGCCGATTCAGCGTCGGTCCTCGGAGCGGGAGTCCGCGGCGTTGCGGCCGCACTCGGCGTACTGGCGACGTTCGCACTGCTCGCCGGCTCCACCGTCCGAATCGGCTACTCGACACTGTCGAACATCACCGTCTTCGAGACGCTCGTCGGCGGGCTCCTCGTCGTCTTCGGGCTCCTCGTCGTCTTCGGGCGGGCGCCCTCCCTGTCCATCTCGCTACCGAAACGGCGGTCGAGCGTCCTCGGGTTCGGGCTGTTCGGTGCGGGATACGCGCTGGCGGGTGCCGGCTGCGTCGCGCCCATCTTCCTCGCCGTGATCGCCCGCGCGATCGCGCTCCCGTCGGAGACGGCGCTTCTCGTCCTCTCGGTGTACGCCGGTACCGTCGCCGTCCTGATGGCCGCGACCACCGTCGCGACGGGCGTCGGGCTCGTCAGCAACGCCAACCGGGTGATGGCCCACGCCGATCTGCTGAAGCGGATCGCGGGCGCGGTGATGATCATTGCGGGCGTCGGACAACTGTACCTCTCGCTCGTCGTTTACTGATCGCTCCGGTGGCGGTCGACAGGCCTCCGAGGCGAGACGACACCGGCAGGGGAGAAACGACGCCACGCGAGAGGACCGACGCCGGCCCGGGAGGGCGAGCTACGGGAGCTACTCGCCGCCCGCGCGGAGGTGGTAGAAGACGTACGTCTGCGCGTAGCCGGCGAACTCCCCGCCGAACCGCTCCCGGATCGCGCGCGAGGTGTCCGTGTAGTTCCCGCGCTCGCAGTCGGGGTAGTACTCCTCTATCGTCGTCCGGATCCACGTGTCGAGCGGGACCGCCTCGAGGAAGCCGAGGGAGAACAGCAGCACGCAGTCGGCGACCTTGTCGCCGACGCCGACGAACCGCGTCAGCGACTCCCGCGCCTCCTCGTAGGGGAGGTCCGCCGCCTCCTGCGGATGCGCTTCGCCCGAGGCGACCATCTCCGCGGTCCGTTGCACGTAGGGGGCGCGGTACCCCAAGGAGAGGTCACGGAGCTCCTCCTCGGTCCGCGAGGCGAGCTGCTCCGGGGTCGGGAACGCGCGGTACTCCTCGCCGTCGAGCGCGACCGCGTCGCCGTACGTCTCGCGGAGGCGACGCTGCATCCCGTGGATCCGCGCGACGCGCATCTGCGCCGAGCAGATGAAGGAGATCAGACACGGGAAGACCGGGTCGCGCGTGAGCCGCATCCCTTCGTAGGCGTCGTACGCCCGTTCGAGGAGCGGGAGGTCCGGCGTCGCGTCGAGGATCGCGTCGAGGTCGTCGTCGAGCCGGAACAGGTGTTCCAAGAGGGGGACGGCGTCGACCGATGACTCCCAGTGGAGGGTCCCGTCGCGGACGCCCCCCTCCTGTCGCACTCGGACGGGGACCCGCTCGTCGGTCACCCCGGATATCGGGTCGATGACCGTCTCGTACCACGCGTCGCCGCCGTACGCGTGGAGGTCCTCGTAGGTCCCGCCGTTGGCGCGGTTCCAGAGGTAGCTCTGTCCGCTCTCGACCGTCGCTTGGAGATCGAACGGGCCGTCCAGATCGGCGACGTCGATCGCGCCTCGCTCCATTACCGATCAGACGGCGCCGCGACCGTATCGGGGTTTCGGTCGATCGGTCGCGAGCGGGCCGAGCACGTCGAGCGCGCGGACCGCCGCCGAGGACGGGTTTTTGCCCGTTCGCCCCCTAAAAGGCGTATGCCGACGTACCGACGGACGACTCGCGTGCCGGCCCCCATCGACGAGGTGTGGGCGTTTCACTCCACGATCGACGGGCTCCGCGAGCTCACGCCGGATTGGATGCACCTCCGGGTCACGGGCGTCACGGGACCGGACGGGGAGCCGGGCCCGGACGTGCTCGCCGAGGGGTCGGAGATAGGGATGTCGATACGGCCGTTCGGCGTCGGCCCGCGACAGCGATGGACCTCTCGGATCACCGAGAGAGAGCCCGACAAGGGGACTGAGTCCGGCGACCGCGCCCACTTCATCGACGTGATGTCCGGCGGCCCGTTCCGGAAGTGGGAACACACTCACGCGTTCTACGCCGACGGGGAGGAGACCCTACTCGTGGACACCGTCGCGTATCGACTCCCGTTCGGTCCCCTCGGTGACGCGGCGGGACCGTTCGCGAAGGTCGGGTTCGAAGGGATGTTCCGGGACCGCCACCGGCGGACGATCGCTCGGTTCGAGTCGTAACCCCCGGCGTCGGAACGCCTCCGATCCGAGGCCCCCATTACCCGTTCACCTGGGAGTCACCGCGGTCTCTGCCCCGAAGAAGACCTCGAACACCGCGCCGCCGTCGTTGTGGACCTCGACTTCCCAGCCGTGGGCGTCGACGACGCGATCGACGATAGCGAGCCCGATACCGGAGCTGTCAGCAGTTGAAAACCCGGAGTCGAAAACCGATCCGCGTATCTCGGGGGGAACACCCGGTCCGTCGTCGGCGATGTACATCCCCTCGCCCCCGGCGCCGTCGGTTCGAGGACCGATCTCGATCTCGACGCTCGGACCGCCGTGGTCGACGGCGTCGCCGGGCTCCGCCCGGCTGTTCGTGGAACCGTGTTCCACGCTGTTCCGGAAGAGGTTCTCGAACAGCTGTCGAAGTCGGTTCGGATCCGCGTGCACCTGCCCGATCTCGTCGGCGATCGTCAGCGTCGCGTGTGGCGCACGGACCGTCTTCCACGCCTCCTCGGCGACGCCCGTCACCGAGAGCGACTCTGTCTCCCCGATCGTCTCCCCTCGTTTCGCCAACATGAGGAGGTTGTCGATGAGCGTCTCCATCCGGGTCACCGCCCGGTCCATCGGCTCGTACGTCGACGCCGAGACCTCTCCCTCGACCATTTTCAGGTAACCCGAGAGCACGTTGAGCGGATTCCTGAGGTCGTGTGAGACGACCGAGCTGAACTGTTCGAGCTGCTCCGTCCGCCGGCGCAGCTCCAGCCGTCGGTCGTTGCGCGCAATGGTGTACGCGATCAGATCGGCGAACGTCCGGTAGAGGTCAACCTCCTCGTCCGTCCACGTACGCGGCGCGTCAGTCTCGAAGGCCAGCACGCCGACGAGCTCCCAATCGGCCACGAGCGGGACGTGAACGGTCGACGCCGCTTGGTCCAACGCGTCGCTCTCGTCCGTCGAACTCTCCGCCGACTCCGGTGGAACCGACGATCTGACCACGTTCTCGAAGGTCGAGAGCCGCTTAGCGTCCGGAAATTCGTCAAGCGGACGCGGCGCGGTGTCGCATCCGTCTGGACACCAGACGTACGCGGGCTCGAGCGCCTCTTCCTCTCGGAGGAAACAGACGATCCGATCGAGGTCCGCGTGTTCGCCGACGTTCTCCATGGTCCAGCTGATCTTCGTGTCGACTTCGTCTGACCGCGTGCTCATCAGTGTCGATCCGGCGTCGAGCAGGACCTCACGGAGCCGATCGGCGTCGTCTGACCCGAACCGATCCCGCCGCGGTTCGACTTCGTTGAGCAGCCGCTCAACGAGCGGGTCGGCTTCACGGTTCGACTCGGACTCCTCCGGTGCCGGGCCGGAAACGAGATCGTCAGCTCCCGCCCGAAGCGCGAGACGAAACTCCTCGGCGGTCGCCGTCTCAAGCACCACAATGACGGGGACGTTATCCGGGGTCGCCGCGAGTCGGTCGGCGATCGACGAGTCCGTCGCCGCCTCGGTGGTCGTGACGATACCGCAAGCGTCAGCCAGCGGCTGTATATCGGTGTCTTCCGTCGCCTCCAGCAGCACGTCCGTGGCCGCCGTTCGGCAGTCCGGAGCACGCGCGTCGTCCCACGCCGCCTCGACTGCGCGTGACACGCGCGCTCGCACGTCCGGGTCATCTCCGACGTACGTCACGGCGGAACTCCGATGCATACGGTAGGATGGCGCTAACCGCATTTGAAGGTTGACCCGAAAATATCGGCTTCGAGAACGTCGAGTCATCGTTCGAGGAAACACCGGCCGGGCGGTGTTTATCGGGCGATCACGTCTCGCGTTCGGTTGCAGTGAGCGCGATTCCCGCGAGAACGATAGCGCCCCCGATGAGCGTGAACGTCGTCGGAGACTCCGAGAGGAACAGGAACGCGAGGACGGTCGCACCGACCGGCTCGCCGAGCAGCGACACGGAGACGACGCTCGACTCGAGGTGCGCAAGCGCCCAGTTGACCACGGTGTGACCCAACAGCCCAGGGCCGACCGCGAGACCGACGAATATCGCCCACTCGCTCGGGGGATACCCCGTCAGTCCGTGGCCCTCGACGAGGACGATCGCGAGCAGCGAGAGCGTACAGACCCCATACACGACCACTACGTACGGGACCAGCGCGACTCGCTGTCGGATCGACCGCCCGGCGAGCACGTACCCGGCGGCCATCACGGCGCCGAACAGCGCCAGTCCGTTCCCGTAGAGCGGCCGGGGTCCGATCAGCACACCGCCGAGGAGATCGCCGAGCGACATCGCCGCCATCCCGCTGACGGCGACCGCAATACCGATAGCCATCCGGGAAGTCACGCGCTCGCGCAACAGGAGCCACGCTCCGAGCACGACGAACACCGGCTGCGCCTGGACGAGCGTGACGCTCGCGGCGACACTCGTCCACGCGAGGCTCTCGAACCACGCGGCGAAGTGCAACGCGAGCGCGACCCCCGAGAGCGTCGCGAACCCGAGGTCCCTGCGAGTGACACCGGCGAGCTGTGCTCGATAGCGCCAGAACGCGACCGGAACCAGCGGCAGCGTCGTGAACAGCACCCGATAGAACGCGGCGACCGAGCTCGGCGCGTCGCTGAGGCGGACGAGAATCGCCCCGCCGCTCACGGCGGCCACCGCGACTACGAGTCCGACAACCGGCGGGACGCGCGGATCCGTCGACATCCGTTCGACTCCCCGATACCCATCGCACCCGGTTACCGGTTTCGGGACGCCCCGACACCCGCCCGTACGCGGCTCGCCCGTACGGCGAAGCCGACGGCAAGTCGGTCTCGACGCGTCCGACGAGACTTTGAAAAGAGGGACCGAACGAAGACGCATGTGTGCAGACACGTTCGGGGTCGGAATCCACCTCACCGAAGAGGAGTTTCAGTTCGTCGTTGGCGTTCCGTCCGACATCGACTCCGCCTGGACCGATCCGGAGGAATTCCAGTCGCTCGTCGCCGAGACGGTCTGGGAACGGCTCGACCGGCAGTCCGTATTCGAGTCCGTCGCCGACCGCTTCCGGGCCGGTGAGACGGCGACGCTCGGAACAGTAACACTCGAACCTGACGGCACCGTGGTCGCATGCGATTTCGAAGCCCTCGAAGCCACCGAGGAAGTAGACGAGAGCGATACCGTTGAGTGAGGAGGTCGAAATCGTCGTCAGTCGTCGAGCGACCCGTCGTCTCCGTCGACTGCGAGCGTCGCTCCGACTGCCCACATGCGCACCGGCCTGTACGCAGTGAGGTCGTACCGCGTCGGACCGACAGTCTCGCTCCACGTGTTCAACACACCAAGCGTGACAAGTCCCGACAGTGCCGTCCCGAGCGTTCGCGGCGTCGTCTCCGGCTCGAAAAGTGCCGCATGGATCTGTTTCGCTTGCGGGTAGTTCCGCTCACACTGCTCGATACCGGCGCGGGCCTCCGTCCAGTGGCGACGGAGGTAGCCGAACGTCGTCGGATCAGCCTCTCGAAGCCTGTCAAGGGGCGCAACGACCGAGTGATCGATCCGGTCGACGTCGGCAGCGGGGTCGAACACTGACGCGACCGACGGCGCCGCCCGCTCCGTCAACGAACAGCCGATCACGACGGTGCTCCGACAGCTATCGAGTCGGACACGTAATCCGTCAAGGAGTTCGTTCACCGCACCCGGGCCGTGCTCGGCCAACAGCGGTTCGATATCGTCGATAATCACAGTAAGTTCGAGGTCGCGAGCCTCCGCGAGGTGGCCCGACACCGCCTCAAGGATTCGCTCGACGTCGACAGGCGTCCCAAGCACGGTGTACGCGAGCCCACGTCCTGGCACGACCTGCGTAGCTGTCGCGGCACCACGGGTGAAGTCGCTCGCGGAAACGATCGCCTCCCGGTCCGGTAGCGACCCAACGGTTCGACGCCACCCGCGTCGCCACTCCTCGATCCCCGTTCCGAACAGCAGCGAAATCACTCGTTCCTCGGCCTCCCCGTCACGAACCGGCGGCTGCCCGCGATCGGACACGCGCACCACGAGCTCGCGACCGGACTGCGTCGGAGCGGGCATAGATACGTTCGCTTCACTGAGAAAGCCCATAAACTTACGGGGATGAGTCTCAATATTGAGAGCCACATCGATCGAAATACGGTCGCATGTGGTGGAGGGCGCTCTCGCTCGCTACACAG
>NZ_BBJP01000076.1 GCF_000739595.1 Halorubrum halophilum | reverse complement strand
GAATAGGATTTCAACAGAGCCGAATTTTGTTATTCAGAAAACATACACGCGTGCGAAACCCCGTCTGAACGAACTCGAACACGATAATGGCTCGCGGTTCGGGACGAGAGCGGAAGTCGCGCTAGACATGACCTACGTCGCCTATTATGGCGATCGTGACGAGATGGAATGGGTACAGGGCGCACCAGAGGATAAGGAGTATTCTTGGTGCCACAAGTTTGCGACGGCTGTGATCGTCGGTGAGAACACTCACTACGTCGTGGGAGTCCACCCGCTTGGAAGTACTGAACACGCTGCGACGGATGACTACGCTGGAAAAGATAGATCATACTACGTCGGGGATGTTGCACGGCGACTCATTTCGATCGCTGATGACTACGTCAACATCAGGATGGTGTACGCTGATCGGGAGTTCCATGCGGCCGACGTGATAGAGACGCTTACTGCGAGAGATATCGACTACGTAATCCCTGCCCGGAAAGACAAACATCGGATTGGACCGATGTGCGATCAGTTCCAAGAGCTAAAACAGGGATACAATGAGCCGGATGATACGTCTCTGTACGTAAAGACGGATTTCCCAATTCATGGTGCGGTCAAAGGAGAGGTGTCGAATACGAAGGTCTACACGAACGTCGTGGTGCTCCCTCCGGATGAAGACGATGATGCAAACGAGGATGGGTCACCACAACCGTTCATCACGAGTCTTGATGTGAGCGATGAGCTTGCGCTGGATCGTCGGTGGGCGAGAACACAGATTGAACAGTACAGCGATCGGGGAGCAATCGAGAACTCATACTCGTCGATTAAAGATGCAGCTGCATGGACGACGTCGAAGGAATTCGAGGTCCGGTGGTTCCACTTCGCATTCGGCTGTGTGGTGTACAACATGTGGTTACTGGTGGATTTTCTGACACAGGAACGAATCGGGGAGATTGAAACGCGGAAGAAGCCGCGGATAACGCTCAGACGGTTCCTCAAATGGCTGGACAAGGAGTTGGTCGCACTCATATAGAATCCGGTCCGGGCTCGCCCTTCGTGAGAGGCATCACTCGTTGTGGTCGCGTATTTTTGCCGATCATCGATAAGTAGAATGGTATTCTTCGTATTCTGATGATTTCTTCGGCGCTCTGACGGGTAATTCTCGGCGAGATCTGGCCGTTTAGGGTCGATCCCATGAACCTCTTGGGAGGGATTCGCAACCCACAAGACAGATCTCTGTATATCGCTATACGATTTATCACAGATACACAGTATCGAATTATGTTCGTAGAAGTCTTATAAATACCGATATCAAGATATTAGTATCTCTATGATATCACTTTTGCTTACTCGAATAAGCACAAGTAGATTCTAGTGGGTCGCCGCCCTCGGGTCAGCCAACCAAATGCCTGAACCCCAGCCAACCGATGTTGACGCCCACAAACCCCTCCCAAAAGCCGTCGAAGAATGGGTTCAGAAAAAAGCCAAGCCCGGTGGCGGCGGCAACTACGCCCGCGAAGCCGACCGGGTTCTCAAAGCGTTCATCGACTGGACGCCCGACTCCATCGAGAGCGTAGGCGACGTCTCGCGACGTACAATGATGCAGTACGCCGAATACCTCCATCGTCGAGCCGACGCACGCGTCGCGGATCCAGACGATGAGGCGGGGATCACGGGACGGACTGCCCAACAGTACTACGCGCTTGTCCGTGCGTTCTTCACCTACTGCGTGAAGTGGGGGTATCGCGAAGAGAACCCCGGTGAGCACAAGCCGGCTATGGAGGAACTGCCCGATGCGTCGCTCGGTGCCGACAGTAACCGCCAGCAGTTCTGGAGTCCGCAGGAGCGAACAGCGTTCATTCGGTATGTAGATGAACGCGCGCACGACGCGATCACCGATCAAGGAAGCGACGCCGTCGAAGAAGCGCGTGACCGAGCACTCGTCTACCTGTTCGCGTACTCGGGTGCGCGGAGCGCTGAACTTCTTCGTGATCCCAATGATTCGCGCCGGACGGGTGTCACGTGGGCGGATGTAGATATCGAAGCGGGCGTGATTCAGGTATTGGGGAAGAGTCAGACAGTTGGAGAGGAGGTCCAGTTACCGAACCAAGCTCGCCCTGCCTTAGAGCGGTATCGCAAGATACTCGATCCACCAACTGAGGAGTGGCCCGTATTCCCGACACGCCACGCGCCGTCTTTGTACAAGTGTGCACGTACGAAACTCGGCGATCGCGTGGAGAGCTTAGAGGCGGAACTCAAAGCAGACAATCCAGACGCAGTACTACGTCGGTATGAGATTCCGCCGCCATCGATCACGACTGAGACCGTTCGAAATATCTTCCGCCGACTCTGTGACGAGGGTAAGATCCCTGTCGAGGGGAAGCACAAATACTTGAAACCGCACGGAGCACGCCGCGGCGCTGGCGAGGCTCTCTATCGGGCAGAAGGTTCGTCGGCAGCTCAACGTGCGCTCCGCCACGAAGACCCATCCACCACATCAAAAATGTACAGCCACATTGAGGCGAGCGAACAGGCGGAAGTCGCGAGTGACGCGTTTGAGAAAATCGACGAAAGCGCCACAACTGAGGACGATACCAGCTGAAAGCAACACGATATTTGATTAAGTCTCAACTGTTGAATCCGCAGCAGGCGGCGGGATAGTGTCGCTCTGAATATGGGATCGAAGCGGGGGAGCAGAATGTTCTAAACTACTCTTTCACTTCGTTAAGCAGGCCATGTCGCTGGCTCAATAGTGCTGTGCTGCCAGTCCAAGGCAGTGATTAACCCGACTGGCAACGGATTTTCCAGTTGGAAGCATGTAACGCGCCACTCTTTGCGGATTCACAAGAATGCGACGTACCGCGAGGTCGTCGGGTGGGTGAGTAAGGTGGATCGCGTTCGTGATCTGTTACAGCTGTCGTGCACGGCATTTGCCCCTACTCTCAACGCTGTATCTGGCTTAATCCTGTGTTCTTTAATTTGCATACCTCTGTGCGTAGTTTTCCAGTGTTGGTTGTGGACTGATGTCGCCCATCTTGCAGCGGTCAAGTGCATCCTCAAAATCAATGCTCTCAACAACACATAGGACAGCAGCTGCCACGGCCACACTTCTGCTCTGGCCTGCGCCACACACCACTGCAACCGTATCACCCTGTCTGTACCTTGTCACCGTTTCTTTGGCGGCAGTTTGGAAGTCTGTGTACCGGCAGCTAGGATCATCACGCAGTGGGATGTGGATGTTGCTGTGCGGTTCTGTGTATGCTGTGCTACAGGTAGTCGACAGATTGACCAGCGTGTCGTTCTTCTGGAGCTCGATTGCTTCTATGTCATTATATCGACCTACATACAGTCTCTCTTCCTTGTCCACGTTTCTCATTGTCTTTTCTGTTCTTGTAAATCACGACTAGTAAGTTCCTCGGCGTAATTAACCAGTTATCCTGAAAGCTAATTACGCCCGGTCTGCCTGTTGAATCCGCAGAATGCGTCGGGATCGGGCTACTCTATGCTCGGCTCAGGAGTGCTGTGGAGAGAATTCAGAAATGGAATCTTGGCAGAAAGGGAGGGGATCAAGACCGCTGAGTGGATCGATCCAACCCCTCGACGACGAATATCGAGATAATCGCCCCTTCAGAGATAGTGATCCCTGTGCCGTCATTGGATTCAACAGAGCACACTAGCGGGGAAAACGTTGGTGTCCAATAGGGCAACTAGTATCACGTCGTCCGTAGTTGGATAGCAGTTCCAT
>NZ_BBJP01000077.1 GCF_000739595.1 Halorubrum halophilum | reverse complement strand
AACTACCTCGCGGCGCTGGCGCCGGCGAGGACCTCGTACAACGTCTCTGTCGTGACCTTGACGTTCTCGTCGAGATCTATCGCAAGCTCTTCGTTGAGGCTGTTGACGACAAAATTAAGGAGGTGCTCTTCTTCTATCTCGCTGTCTGCTTCGGTAGCTTCCACACCCTTCCCAAGCAGACACTTTCACTCAAACCCGATGTGATCGACTGAGCCTGGCGGACGTTTTCATAGCCGAGATTGCGGAAGACATCCTCGATCAGATCCTCGAACTCAAACCCAGAGAGATCGTCTAGAACAGCCATTCTAAGGTACGGATAAAGTCCAGTTCATCTGACAAATATGTTGCCGTCTCATCGTGATCTATCCTCAAGACGGTGAACGTCGTTCCTGCTGTCGTTCATATGCCGCAATTTTTTGATCCGCTCATTTGTCGGTGGATGCGTCCGGAACAGCCAACATTCGAACTGATAGAGTCGTTTTCGAAGCCCCCAGTACGAGGGCTCTCTGTTCCCATCCGGACCAAGCATCAACTGCCTCTCTGAGAGCCTCCGGATCACCCATCACCGTGAAGAATCATACTACGGACGGTGTCAAATTCATCTGTTTGATAGACTGCGATACCATCGTGAAGAATTTCTTGGAGCTCCTCAGCGTACGTCGGGATTCCTTGGAGAGCCTCGACATCAATATCGAACGCATATCGATCCCCGCCAAACGTGTCTTCCTCAAGTGATTGCCTGATGTGGTTCGCCTGTCGTTGGTTGCTCGGTCGGTCTTCACGAACCAACACCCAGAGATCAATATCGCTGCGTCGGTCAGCCTCACCACGAGCAACGCTTCCATACAGAACGACAGCGAGGACACCATCAAGTTTAGTACGGAGTTGGTCAGTCGCACCCTGTACCGGCGCGTGGAACTCCGACTGGGGAATTCCGAGGAATGGATCGTCTGGAATAGTGAGCCGGTCACGGTTGATCTGTACAAGTCGGCGGGGTCCGTCGTGTTCTTCGATAACGAGATCGTTCCTGGAGAGTGTATCAACCGTCTTGGTGATCGTCGGTCGCGTGTAGCCAATTGCGTCAGCAAGGTCTGTCATCGAAAACGACTCATCATGATGCCGAGTTAAAAAGAGAAGAGTATCAGCTGTCGCATCTCCACTGAGTAAACGATCGTCTTGGAGTGGTAGATCGATGGATATCTGGATACCATCAACGGAGGTACTGTTCGTATCTGTTTGCATTGTAAAGTACTCTTTAGCGTTGCCTATTTAATCTAATTAATAAATCACCATCTTAATTAGATGTGGTTTACTCTAGAGTTGTTTACTCAAGGGTAAACTATTGCCGCCAAGCCGTGTATCGTGACGTATGAGCACCGAGCTGGGAACAGTTGAGGGGATGGGATCCCGCGAACTCGTCCACTTCGTCACTCAACAGACGCTGTTCGCCCTCGTCAACAACATCCTCGAGCACCCTGACCAGTTGCCCTCAATGTACGAACTCGAGGAACTCAATCCCAGCGTGAGTGATGCCACCGTCTACAAGCATATCCAGAAGCTCATCGACGCCGGCATCATCAAGGACGTCGCCCTAGACACCGACCAGCGCCGACAGGGCTACCCCTGGAAGTTCTACGGACTCACGGAGGAAGGTCGGGAGTTCCTAGAAGAGCACAATCTGCTCGCTGCGGAGGAGACGCTCCAGCAGATCTACGACACCCTCTCTGACAAACCCGAGAAGATGGTCAAGTACGAAAACGGACCACGTCCAGACGGCGTCTAACAGCACGATCTATTCCTGAGTAGTTTTGCAATTCGTACTCTGTATCCCGTGACGACGCGATATCTGATTAACCAACAAACCTATGCTGATACGCGCTCTGTTGGTTAACACGAGGCGACCGCTGATGTCCTACGAGCCACCGACGCCGCCAGCAGAACTCCCGACAGACATCGTTAACACACTCAACGGCTACTCTTCGGATCAGCTCCAACAGGTCGCACGCTACGCCGAGGAGTTGGCAGAGCACAAAGCTCGCGAAGCCCGCCTCAAAGAGAACTCAGATGAGGATGAGATTGACGAGCGGCCGGACGACCTTCCAGACGACGTCCCGTCGAAAGCCACGATCACAATCAAGGAAATCAACGACAACCGCTACTACTACTGGCAATGGCGGGATGGAGACAAAATCCGATCTCAGTATAAAAGCCCAGTCAATCCAGACGAGTAGAACGAGTTACTGACCGGATCCTGGGGTCAACACCCCGTGTGCAAAGTGAAATTCTATTAGTTTGAGCGAAGATCGTGCGCCAATGAAGGCAACCTTACAATTCCGGTCGGGCAACCGACTGACGTACTGACATACCGTCAGAACAGGAAAGACAGGCCACCCCAGGTGTCGAGTGTAAATAGGTGTTAAACGGCGTATCATGCCGTATAGACGTTATATGAAATTCGTAGAATTCGTCATCCCGAGAAACAGAGAGAGAGACACCCCAACTGTCGAGTGTAAAATCGTGAATTATCTGTTAGTGGAGAATCGCTGATCAGATTCAATAGCGCTTTGTACGACTTCGGGTTCCTCAAGGAGGTAATAGAAATTGGTCATTCCCTTCCCACGACCACGGCCAACCCGATCTGTGACACCAAGAATATCGAGAAAGGCCTGTTCGTTCAGCCGGTCAGACATCCGCCTTTGTGAGAGCGGGTCAATATCCAGTGATTCAGTGAGTTGCTCATATCGTTCATAGATTTCACGGGTGGGGAATTCTTCTTGTTTGCTCCCGTCTGCGATCAATGAAAGAGCATATACTGCGGCTTTCGACTGTGTTGGCTGGTCTTGAAGCAGCTTCGAGAATCGATCGATATCTGCTTTTTCCCGCGCATTTCGGACATGCTCTTCTCGGACAACGTCACTATCATCGTCTTTCGCGAGTTCACCTGCATTTCGAAGAATATCGAGTGCTTTTCGAGCGTCACCATGCTCCTGTGCGGCGAACGCAGCCGCAAGGGGAATCACATCATCGGTGAGAGCGCCTTCGCGAAACGCATCCTGACGATGACGCATAATTTCGCGAAGTTGGTTTGCGTCGTAGGGGGGAAAAATGAACTCACGCTCTTGGAGGCTACTTAAGACTCGCTCATCCAGAGAATCTTTAAATGAGATTTTGTTGCTGATCGCGAGGATCCCTACCTTACACGAATCAATCTTTCCAGCTTCCCCAGCTCGGGAGAGTTGCATTAGCACGTTGTTCTCTTGGAGTTTGTCGACTTCATCGAGAATAATGATGACGACGTCGTGGAGGCTATCGAGAATCTGCCAAAGGCGATCGTAGTACGCATTCGTCGATAACCCTGAAAGAGGTACAGAAATATCTGTTACATCTGGTTGGTTAAATGTTCGAGCGAGTTTGATGACGACCTGTGTCTCTGTCGTTGCTTGAGTACAATCGATATATGCGCGATCGAGTCTCGTACCCTGCTCGTGGGCGAAGTTTTCAGCACTCTGAGTAACGTGTTTAGCTACGAGACTTTTTCCAGTTCCTGTCTTTCCGTAAATCAGCGTATTTCTAGGCTTCCCACCTCTGATCGCGGGATGGATACTGTTGGCAAGATTAGATATCTCATCCTCGCGACCAATAATCCGTTCTTCGTCTGGGATATGTTCGATGTCGAGGAGCTCTTTGTCCGCAAAAACCGGGTCCTCGCTTTCCCAAATTGAGTCAAGAGAACTCTGTTTCTCGTTACTCATTTGGGTAATCGACCTCGGAGCGTCCGCCTCATATTACACACGACGGTCGGTGTAGTATATAAAACTATGTCTTCATCACACACCATCCGTCGAGTGTAAATACTGGAATACACCGGTGATAGAGTCTAGAAAAAGGGAATATGAGCGTGTAATTCAAAAAGAAGGAATGTAGAGCACCACTCCACGTGTCGAGTGTAACAGCGATAATTTCCCAGTTTTCAGTTGTTGGGGAGAACGTACGTACTCGAGAACACACACTCAGACACACACCCCGGGTGTCGAGTGTAAATTATCCACGCTGGCTGTGTCAGTCCTGCCGACTAATCGTTAGAGCGCACAAGAAGGCAGATAACACGGAGATCAATACCATAGGCAGCCAAAACAAAGGTTCTGGGACGGTTACTAACTGTCTTACAATCTATCGAAAGGTTCTGTCTTCTTTTCTCGCCATCCACTTATAAACAGAATGTTATTAGAATCTATACTTCACCGAAACTGTCTCTACTATCTGATCTCTATTCTATAATTGCCCACACAATAAAATATATAAACTATATATAGATAGTAGTAGTAGTAGTAAGACTACTATAAAATGGAGTCTCGACACCTCTTTTCCGGGAAAATAGCAGCTAACGACACTCGCTGTACTGGAGATTGCCAAGTAGCAGCCTACCGACCTACCAATTTACACTCGACACCCGGGGTGTGTGTGGTACCGTCCACAGAGATCACTCGTCGATGACAGCGTAGGGACTACTGTTTGAGTGCTTGTTCGAGGTTGTAAACGATGGCAGTCAATACGAGCTCGCGGTACCATGCACGAGGGTGGACAGCGGGGCCGAACCGACGTTTGATGGCCGAAAAGGCAGTCTCGGCCATCCAGCGCTTGCCGTATAATTCGCTGTCCAACCGTGAGTTGTGGGCGTTATCGTACGTAGCGAACAGCCGTTGGCACAGTAAAGGCCAGACGCCCTCTGAACGGAAGGCGTCTCAGAGAGATTGGTCGTCATAGCCCTTTTTGACGCCGAGATCTCTATTTTTCGGTGTTGTGAAGGGCAACTCGACGGCCAGTTTGCGTGTCGTGGGGCTAGTGTGTCGAGCAGTGAAGATTGGGGATGGCACACGAGTTTGTATCGACTAGTGCCTTCGTTTTGAGTGTATATCTGTGGCGATCCGAATGGCGTTGGTAGTGTCTCGATCCCGTTTCGCGGTCAAAGAACGTGGCATCGATGGCTCCATGCGAGCCCGGATCGCAGATGTTTGCACACTCCCAAAAACACACGCCACTCCGACATGTGCTCCCTCTCAAACAACCGGTATCGTGTTGAAGATACAGGAAACCGCGAGTTGTAGATGTATTTGAAGTGTGGTTGGGACTATTTACACATCTAATAAATGCCCCAGTCTTGGTACTCGTCGTACCCCTCACCACTTTTATCAGAATTAACAGTCGAGAGGTCCTCAAACTCGTCTACTTGGTCGGTAACACGTTCGACATCAGTAACGAGTTGTTGGATAACTGATTCGGTCCGATCAAGCTCTTTTGGTGCGACTTTGTCATCGTGCTCATCAACCGTTTCTAGTAAATCTGCAACTGCGTCAACAACAGAACCTGCTAGGATGAGCGCCTGTGATGGAGGGTGTTCAAACTCGCAGAGCCTCGTTTCCCCGGAGTAAACCTCAAGTGCAAGTCTGGGTATATTCATCGAATCAGAATACCGTAACCCACGCGTAATTGACGGACTCGGATTGTAGTAACTGTACGTCGTCTCAGTAAAGACGAGTTCAAGCTCGGACGCCAGGTCTTGATATCGCTCACCGAAGGATTTGAGATCCTCTATCGGTGGTGATTCGGCTTCATACTGTTCTTTAAGATCTTCGTAGAACTGCTCCATCTCAAGTACGGTGAAGACAGCCACCTGAAACACTTGATTCTCTTCACCTGCCAAAGAGCGGAGCTGCTCCCGTGCTGCCTCGTACTCTCCCAACATCTGTTTCTCGTGAACCTCGTCTAAAATTCGGCGGAGTGACGCTTCATTACGGAGGAACCGTTCAACCAACTTTCGCGGTGGCCCCCAGTCGTCACTTTCAGTGTCGCTCTTCGTCATACGATGTTGTGGATATGTCTCTCAAAAAAATCTTCTACCTGTTTCTGCTCATATCGATTTTCTGCTAGCTCAGAGTATACAGTGCTACTGTAATATTATCGCTGCCGCCGCATCTGTTCGCGTAGTCCACTAGGTTTCGAGAGGCATCACTGATAGAATCTGCCTTAGAAACCACCTTCTGAATCCTATCATCACTCAATTCATCAGTCAAACCATCTGTGCACAACAGTAGAGCGTCGTCTTGAGAAAGGTTGAGTTCGAAGGTGTCGACCTGAATTTCGTCATCACGGCCGCCAACCACGTTGTAGAGATAACTTGATTTTCGACGATGTCCAGCCATTCCATGATGTTCCGTCTCGACGTGGTCATCTGTGATCTGATTGATCTCGTTGTCGTTGATCAGGTATGCTCGACTGTCACCGGCGTTCCCGACAAGGGCTGTCTCGTCTTTGATGACGGCTGTAACGAGAGTCGTACCCATTCCACCGAACTCATCTGGATTCTCTCTCATTTTCCGGTGGACGGCGTCTTCAGCATCCTCAAAACACATCTGGATTGTCTCTCTATCTAGATCACCAGAGTTCAATTGTTGGAACGATTCGCCGAACGTCTTTGCTGCGACTTCGCTGGCGACGTGGCCAGCGTTGTGACCACCTAACCCGTCAGCAACCACCAACCCAAACACTTCATCGAGCTTGAAGCTGTAGCCATAATCCTCGTTCCGGTCCCGCTGTCTTCCTTGGTGTGATCTTGTTGACCGAGTCATAACTCTGCTTCTAGTTTTTTGTATGCATATCTACTTCATTTCGACTGTAGTTTCTCCACAACTTCTTTTTCTTTGTACTGTTCCTCGAACAGGTCTTCCCAAGCGTTCTCATTGAAGCCATCCAATTTGACCCTTTCAAACTGATTCAAATTCACCTGTAGCTTACATTCGCTACACTGAGCGATCCCGTCAACTTGGACAACTTCTACGCCAACGGCAGGATGTTTCTCCTCTGTCGAAACTTGGTCCTCTTGAGCTCGGAACACTTCTTTGCTGCCACACCCCGGACAAACATACTCTGTCCCAATCAAGACATCACCGGAGCTAGGATTCACAGCCCCACGATAATACTCAAGAGCCGCCAGTAGGTGTTTCATTTCGCCACCTTCTACCCTGATATCAACTTGCTCGTCCTCTCTTTGCTCCAATATTTTGTTCATCAATCGGCAAACTGTGTTGAACCACTCCTCTTTGTCCATCTCATTCTGAACGTCCTGCTCTCCCATTGCTTCCAGAAAGGTACAGGCCGACGTATTAACGATTATCTGATTTCTACCGATGACTATCTGATTTGCTCGGGATCCTCAAATTAAATATATCTGTTATAAAACTGCGTAAGATCTCAGAGGCCGATCAAAAACAGACTGCGTAAACGCCATTTTATTATCACGTAAAATTCACTTTACGGACATTATCCGGCAACAAATTCCTAGAAATGTGCGTAAACGATTACGCACATTCGATCTCCTAGATGCAGACTATAGTCTTTGTACCTGTGCGTAATCGACTTTTAGAAAATTATTGCCTCTCCAGTAGTAGTATTATAGTAGGGGGAAGGAACCTAACCACGGGAAAACGGGGTTATTTGGTCAATTGACTCTTACTGGAGAAATATCAGATACTGGGTACAAACTTCGATGGTTGCCGTCGAACGCAGCAACCTGGTCCTGGAGAGCAGTTAGCGTTGTGACTTTGTCGATGCCTGAACACTCATACTCCGGATCGTTTTGACTTCGAGCAATATACTCGTTGAGCGTCTTGATCGAGTAATTCCACGGTCTCGTATACAGGGCGTTGATCAGCGAACAGTCCACTTGTTCATCGTGATGTAGGCTGTTGAGAGATGCCGCAGCATGGTGCCGATCATCAAATACCCAAATATACCGCTGATCTGGCTTTGATGCGAACGATTTGTATTTTCGTGAGAGCATCTTGTGATTATTATGGTTAGTCACAACTTCACCTCCCCATCTGTCCCAGTTTGTTTTTACAGACGTTCCAACTACATCCACTGACTCAACTGATCTCCAGTATATATCAGGCGCAACTTTATTCGTAACATCGGGATATGGACTCACAGTATGTTCAGCCCACATGTTGATCGTTTTTAATCTCTCAACACCCATCCGGTGTCTGAGAGATTCGTTCCAATCTCCAACAAGGCCAACGCTCTCATTGATTGAACGTAGTTGGATAGCGTGACCA
>NZ_BBJP01000078.1 GCF_000739595.1 Halorubrum halophilum | reverse complement strand
GAGTCTCCTCGGCGTTCTGAAGCGTGCGCCGCTCTATCTGCGGAATTCCTCGCCCGGTGTCCTCGATGACGAGGTTTACCCCGTCGTCCCGCCACACCCGTACCGTTATCGCTACGCTGTCGTCGTTGTGTTGGATGGCATTCCGGAGCGCCTCCTCTAAGGCGACCGGGAGCGCCGGGTGCGTCTGAACGACGCAGCTCTCCGGAAGCTCCGTACGGACGGCCACCGCTGACTCGTCGCCGAGTAACTGAGCCACCTGCTCGTTCACGACTGTAACCAGGTCGAGCGACTGGAGCGTGTCTGTCCGCCAGATCGACGCGAGTCGGCGCGTCCGTTCGGTGGTTCCGAGGAGCGCCTCCAAGTGGTCGCGGACGATCTCCGCCTGCTCTCTGGCCTCGGATCGGTCGTCCGCGTCCTCGATCTCGTCGAGGTACCCGAGCGCCACCGAGAGCTCGTTCCGGATGTTGTGTCGCAACACCCGATCGTTGATCGAAAGCAGGGTCGCCAGCTCCTGTGCCTCGGTGAGCTGTTCGTCTGACTTCACCGCGTACAGGCCCCCCCGGGATCCCACCGCCGCCCCGACCCCCGCCGCCCACGCGCGCCACAACCACACCCCGACCCCCCGCAGTCCCACCCCCCCCCCCACCCACCCCCCCCCCCCCCACCCACCACG
>NZ_BBJP01000079.1 GCF_000739595.1 Halorubrum halophilum | reverse complement strand
CGTGTCTAACTCCACCGAGGAATGTTCGTTCACGAGACGGTCTTGTCCCTGCTGGCGACGTGGCGCCAGCAGGGACGCAATCCATACGAAGAACTTCGTCGAGTCGTCAGCAATAATGAGGTTATGTCACGGGCTCACGCTGTGCCGGCTGTCGAGACCTCGGGGTAAACACGTACAGATAGAGAAAGAAGGACCGTTAAAATTGCTCTGATTGGGTACCACACTTCGTGATGAGCTGCTACCATTATGTCGATTCATATCTACATTTAGTCTATGAGTGGAGATGAGGACCCACTTCCACCATCGTTCACGTCAATGGAATTCCCCGCGGCAGATGGAAATGGTAGTGTTTTGAGCACCCACGATCCGGTTAGTGAAATCAAAGAACTTTATGATAATATCGAAGATCACGTTGACAAGTTAAGAGGAAACGAGCCACCAGAACAGTTGGAGACTGTAGTTGATGAGACGACAATCCCCCGGGATTTACGCCAAGATGTACTTTCCCTTTATGCCCTCTCAGTAGGGGTTATCGAGGCGTTCTCTGCGGATCTGTTGATTCGGGAGATTGTAGATACAAAACATCAGGATAGTAATCAGGTGAATAGATTTTTTGAAGAGGATTTATCGGCTTCAAGGAGCGTCAAGATGCTACTATACGCGGGGATAATCGATGAAGGATTACACGGGGAACTGCAGCGTGTAATCAACAAGAGAAATGATTATGTCCATCAACATAACGAAAGTCTCAGTATAGCAGATTATGATTCCTTCGTTGCCGACGCGAAACGGTGTGTTCGATCGACGAAGAAATTAGCCATCGAATTAGATGGCGAGGATTATCGAGACTGGTAGTTGCTTGTCCGTGGAGACTCCGCTAATTCACTCCTCTCTTATCATGGGAATCCAATTTCTTCCATAACGTCCATCTTTTTCATCGTCTCGTCTATCTGGTTACCCACGCTGATGACTTCTTGAGCAGTCTGTTCGTAATCTCGGGGGCCGAAATCTGATTCATATGGGTAAAGGAGACCAGAGACCGTTACTCCGTTCCATACTTCGGTTTCTGGATCCTCTGGACTCTGTTCCGTCAGGGTACTTATTCGGCAGTCGGTATGCGTAGCTAGTGCTCTAATATCTGTGACGACTCTCTGTGCCTCTTCCTCTCCAACGTCTTGTATTCGGTGAAGTGCAACCTCTTGATCGAGATTTTTATCAGAGATTTGGGTGTCATCAATTTCAAATCTTTCCATATGATTCTGGAGAATTTGGTTGTCTTGGTTGTATGCTTCGATGATCTTCTGACTCAACGAAAATTGATACATTAGAATAAAATACCGGTTGTTCGGTTGTGCATAGAAATCTAGTAATGTGCCGTCTCTTTCAATCAAAAAGTGCTTGCCCGAGTCGCTCTGTCGCTGTGAGTAAATGAAATCTTCTGCACTGAGAACGTACGACAAAACCTGACCAATACCGTCGTAATACTCGTCCGCTGCCATAATTATGGCACGCAGGTTGAGAACAAAATGTTTTCCCAGACAATCAGAACGGTGATGTGATCCAATTACCCCCTTCTCTTCGTTCTAGCTGCGGGCCAAAGATCTCCTGAAGCGAATAGAGGTTATCGTCATAGCGTAGATCGTAGGTTTTCCCTCGGCGGTGGAACGAGCCCTCAACAACAATCTGGATCGTCGGGCCTTGGTACTCCAGATCATCTGCTCGCTGATCCATCTCCCGAGCCAGTTCGTTGATGAATTCCTCGTCGTCAAGCATCTTCTCCAGCCCGACCACACTCACCTCGTCCGGGACATCGTCGTTCTTGAGACGCTGGAGAAACTCGTCGATCGGCATCTGGTGATCGAACGTCTCGTACTCCCCGGCGACGATGATGTTGTACCGACCGGGGATCTGTCCTGGGCCTGCCATTATTAGTAACTCGTAATGTCCCGATCACCAAGTACCCGGGTGTAGGTATCGTCACCAGTCACGTCGGCCAGTCGGCCAGCGAGTTCGCGCAGGTCGTCATCCACACCCCACTTGTCAACATAGTTCTGGACAGCCTGGCCCTTCTCGTAGCGGTACCGCAGGAACTGCAGTTTATCGAGGTTCGAGAGGTGCTCACCGCCGTCGCCGTTGACGCGTTCCTGGATGTAGGCCTGCCGTTTCTCGTTGTCCCACGTGCCGAGTTCGAAGCCATCGTCCTGGTTGTAGAGGCGCATCTCTTTCAGCTCCTCAGGTGTCGCGTTCGTGCCCCGGCAGAGTTTGTTCACGTCGTCGAAGGATGGGTTGTTGCTGTCAAGAAGATCGATGAACACGTCCTCAACGCCAATGTCGCTGGCCTCTTGGATGATGCCGTAGATCTCCTGGACGACTTCCTTCGCAGACATAATCTCGCCGTCGCGTTGGACCTTGCCGTGATGCTTGGAGTATTCGCGGAAACACGCGCCCATCTCCATTACGCCGATGTCGCCCCGTGAGAGGTCACGGTTCTCTTCGAGTTGCCTTCGGGTACGGCGAGCTGTGCGGTAAATTTCGCGGCGGAGCGAGTTCCATGATGCCGCTTCGCGTTCTTCTACTGGACGTGCCACGACGATAATATCGAAGGAGACAGTTTCACCTTTAACCAGCTTATTAATATCTGCTGTCACGGGATAAGTTGCGGTGACAACAAAGCCTTGATCACACAGCGACTGAAGGAGTTCGCCCCATGATTCAGAGTCACTGTGATGGTAAGTGAAGGCAAGGACCCCATCGTCTTTTAACGCATCTCGAATTGTAGTAAATGCCTCTGCAAGTTCTGCTTCAAACTCCTCTACACCCTTTGATTCTGCAGGATTTGCTACAATACTCTTAGCACGTGGTGTGTCGGGGGCCTTGAAAACCTCATATTCATTTACCAGTAGTAGACGCTGCCAAACATAAAAGAAATCAGAGAGCTCGGAATAAATAATATTATCGTAATAAGGGGGATCAGTGATTACTGCGTCAAACTCTCCTTCAAAATCGAGATCTCGCATATCGCCTAGATGAATCGTTGCATCTTCTCCAATCTCCTTTGCAAACTCAGCCGTTTCTTTAGACTCACCATCTGACACATATCTTTCAGTGGGCGCACCTGCATACTCAACACCACGTAGTGTCTTATCAAAGCTCGTCGAAAAGGTGCCACGGCCGTATTTAGTACCCCATACGTTATTCTCGACAAAGTCCATTTGGGCCCCAAAGCTGTTACTTCGGAATATTCCTTCTATCTTATTTGCCTGGAGATTATATATGGTGAAGGTGTTTTGGAACATCAGCGAATCAGAGAGGGTAAGTAAGAGGTATTCTCGGATATTCCCATCCTCAATACCATCAATTGCCTTCATTAGCTTCGCTAAGCAAAGTAACTGCCGAGAGTTATATAGATCATCCCACGTTTCATAACCGTGTTCAAACAGGTCAGGTCCATCCACAGAAGACTTGGCTGTTTTAGCACCTTCGCGGATTACTCCATCAGGAACATAATTCCGGAGATCCGGACTGCTCTCCCACTTTTGTTCGGCTTTACGGAATCGATCAATATCCACTTCCTCAACTCTCTTATACCCCTTAGTATGACTTCTCTCGTGCCCCTCTTCATCACAAATTGGACAGAAATATTCGAGGGCGTAGAGTCGGGTATCGAATCCGCCTTGCTCTTGAATTGCGTCTGTAATTGCGTACTTCTGTCCACAGTCAGGACAGTTGTATTTTCCACGTGACGCGTTCCCCTCTTTCGGAACGAAGCCGTGCCCGCAGTCGTTACAGATACTTTCTGACTGCCAATCCTCAACTAACGTCACCGCGCCACAATCAGGACAGAGAACGTTGTACTTGTCGTCGTTCTCGTAGCGTCCCTTAGCTACCCGATAGTCCTTGAACAGTGGAACCGTGTGACCACAGGAAACACAGTCTAACTCCTTCACCCAGAAGTTATACATCACGTCGGCGTCGTGGTTCCCGTTCGGACAAGGCGTCTTGTAGTACTGCGTGATCTCGTCAGCAACGTTCTCTCTGACCTGCTCGAAAGCTTCCTTCAGTTCCTCGACATTGGTCTGTCCGGCTTCAAGTTCTTTCTTCGTGACGAACCACGCCACTGGATTCAGATCGTTTCCAACGACCTCGGCACCGAACCGCGACGCCTCGACGAGAGACGTGCCGCCGCCCATAAACGGGTCCAGTATCTTCTTGTCTTCCACGCGAACGTCCTTAGGGTACAGATCCCAGAGGCTCTCAGGATCGCTCATATCAACGCGATCGATGAGCGATGCGATGTCCGTCTGTGTCTCATCGCCCCAATCAGCAAGCGTCTCGTTATCCTGTCCAGGCTCGAAGACCTCGACCTTCTCCGGATCGTCGAGAAGCGTGTAGAGTGAGATTGTCCGAAAGACACAGCCGAGTCTCCGTGCCCACCATTTATGCATCGTGTAGATCGGCCGGTAGTACATTTTCGCCCGACCTTCCTTCTCTGCAATTTCGTTTACACGCTCGATTGGGTATCCTCGTTCGATTGGTAGTTCCGTTCGCTTGCTCGTCTGCTGTGGATCCTGACTCATTTCTGGAAATTAATTTCGACTTTCAGGCTTGTCGCCTCGTCCGGCATTCGTTCGAACATATCCTGTACCTTCGTGTAGTCCTGCTCAGACCGTAGCGTCAAACTCACCTGCGTTCGCTCGACATCAGCAGTTCCCTGTAAGGCACTGGGAACACCCTCTCTGTCTGGTAACATAAAGGTGACATCACCGTACTCGACTGTGCCGGTTTGGTGTTCATCTCGCCACTTCTTCCGCATCGCTGCTGCATCGTCGCCGTTGTACTCAAAGCGCCACGTATCGGCTTCAGTGTCAGCCTTCCGGAACGGATAGCCCGGCACCCAATCCGACGCTTTGTCCGAACCGGTTGTGTTGACGACGTATTCGGGCTCTTCGTCCTTGCCGATGTTCTCCAGCAGGAACGTCCGGACCATATGCTCGGTGACGCTGCTGTCGAATCTATCCGTCACCTTGTTCACGGTGAACTGCTCTCCCGGTTCGAGACCCTCGATATACTCCAGTATCTTCTTGCCGATCCGATCTGGAACGGTCGGAACGATCTTGACTGTCGTGGGGTCACGGTCACCTAAGGACTCCAGGTATCGCCCACCCGCTTCGAGGACGTAGGCATCTACCAGGAAGTCGTTGACCGCCTCACGTGCGACAGTCTCGGTCTCATCCGGTGGCAAGAACACGCTCTCGTCGCTACGAATCTCTCCGATTATCGTATCGAGGTTCGCGTAGCCGTCCTCATCGATCGCCTCTTCGATCCGGTCGGAGAGGTATGACGCTCCGACTACGGTTGCGTTCCCGACATCACGGAGCGTCGCGTCAGACTGTGGTTTGTCAAGGATCTCGTTCCCCCGAACGATGACGTACTGCTCCTCGCGGTTGAGCCGACCGATGGCTCTCATAATGATGTCGTGACTGTCCCCATCGATCCAGATCTCGCCATCCTGTACGAGTTCCAGCTCGAAGTCGCCGATGTCGAGCGCTGTCGTTCCGCTTCCGAACCGCTGTCGGAGTTCCTGCTCGACATCGTCCACTCCCCACACATCAACGTCGTCCTGGTGGACGAGCACCGTATCGAGCGAGCTCCCGGATAAGTTGCTCCGGAAGCCACTCGAATCCCGCGCCAGGATGGGCTTGTCTTCTAGGGCATCGACAGTCGCGTTCAGTATATCGTTCGCACTACCGGGAATCGGTAGCTCGGGATCACGCAGGAACTGTTCGTAGATGTCCTCAATCGAGATCTCACCGCGGCGGTCCAGAAGATCCTCGACGATCGGCCAGACGTGCGTTTCGAGATCGAGTGGGTCAGCGGATGCGGAGTCAGCAATATTGGATGCGCTCAGTTCAGGACCGTCTGTGACGAAGACATCAAGATCCATCGGAGCGGCGAGGTCGAACTCATTGAGTAGGTCATCGCCATCGAGAGCCTCGCCGTAGAGAAGCTGGAGCTCTTCTCGCAACTCGCTTACTTCCTGCTCTTTCATTTCCTCGATTGACTCGCGGATTTCCTCGTCGAGAGACTCATCCGAGAGAACCTGTCGTGCCCCCTCGATGTAGCGAGCCTTGTCGATGTAGCGTGTTCCGGATTCGATTGATTTGTCCCCAGAGGGCTGAACGAACACGAGCGTGTTGCGCCATTCGCGCCCCCGGCCGTCGTTCGTGATGGCTTTTTTGACCTCTTCCGGCGTCCACTGACTATCTTTCACGACGACCTTGATCTCACGGGAGTCGGGGATGTCCCGAAGATCGTTTGTTCGGAACCCGACTGGATACGCATCTGAGCCGAAGATGTCGGTGATGAAATCCGCGATCTCGGCTTTGGCCGCTGTCTCGGATACGTCCGTGGCTGCATTCCGGATGAGAGCATTCGGGTTCTGTCGATCACGGATTGCGTACTTTCCGTTGAGTTTGTGAAGGTGCCAGGCGACCCCGTGTAGTCGTTCGAGGTCGAGCACGACATCAGCGACGAGATCTCCTGTCTGGTACGCCCCCATAACGATCTCCGACACGTCAGCGCCCTCTCCTTCGCTTGGCTTCAGTGAATACAGCAGAATCGTGTTCAGCACCCGTCGGCCGTGTGGTACGTCGTCTGTGTCTACGCGGCTCTTGATGTCGCCTGTGGCGGCGTTCAGGCGCTCGTAATTGATCTTCGCAAGTTCGTCCTCGAACTCGATGGCGTCAATGTCACCATGGGTGATCAGATCCGTCTGACCCTGCATTTCGAGAAGAACCTTCGAAAAGAGATAGATCATCCCGCGCGTGTTCTGATTTCCTTCGTCGGCGTAGTAACGCGTTTCGAGCGCATCAAGGAGCACAGGATGGAACGGATAGAGATCGTGCATATCCGCGAGAAGATCGTCTGGAAGCGTGACGTGGTCGGACTGGTCGTAGGCGTCGTAGTATCCGTTGACGATCTCGCGGGCGGCGTTCTCGTCGATGTCGTCGATCAGGCGGTGGCGAAGGACTTCGCGCTTGTCCACCTGGTTGTTCATATTGACCTCAACCGCCTGTTCCCGGTTCAGGATGTCATGAACCTCGGAGTCCTCGCGGAGCACGGAGACGATCGTGTAGAGGTCGAGATCTGAGAGCGCGGTCGATTCAAGCAAGGACTGCAGAAATGCCTTGTTCGAGCTCTTGCGGTCGCCCTGAAGGGTGTCGAACCAGTCTTCGAGTTCGTCGACGAAGAACGCGACAGTCTCGTCCCCGACGGCGTCCTGAATGGTCTGCATATCGGGGTAGCCGCCGGATTCGAACGTCCCCGGGTCGTAGTCCAAGGCTTCGAAGAACGGCTCCCAGAGGTACTCGTACTGCTCATTCTGCATTGCGACCGTGATCGGGATCGCAGACTCGGGGAGTGCTGACTCGAACCCATCCACCGAATCACTAGCCCAAGCAGTTGCAGCGGCGGGATCGTCAAAGCAGTGATAGAGGGCCACCATCTGGTGAGACTTCCCACTGCCGTACGGGCCGTAGAGGATGTGTGTGCCTCGTGGGTCGTCACCGGTGAGTGAGTCGCGGAGAATGGTAAGGGCTTCTCGGAGCCCTTGAGTCATCAGCGTTCTATCGAAGAAGAGCTCCGCATCCGACTCGAACTCTTCGTCGTTTTCGACGTTGTAGAGTTTTACTTGTCCGTCAATTTGGCCATCTTCTCGAAGCTCACGGCTCAGGGTAACCGTGTCGTCGAGAGTTGTAGGCAAGGGCTCAGTCTCGGCCATTCTTATGTACGTAACTACTGCTTGTGTCGGCACAATAAACGCTCGGGTGACAGTATCTGTCGGCTACTTAGGAATCGCATAACGTATTTGCCCCTCACCTGATTCTAACGTACTATGGCAGACTTCGACCTCGTTGAGACAGAGGTCACTCACGAATCTGCGGATGATCTTCTGGATTCAATAGATGAGGACTCTGCTGATGGTGATCACGTGCAGACCGTTCAAGCAATTCGTCTCCAGGCTGGCCAACCCGACTCCGAACTCAGATCGCTAAAAGAGTTGGATGAAGAGTCGGTCAAACTGCTTGAGCATCAGGTTGACGCTGCCTACCGGGCGCTTTTTGAGATGGACGGGAAAGCGTTACTTGCTGACGAGGTGGGCTTGGGCAAGACGATCGAGGTGGGGATGATCCTCAAGGAGATGCATTTCCGCGAGACGGATGATTCCGTTCTTATTCTCACCCCAGCCCAGCTCGCTAAGCAGTGGCAGGGGGAACTGTTGGAGAAATTTGGACTTGAGTACGTGTGCAACTACGACGACGAATTTCGCGGGTTCGACAAGCACGACCATATCATAGCGAGTATCGATACGGCGAAGAGCGATCGGCATCGAGCAACAGTGCTCAACCGAGATTGGGACGTTCTTGTTCTCGACGAAGCACACTACGTCAAAAATGAAGAGACAGATCGTTACGACCTAATTGACAACCTCTCATACCAGTACGGATTTTTCTTAACGGCAACGCCGATTCAAAACGAGCTGACTGACCTGTATAATGTTGTGTCCCTGCTCCGCCCGGGACTGTTCGGGACGCGTGATGTCTTCCACCACTATTTCGTCGACAGTAACCAGGAGACGCTCGTCAACCGGGACGAGTTACAGGAACGGCTGAATAGAGTGATGATCCGGAACCGTCGTGCAGATACGGATATTGATTTTACAGACAGAACCATCGATACTCGAACCTTCGATCCGTCTTCGGAAGAACGAGAACTCTACCAGGCAGTTTCAGATTACGTCAGAGGTGCGTATAGCGAGGATCAAGGCCAGAAGCTGGTTCTAATGCTGCTCCAGAAAGAGGTCGTCAGCAGTCCAGCTGCGCTGAAAGCGACTATTGAGAAACGGCTTGACGAGCAGTCCGAACTCACTCATACTGGAGAACTGGAGTCGATTCTCGACCTGATCGAGGGTATTGAGACCGTCACTAAGCAGGAGAAGCTACTTAGCATCGTTGAGGAAGCCCGTGACCACGTCGAGATGGGGAGAGTCATCGTCTTTACTCAGTTTAGAGCGACCCAGCGAGAGATCCTTGATCGCTTGACTGAGGAAGGATACACTGTTCACTCCTTCCATGGGGGGCATTCTAGCCAGGAAAAAGAACAGATCGTAGAGAACTTCGAAGAAGAAGGTGGCGTGTTAGTATCTACAGACGCTATGTCAGAAGGTAGAAACTTACAATTTTGTAATATAATGGTGAACTACGATCTGCCTTGGAATCCTATGCGCGTAGAACAGCGTATTGGTCGTATCCACCGAATCGGTCAAAAACGCGACGTGTACGTCTTCAATATGGCTCTGAAGGATACAGTCGAGGAGTATGTATTGGAACGACTGTACCACAAGATCGACCTGTTCCAGCAGTCTGTCGGTGAGTTGAGTTCTATCCTCACACGGCTAGAAGAATCCGGAACAACGTTTGAAGACGAAATCTTCGAGCGGTTGGTTACAGCCGACTCTGAACGTGATCTGGAGAACGACTTCGACGCGATGGCGGTCGACTTGCAGGAGCAGCGTGAACTTGCAAAGAAGCTAGAGGAGTTCAACAGCGGCGTCTTCGAAGGCTTCGACTTGGGGGCAAGTGATGACTGACGCCGCTATTCGAGTTACGCAATCAACGGTCGAACGATTCACAGAGCAATATCTGGGTTCCCTTGGATCCACGATAGAGAAACATGGAGACAGATGGGACGTGACCGTTCCAGAGAATGCAACCACAGAGATTCCATCTGGTCAACTCATCTTATTCTGTGACGATGCTGCCGCTGATTTGGGTGAAAATGAACGACACCTTCACCCAGAGAGCCCCTTCTTTCAGGAAATTATCGCTGAAGCGAGTGAGAAACAACCGGCAGGTAAGATTACCATCGGATCAGAGGATACTCAGATTGAAATCCCACCGTGGCTCCAAGAGAACAATATCAATGTGAACGACGCAACGTTCACGCCATACTACGATCGCTCCGCCATAGCTATCCTCTACCGAATCAGTATCGAGACGGTCAGCGAATACCAATCGGAGTTACTCCGCGTGACTGCAATTGACATTCGGTCAAAGGAGCGCCTTCCAAAGCTCGAAGAGACATTTCTGGGATCCACGCTACCTACTGAATCACAGATTGAGAGTCAACCCGTAGATGTTGACAAATCCACGGCGGATGACTTGATTGCACAAACTCGTGAACAAGTTGTTGAACGTGTTCAGCCAAAGATTGACGAGATTCATCAAGAGGCATCTAGAGCAGCGGAAGCTGAGATTGAAGAGTACAGACAGATGCAGCAGCAACGGATTGAGGAATTGGAAGAAAAGAAAACCCGACTCTCGAATCGAATCGAGGATCTAAGCGAGTCAATCCAACAGAGTGGCGATGAAGGCAACCGTATAGAAGCGCTCCAGAATCGGAAGGAACTCAAATCGGAATATGAGGATTTAGACTCGGATCTTGAGGAACTCCGCCATCGACGAGAGCAGGGCTATCCCGAGAAACAACAAGAAATCCGTGAAAGACACGCTTTGGAAGTTGTTGTAAGCCCACTCACCATAACACAAGTCGAATACGAGCGGGGTGAGATTGATCTTGAATTAGAGGAAGGAACGGTGAGCCGGTCATTAACACTTGGATATGGAGATGGAGTCGGAATCACTGAAGAACTGAATTGTGAGTTCTGCAATCAGACACTTGGAGAACACAACTCACTTCGGACCATCCAAGAAGGTCTGCAGTGCTCACAATGCTATTCAAGCTAATCCTGACAGTTAGCGGCGCTGGGGACTGAGGCGTGCGAATTACTTCAGGATATAATTGACTCTACTACTCTATGTTTGATTGAGTGATCTTTCGCACCATAATTTCAACAGAATTGTGGAAAACCGACAGATAGCTTCCAAGTTCTCAAGTAAAATCATCCCTGTCTCAGTTGGGATTTCTGGATTCATACCGGAGTCGTCACGACAACTTGCCTATCGGCCATCCCGGTCACGTCCTGCGATTTGGGTGTGAAACTTTTGAAAGTCCCAAGGTGTCTTAAAACAATACAAAATACCGCCTAGTGCGA
Organism: Halorubrum halophilum; assembly: GCF_000739595.1. Lineage (GTDB taxonomy): Archaea > Halobacteriota > Halobacteria > Halobacteriales > Haloferacaceae > Halorubrum > Halorubrum halophilum. Next base: position 4,667 of record NZ_BBJP01000079.1, on the reverse strand, counting down.
TGCAGCGAGTCATCAACCGGAAACTCTACGACACAGAGCAAGCAGAACAGATCGCTCGATACGAACCGTTCACCGATCGTGGCGATTTCAACTACCCGAATAGACGGCTGAAAATACGAATGTATGTTGCGAGGATGAGTTGTGTGACAATTAAGAACTCCTAAAACCAATCGCTAATGGTCCCAAACCCACACGACGACAACAGATCAATCGAGAATCAAACGCAAACCACGCCATCTGATCAAAGTGAGACAACCGATAACCCAACAGTCGTTGAAGCTCGTGCTCCCGGCGGGTTAGGTGGTTGTAGTGACTGCGGTCGAAAATCAGCGATATACCACCTAGAAAGCGGTGATGCGGTTTGTGGATACTGTTTCGGTGTTCGGCAGGGCTATATCCAACAAAGCGAGGAAATTGAGCGAGATCTGCGCCGAATGCCGATCAACGATGCGGAAATCCAGCAGTTGGACGGGTTACGGCTCGGCGATGAACAGTCAGTCGTGCGATGTCACGTGTGCGGCGATGTAATCCGAGCGGGAAGTCATTTGTTCGCGTTTGCATCGCGGTCAGCAGACGAAGAAATGTACGGTATTGAAAACGTGTGGTGCACACGTGACTGGGATACAGCCCCAGTTGAGTTTCATAAAGGTGAGCGGGAGTTAGTAGTGCTGGGACGACACGGCACGCGTTCGAACCCAGCGACGAACGAGCAGTGGCCTGTCTTACTCGGCCCAGAAGTCACCAGGTTCAGTCACGTAGCCGACGCGTTTGAAACACTGAGTGACGACCAATAATAAGCACGCGAAGAATTACTGGAAAATTCAGCTAACTACGTATTGGTATCAAGCCCTGATGCCGATTCAGCCGTAAATCGTCAGATTCACGGCCTACAACACCTTTATTCAATTCTATGGAAGGTGCTGAGGAAGCTTCTGGCTGAGGGGTTCTTCGCACCCAACCGGTAAGTACGCGTGCTTGTATTATTTTTTCTATGACACGGGTGCTCCATACAGCGGACATCCATCTTACTCCTGACGACCAGGAACGAATGGACGCACTGAGAGCGCTCCTTAACCTCGCTGAGCAAGAAGAGATTGACGTTGTCACAATCGGTGGGGATCTCTTCAATCAACCCGAAAATCTGGAGCTACTTCGACCCGACTTACGGAATGACCTTTTTTCGAATCGGCCATTCGAGATCATCCTCATTCCGGGGAACCACGATATTGAGGCGTACCGTGGTGATGTCTTCTTCGGCGATTCCTGTACCGTCATTACTGAGGAGCCGTTCGGACACTGGACTGCACCTGATGGCGATCTCCGGATTACCGGATTGCCGTACAGAGAACGCTCTGACGACGATCTCCTGCTGTCGCTCCAAGACAGAGAACCATTCGAGGGGACGGAAGTTCTGCTCCTACACTGCAGTCTGGATGCACCGTTCGATGACTACGAAACTGGTGATGAAGGAGCGCACCACTATTTCCCAGTCACGGAAGAATTGCTCACGGAGCTGGGATTCGATTACTATCTTGCCGGCCACTATCACAGTCCGCACCAAGTCTCTTTCTCGGATGGATCGGAGTTCACCTATCCAGGAACGCCTGCGTCGACACGCACCTCTGAAACTGGGCAGCGCCGTGTGAGCGTGGTCGATCCAGTCGATGGAATCAGTTTGGAACCGCTGGATACCTTCCACTACGTCTCACGCGAGTTTACGGCTACGCCGGGAGCTGAGCAGGAGTTGCTGGATGACGTTCGGGCGTGGGCTCAACAGCACGTTACTGATTCTTCGGAAGCCTCGATCCACGTTAACGGGTTTGTCGAGATGGACGAAGAGGAGTTTCACGAAGAACTCACGGCAGCAGCTTCGCCGGCGAACGTGACGAACGAGACGCGTAACGTCGAACACATTCTATCACACCCACTGTACAGGTCGTTCGAGGAAGAAGTAGAAGAGACGGACTGGGACGACGAAACAACCGCGAAGGTGACTGAACGAACACTCGAAGTATTCAGTCAGCTCACGGCTCAGGGGGAGATCTAGTATGCGTCTCACGACAGCAGAGATCGATCGGTACGGGCCACTCTACGACTGCCGGCCGCCCTGTCAAGACGGAATCTCGGTCATATCCGGACCGAACGAGGCCGGGAAAACGCTGTATCTCGAAGCTCTGCTTCAGCTGCTTGAACCCGACGTTGCAGACGTAATGAATCCGAAACCTCGCGTGAGTCAAACACCAACGGGGCGTGTCGTCGTCGAACACAACGGCGAGCAGTACGAATGCGATGGAAACACGTCGTTATGCGAGATTACCCAGATCGAACCGGCACATCTACAAAGCGTGTTCGTCGTTCAGGACAACGATCTCCAACTCCCCAGCGACCAGGAATACTACACATCGCTCATCGAGAAGTTAGGTGACATCCATACGACGGAGATCAACACGATCCAATCAGCACTGAAGGATCGTGGACGCCTCACCAACAGACGGCTCAACATCTCCAGCGACCAATCCTATCACAACGCTGGCGACGTACACGATGAGGCAGAGACGCTTGCAGAGGAAATCCGAGACTATACTGACGAGATCGAAGAGGAAGGACTGGACGAACTGGATGCACGACGACTACGCATCAAACGGGAACTTCGAGAAACACGCGAGCAACTTGACGAACAGCAGAGAGCGAAAACTGTAGCGGAATACGAACGCCTGTCGGAGCAACTCGATACGTATCGCTCAACCAGTGACCAACTCACCGAACTCGAAGCCTACGACCGGGACACACTTGAGGAGCTCCGCAAGCTGTCGAATGATTTGCAGCGCGATAGAGAAGACTTGCAGGAACTCGATGATAACGTTGAGGAGAAACAGGGAGAGGTCAATGAGACGGCGAAAGAGCTAGATGATCTCACCGACCAGCAGTCCGATCTTGAACGTCGTGAGTCAGCAGTTGATGAGGCACGGACTGCGTTGGAGACCTACCGAGAGCGACAGGGTGAAGCAACGGGTGCTGAACGACAGGTGGAATTAACGAGACCAGCAGCACTCGTCTCATTACTCGGTGCAGGCGGCGCAGGCGTCATCGGAGCAATCACAGGTACGCTATCAGCAATCGGGTTAGGTGTCCTACTCTTGCTCGTGTCGGCCATTAGCGGCGGCCTGTACCACCGGGCAAACCAGCGCCTTACTGAAGTCGAAACAACCCGTGAATCTGCGCTTCAATCGGCTCGGGACGCAGGGTTCGAGGTCGAGACTGTTGATGAGGTTGCGCCTGCGATCGAAGCGTTTGAGGGAGAGATTTCGCGGGTCCGTGAGCGTGCAGCCAAGAAGGAACAGGAGCATCAAAACGCCCAGGATACACTCGAAATGCTCCAGAAAGAGAAATCGGAGCTGGAGACTCAGATTGAGGATCAGGAAAACGAACTTGCGGAACGACTTGAGGAAGCCGATGTCGAGTCGATTGACGAGTATGAAGCACAGGTCAGTGTCCGTGAAGAGTTAGAACCGGAACGGCAGTCTGCCAGGCAGAGTCTGGTTGACCGCTTCGGGGATCCGGACCCTGACCACCCTGGGGACAAAGCAGCGGCCTGGGAGCGTGAGCTTGACGAGCTTGCCAGAGATGTCGATATAGACGCGGTTGACGCTGAAACGTACGATGGGGAGACGCTACAGCAACTCGAAGCCGAGGTAAAGCGTCTTGAGAAGAAACGTGATGAGTTGCAGGAACGCCTTGACGAACACGACGAGACGCTTGATGAATTTGACCGGCGGGCCCGGGATCTCAACACTCAACCGTTTATCGGTCGTGGGCTTGGCCTAGATACACGGTCAAAGGAAGGACTCGAAACGCTCGCCGACGATCTGGATTCTGTAGTCCAGCAACTCGAAGAAGATGCGGAACTGTCACGGAAAGCGCTGGAGATCTTCGGGCGGATCGAGTCGCAAGAAGAACAGAAGCTCTCGGAGTTATTCGATCCAGACGGTCCGGCATCCCGAACGTTCGAACAGCTAACTGGTGGTCGGTATACCCAGGTCGCATATGACACAGAGGCTCACGATCTCGTCGTGGAGCGTCAAGATGGACGTGAATTCGGACCTGAAGTGCTCAGTCAGGGAACGAAGGATCAGTTGTACTTCGCAACTCGGATGTCGCTGGCACAGCAACTCCTTGGGAGTACGCCTGGGTTCTTACTCCTCGATGATCCGTTCCTCGCGGCAGACCCCGACAGGCTCGACCAGGGCTTTCGAACTCTACAAGGACTGGCCGATGACGGATGGCAGATCCTCTATCTCACTGCAAAACAAGAGGTGAGCGAAACGATGGTGGAAGAATACGATCTCAACCACACGAAGATGGAGCCCTCATCGTTGAGTACGTGAAATACCAATTCTGACCATCTAAATCAGAACGGTCAAGACTCAAGTAAAGAACCGTATTCGTCCTCGTAGAAGGTATCGTCACCAAGGTAGACTTTCTTTGTGGTATCTCCATTCCAAGAGACATCAACGTCTAAGCGCTCAGCGGCAGCTACTAGCGCGCGTGCGATTTCTTTTGGTGTGACTCCACCGTCGCTACAAATCCCGTAGCCGACGGAGAGCCGATCAATCCCGTCTGTCTGTGCAACATAGTAGATATACGCACTGTCGCTAGTTGTCCACTCT
>NZ_BBJP01000080.1 GCF_000739595.1 Halorubrum halophilum | reverse complement strand
CTTGGTCTTGCTATCCAACTACAGTGCCTCGAATAAGAATATGAGATATGCCAGATGGAAATCCTTCCACACTTTTTGAAAAGAAACGTGAGGGACGCCCACCAATAGATGTTCTCGGTCTTGTAGCCGGATTAGCGGTGTTCGCAGCCCTCTCATTCTTGTTTGCGGCATTGTCCCAGTTATCGGGGCCAGCTGTTGAAACTGGGATCAGTCCTCAAACGGTCGCTGCTCTCCGATGGAGTGCGATAGGGATTGTACTGGGTGTACTGGCGGTCTTTGTATATCAAGGAAGGCTCATCGGCTGGTATGGAACACTCGTAGCGGCGGTGATTGGTGCGATTCAGGCTGTGAGGATAGATATTCCATTAATGATATTGATTATCTACCTATCGCTTCCGCTGATCGTGCTTACTCTCCTGTTGGTACGTCGTGACACATTTTTGGGTCGTTAGATACGCACTCTTCAGCGACTGCCCGTTTCAGACGAGAATATGTCTGAAGAATAGGATTTCAACAGAGCCGCGAATTACCAAACCCCTGTTGAACGGGTCTACAGCAATACTCTCGGCAAGAAAGTCTGGGGGAACGTCTGTCAGCACTGTGATTCTTACCAAGGAAATTATTTCATCCAGCAAGAGGCACTGGAGATTGACCCTCCACTGGTAGACTGTCCACATTGTGGGGATGAACACGAATGGAGCCCGGACCAAGGAATGGGTGGGGCATTCGGACAGGGATGGGTCTCATGTCCAGAATATGGTGAAATACCAGTTGGTGATCCACGGGGAGAGTAATCAATTCCTTAGCTCTATACAAGACCAGAGTGTCGGGGTCCCGACGAATCTACGTAAGAATCAGTCAGATATTGAGAACCCCAACAGGGCCAGTCAGTAGTATTTCGAAACCAGCATCTACGGCACTACCACGGAACTATCCTGCGTAGGCGGTGCGAGACGGGACTAGAATGACCTCCCTGTGACCGTTGTCTGATAGACTCAATCTTTTCTCAACACCTCTCAGATACCATGTCTATTAAGTACATGTCCAGAAAATTATAGAACATGACCAAACAATACATTTCCACTCAGATGATTCCCGAACGAGACGAGCCAGCATTGTATATCAATCCTCGCTCTGAACAAATCGCAGCCTTCGCAGAGGAAGCAGTAACGGTTGAGGACCAGCCCAAGGTCCGGCTGCTCGCAGACTCAGATGAAATCAAAGACGCCCTCTACAGCTTCCTCACGGCCTCAAAGATCGCCGAACTCATCCACCGGGAGCAACTCAGCCTCCGAACACTCACGGAGCCAGTTCAGAGTACCATCTTCACAACCGAATCTGAGACTGTAGTTCCTGTGATGGACAACCACAGTATTTCGAGCTCGGACCCCGAGCTGGTCTCATCAGTCTACGATGAGTTCGACTCCAGATTCGAGGCTGCCGAGCAGTATCACCTCCGGACACCTGCCCTCTCAGTAGTGAAACAGACGCTCCGAGAAGAAATCGGCGACGATATCGCAGCCGAGCTCGACGAAGTCCTCGCACACGCTGAAGAGATTTCCAACAGCAACGAGTACCTCAGTATCGTCGAGATCATGCTCATCCTCGCAGCCCGCAACGAGGTCCTCCTCTACGACGTCTCGAAATGGGGAGAGGATACGGGTATCGCTTCGAAAGCGACCTTCTCACGGGCCAAATCAGCACTCGAAGATGCTGGCCTCATCGAGACTGAAAAGGTCCCAGTAGATATCGGTCGCCCCCGACTTCGGCTTATCGCAACCGACGAGCTCGCGACAGCAAACCTGAAAACACTCTCCACCGAGATCCGGTCTTCGCTGTAGCATCTACCCCACGATAGCCCGACTATGGAGACGGGAATACGGTACTTCTCCGACTCAAGCGTGAGATGAAGCAGTCAAAAGCACTACGTAGAGGGTGTGAAACCGATTCTATGACACGCAGTCACCAGATCAGTAGTATTTCAAAACTCGAATACGAAAATTGCGACATGTACGATCTCACTGGCTTTCAGCGCGATCTCCTGTACGTCGTTGCCGGACTTGATGACCCCCACGGACTTGCGATCAAAGACGAGCTCGAGGATTACTACGAAAAGGAAATCCATCATGGGCGGCTCTATCCGAATCTCGACACGCTCGTTGAGAAGGGACTCATCGAAAAAAGTCAGCGGGACCGACGGACCAACGAGTACAGCACTACTCGCCGGGGTACTAGAGAGATCGAAGCTCGGACTGAATGGGAAGCCGAGTATATTGACCACGACGGGTAATCGAACCACTGCGTTCGAGGACTGTCTGTCTCTAGTATTTCGCGTCCCTCAAAAGCGGAACTATACTTCGAACCCGACCAAAACACCCGACAGAGGAGCAACAACTGTTTGTCAATGAGAAGAAAATTTGATTATGATCGAGATCTAATTATGAGCTATGAGTAAGACAGAACAGTCAAATAACTCTGAAAAAGAGATTGTCGCCGTCACTAAGCACGGCCAGGCGACCATCCCAAAACGGTTCCGCGAGAAGCTCGGGATCGAAGCGCCTGGGAAGGTATTGTTCCGGGAAACCGAAGATGGAGAGGTGATCGTTGAACAGGTCCGCTCACCGAGCGAGATGCGCGGCTTTGCCGCCCGTAGCGAAGCGAGTACGGACAAGCCTGCGTCCGAGATCCTCAAAAAGAAACGCGACCAAGACCGGAAAGAACGTGACTCACAGTTCTCAACTGAAGAGTAATGGCGGTTCCTGACCGCGTTGTCTTCGACGCCGAGCCACTGATTGCACACGCCGACGATGAACCAGGCAGCGAGATTGTAGAAGAGTATCTCGACGCGGTCGCAGTCGAGGACACTGTCGGCTACGCCAGCTACGTGAATTTCGCTGAAATCCGGTACACAATCGCCCGGAAGTACGACCGCGACACAGCCGACGAGTATCTCGATTGGCTGACTGATCTCGGTATCAAAACGGTAGATGTCAGCGATACTTGGACGGACGCCTCGGAGTATACGCTCAAGTATAATCCTGCGCTTGGCGACTCGTTCGCGCTGGCAACGGCTGAACATGTCGACGCGACGCTCTTAGTTGGCGGTGACGACGATTATGATGACGTCTCCGATATCCCAGTCGAACGGTTCCGCGACGGTTCCGCGTAGGCACCCGTTCGAAGATCTGACTTGTCTGTGACCCACAACCCCACACCCCACCCATGACCCAGACACTCCACGTTCAGATCAAGTCCGCCGACCGCAGCGACCTCGAAGATCGCCTCAAAGCGATTGACGCCGGCGAAGACGTCGACCCCAGCGAGCCGACGCTGTCGATCGAGAACCTCGAAACGTTCGGCCGCGTCTTCCGCTCAACCAACCTTGAGCTCTTGGAGGCGATCGTCGAACACGAACCGGAGAGCATCCGCGAGCTCGCTCGCCTCGTTGATCGGAACCCACCAGAGGTCCTCGAGAACGTGAACGAACTGGCTGACTACGGCCTCGTCGAACTCGAGGAGAATGGCCGGGCAAAGCGGCCTGTCGTGTGGTACGACGAGATCGACGCGGACCTCCCGCTCACGACTAAGTCCGGACAGGGCCCGAAGGCGAACGCCTGACCCAACGAGGACACACGATGGGCGACGACGTCGATCCCGAGGATCCGCGCCCCGATGGTCACTACCATGTCGACCGCAACGCAAAGTGGTACTACGTCGACGACGACCTCGCAGGGACGGTTGCCCTCGGGCCAGCGACCGACGGTGAGCCAGGTGACGACTGGGTGCTTACGCTTTCAGCTGCGACGCCAGATGGCGATCCCGAGCCGGCTAAGCGTGTCGCCGTTCGCCTCACGCCATGGGCGCTCCACGAGCTCTACATCGAGGCACGGAATCTCTCACCAGACGCTCGCCAGGCAGGCCACACCGCCGAGTGTGGGCTCTGTGGTGAGCAGGTTGCGCTCGACCGGGCGTGGCCGGACAACCGCAAACGACCGTGTCACCCGGACTGCTACACCGACGCGTTCGGTGCGCCGCCTTGGTACGATGGACAGTAGCTTGGTGTCGCTAGAGCGTCACAGATGAGCGGGAACAAGCTTCTCATCGCTGCTAGTGCGACTGTGATCTGGGTCATCTCGGGGGTACTCTTGTTTGAGGTGGCGAGTTTGGCGTCGGCCTTCGAACTCGCAGTTTCTGGCCCGATCTTGGACCTCACATCGTTGCTTGATGCGTGGCTACTAGCTGGAGTTATCCTCGGTGTCGTTGACGTCGCCCTCCTCTGGGACATGGCCACTGGGTGGTGACCACGAAACACCGACACCGCCCTAGTACCCGGCTAGCAGCCGTTTGTCCGGAAAAAGCTGTCAGACCAACCTTAAGGTTAAGATTAAGATTAATTCGTTTAAGTGAAATACTCTCTTAAGACGTGAATACGAATGCCAGTATCTACAAATCAGTTATCTAAGAACAATTTCTAGGAGCCTCCATACAGTCCGAAACAACTGCCACAAGATATTAGTTCTCGGTTCACGTATCATGAATTACGATGGTGGTAACAAACGCCCCGGCTGCGGACGAGAACGGCTCGAAAGAGGGCACCGCACGCTCCTTTATCGCAGCCTCAGAGATACTGGTGAATCCCGACATCGCCAGAGTCTATACTGACATCCTGCTGAATCAGCCTACTACGAACAGCAGTATCGAGCGTAGACTCGACCTTGCCGGAAGTACAACCTCAATGCGGGTTGGAAAGCTCAAAAACTTAGACATTGTCGAGGATGTCAGTAGCGGGAAAGAGAGCCAGCTCCAGACTGATTCACTATTTCTCCCCGTTGGGGAGGGAGAGACGCGGATACTGTTTGACCCGCTTACGATCGCCGCTTACGGTGCAAGCGGCGAGGTCAGTGAGATCGAACTCTTCCTTGATCGGCACGGCAAGGCGAAGCTGCTGATGGCGGTTGAGCAGACACGGGCATATCTCAGTGGCGAGGTGACACGTCGTGGAGCAGCAGACCGCCTCAATGTTGATGAGATCGAGGCTATCAGCATCACGCAGGCGCTGGAGCCGATCATCGCCCTGTTTGTCAAAGCAGGGCTCATCGATGATTCCTTCGAACACGACGTACATGATCGGAAGATTCGAGATACTCCGTACGTGTTTGAGCAGGAATGAGCGATCGGCCGAAATTAGTTGACTCTTCACCTCTCTACCCACTCCCGGATGCGCTCCTCGTTGACTCGAGCGTCTTGGGTGGAATCGGGCGATCTACTCCAGAACGGCGACAGCTAATCAACTACATTCAGTCGACTGATAGGCAGTTGTACGTCTCCACTGGAGTAGTCGAGGAGTTGGACAAGGAATGGGCTGGTCCCTACGGTGTCAATGATTGGCTTGATCCAATACGTAACGAGGACTGGATTGTTGCCCTTCCAGAGCCGGATTACGGTGCGCGAATCCGTGACGGCCCTACCGTGAGCGAGATGGTTGACGAAGCACACAGAGAATTAGCCAAGCTCGAACAGGAGCGAGAAGATGAACTCCCGAAAACGGACGCCAAATTCGCCGGTAATCTTGTTCAAATCCGGGTGTCTGAGGGTCACGATTCCGTGGGGCTGATCATCGACGACAGGAACGCAGAGCGCGCACTATCCCAGGTAGTCAGTGAGACGGAGTACGAGCAGTTCTTCCGGATACTGAGGGGGCCAGAGGTGTTAGAAGAGATACAATAACGGTACGTGTTTACCCCGAGGTCTCGACAGCCGGCACAGCGTGAGCCCGTGACATAACCTCATTATTGCTGACGACTCGACGAAGTTCTTCGTATGGATTGCGTCCCTGCTGGCGCCACGTCGCCAGCAGGGACAAGACCGTCTCGTGAACGAACATTCCTCGGTCATTACGGAGCGTTCCGATGATTTTCCGGAGAACCACTGGCTCACGAAGTGTGGTGTGAGTAGTG
>NZ_BBJP01000081.1 GCF_000739595.1 Halorubrum halophilum | reverse complement strand
TCTTTAGTGTCGTGTGGGTCTCCACGACGGAGCCCATCCCTGAGGATCATCACGAACCTCTGCTGCCAGTTCATACAGCCCAACTTGTGCGCCTCCTATGAGACAGCAGCGAAATCACTTCGGGCTAAACACATACTTGAGATCTATCTCAATACCCTCCTTCTTTCCAGTTAGTCTGTTGGAATGTCCGTATATTGTACTATCAACAATATCTCCATCGGTGGTTATTGGATGTATTGACACAATGTATGGTGTCTTATCACCGTTTAGGTCACGCAGACTTACACGGTCTAGAGCCAATGTTGAATTTACTGATCTATTATGTACTTGATCCGGGAATTTAATTCTACTCACAAAGACATGTACGGTATCTGTTGCAATCGCAGCGTCAAGTTTTGATTTAGGTATGTGCTCTCCATAGTCGTAGTTTGTCATGTTTATATCACTATCTGGTATGACGTGAACAGTTTTCTTTCCGCCAATATTCCTCAGTCCAATAGTAGTATTCTGTCTACCAGATACTGATGTGGCTGATTGTCTCTCAAATCCGGCAAGTCGAGTTCCATTATATCCTTGGGTGACAATAACGATCGAATCATTATTTGAGACAAAGTTAGTTAGAGTAACTCCAGGAGATGTTTCCGAATCAGCCAATATCTGACTTGAGATTGTGGCTTGATCTGGTGCTTCAACTGAACTAACTACAATATCAAAAGAAGTAGATCTTGTTGTTTGGTCCTTACTCTTTAGATCTGAATAATTTTCACTATTATTGTTGGAAGAGACTCCCAATTTATACCGTGAACTAATCGTTGAATTGATTTTGGATGTATCAACATTTAGTATTTCAATTTTATCAAAATTTATAGCTTCTGTCTCATTATTCGGATTGACCTGTATCTTGAAAACAGTATGCGTTTGATTATCTAGCTTACTTATGTTTGACACACTAGAACCAGATATGTTATAGCTTCCAATCTCAGCAGACTTTGTTCCTATATTTCTCTTTTCTAACTCACTCATACTAATATATACATTTATTTTTGAACTATTATCATATTTTTGTGAATAATCGATCGATATATTTGCTAATGTTACTTTGTTTTTATTCGAAAATATATCTTCTCCTTCTCCCGATGAGGTTATTGTTGGAGCTTCTGTTTCATTTGTGCCTGATTCCGCAACACCAATCCCGACTCCGATAACGGAGAAAACGCTGACTGAGAGAGCAAGGGTACAGATCACCACACACTGAATCGTCATTTTCTGTGCCATTATCGTACCTCCGGCTGCGAGAGCAGCGGCTATCGGGCACACAGACCGCGAATCGCAACGGTCGGGGCCGCACTGCTGTCTCACAACGCGAGATAGTCGCATTCGGACCGATTACTTATAAATGAATTACGGACCGGGAAGCTTCCGCTCGCGGAAACGTCACCACTGAAGGCGGCGCAGTCGTTGGGTTTCGATCGTTGCTATCGGAACGAATTGCGGGCTGTCGAGCCGGAGCTCTGATTTAAAAAGGAGTGTAAACGAACGGTTAGTGTTCGACCTGTTCCATCAGGGACAGCAGCGACTCGGAGGCGTCGACGGCGGTAGGGTGGACGCCGACGAGCGCGATCACGTCGTCTCCGTGTTGGACCGTCCCGACATACAGGTACACCGGGACGTCTTCGACCTCTCCGTTCTGACCGTTACCGGCGTCGGCCGCCGCGTCGCTGGTCGTTTCGAAGATCGAGATCTCCACCTCCTCGCCGAGGAGGGTGCGCGTCTCCGACCCCTTCTCTTCGAGGTCGTTCGTTTCGACGTCGGTGCCGTTGCCACCGATCCCCCGCTGGTCGACCCGCGCTAACAGCCGTCGGATCAGCTCCGTCTCGCCCGCTCGAACGAGCGGGTTGACGGACTGTCCGCCCACCGACGCGTCCGGTGTGCTCGCCACGAACAGCGCCGACCCGTTGTCGGCGTTCTCGTACCCGGCGGCCCACGTCGTCGCGGACACCTGTGCGTTCACGCCGGCAACGTCGAACTCCTGTTCGAGGGTGAACGACTCCGGCTCCTCGCCCTCGTACCCCGCTTCGGACGCGGTCGCGAGCGGGACGCTGGCCGGCTCCGCGTCGAACTCGTGGCTGCCGTTCCCGCCGCTGGCGTCGGCGCACCCAGCGACCGCGACTGATGTCGATGCGGCGATCGCCGCGAGCAGCCCACGTCTATACATGTCGATAGGTACGCCCGCTGGGATGGTTAAGCGTATCGCCGCGGACACAGATGTCTGATAATCTCGCCGTTCTGGGATGTTAAGTCGACTTTAGCGGTTCTAAAATCTCGAGAGTATGATCTCGTCGGCGGTCGGGTCCGGCGGTGGAGTCGAAGGCACAAAGTTCACGGTGTGTCGCGCGCGAGATGAGCCAAATGGAACGCCGAGGACAAATTGGGCTGGTGGAAGCGCTCCTCCTTGACGTCGTCCGTCTCCACGAAACGTGGATGGAGGTCGTCTTTCCCAGACAGCTCGATCCGAGCGCGGTGTTAGGGAAGTGGAAGCCGGAGAGCACCGTTCAGACGGTCGGGTACTACCTGTGGGCGATCCTCGGTGCACCGCTCGTGGCGGTGGCGTACCCCCTCCTGCTCGTCGGGTTCGCCACCCGGTACTACGCCGCGAAGCTCGACTCCGCGGTCACGCGATTCGGTGTGCTCGGTGCGGTGATCGTCGCGACGGTCGTCTGGGGCTCGCTGACTCTCCTCGCGCACTTCCAACTCCCGACGGAGATTATGCTCGTCATCGGGCTTGCCAGCATCGTCGCAGTCGTCTCCGCCGGCCTCGCAGCGGGCTTCTCGAAGGTCGGCGGTCGGTTCGTTAGCGTCTTCCTCGCCTACCCGTTCGCGATGACGGCGATATTCCTGCCTCCGGTTGTCGCGGCAGTGATCACACCGGCAATTGGTGAAATAATCCTCCCACCGAGCTCCGAACTCGCACAGTGGATACTTGACACGTTCCTTACGGTTGGCGGGATCAACGAGACGCTTCAGGGCGCGTTCGATCTGGACACGTTCGGACAGCAGTGGGGTGCTCCCGGTCTCGGCTACGTGCTGATGTGGATCGGCATCTCCGTCCCGCTCGGCTGGTTCCTCGGCCTGCTCGTCGCGCTGGCGAACCTGATCCGTCCGAAGCCGGACGACTGAACCGACGCCCCAACTGACATCCACTCTTCCCACTTCCGCTCCGCCCGCCTCTCCGCTTCGGCTCCGCTACTCCTCTCGGTCGAACCGTTCGCTCGCGGTCTCGAACGCGGACTCCGACTGCTCCTTGCTCCGCCGAGCCTCCCGCGCCGCGATCGCCTCGGGATCGGGGCTGGCGTCGTCGTCGATCCGGGCGAACGACTTGTGGACCTTCGTGTGACACCAGCGACACAGTGCGACGGTGATCTCGTGGGGGCCGCCGCCGTCTGAGTCGGGGGTGTCGGGTGCGGAAGAAGCGCCGTCGCCGTACGACAGGTGGTGTTCCTCCACCAGCGGCCGGGCGTCGTCGTGGGCCAGTCGAACCTCCGCCAGGCTGCACCGATAGCACTCTCTCCCGTCGGTCGTCGACCGATAGTGCGGGCAGGCGCGCCACGCGTTGTCCGCGCCGACGTGACAAGCGTAGCCGTCTCGGCGGCGCTCGGCGGCGAATTCGGGATCGTCGCCCGCCCGTGTCAGCGCGAACCGGCAGCGACCGTCGTCGGTGAGGTGATCGCAGACGCCGGCGACCGCGTACGGGTCGTCGACGCCGACCGGGGTCCCGTCCGGCGTGCGTTCCACGTCGACACCACCTCAGATGAGGCTCGCGCCGTCGAGGTCGGTCCGGCCGTAGTCGACGTCGAGCAGGCGCAGGAGGGTCGGGGCGACGTCGAGTAGGTCCGCGTCCTCGACGTTCGCGTCCGGGTGATCGATGAACAGGGCGGCGTCTTCGAAGGTGTGCATCCCGGTCCGGGGGCCGTCCGGATCGAACACCGCGTCGTGGGGGCGGAACCCGGACTTGAGGTCGAACCCCTCGTTCGGGATCACCACGAGATCGGGCGCGATGGCGTCGTGGTCGCCGCGGAACACCGTCTCGCGCTCGACGACCCGCTTGGCAACCGGTTTCCCGTTCGGACCCTCCCATGCTTCGAGTTCCGCCCGGAGCTCCTCTCGGGCCGCCTCGTACTCCGACTCGGGGACGACACCGTCTGGTTCGCGCCCCTCGACGTTGAGGTAGAACCGGCCGGGGACGAGCGAGTACGCGCGGGCGTCGCCGGCGATGTCGGACAGCGAGCCGTGGTCGTCGCCCTCGTACGAGAGCCATCCCTCACGTTCGAGCCACTCGTTGCAGTACACGTCGTACCGGAGCCGCGTGAACCCGTGCGTGGAGCCGACGACGAGCCGAACGTCGTCCGGCAGGGCCCTTCGGATGGTCCCGATGTGTTCGTCGAGGGCGGCGTAGAACTCCAATACGTCCTCGCGGTACGGCCCGCCGTCCTCGTAGTCGCCCCACAGGAAATGATTGATCCGGTCCGGGGTGGAGAACACCCCGACGAACAGGTCCCAGTCGTCCATCTCGACGTAGCGGTCGAACGCAGCCGCGCGGGCGTCGAGGGTCTCGCGCGCCTGTTCGATGAACTCCGTCTTGTCCTCTCGGTGTCCGAGCTTCGCGTTGACGGACAGCTTGTAGTCGCTCTCGGTGAGGTACTTCCGGAGTTCCTCCGGGTGGGACGCCTTGTCGACATCGGGGGAGAGGTAGCCGGAGACCATGCGCTGTACCGTTCGCTGCGGCGGGAACGTGACGGGAACGTTCATCACCGTCGCGTCGAGGCCCGCGTCGGTCGCCCGGTCCCACACCCGCGACGCCTGCACGTCCCGACCCATGGGAACGTAGGTGTCGTACGACCCGACCTCGCGGTCCTGAAAGCCGTACACGCCGGTCTCTCCGGGATTCACGCCGCTCGTGAGTACCGGCCAGCACGCGCTCGATTCCGGCGGCACGGTGCTGTCGATCGGTCCCCCGTCGCCCTCGTCGGCGATCGCCGACAGCGTCGGAAACGCGTCCGGATTGTCGGCGACGAGGCGGTGGGGGAGCCCGTCGATCCCGATGAACGCCACGCGCGGCGTGTCGTTCCCTCGCAGCCGGTCGAAGAGGCCCATAGGGGTACATCCGCCGTGGAGGGCAAAAGGGTTCACATCGCCTCCCGACCGTTTCGCTCCCGGACTGCGAGTACTCCACTCTCTCGGGACCCTTTTGAGGGCGGGCCGTCACGGTGGCGCATGGAGACGCGACGCACGCTTCTCGTCGACGCGTTCGCGGACGAGCCGCTGGCCGGGAACGTCGCCGGCGTCGTGCCGGACGCTGCAGGGCTGAGCGACGACCGGATGGGGCGGATCGCCGCGGAGATCGGCGCCTCCGAGACCGCGTTCCTGTTCGACGCGGATGAGGCAGGCGACGGCGCGAAGGGTGCGAACGACGCCGACGATCGGCTCCGGTATTTCACCCCCTCCACCGAGGTCGACCTGTGCGGCCACGCCACGATCGCGACCTACGGCGCCCTGTTCGCCGAGGGCGCGATCAACGCCGGCGACCGGACACTCCGAACGAACGTCGGCGATCTGGAGATAACGGTCGACGACGACGGAACCGTTTGGATGCGACAGAACCCGCCGACGGTCGACGTGATCGATCCCGGCGGCGAAGGTGGGTCCGACCTCGACGCCGACCGCCTCGGCGACGCGCTCGGGATCGACCCGGCCGCCCTGCGCGACGTGGGCGCCGACCTCCCGGTCGCGGTCGCCTCCACGGGGCTCCCGTGGCTCGTCGTCCCCGTGAACTTCCTCGAACGGCTCGGCGAGGCCGAGCCCGATATGGCGGCGATCGAGGCGATCTCCGAGACGTACGACGCCGCCGGCGTGTACGCGTTCACGTTCGACGCGATCGGGGCGGAGTCGACGCTGCACGGTCGAGCGTTCGCCCCGGCCGTCGGCGTGCCCGAGGACCCCGTGACGGGGACCGCGAGCGGCGCGGTCGGGGCCTACCTCCGCGAGGTCGGCGCGTTCGACGGCGACTTCCCCGACGAGCTGCGCTTTGAGCAGGGCCACTTCATCGACCGCCCCGGTCACGTCCGCGTCCGGGTCTCCGGCGACGAGGTGCGCGTGGGCGGGTGGGCGATGGTTTCGATGGACGGCGAGCTGCGAGTCCCGGCCGAAGACGACGACGAGATCATCGAGGCGTAGCGCTCCGACGGAACGGTGACGACTCTCCTCCCGGAGACAGCGCTTCCGCGGGCCGAACCCTTAGGGGTCCGCGAGCCGTACCGCGGCCATGGAGTTCGACCTCCCGCGTGCGGCCGGTATCGTCGCGCTCATCGTCGTCCTCGGAACCGCCGGGGTCGCCCTCGGGACGCCGATGGCGCTCCAGACGACGATGATGATGGTGCTTCCCTCGATGGTCGTCTTCGGCGCCGTCGCGTTCGTCGTCGGAATGAAACACGGCGAGTTCCGCGCGACGCGCGCCTGAGGCGCCTCGAACTGCCGCACAACGGAAACCGGCGCGAACCTGTGACGCCCCGGAACACGACGCTTTTTACAACGCCGACGACAACCCGGAGCCGTGCTACTCGGGTCGCCGCTCACGGAACTGCTGCTGCTCGCCGGCGGCGCCGCCCTTCTGTACGCCGGCGCCGAACTGCTCGTCACGGGCGCCAGCGACCTCGCGCTCGCGGTCGGGCTGAAGGCGTCGACGGTCGGGGTCACCGTCGTCGCCTTCGCGACCACGGCCCCCGAGCTGTTCGTCTCCCTCCTCGGCGCGATCACGGTGTCGACCGACACCGGGCTGGGCGCGATCGTCGGCTCGAACATCGCCAACATCGGGCTCGTGTTGGGGGTCTCCGCGCTGATTCGCCCGCTCGACATCTCGCAGACGGTCTTCGAGCGCCACGTCCCGTTCATGGTGCTCGCCGCGCTGCTGCTCGTCGGCCTCGGCTGGGACGGGCGGATCGGCGCGGTCGACGGCGTCGTCCTGCTCGCCGCGCTCGTCGCGTTCACCGCCGTCGTCATGCGGCGGGTCCAGCAGACGCAGTCCGGGATCTCGGACGCCGAGCGCGCGGAGATGCCGGACGCGCGGCTCCGCGATGTCGCCGCCGTCGTGGGTGGGATCGTCGCCTTGGTCCTCGGCTCTCGGTGGCTGGTCCAGGGCGGGCAGACGCTGCTCTCGGAGGCCGGCTTCTCCGACATCTTCATCGGGCTCACGGTGCTGGCGCTGGGGACCTCGCTGCCGGAGCTGGCCGCCAGCGTGGTCGCGGCGATCCGCGGCGAAGCCGAGTTCAGCGTCGGCAACGTCGTCGGCTCGAACATTTACAACATCCTCGCGGTCATCGGCATCGTCGCGATCATCACGCCGATCAGCGTGGCCCCCAGCGTGCGCGGCTTCGAGTTCCCCGCGCTGCTCGCCTTCACCGCCCTGCTCGTCGGGCTGATGTACCGTGGCGACCGCATCTCGCGGCTCGACGGCGGCGTCCTCGTCGGCGGCTACCTCGCCTTCATCTACCTGTTGCTGCCGTGAGCGCGTGATGGGCTCGCTGGATCGATGAAGCGGCTGCGGGTGCTATTTATAAATAGACAGTAAGTCGATGGGCGGTGGCGCGTGCCTCCGAGTGGCCGCCACCGGCGGCCACGAGGAGCGCCGCGCGAGGGAGTCGGTCGCCCGGAGCAACGCGGAGGGCGACCGACGAGGCTGGGGAGGCGTGAGGTGCTGTGCGGTTGCGGGCGGGACTCAAAGGGGCAGTCGTCGAGGCGGGCGCAGGCGACGTAAGCACCGCAGCGAAGGAGCGAACAGCGTGAGCGACTGAGTGAGGAGCGCAGCGAGCGTGCGCCCGCCTCGACGACTGGGGCTTTGGAGGTGGTCACCGTCGCTCCGTCGCCAGCAACCATTTATAAACGATCGACAGGGGTGTTGGCGGTGTTCACCGCCGATCGACAGTCAACCACTTATAAACAATCGACCGAACAGTCAGTCGAACTCGCTACCGCTTCACCGAGATCGTATCGACGGCTATTCGGTCGCCCGACTCCGACCGAAACTCGTGATAGCGATCGTCGTCAGCCGGGCCGACAGCGCCTCGGAACACATCGGCGAGCATCTGCTCGACGTCGGCGACTGGAAGCGCCGCGACGACCCGAGCCGCCCCGACGCCGACGGCGGCGGGACGTACTACCGGACCGACGGGTTCGAACTGCGGGAGTTCGACGACCTCCACATCGATCTGGAGGACCCCGCGGCCGCGTTCGGCGGTGACGAAGACGACGCCGAGGGCGACGACTCCCCCGAATTCCTCGCGTTCGTCTCCCGCCACTCCGGCGAGACGGAGGAACTCCTCACGGCTCACGTCACCGGGAACTTCGGCCCCGCGCCGTACGGGGGCGAGCCGGAGACGCTGGCGCGGGCCGCGCCGGGCGCCGAGAAGCGCGTCGTCGAGGCGCTCGCGGAACACGCCCCTGAGGGGTACGACGTGGGGATCGAGTGCACCCACCACGGACCCACAGATACCTCCGTCCCGTCGCTGTTCGTCGAACTCGGCTCCGACGAACCGCAGTGGGCCGACCCGGAGGCGGCTCGGGCAGTCGCGCGAGCAGTGCTCGATCTGCGGGGGACCGGTGCGGATCTGACCGACGAAGAGAACGAGAGCGACGATCCGAACTTCCACCCCCGCCACGTCGTCGGCTTCGGCGGCGGCCACTACGCCCCGCGGTTCACACGGATCGTCCGTGAGACCGAGTGGGCGGTGGGACACATCGGCGCCGACTGGGCGCTCGGGGAGATGGGCGCGCGCGACGAGAACCGGGACGTGATCGAGCAGGCGTTCGCGCGGAGTCGCGCGGACCTGGCCGTGATCGAGGGCGACAAACCCGACCTCGCGGCGACGGTCGAGGGGCTCGGCCACCGCGTCGTGAGCGAGACGTGGGTGCGCGAGGTCGGCGATCGCCCCCTCCCGCTGGTCGAGCGGCTGGAGGCCGAGGTCGCGACGGTCGACGAGGGGCTCCGGTTCGGCGAGGTCGTCCCGGCGTCTCCCGATGCGATCCGCGTCAGAGCCCTTCCGGACGAACTGCTCTCGCGGGCGCAGGGCGTGGCCGCCGACGCGACTCGCGCGGCGGTAGAAGCGAACGCCGTCGCCTTCGACACCGAGCAGGCCGGGACGCGCGCGACCGGACGGGCCGCGTTCGCCGCGGACGAGGTGTCTCCCGGATACGACGACCTCGTCGCGGATCTCGCTGGCGTGCTGGAACAAGGGTACGACGCGGTCGAAGTCGACGACGACGCCGTGATCGCACACGAGACCGCGTTCGATCCGGGTCTCGCCGCCGAGCGGGGCGTCCCGGAGGGCCCGGCGTTCGGGCGGCTCGCGGACGGGGAGGCGGTTGAAGTCGACGGCGAGACGGTGGCGCCCGAAGACGTGTCACGGGCGCGAACGGAGCGGTTCCCGATCATTCGTTTTTGAACAGTGATACGCGCGTTCTGTCGGCTCTGAAGACTGTCTCCGCTAGTCTGACTTCCGTCAGACGATCGGGCAAAAATAAATACGTCCGGGTCGCAACCACACCATATAATGGACTCTATCGTAGAGGACGCCATCGACGAAGCCGAGGAATCCCCGGCGGACGACGCCGGGGAGGCCGGCACCGGCGGGAACGACGCCGCCGCCGGCGCCCCGCCACAGACCGGGACGATGACCGACGAGGAGCTGCAGGACGTTCTCCAAGACCTCCAGACGAACATCACGGTCGTCGGCTGCGGGGGCGCCGGCGGCAACACGGTCAACCGGATGACTGAGGAAGGGATCCACGGGGCGAAGCTGGTCGCGGCCAACACCGACGTCCAGCACCTCGTCAACATCGAGGCCGACACGAAGATCCTCATGGGCCAGCAGAAGACGCAGGGACGCGGCGCCGGTTCCCTCCCGCAGGTCGGCGAGGAGGCCGCGATCGAGTCCCAAGAAGAGATCCAGGACGCCATCGACGGCTCCGACATGGTGTTCGTCACCGCCGGGCTCGGCGGCGGCACGGGGACCGGGTCGGCGCCGGTCGTCGCGAAGGCCGCTCGCGAGTCGGGCGCGCTCACCATCGCCATCGTCACGACCCCCTTCACGGCCGAGGGCGAGGTCCGACGGACGAACGCCGAGGCCGGCTTAGAGCGGCTCCGCGACGTGTCCGACACCGTCATCGTCGTCCCCAACGACCGCCTGCTCGACGCGGTCGGGAAGCTCCCCGTCCGGCAGGCGTTCAAGGTGTCCGACGAGGTGCTGATGCGCTCGGTGAAGGGGATCACGGAGCTGATCACGATGCCCGGCCTCGTCAACCTCGACTTCGCCGACGTCCGGACCGTCATGGAGAAGGGCGGCGTCGCGATGATCGGCCTCGGCGAGTCCGACTCCGACTCGAAGGCGCAGGACTCGGTGAAGTCCGCGCTCCGCTCGCCGCTGCTCGATGTCGACATCTCCGGCGCGAACTCCGCGCTGGTGAACGTCACCGGCGGCACCGACATGTCCATCGAAGAGGCCGAGGGCGTCGTCGAGGAGATCTACGACCGGATCGACCCCGACGCCCGGATCATCTGGGGGACCTCCGTCGACGACGAACTGGAAGGCGAGATGCGGACCATGATCGTGGTGACCGGCGTCGAGTCGCCGCAGATCTACGGTCGCAACGGCGAGGCGCCCGAGGGGACGGAGCCCGAGATGGAAGACATCGACTACGTGGAATAATCGAGCCGTCGGCGTCCTCGCGACAGTTCACAGCGGTTCTCTCGCTGTTCCCCGCCGGCTAGCGCGTGCCGACCTCGCATCAAAAGGTAAAAACCGGATCGACTCGAACTCCCTCGTAACATGGACGTTCCGTACGACCTCAACAGCTACATTCGGGTGCTGAAACTGGCGAGCACGCCGAGCACCGACGAGTTCCTCCAGGTGTCGAAGATCGCCGGGGCCGGGATCCTCCTCATCGGCTTCATCGGCTTCCTGATGTTTGCGATCATGAGCCTCCTGCCGGGGGTCGGCGCGTAATGCCGATCTTCTCGGTCAAGACCACCGCGAGCCAAGAGCGGACCGTCGCCGACATGCTCGCCGAAAAGGAGATGCCGGAGATCCAGGCCGTCATCGCCCCCGACCAGCTGACGAGCTACGTGATGGTCGAGGCCACGGACGGCAGCGTGTTCGCCCGGATCCTCGACGAGATTCCGCACGCCCGCGGCGTGATTCAGGGCTCGGAGGGACCGGCGAGAAGCCCCTTCTCCGAGGTCGAACACTTCCTCTCGCCGACCCCCGACGTGGAGGGGATCGCCGAGGGCGACATCGTCGAGCTGATCGCCGGCCCGTTCAAGGGCGAGAAGGCTCGCGTCCAGCGCATCGACGAGGGCAAAGACCAGGTGACGGTCGAGCTGTACGAGGCGACGGTCCCGATTCCGGTGACGGTCCGCGGGGACCAGATCCGCGTGCTCGACTCGGACGAGCGGTAAGCGGCCAGATTTCTCCCCGGCTTCGTTTTCACGCCCAACTACCCGACGAGCCGTCGGCAACGACAAGGGCTTTATCCGCCGACGACTGACCGTTCGGACATGTTCGGTTCCGGCGTGCCGGCGGTCCTGACTCTGTTGCCGGACACGTTCACGTTCGCCTGGCTCGTCGCGATCCTCTTCGCCGTCGCGTGGCTGCTCGACAGTCGCGGGCTGGCGGCGGGCCGGTCGCTCGCGGCCGGTACGTGGGCGCTGTTCGGGCTCTTCTGGCTGACCACGGTGCCGTACTTCGCGTTCGAACACCAGAGCTACGTCGAGTCGATCCTTGCGCTCGTCGGCGTGCCGGCCTGTATGTACGCCGGCTACCTCCTGTATAACGGACGAGCGTCGCTGTTCACCCTCACGCGGGCGATCGCGATCATGCTGTTCATCTACCTCCCGTTCGAGACGATTCCGGCGTTCACGCTCGCCGGCGTCGCGTTCCCCGAACCCCGCCGGATCCTCATCGAGGTCGTCGCGACCCAGACCGGGATGCTCATCGACCTGCTCGGCTACGCGCCGGAGCGGGTGGCGAGCAGCGAGGGGTACGACGCGGCCTACCTGTGGACGCTCGACGACGGCCACACCTACCGGATCGACATCGTGCTCGCCTGCACGGGGCTCGGGAGCATGGCGATCTTCGGCGGGCTCGTCGCGGCGGTCGAGGCCCCCCTGCGGCGGAAGCTCCGCGGGCTCGCGGTGTCGGTCACGCTCATCTACGTCCTCAACATCCTCCGGACGACGTTCATCTCGGTCGCCTCGGGCAACCAGTACATGCACTGGTACCCGGACCTCGTGTTGCTGATGTTCGGCGCGAGCGATCCGTACCGGGTGTCGTTCCTGATCTCCGACCGGATCATGAGCCAGCTGCTCGCGGTCGTGGCGCTGATCGGCATCACCTTCCTCGTCGTGCGGGAGCTACCGGAGCTCGTGGTCATCCTCGAAGACGTGCTCTACCTGCTCACCGGCGAGGAACACGACCTGACGGAGGCGCTCGATCTCCCGCGGGAGCCGACTAACCGCTGACGCGGCGTCGAGGAGACGATCCTCAGAAACTATATATCAGTATATAGCAAGCTATAGGCACGGCTGTCGACTGGTTCGGGTATGAACGCGACGATTCGGCCGGACCGGACCCCGCGAGGGCGACGGACGCGACGAGGTGACGACCCGTGTTGAGCGCCGTCGACCCGTTGGTCTACCTCCAGACGAACGTCGCAAAGCTGGTCTTGGCGACCGCGCTGGGGATGTTTCTCGGATTGGAGCGGGAGTGGTCCCAGAAGTCCGCGGGGATCCGGACGTTCGCGCTGATCAGCCTCGCGGCGGCCGTCTTCTCGCTGCTCGACGACGACGGGCTCCTGATCGTCGGCGGGGCGCTGATCGTCGCCATCGCGGTGCTGCTCGCCGTCCGAAGCTTCGTCGAGGAGGACGTCGACGGGCTCTCGCTGACCACGTCGGTGTCGATGCTCGTCACGTACGGGGTCGGTGCGCTCGTCGCCGAGGAGTTCTTCATCGAGGCGGTGACGGTGGCGATGCTCTCCTCGTTGCTGCTCGTGTTGAAACGCGAACTCCACCAGTTCGCGTGGGGGCTCTCGCGGGAGGAGGTCCGCAGTGCGGTCGAGTTCACGGTCCTCGCGTTCGTGGTCTTCCCCCTGCTGCCGGCGGAGACCATCGACCCGTGGGGCGCGGTCCAGCCCCGGCTCATCTGGTCGCTGGTCGTCGCCGTCAGCGCCATCGGCTTCGTCAACTACGTACTCGTGAAGCGGTACCAGGGACGCGGTTACGCGGTCACCGGCTTCTTCGGCGGACTCGTGAACTCCACCGCGGTCGTCGCGGAAATGGCCAAGCGCGCGAAGGGACGAACCGACCTACTCGACATCGCCGTCGGCTCCATCCTGCTCGCGAACGCCGCGATGGCGTTCCGGAACGCCGCGGTCGTCGCCGTCTTCGTTCCCGAGGCCGCCGTGATCGTCGGCGCGCCGCTGGGCGCGATCACCGTCGCCGGCGTCCTCGTCGCGGTGTGGCGTAGCGACTGGCAGACGACGATGGAAGCCGAGCTCACCTCGCCGTTCAGCCTTCGGAACGCCCTGACGTTCGGGGCGCTGTTCCTCGTCGTGCTGGTCGTCTCCGCGGGCGCCGAGCGGACGTTCGGCGCGGGCGGATTCATCGCCACGTCGTTCCTCGCCGGGCTCGTCTCCTCCGGGACGGCGACGACCACGGCGGTCTCGCTTCTGGGAACCGGGCAGATCACGGTCGACACCGCGGCGGCGGGAGTCGTCGCGGGGACGGCCGCGAGCGTCCTGATTAAAACAGCCTTCGCCGCGAGCATCACGCGGGAGCTAATCCGGCCGGTGCTGTTCTGGAACCTCGTGTTGATCGCGGTCGGAGTAGCGGTGGGCGCACCGCTGCTTCTCGTTTAAATGACGTGCGGACTCGACGCCGCCCGCCGACTCAGGAGAGGTGCTCGGCCACGTCGGTCGACGAGACCATCCCGACGTAGTCGTCGTCGACGACGGGGAGGTGTTTGACTCCGTACATAGTCATCATCGCCGCGACCTCCTCCATCATGAGGTCCGGCGTCACGGTCTCTACGTCCTCGGTCATCACGTCGCGGACGACGGCCTCGTCGAGGTCGCGGCCGGCCGCGACGGCACCGATGATGTCGCTCTGCGTGATAATACAGCCCCCGCCCGTCGTCACGACGAGCGCGCTGATGTCGTCGCCGTCCATTCGACGCGCGGCCTCGCGAAGCGGCTCGTCCGCCCCGATCGTTTCCAGCGGCGTCGACATGACCTCACTGACGCGGGTTCGGTCGTTCAGATCCATATCATGTGGTGTGATAGCAGATCTGATTACTCTTCCGGTGTCTATCTCCGTCCGGTCAGGTCGACTTCAGCGACGGGCCGGCGACCGCCCCGGATATCCGAGACAGCTCGCACGAGTATATATACGCGTTCGTCCCCGTACTGTTCACATGTCAGGGGTACTCAGCTCGTTGGACGACTTCGGGACTCGGTCGCTGCTCACGCACGCCATCATGTCGGTGACGCTCCCGTTGGGGCTCGTCATCGGGCTCACCGTGGACTCGCAGCTCGGGCTGGTGTCCTTCGTCGCGCTGTTGAATTTCACCGCCGGGATGTGGATCTGCCAGTCGATTCACTCGCTCGGCGCGGAGGCCAGCGACGACGGGTACGACGGCGTCATCAACGAGATTAGAGCCTATGTCAAGTGACGACGGGCTCGACACCGCCCGGTTCGGTCGACTCCTGCTGCTGATCGGGGGCGTCACGGCGGTGTCGCTGCTGACGTCCGCACGGGTCCTCCCGAACGACCTGTTCTCTATCGCCGTCGTCGCGATCGGGAGCATCGCCGTCGTCACCGCGATAATCGGGTTCCTGATCGCGGCGGGCGCCACCTACGACGACCAGATGGCCGCGTCGGGTCGCTAATCCCACGGTCGGGGCCGACTCTCGGGGTGAGCCGCGCGCCGTCTGACGGCTCATCGGCTGCACACCACCGGACCGCTCACCGCTGCTCCGAAACGTACGCCGTGAGATCGGTCGTCGAGACCATCCCGATCAGCTCTCCGTCCTCGTTGACCACCGGGAGGTGCGTGTACCCCTGGTCCGTCGGCTCCGCGAGGTCTTCGACGGAGTCGTCGGGAGAGACGGTGACGATGTCCGTCGTCATGAACGCCTCGACGGGGGTCTCGTCCTCCGGGTCGTTCCGGCGGACGAGCGAGACGAAGTCCGTCGCGGTGATCAGCCCGGCCAGGTGCCCATCGTCGTCGACGACGAGGATGGAACTCACTCCGGTCTCCAACATCCGGTTCGCCGCGTCCGCGGCGGCCGCCCCCGGGGCGATCGTGACGAGTTCGGTCGACATCAGCTGCTCAACGGGAAGGTCTGTCATGAGATCCGACAACGCAGGACAGGAATATCAAACGACCGGTCGTCGGACCGGGCGACCTCCCGGTGCTCACTCCTCGACCAGCTCCGCCGGCGCGCCGGCCAGACCGGCGAGCGCGTCGGCCTCGACGTGGTGGAGGTCGCCGGGGATCACGAGCAGGTGGAGCGGGTCGCCGAAGTCGCGCTCCGCGAGCGCGCTCAGGCGGTCGGCGGCGACGATCGGATCGGGCGAGCCCGCGCGGGCGACGACGACCGCGAGCGCGTCCTCCCACCCGTCGGCGAGCAGCCGGGCCGCGGCGTCGGCGGTCATGTACTCCTCGTGGTCCGGGTCGGGGCCGGTCGGCCCGGTGCCGACCTTGATGTCGAGGTAGACGACGGTGTGGAGCCCGCGCTCGCGGTTCGCCTCGATGGTGTCGATCACGCTCCCGGGCACGTCGTCGCCGCCGTGGGCGTACGGGAACGGGAGCGTCGTCGCCTTGCCGAACCGGTAGTTCTGCAGGCCGGTGAGGCTCGACGCGGCCGACTGCGCGGTCACGCCGTGGATCACGCGGGTGTCGATCCCGCGTTCCTCGGCACGCAGCCGGAGATCCGTGTGGGTCGTCGAGATCATCGTGTCGCCGGCGGTGAGGAACGCGGCGTGACCCTCTTCGGCCGCCGCGAGGATCGCCTCCGGGTCCCGTTCGACTCCCTCGCGCGGCCGGACCGCTATCTCCGCGCCGTGGTACGCTTCGAGGTCCTCGACGTCGGCGCCGACCAGCTTGCTCGTGTAGAACTCCGCGAAGACTCGGTCCGCGGACCGGAGCGCCTCGCGCCCCTCGACGGTGATCGAGCGCTCGTCGTAAAGGCCGAGACCGATGAACGTGAGCATACGACCCGTCGGGCGGGCGGTGAGTAAAAAGGCGTGGAACGGATCGCGCTGTCCGCGGCGGGTAACACCTAAAGGTCTTTCATCATTGTTCCTTGTGATTCCATAGCAAGCCCTAAGAGGTAACCAGCACAATGTCGAATTACTAGGCCCTCACGGGCTCACATACCACTATGACTGACGACGAACTCATCTGGCGGATATCGGGGGGATCCGGTGACGGGATCGCTTCGACCAGCCAGAACTTCGCGAAGGCCTTGATGCGATCGGGGCTCAACGTCTTCACGCATCGCCACTACCCGTCGCGGATCCGCGGGGGCCACACCTACACCGAGGTCCGTGCGTCCTCGGATCCGGTGCGGTCCCGAGGAGACGGGTACAACTTCCTGCTCGCGCTCGGCGACTCGTTCGCCCGCAACCCGCAGGAGGAGGCCGTCTACGGGAACGAGGAGATCAAGCCGCTCTCGGAGAACTTGGACGAGCTCCGCGAGGGCGGCGTCATCGTGTACGACGAGGGACTCCTCGACGCCTCCGAGATTCCGAACTTCGAAGAGCGCGCCGAGGAGAACGACTGGCACGTATACCCCCTCGACCTCCGCGGGCTCGCCCGCGATCAGGGCCGTGAAGTCATGCGCAACACCGCCGGCGTCGGCGCGACCTGCGCGCTGACCGGGATGGACCTCGACCACGTCCAGGACCTCATGCGCGACGCGATGCCGGAGAAGATCCTCGAACCGAACCTCGAGATCCTCCAGATCGCGTACGACCAAGTGCGCGAGGAGTACGACGTGGACGCTTCGGACGTGTCGGTGCCGACCGGCGAGCACGACGAGGAGCAGCTGCTCATGTCCGGCTCGGACGCCATCTCCTACGGCGCCATCGACGAGGGCTGCCGGTTCATCGCCGGTTACCCGATGACGCCGTGGACCGAGGTGTTCACCATCATGACGAAGAACCTGCCGAAGCTCGGCGGGATCTCCGAGCAGGTCGAAGACGAGATCGCCGCGGCCGCGCTCGCGGTCGGGGCCTCGCACGCCGGCGTGAAGGCCATGTCCGGCTCCTCCGGCGGCGGCTTCGCGCTGATGTCGGAGCCGCTCGGGCTCGCGGAGATGACGGAGACGCCCGTCGTCCTCGTCGAGGCCATGCGCGCCGGTCCGTCGACCGGGATGCCGACGAAGCCGGAGCAGTCCGACCTCGAACACGTCCTCTACACCTCGCAGGGCGACTCCCAGCGCGTCGTCTTGGCTCCGGGGACCGTCGAGGAGGCGTACGAGCAGTCGCGGATCGCCTTCCGGCTCGCCTACGAGTACCAGATCCCGTCGATCCTCCTGTACGACCAGAAGCTCGGCGGCGAGCTCGTGAACGTCCCCAAGAGCCACTTCGACCGCGAGCCGAACCCGACGCTCGGGAAGACGCTCTCGGAGGACGCGCTCGCCGACGAGCCGCACTCGCCCGACGGGAAGTTCCACCGGTTCCAGCACGACGTCGAGGACGGCGTCTCCCCGCGGTCGATTCCCGGCCAGAAGGGCGGTCGCTTCCTCGCGACCGGCAACGAGCACAGCCCGACCGGCCACATCGAGGAGTCGCCGGACAACCGCGTCGCGCAGATCGACCGGCGCACCCAGAAGCTGGAGGCGATTCGCGCCGACCTCGATCAAGAGGACACCGGCTCCTACGCCGGTCCCGACGACGCCCAGTACGGCATCCTCACGTTCGGGAGCCAGCAGGGCACCGTCGAAGAGGCCGTCGACCGGCTCAACGACGCCGGGGTCTCGGTGAAGTCGTACGGCGTCTCCGACATGCTCCCCTTCCCGACCGCACAGGTCGAGGCGTTCGTCGAGAGCGTCGACGAGGTCCTCGTCGTCGAGATGACGGCGTCCGGACAGTTCCGCGGGCTCGTTCAGAAGAACCTCGGCCGCTACGGCGAAAAGCTGTCGAGCCTGTTGAAGTACAACGGGAACCCGTTCGAGCCGGCTGAGATCGTCGACGGGTTCGAGGCCGCGGTCGTCGAGGGCGACGGCGACGCGTCGGGCCATCAGACCACCTTCGTCCCAGCCGCAGGTGACTAACTCATGAGCACGTTTTCAGCAATCGGAGACGAACGAGAGATCGACCGCGACGAGTACACGCCGGGCGTCGAGCCCCAGCCGACCTGGTGTCCCGGCTGCGGTGACTTCAGCGTCCTGAAGGCGCTGAAGCAGGCGCTCCCCGAGGTCGGGCGCACGCCTGAGGAGACCCTGCTGTGTACCGGGATCGGCTGTTCCGGTAAGCTGAACAGCTACCTCGACACGTACGGGTTCCACACGATCCACGGGCGCTCGCTGCCCGTGGCCCGCGCCGCGAAGCTCGCGAATCCCGACCTCGAAGTGATCGCCGCCGGCGGCGACGGCGACGGCTACGGGATCGGCGGGAACCACTTCATCCACACGGCCCGGGAGAACCACGACATGACGTACATCGTGTTCAACAACGAGATCTTCGGGCTCACGAAGGGACAGACCTCCCCGACCAGCCCGAAGGGCCACAAGTCGAAGACACAGCCGTCCGGCAGCGCCAAGGAGCCGATCAAGCCGCTTTCGATGTCGCTCAACGCCGGCGCCTCCTACGTCGCCCGCACGGCCGCAGTCAACCCGAACCAGGCCAAAGAGATTCTGGTCGAGGCGATCAACCACGACGGCTTCGCGCACGTCGACTTCCTCACTCAGTGTCCGACCTGGAACAAGGACGCGCGCCAGTACGTCCCGTACATCGACGTCAACGAGTCCGACGACTACGACTTCGACAAGACGGACCGCGTCGAGGCCGCCGAGATGATGCGCGAGACCGAGGAGTCGCTCTACGAGGGCGAGGTCCTCACCGGCCGCTTCTACGTCGACGACGACCGCCCGTCCTACGGCGCGGAGAAGCAGGCGATCGGCGAAATGCCCGACGAGCCGCTGGCCGAGCGCTACTGGGACGACGACTACGAGTGGGAGCGCTCCCACGACATGTTCCTCGACAAGCACGCCTGAAGCGACCGTAGACCGGGATCGGCCGACGATCCCGCCGCGATTCGTCGTCCGTTCGTCTCGTTTTTCGGTTCGCAAGGTATTTTTTCGGTGGTGACAAAGCAGTAGTCATGAGTACGGTATCGACGGAGGAACGGATCCTGTCGGTGTTAGAGGAGGACGCGCAGGCCTCCTGCGCGGAGATCGCCGACCGGGCTGACGTCTCGAAGCCGACGGTGCGGAAGTACATCGACCGCCTCGAAGAGAAGGGCGTGATCGTCGGCTACTCCGCGGAGATCGACCCGAAGAAGCTCTCGTCGCAGTCGATCGCGATGGTCGGGATGGACGTCGACTCGGGACAGTACGTGGGCGCGACCCGGAAGCTGAAGGACCTTGACGAGGTGCAGGCGCTGTACACCTCCTCCGGTGACCACATGCTGATGGCCGAAGTCCGCGCCGGCGACGGCGACGAACTCGGCGACGTCATCTCCGAGAAGCTCCTCGGCGTGGACGGCGTCACCGCGGCACATCCCTCGTTCCTCCAGGAACGGCTGAAGTAACGGCGATTCGTCTGGCGATCTCCTAGGCTCGGTCCGATCGCGGCGCGGTCACTGGAGCGCGTCCACGTCGGCGACGACGATAGACTCGTCGCCGGCCGGACCGCGACGGGTGCCGCGGTGGACGAACCCGTGTGCACTGAAAAACTCCGTGGCGCCGGGGCTGTCGGCGGGGACGCTCGCGCGAAGAGTCTCCACGCCGCAGTCGGTCACCGAAGACGCGACGCGGGCGAGCAGCTCGCCCGCGACGCCCTCGCCCGCGTGGTTCGGGTGGACCCACAGCGCGAGCAGTTCGGCCTCGTGGTCGCCGTCGTCTCCGTGCTCGTCGGTCGACGTCTCCGCGTCGGGATGAGCGATGGCGACCCCCACCGGTCCGTCCTCGTCCTCCATCAGGAACGACCACTCTGCCTCTGCGGCGGCCTCGCGGACGCCGGCAGCGGACACGTCGAGAAGAGGGGCTCCGATGTCGTCGAAGACGGTCGCCTCGCGGGCTCGCGAGACGGCCGTTCGTAGCGCCTCCGCGTCGTCGGGCCGAGCCGCCCGGACATGCATATACGACCGTGCGTGAAGAAGTCACCTATAGGTTTCGGGACGACAACGTTTCGCAGGGTATCGAGATCGGGAATAGTAAGAACGATCAGTTACGCGACGGTTCGGCGTATGACGATCTCCTGAGTACACGGATCGCCGAACGTTCTCTCGCGACGGTCCCGATCAGGTCGTCACGCGACCGGTTCGATCCCGATCGTGACCGCGACGCCCTCAACCTCCCACTCCTCGACGAGGCCGCCCTCGGCGTCCGCGGCGTCGCTCGGGCCGTCGAGCCACGCGTCGGCGCGCACCTCGCCGGCGATCAGGTCGGCGTGGTCGTCGACGAACGCGGCGATCCGGTCGTCGTCGACCGCGACGCCGACGCGGATCCGGGCCTCCACGTCCAGGTCGAGTTCCTTGCGCATCTCCTGGATCCGGCGGATCACGTCGCGGGCGTACCCCTCGGACTCGATCTCGGGAGTCAGCGAGGTGTCGACGTAGACGGCGCCGCCGTCGAAGTCGGCGCCGGAGACGTGTTCCGGCGGCTCGGCGACGTACTCGACCATCTCGTCGTCGAGGTCGACGGGCTCGCCGTCGACGGTCACCTCGCCGCCCTCGACCGCGGCGCGGGTCGCGCCCTGTACCGCCTCCATCACCTTCTGGGCGTCGGCGCCGAAGGCGGGGCCGATCGCGCCCATCTGCGGCTCGGCGGTCTCGACCAGCTCGTCGAACGCGCCGGTGACGGTCACCGCTCGGGCGTTGACGCGCTCGGCGATCAGCTCCGAGAGCCGTTCGACCGCGGCGGTCACGTCCTCGTCGTCGCTCTCGACGATCACGCGCGGCACGGGCCAGCGGAGCTTGCGGCCGGCCTGCTGGCGCGCGTTCGCGGCGGCCTCCTCTACGTCGCGGAGGACGGCCACGTCGCGTTCGAGCTGGGCGTCCCGGAGGTCGTCGTCGGGCTCGGGGTAGTCGAGCTGGTGGACGGTCGTGGCCTCGCCGTCGAGCGTCTGGTACATGCGCTCGGTCATGTACGGCGCGATCGGCGCGAGCAGCCGGGTCGTCTCGTCGAGGACGGTCGCGAGCGTCGCGTAGGCGCCGCGCTTCGAGGCGGAGTCGGCCTCCTCCCACATGCGGTCGCGGACCGCCTTCACGTAGAAGCGGGACACGTCCTGCGTGACGAACTCGATCACTGCGTTGACGGCGTCGCTGACGCGGTAGTCGGCCCACGCCTCCTCGACCTCGGTCTCGACGGACTGGAGCCGCGAGAGCACCCACTCGTCGACGAGCTCGAGCTCGCCGTCCGAGAGGTCGGCGTCGGCGGGGTCGTAGCCGTCGAGGTCCATGTACTCCAGCGGGAAGCGGAACACGTTCCAGAGGATGTTGAGCTTCCCCTGCAGCTCGCCGAGCCCGTCCCACTCGAACGCGAGGTCGACGCCCTGCTGGTCGTGGCTGAGCAGGTAGGTGCGGAGCGGGTCGCGGCCGGCGCGCTCGATCGCCTCCTCCGGCGTGACGATGTTGCCGACGGACTTGGACATCTTGCGGCCGTCCTCGTCGTTGGCGAACCCGTGCATGAGGACCTCCTCGTAGGGGACTTGGTCCACCGCGGCGGTTCCCATCCCGAGCTGCGACCAGAACCAGCCTCGAGTCTGGTCGTGCGCCTCGACGATGAAGTCGGCGGGCCACAGCTCGTCGTGGGCCGCCTCGTCGCTCGGGTACCCGAGCGTGCCCCACGAGGCGACCGACGAGTCGAGCCACACGTCGAACACGTCCTCGACGCGGCGGTACGTGGTTCCGTCCTCGACGACCGTCAGGTCGTCGACGGAAGGGCGGTGGAGGTCGATCGTCTCGGGATCGACGTCCTCCTCGACGCGCTCGGCGAGTTCCTCTCGGGTGCCGATCACGATCATGTCCTCGTCGAGGCTGCTTCCGTCCGCGTCCTCCGGCACCCAGATCGGGATCGGGATCCCCCAGTAGCGCTGGCGGGAGACGTTCCAGTCGGGCGCGTCCTCGATGAAGTCGCGGAAGCGGTTGTCTCGGGCCCACTGCGGGTGCCACTCGGACTCCGCCATGTTCTCGAGGAGGTCCTCTTTCACGTCCGTGATCGAGATGAACCACTGGTCGGTGACCAACTGGATGATCCCGGTGTCACACCGCCAACAGTGACCGTAGCTGTGCTCGACGGTGCCGTGCGCGAGCATGTGGCCGTCGGCGACCAGGTCGTCGATAAT
The DNA here is from genome assembly GCF_000739595.1 of Halorubrum halophilum. GTDB lineage: Archaea > Halobacteriota > Halobacteria > Halobacteriales > Haloferacaceae > Halorubrum > Halorubrum halophilum. The sequence continues at coordinate 184,179 of NZ_BBJP01000081.1, read as the reverse complement.
GTCGTCGTTGGCGTCGCGCACGAACTGGCCGGCGTACTCCCCGGCGGCCTCGGAGAACTCGCCGTTGGGGCCGACCGGGCAGTAGATGTCGAGTCCGAGTTCGGTGCCGCGGTGGAAGTCCTCCTCACCGTGACCCGGCGCGGAGTGGACCAGCCCGGTGCGGTCGGCCTCCACGTAGTCGGCGGCGTACACCTGTCCGGCGCCCTCGAAGTCGGGGTACTCGGCGACGCGGCCGGCGAGCGGGTGGTCGTACGCCCAGCCGACGAGCTCTTCGCCGGTGAGTTCGGCCTCGACCTCGTACTCCTCGTAGCGGCCTTCCTGCAGCACGTCCTCGACACACTCCGCGGCGACGTAGAGCACCTCCTCCTCGCCGTCTCTCTCGGCGCGGACCGCGTTGTAGGTGAGCTCCTCGTCGACGGCGACGAAGGTGTTCGCGGGGATGGTCCACGGCGTCGTCGTCCAGATGACGAGGCTCCCCTCGCGGTCGGCGAGCGGGAACTTCACGTAGATGGAGGGGTCCTCGACGTCCTCGTACTCGACCTCGTTGTTGGCGAGCCCGGTCTCGCAGCGCGGGCACTGCGAGATGGACCGTTTCCCCTGCTCGACGAGCCCGTTATCGGCGACGTTCGAGAAGGCCCACCACGCGGCCTCCATGTACTCGGGATCGATCGTCTCGTAGGGGTTCTCCCAGTCCATCCACACGCCGATCGACTGGAAGTCCTCGTCCATCGCCGCCCGGTTGCGCAGGGCGAACTCCTTGCACTTCTCGATGAACGACTCCATCCCGTACTCCTCGATGTCGCGCTTGTTCTCGAAGCCGAGCTCCTCCTCGACTTTCACCTCGATCGGGAGCCCGTGCATGTCGTAGCCCGGCCGGTCGGTGACGCGGTGGCCGGTCATCCGCTTGTGGCGGATGATCGCGTCCTTCAGCGTCTTGTTCCACGCCGTACCGAGGTGCATCTGTCCGGAGGTGTACGGCGGGCCATCCACGAAGAAGAAGGGCGGGTCGTCGGCGTGCGCCTCCTTCGCCGCCTCGTAGGCGTCGTGGTCGTCCCAGTATTCGTCGACCCCGGACTCGACGTCCGCGGGCGTGTACTGGTCGTCGATCTCGTCCATATCCGTTGGTCTCCGCGCGCGTATTTGAATACGGCGGAGTCGGAGCTACGGGACGGCAACGGACTCGGAGCGACGGGAGGCGGAGTTACCGGAGGTCGATGAGCCCGGGTGCGACGCTGAGCACCACGAGCAGACACGTCAACACGAGGATCGCGAGGACGCGGAGGACGCCGGCGGCGACTCGGCGATCGCCCGGGAGCGACTCGGCGAGGCCGGACAGCGCGGTTCCGGCGATCATGAACAGGAGCCATTCGGCCCCCGTCGAACCGGCGTGGCGCACGGCGTAGAGGTAGAGGCACGCGAACGCGAGCGCCGCGACGAACATCACGGTCGCGTGGCGGCGACCGGACGGTTCACTGAACAGGCCCGCAGCGAGTCGGGAGGGCATCGGGTACGAGTTCTCCTCGGCCGTCATAAGTGTCGGGTCGAGATCGGGACGGAACACAGCGTTTCCGAGCGCTGTGAATATCCTTACAGCTCCAGCCGGCGGTCTGAACCCCTGCTCGCAACGGCGCAGCGACCCCCTCCAAAACCTCGCCCTCGTCTCCGCCGGCTGCCAGAGGCACTTTGCGCCTCGCTCGCTTATGAGCGATCGGCGCGACCGCCCTCCCGAATCGGTTCGCGGACCGCCGCTGCCGCCACGCTTTAGAAATCGCGGCCGAGACGTGCGAACATGGACTACCGACGGCTCGGCAACACGGGACTCAGCGTCTCCGAGCTCTGCTTCGGGACGTGGCGCTTCGGGCGGGAGACGAACGGCGTCGTCGAGACGGGTCGCGAGGAAGCCCACGAACTCCTCGACGCGGCGGCGGACCACGGGATCAACTTCATCGACACCGCCAACGTGTACGGGTCGCCGCACGGGACGAGCGAGGAGTACATCGGCGAGTGGCTCGCGGAGCGCGAGCGCGAGGACTACGTGATCGCCTCGAAAGTGTACTTCCCGTTCGACGGGCGCGGCGAGCCCGGCCCCAACGACTCGGGACTGGGGCGTAAGCACATCCGCGCGCAGGTCGAGGGGACGCTCGACCGACTCGACACCGACTACCTCGATATCTACTACATCCACCGCTGGGACGAGGAGACTCCGATCGAGGAGACGATGCGCGTCCTCGACGAGTTGGTCTCGGAGGGGAAGGTCCACCACCTCGGCGCGTCGACGATGGCGGCGTGGCAGCTGACGAAGGCGCTGTGGACCGCCGACGCGAACGACTACGCCGGCTTCGACGTGGTCCAGCCGCTCCACCACGCGGGCTACTACGAGGACGTGAAGGGGTACCTCGACGTGTGCGCCGATCAGGACTTGGCCGTCTGCCCGTACTCCCCGCTTGCGGGCGGGTTCCTCACCGGGAAGTACGAGCGCGCCGACCCGGACGACCCCGAGCAGGTGATCGCGCCGGACGGGTCGCGGGCGAGCTTCGACGACCGGTTCGAGCGCTTCTACCTCTCCGAGCGCGGCTGGAAGGTGCTCGACGCGGTCCGCGAGGTCGCCGACGAGCTCGACGCGACGCCCGCGCAGGTCGCGCTCGCGTGGCTCACCGAGTGGGACGAGTTCACCTGCGTCCCCATCGTCGGCGCGCGCACGACCGACCAGCTCGACGAGAACGTCGCCGCGGCCGACCTCGCGCTTTCCGACGCGCAGTGGGACCGGATCATGGACGCGCGGTACGACTCGGACGGGAACCTCTGGGGCCACTGAGGGCCAAAAATACGACGAACTCTCCCCGCTACGCCTCGAAGTCGGGAAGGTCGTCGGGCGCCTCGAACTCGGCCTCCCAGTCGATATACTCCTCTTTCAGCGTCTCACAGACGATCTGACCCAGCTCCGTGAGCCCCGCGTTGATCGCGGAGACGGTGCCCCACGAGTCGAGGTCGGGGTGGAGGTCTCGCTCCTTCCAGTCCTCGGGGAGCCCGGGCGCGTGGTAGCCGACGCGGTCGGCGAAGTCGTCCCAGAAGAAGTCGAACCGAGAGACGAGACCGAGGTCGACGGCGATCCTCCAGTCTTCCTCGTCCATGTCGCTGCCGGCGGCCCACTCCGCGAACGCCTCCTCCCACGCGCCCTCGCGCAGGAACGCCTCCAGGTCGTCGCGGCGGTACTCGCCGCCGGCGACCTCCGCGTCCTCGTATTCGTTGGGATCGACGGCGGCGAGTTCGGGCGGCTCCGGCGGGTCGACGTCGAGGGTCATACGCCACCCTCCGCGCCGGCGACCCAAAACGCTACGGGAGCGCGCCGGCGATCGGCGCGCCGCTCGACATCGATCCGCCGCTCGACATCGATCCGGGCCTTTTACCGCGCTGCCGGCCCGACGAGTTCGCATGAACCTCCGCGCCGTCACGCGCCGGATCGGGATCGCCGCCGGCGTCGTCACCGCGCTCGCGCTCGCCGCGCCGTACGTGATCCTGTCGGGGGGAGCGTACGCGTCACAGCTCGCCGACTACTACGCTTCGGGCGTCGTCGGCGCCGCCGGAATCGCGCTGTTCGCGCTGCTCAGCGCGGTCGTCATCGCCTCCGTCGAACGCGGCAACCTCGATCCCGGATCCCTTGCGGGCGCCGCGGTTGTCCTCGGCCTCGCGACGACCCTGAGCGCGGCGGCGTGGGCGCTGGCGATCGAACCGAGCCCGATGTTCCGCGACAACCTCTGGCTAGTGTGGCACCCGCGAGTCGTCGTCGCGCTCTCCGTCCTCGTTCCGGCATCCGCCGCGGCGTACGCCCGGAACCTCCTGGCGTAGCCTTGGTCCCGATCCCGCCGGTCGCGATCTCGACCGGCTCTCCGCCGAACGAAAGGCCCTTAAGGTGGTGTCGTGTACCGCGAAGTGGACTAGGTCGGGCGGTTAGGCCCCGCTCGTCACCCGTGAGGTAGTCTTTAGCGGGGACCGAACAGCGGGCGCGTCCGGTCAGACCGGTGCGGGCCCCGAGAGCCAACGTGGAAGCCTCGTCCGCCGGGGACAGCGGTCCGCGACGCCCGCTCGCAGGAGCGGTCCGTCGCGGTTCGTCGGCGACACTGGGTCAGGCGCGGAAGCGAGCAGCCCACCGCCGGACGCCCGTCGCTCGTCGGGTCGCGGGGTGGAGAAGGCAACCGGGATACCCCGCGCCGGAACGCCGGGCCACCCCGCCTGTCCGCCATTCATACGTCGTTTATAAGTGATCGAGTGGTGTTGCTGTCGGCTGTTTGTACGTAGTTGCTGGTGGATCGACGGCGAACTCCTCCAAAGCTCCAGCCGCTTACTTATAAATCGTTGCCGACGGATCGTCGGCGAACACCGCCAAAGCCCCAGTTGTCGAGGCGGGGGCACGCTCGCTGCGCTCCTCACTCAGTCGCTAGCGCTCCTTCGCTGCGGTGCTTACGTCGCCTGCCCCCGCCTCGACGACTGCCCCTTTGAGTCCCACCCGACCGCACAGCACCGCTGGAAGACGGTCCTGCTCGCTCACTCCGTTCGCTGCGCGGGGTGCAACTTCTGTGCTCCCGCTCGCTCCCTTCAGTCGCTCGCGGGACCGCAGCCTCACGCCTCCCCAGCCTCGTCGGCGCGGCGCTTAAAAGCGCCGCGCCGACTCCCTCGCGCGGGCGTCGCCGGCGGCGAAGCCGCCGGCTGCCAGAGGGACCGAAGGTCCCTCGCGGTTCGCGCCCTCCGGGCGCTCACCGGCGCGCGCCACCGACTCGTTTATTTATAAGCAATCGTCGCGGTCGCTCATTTCTTTTAAATGCCGGATCGCCACGATCGATCTGACACACATACTCTCGCTGTCGATCACGAAGCAAGTTTATCGACCGGTGTTTCGGACTGAGAGATCGCTGGACAAGCAGGTTGTGACAGAGTTGTTCCGAAGCCGATAGCGACCGGACCGTTCTGGCCGATATCACCGGCCCGAGGCGTCAGCTTCGTCGCTCTCGCGTACAGCGTCGAGCAGGTCGTCATCGCGGACTGTGTCGTCGACGCGCACAATCCGGTCGCTCGCGTCTAGAACGGCCTTGTTCGATCCGAGCTCGTCGCCGGCTCGTCCCGCCTTCCCGACTGCGACCGTCACGTCGGCCTCCCGGGCGAGCGCGACCGCCTCGTCCCGTCGCTCGGGGGGGACCGCCGCGAACGGCGGCGCCGTCACCGCCCTCGCGTCAGCGTCGGCGGCGACGCCCGCGGCCGCGTCCCCCTCGGGGACGACGCCGACGGAGACGGCGTGGCCCGCGGCGGCCAGTCGGGCGACGGCTCGCCCCGCCGGTCGACCACTTCCGACGACGTGAACGCGGCGCGGGTTTGGCGGATCCTTCCCAGCGGTCCCGTCGAACGCGGTGACAGTCGGTGTCCCCGTCGCCGGGCTCTCGCCGACGAACGCCTCGGCGTCGAACGCATCCCGGAGCGCGTCCGCCGTCAACACCTCTGCGGGCGGGCCGACCGCCCGGACGCCGCCGTTCGCGAGGAGGACGATCCGGTCGCAGTACCGCGCGGCCATGTCGAGGTCGTGGATCGCCGCGAGCGCGGCGCGCCCGTCGTCGACGAGGTCCCTGACGAGTTCGAGGGTCCGGACCGCGTGGTTCACGTCGAGGCTCGCCGTCGGCTCGTCGAGCAGCAGCGACGGGGTCTCCTGTGCCAGCGCCCGCGCCAGCAGGACTCGCTGACGTTCGCCGCCGGAGACCTCCGTGATCGCCCGGTCGGCGAAGCGCGCGACGCCCGCGGCCTCAATGGCCTCGCGGACCGCGCGCTCGTCGTCGGGCCCGTGGCCGTCGAACCGGCCGAGGTGCGGCGTCCGTCCCATCTCGACGATCTGCCGGACTCGGAAGTCGAACGCGAGGCTCGTCTCCTGCGGGACGCTGGCGACCCGCCGTCCGGCCTCGCGCGCGGACAGCGAGTCGGTGGGGTCGCCGTCGAGCTGAACCTCGCCGGCGTCGGGCGAGAGCGTCCCCTTGATCGCTCGGAGGACCGTCGTCTTCCCCGCGCCGTTCGGCCCGACGAGCCCCGTGAGCGACCCGCGCTCGACGCGGAAGTCGACCCCCGAGACGACCGGCACGTCGCCGAACGAGACCGAGAGGTCGCTGACCTCGATCGGCGGGGTCTCGTCGTCGACGGCCGAGCGCGATTCTGGCTCGTCGACGGTGGAGGGCTCCGAGTCGTCGACGACGGACGATTCGGCGGTCACAGCTCGTGCACCTCCCGCGTCACGAGCAGGTAGACGAAGAAGGGCGCGCCCACGGCGGCGGTGACGATCCCGACAGGGAGCTCCGTGCTCCCGGCCCGCGCGACCGTGTCGGCGGCGACGAGGAACGACCCGCCCGCGAGCGCGGCGCTCGGGAGCAGGACGCGGTGGTCGGGCCCGACGACCAGCCGGAGCATGTGCGGGACGATCAGCCCGACGAAGCCGATGACCCCCGCGAAGGCGACGCCCGCGGCCGTGATCAGCGCCGAGGCGGCGAGCAGGATCCGCTTCGTGCGCTCGACCGCGATCCCGAGCCCCTGCGCTTCCTCCTCGCCGAGGAGCATGACGTTGAGATCGCGGGCGTACACCAGCAGGACCGCGAACAGCGGCGGGACGACGACCGCGGTGACGGCGACGTCGCTCCACGCGGCGCCCGAGAGGTGACCCATCAGCCACGCGACGATCCGACGGAGCGACTCGCCGGCCTGCAGCTGGAGGTACGAGATGACCGCGCCGAGGAACGTCTGGATAGCGACGCCGGCGAGGAGCAGGGTCGCCACCGGGGTCCGCCCGTGTCGCGTCGCGATGGCGTACACGCCGAAGGCGGCGGCGAGCGCTCCGACGAACGCGAAGAGGCTCACCCCGGCGCCGTGCGAGACCCCCACGTCGACCGCACCCACGACCGGGAGCGCCAGCTTCGTCGACAGCGCGACGGGGAAGACGATGAACGCGACCGCGCCGGCCGCCGCGCCCGAGGAGACGCCGATGATCGACGGGTCCGCCATCGGGTTGCGGAAGAATCCCTGCATCACCGTGCCGGCGGCGGCGAGCGCGAATCCAACGAGCGCGGCCATGAGGATCCGCGGGAGCCGGACGCCGACGACGATCTGCTGGTGAACGCGGTCGACGGGGAACGCGAACGGTGACCGATACGCGAGGTCGACGCTCGGGAGCGTGAGCGGCCCGATCCCGTGCGATGTCGTCTCGATCCCGGCCGGGACGACGAGCGCGTTCAGCACCGCTTTCACCACCTCCGCGGGCGGAATACGGATGGGCCCGATCGCGGCGCTCGCGACCACTACGAGAGCTAGAACGGCCGCTAGCGCCGCAGACCACCCCACTGACCGGCCCCAGGCACTCATTCGTATTCCAACAAAACTTGTAGTAGGTAAGTACTTATTGAACGAGCGCCGTCGTCGATGGGATGCGAGACAGGCATGTCATCGCGGTAGCCCTGCTCGTGACGACCGCTCTCGTGGGCGGCGTCGCGGGTCCGGTCGCGGGCGCACAGCCGACGACGGAGACGACACCGGAGCCGACGCCGACCGCCCACGCGGTCGACGAGCCGGGCGTTCAACAGACGGACGACGGAGACGCCGACACCTGCGGATTCCCCGTCGAACTGACGGACGCCACGGGAACGGCGGTCACGCTCGACGAGCGCCCCGAGCGGATCACGACGATCAACCCCTCGGCCGCGCAGACCCTCTGGGAGATCGGCGCGCAGGATCGCGTCGTCGGCGTGACGCAGTACGCCGCGTACCTCGACGGCGCGGACGAGAAGACGGACGTCTCCGCGGAGGGAGTGGGCGTCAGCGTCGAGCGCGTCGTGAACACCGATCCCGACCTCGTGCTCGCGCCGAACGCGTCGGCCGATCAGGTCGCGGACCTCCGCGAGCAGGGCCTCACGGTGTACCACTTCCCCGCTGCGACCTCGGTCGACGACATCGCGGAGAAGACGGAGACCACCGGTCGTCTCGTCGGTAACTGCGAGGCCGCCGCCGAGACGAACGCGGAGATGAACGAGGCGGTCGCGGACGCCGAGAGCCGGACCGCCGACCTCGACCGCCCGAACGCGCTGTACCCGCTCGGCGACGGCTTCGTCGCCGCGAACAACACGTTCATCAACGAGATCATGGAGATCGGCGGCGTGAACAACGTCGCCGCCGCGGAGGGCGACGGCTATCCGCAACTCTCGAACGAGGTCATCCTCCAAACCGACCCCGAACTGATCCTCGTCACCGACCCCGAGGCGCCGATCCTCGACGAGGAGCCGTACGCCAGCACGACCGCCGGGGTCGAGGGGAACTACGTCGTCATGGAGGTGAACTATCTTAACCAGCCGGCCCCGCGGAGCGTGATCGAGTCGACGGAGACGCTCGCGACCGCGGTCGAGGAGCTGCAGACGGAAGGTGAAGGGGCGACGGACGGCGACGGCGACTCGCAGAGCCAAGCCCCCGGATTCGGCGTCGTCGCCGCCTTGATCGCGGCGCTCGCCGCGACGCTGATCGCACGGCGATCGTAGGAGAACTGGGACGAGACGGCGGGGTTGCAGTCGCGGCGGATCCCCCTCTCTCTCGCTACTGGTTCGCCGACCGCGCGTCGAGTGCGACTGGGATCGATCGTGAGGCCACGTCGCCCGCGAACGCCTCGCCGTCCGCCGCCAACTGTTCGAAGGTGTCGTAGTGGATCGGGACGACGAGGTCGGGGTCCATCGCCTCGGCCAGGTCCGCGGCGGCGTGGCGGTCGGAAGCGAGCCCGCCGCCGGCGATGTTCGCGAGGAATATCGAGACGTCGAGCTCCGCGAACCCGTCGAGCGCGTCGGAGTCGCCGGGCCAGAAGACTGTGCGGTCGCCGAGACCGAGCAGGAACCCGCAGCCGAACCCCGGCGGGTGGGTCACCGAGCCGTCCGGTCCGGCGTTGGGACCATCGGGATCGTTGTGCGCGGCGACCGACCAGACGGCGACCTCGCCGGCCGGGGTCGCCACGTCGACGCGCGCCTCGTCGTCGACCCGAATCACGTCGTAGTCGTCAGCGAGCGACTCGATCGACTCCACGTCGCGGTCGATCCCCGCGGGGTCGACCGCCTCGTAGATCACGAGCGTCGCGTCCTCGCGCGCGACCGACCGGATCCCGTCGGGGTCGTAGTGGTGGTCGTGGGTGACCACGACGAGGTCACCGTCGCGGGCCCAGTAATCGTCGAGGACGCCGTATCGCCCCGGATCCGTGTAGGCGACCGGACCGTCCTCGGGCTCCAGTCGCGCCGTCGCGTAGCCGAGCCACTCCACCGTGAAGTCGTCGTATCGTACCGTCATACGCCGGGTTCCGGCCGCGGACGCCTTGAGGGTGGCTATCAGCCTTCACCTTCACCGCCGGCGAGCCGCGAGACACGCTCCAGCGAGTCGGCGCCGTCGACCGACTTGTCCTCGCGCACGCCGACGAACCGCGGGAACCGCAGGGCGTAGCCCGACGAGTAGGTCGGCGAGGTCTGGATCTCCTCGTAGCCCACTTCGAGGACGACCTCGGGCCGGATTTCGATCTCGGTCCCGTCCTCGCTCACCACGTGGGGCTCCAGCCGCTCGGTCAGGTCGGCGAGCGCCTCGTCGGTGAGCCCGGTCGCGACCTTGCCGATGGTCGCGAACTCGTCGTCTCCTGTCCGCACGCCGAGCAGGAACGTCCCGAACAGCTCCGCGCGGCGCCCCTCGCCCCACTCCGCGCCGACCACCGCCGCGTCGAGCGTCTCCACGTCGGGCTTGCGCTTGAGCCAGTCGCGGCCGCGGTCGCCGGGCGTGTACGCCGCCTCGGGGTTCTTCAGCATCACGCCCTCGTGGCCCGCGTCGAGCGCGGCCGCCTCCGCGTCCTCGATCGCCGCCGGGTCGTCCGCGAACTCGACGCTCGCGGCCGCGTCCGGCAGGACCTCCACGAGTCGGTCGTGGCGCGCGCGGAGCGGCTCGTCCAGCAGGTCCTCGCCGTCCGCGTGGAGGCAGTCGAACGCGTGGAGCCGAAGCCCGACCTCCTCGCGCATCCGGTCCACGCCGTGTTTCCGCCGGAAGCGACGCAGCACCTCTTGGAACGGTAGGGGATCGCCGTCGTCGTCGACCGCGACGACCTCTCCGTCGAGGATCACCGGGACCGAGACGCGCCCCGCGACGTACTCGACGATCTCCGGGAGCGCGCCGGTCACGTCGTCCATGTTCCGCGAGTAGATCCGCGGGCCGAGATCGTCCCCTTCGCCCTCGGCGTCCGACTCCGGCACATAGTGGACCTGCACCCGGGCCCCGTCGAACTTGGTCTCGACGGCGACCTCGCCGAACGCCTCCACCGCGTCGGTCGCCGTCCCGGCCTGCGCGAGCATCGCTTGCACCGGCCGGCCGACCTCCAGCCCCTCGGCGCGCAGACCTTCGAACCCCTCATCGCGGGCGAGGACCGCGACGCGGCCGTAGTCGTTGGTCACCTGCAGCGCGCGCTCGACCGCCGCGACCGTCTCGTCGCCGGCGCGGAGGGTCGGTTCGTCGCCGTCGCGGTCGCCGTCGTCTCCCCCTTCCTTGCCGTCGCTCCCGTCCGCGAGGAACGCCTCGGCGATCGCGTCGCGGACGGCTCCCTCGCCGACGCCGAGCCGCATCTCGCCGAGCACCAGCCGGGCGAGCACCTTCGCCTCGGCGGGCTCGCACCGATTGAACAGCCCGAACAGCGCGTCGCGCTTGCGTGACTCGCTGCCGTCGCCGGCGGCGGCCGCCAGCTCGCGCAGCGCCGCGTCCACCGCGGCGACGGTGAGCCGGTCGCGTCCCTCGCCGAAGGCGGCGAGGCCGCGCTGGCCGCCGAACTCGAAGCCGGCCGCGACCGCGCCGATCTCGCCCGCCTCGGCCAGCCGCTCCTCCACGTCGGCCGCGGTCACGTTCGGACCGGCGGCGCGGGCGATCGCCTCGCGACAGAGCGCCGGCCCCACGTCGAGCGTCCGAGTGTCGTGCGCCGGGAAGACACGGCCGAGCAGAAACCGGGTGACTGTCGGGAGGTCGTCGCCCTCGGAGCGGGCGCCGTCGCCGTTCTCGCCGCCGGCGCTCCCGCCGCGATCCCGGGCCGCCGCGAGCAGGTCGGCGACGAGCCGGGTCGTCTCGATGTCGGCGGGCTCGGCCGCCAGCGCCTCCGCCCGGTCGGCGAACGCTGCGAACTCCATGCGCGGAGTCGGCGATCGCTCGGCAAAAGCGCCTCGGTACGGTCGGCGCCTCGAGATGGGCCGGCGCCCCGATACGGGTCGGTCCCGGGACCGACGAACCGCGTGCCGACCGCTCACACGCCGCCGATCGGGCGTAGGCCTTTTTACTGGCCGGGGTCGTCGACCGTCCCATGAGCACCGAGTCCGCCCTCGCCGACGGAGTTCGCGAGGCGCTCGCGGTCGACCCCGACGAGTTCGACGCCCGCGCCGAGGAGGAGGCGGAGGTCGTCAAGCAGGCGCTCCGCGACGGCGCCTTCGACAACCAGCAGTCGATCGTCGGCTTCGAGTACGAGTTCTACGCGGTCGCGGACGGGCGGTGGAGCGAGGAGTCGCGGGCGGGCGAGTACGCCCTAATGAGAGTCCCCCGCCGACTGCTGGAGCTGATGGGGTTCGAGAAGGAGCTCGGGCTCCACAACGCCGAGATGTCGACGAGCCCGCAGCCGCTCTCGGACCACGGGCTCCGGGCGCAGCTCGCGGAGGTCCGGGCGCGGCTGGAGGCCGCGGAGAACACCGCGGGCGTCGAGGGGATGCGGCTCGTCTCCGACGCCCTCTGGACCATCCCGCCGGCGGGCGAGACGGCCCGTGGATATCTCACGGACAGCGTCGACGTTGACGGAGTCACCGTCGCCGTCAACATGAGCGACGCGGTGCGGTACCACGCGATGGCGAACGCGGGCGACGACGCGAAGCGCGGGACGGTCGTTGAGGCGCCGGGGGTGTCGCTCGAGGCGGACACGGTGATGCCCGAGAGCCTCATCACCTCGGTCCAGCCGCACTATCAGGTCGCGCAGGCCGAGACCCTGCCGCGGCACTTCCGGTACGCGCTCCGGATCGCCGGTCCCCTGCTCGCGCTCGGGGTCAACTCCCCCTTCTTCCCGCCGGACCTGTACGACGACGACTGGGACGGCGAGCGCGTCCTCGCGGAGGGCGCGACGGAGAACCGGATCCACGTGTTCGAGTCGGTGCTCAACTCCCGCACCGACGAGGGGAAGGTCCGATTCCCGCGGGAGTTCCACGACGTCGAGACCGCGGTCGACCGGATCGCGGGCGACGAGACCCTGATTCCGATGCCGGAGCCCGAGGGGACCGACCGGTTCGACGACGAGTTCGCGACGTTCCGAACGAAGCACGGAAGCTACTGGCGGTGGGTCCGTCCCGTCTTCGAGGGCGCGAGCCGGTCGAGCGCCAACGCTCGGATCGAGTTCCGGCCGATCCCGGGCCAACCGACCGTCCGCGACTCGATCGCCTTCCAGGCGGCGTTCGCCGGCCTGATGCAGGCGCTCCCCCAGCGCGAACACCCCGTCATCGGGCTCGACTGGGAGACCGCCCGCGACAACTTCTACGCCGCGGTCGCCGACGGCCTCGGCGCGGAGATCGAGTGGATAGGCCTCGACGGTGAGACCACGACCGACACCGACGCGGTGTACGCGGACCTCCTCGACCACGCTGAGGCGGGCCTCCGGACCGCGGGCTGCCCCGAGGAGGAGGCCGCCGCGTGGCTCGCCCCGCTCCGGTGGCGGGTGGCGAACCGGACGACCCCGGCCAGCTGGAAGCGGGATCGGGTCCGCGGGCGCCTCGACGCCGGCGACGACTTCGAGACCGCCGTCCACGACACGCAGCGCGAGTACATCGACCGACAGGCCGAGACGCTGATCGAGGGCGGCTTCTCCGCGTGGATGAACGGCGACTGAGGCGCGGCCCGTCGCCGTTTCGGGTGCCACCGACCGCGCGCCGGCCCCGCACGGAACGAAACGAACGTCTATCTCCCTTATGAACCCGGTTCCGAAACGACATCACCCCGATCGTCTCGGTGTGTGTATAATGTGTATAAGGACAATTGATGGCGTTGGTGTCGTGCGATTTTACGGATCGTCGGTCGAACACCGAGGCCTTGTCGGGCGGGCTGTTTTTGCAACCGGCACAAGTGTTAAGTTCTCGACCGTGTTTTCGTCAGTCGATGACAGACATCACGGAGGCTTCGTCGGACACCCCGGCGGATCGAGTTCTTCCAGGGCACGATAGCTTCTAACATCGATATCGGTCCTGTACGGATCTTCGACACGACGTTACGAGACGGTGAACAGTCACCACGTACGTCGTTCAGTTACGACGAGAAACGCCGCATAGCGGCGACGCTGGACGACATGAACACCCACGTCATCGAGGCGGGGTTCCCGGTCAACTCGGACGCGGAGTTCGAGGCAGTGAGCGACATCGCCGCCGCGACGGACACCACCGTCTGCGGGCTGGCGCGGGTCGTCGAGGGCGACATCGACGCCGCCATCGACTCCGGCGTCGAGATGGTCCACGTGTTCGTCTCCACCAGCGACGTACAGCTGGAGGATTCGATGCACGCGACCCGACAAGAGGCGAAACAGCGCGCCGTCGCCGCCGTCGAGCAGGTGAAAGACGCCGGCGTCGAGTGCATGTTCTCGCCGATGGACGCGACGCGGACCGACCCCGACTACCTGCGGGAGATCGTCGAGGCGGTCAGCGACGCGGGCACCGACTGGATCAACATCCCGGACACGTGCGGCGTGGCGATGCCGACCAGCTTCGGGAAGACGGTGAAGGCGGTCGTCGAGGCGACCGACGCCCGCGTCGACGTGCACACCCACGACGACTTCGGGATGGCCGCGGCGAACGCGGTCACCGGGTTCGAGAACGGCGCGGAGCAGGCGCAGGTGTCGGTCAACGGGATCGGCGAGCGCGCCGGCAACGCCGCCTACGAGGAAGTCGTGATGGCGGTCGAATCGGTGTACGGCGTCGACACCGGCATCGACACGACCCAGATCACCAAGCTGGCCCGGATCGTCGAGGAGGCCTCGGACATCCCGGTGCCGGCGAACAAGCCCGTCACCGGGCGGAACGCGTTCGCCCACGAGTCGGGCATCCACGCCGCGGGCGTCATCGAGAACGCCGACACGTTCGAGACCGGCGTGATGACCCCGGAGATGGTCGGCGCCGAACGCGAGTTCGTGCTCGGGAAACACACCGGCACCCACAGCGTGCGCAAGCACCTGGTGGAGGCCGGTTTCGACCCGAGCGACGGCGAGGTCCGGCGCATCACCAAGCGCGTCAAGGAGTACGGCTCCGGCAAGCGCCAGGTGACCGCCGGCGACGTCGAGCGGTTCGCCGAGGAGGCGGACGTCGACCGCGAGGAGGAGGTCCGGGTCTGATGGCCGCCTCCCTGCGCGGGGAGCCCGCCGAGCGACCGCCGTGCGGTCGCGCGGACGAGAGCGATCGCCCGACGCGATCCGCCGCTCGAAAACGGTCAGCTCTCCGGGACCGGTCCTCCGGTTTCGCTCCCCGACAGGGATTTATACCCCGGTCGCGTTGGTGGAAGCGAGATGCGACGGCACGCCGCAATCCCGACGACCGCCGACGTCGCCGGAGCCGTCGCGCCGATTATCGTAGGGGTCTAACCCCCTACACCACCCCTTCCTCACCGACGCCACGCATCGACGAACGCCGACGGGCGAGTCCGTTCTCGTCCGATGATCCGGCGTTCGGACCGACTGACTCTCACACCCGCGAGATGCACCACCGAACACCACCACGACAATGAGCGACACAGCAGCACAGCCACGAGACGAGGACGCAGAGGAGCCGGAGGATCCGCCGGACGCGGACGAGTCGGTCGCGGCCGAGACCGACGATCCGGGCGCCGACGACGGTCCCGTCGCGGGACCGGTGTCGACCGGCGCCGAGTCGGTCGTCGCCGCGCTGGAGGCCGCCGGCGCGGAGACCGCCTTCGGCGTGCAGGGCGGCGCGATCATGCCCGTCTACGACGCGCTGTACGACTCCTCGATCCGCCACGTGACGATGGCCCACGAGCAGGGGGCATCCCACGCCGCCGACGCCTACGGCGTCGTCGCCGGCGAGCCGGGACTCTGCCTGGCGACCTCGGGTCCGGGCGCGACGAACCTCGTCACCGGCATCGCCGACGCCGACATGGACTCCGACGCGATGTTGGCGCTGACCGGGCAGGTTCCCACCGAGTTCGTCGGCAACGACGCGTTCCAGGAGACTGACACGGTCGGCGTCACCCGCCCGATCACGAAGCACAACTACTTCGCGCACGGCGCCGACACCGTCGGCGACACCGTCGGCGAGGCGTTCGAGCTGTCGCGCGCGGGGCGTCCCGGGCCGACGCTCGTCGACCTGCCGAAGGACGTGACGCAGGCCGAGACGGACGAGACGCCCGAGCCGGCGACGCCGCCGGCCGGCACCGATCCCGACCCGAACGCCGACTCGGACGCGGTCGAGGAGGCCGCCCGCGCCATCGAGGAGGCCGAGCGACCCGTGTGCCTGTTCGGCGGCGGCGTCATCAAGGCGGACGCGAGCGACGCCGCGCGCACCTTCGCGCGGACGTACGGCATCCCGGTGACGACGACGATGCCGGGGATCGGCTCGTTCCCCGAGGACGACGACCTCTGCCTCTCGTGGGCGGGGATGCACGGCACCGGCTACGCCAACATGGCGATCACCCACACCGACTGCCTGATCGCGGTCGGCACCCGGTTCGACGACCGGCTGACGGGCGGGATAGACACGTTCGCGCCGGAGGCCGAGGTCGTCCACGTCGACATCGACCCGGCCGAGATCTCGAAGAACGTGTACGCCGACTACCCGCTGATCGGTGACGCGGGGCGCGTCCTCGACCAGCTGACCGCCGCGGTCCGCGAGGCGCCCGACGCCGAGGCGTGGCGCGAGCGCTGCGACGAGTGGAAAGAAACGTACCCGCTCACGTACGCGACGCCCGAGGACGAGCCGCTGAAGCCGCAGTTCGTCGTCGAGGCGTTCGACGAGGCGACCGACGACGACACCATCGTCACCACGGGCGTCGGCCAACACCAGATGTGGGCCTCCCAGTTCTGGACGTACACGGAGCCCCGGACGTGGGTCTCCTCGCACGGGCTGGGGACGATGGGGTACGGCGTGCCAGCCGCGGTCGGCGCGCGCGTCGCGGCCGACACGATGGGCGAGGAGGACCGCGACGTGGTGTGCTTCGACGGCGACGGCTCCTTCCTGATGACGATGCAGGAGCTGTCGGTGGCCGTCCGCGAAGACCTCGACGTCACCATCGCCGTGCTCAACAACGAGTACATCGGGATGGTGCGCCAGTGGCAGGACGCCTTCTACGAGGGCCGCCACATGGCCTCCGACTACACGTGGATGCCCGAGTTCGACAAGCTCGCCGAGGCGTTCGGCGCCTTAGGCCTCCGCGTCGACGACTACGACGAGGTCGCGCCCGCGGTCGAGGAGGCCCTCGACTACGACGGGCCGGCCGTGATCGACTTCCACGTCGATCCCGAGGAGAACGTCCTCCCGATGGTGCCGAGCGGCGGTGCGAACGGCAAGTTCGCGGCCGTGGAGGACCAGCTATGAGCGGCGAGTCGTCCGACTCCCAGCCGGGTGAAGACCCGATCGACACCCGACCCGCGACCGACGGCGGCTCCGCCTCGGACGCCGGCTCCGGCTCCGACGCTACCCCCGCCGCCGACCAGCCCGGTCCCGAGGAGCGCGACCACCCCGAGGGGCGACGGAACCTCGAAGGGATCCGCATCGACCCCGTCGTCGAGGCCGAACACGAGTCGCGACGCGCCGTCATCTCCGCGCTCGTCGAGGACGAACCCGGAGTGCTCGCGCGCGTCTCCGGGCTCGTCTCCCGCCGGCAGTTCAACATCGAGAGCCTCACCGTCGGTCCGACGACCGTCGACGGCCACTCGCGGATCACCATGGTCGTCGAGGAGACGGACCCCGGCATCGACCAGATCGAAAAGCAGATGGCGAAGCTGAAGCCGGTCATCTCCGTCGGCGAGGTCGCCGGCGACGCCGTCACCTCGGAGCTCGTCCTGTTGAAGGTGCAGGCGGACGACCCCGCCGCGGTCCACGCGGTCTCCGAGATGTACGACGGCCGGACGGTCGACGCCGGCCCGGAGACGATCACCGTCGAGCTCACCGGCGACAACGCCAGCATCGACAACGCGATAGGCGCCTTCGAGCGGTTCGGCATCGTCGAGATCGCGCGGACCGGGCCGACCGCCCTCGCCCGCGGCGACACGCCGACGGCGCCCGGAGAGAAACCCGGAACGGCCGGCGAACCGACCACGCACGACGACTGACACGCGAACCTACACGCGAACTCACACGATACACATGACCGAAGACGACACGCAGACGTTCAACTCGACAGTATACTACGACGAAGACGCCGACGAGGAGGCGATCGCCCACGAGACCGTGGCCGTGCTCGGCTACGGCTCGCAGGGCCACGCGCACGCGCAGAACCTCTCCGAGAGCGGAGTCGACGTGATCGTCGGCCTCCGCGAGGACAGCTCCTCCCGCAGCGCCGCCGAGAGCGACGGGCTCCGCGTGGAGACCCCCGCGGACGCGGCCGCCGAGGCCGACATCGTGAGCGTGCTCGTGCCCGACACGGTCCAGCCGGACGTGTACGAGAACGCCGTTGAGCCGAACCTGGACGCGGGCGACACGCTCCAGTTCGCGCACGGGTTCAATATCCACTACAACCAGATCCAGCCGCCCGAGGACGTCGACGTGACGATGGTCGCGCCGAAGTCGCCGGGCCACCTCGTGCGCCGCAACTACGAGAATGACGAGGGAACGCCCGGTCTGCTGGCGGTGTACCAGGACGCGACCGGCGACGCCCACGACCAGGGGCTCGCGTACGCGGCCGCGATCGGCTGCACCCGCGCCGGCGTCGTCGAGACGTCGTTCCGCGAGGAGACCGAGACCGACCTGTTCGGCGAGCAGGCCGTCCTCTGCGGCGGCGTCACGTCGCTCGTGAAACAGGGGTACGAGACGCTCGTCGACGCCGGCTACTCCCCGGAGATGGCGTACTTCGAGTGTCTCAACGAGCTGAAGCTCATCGTCGATCTGATGTACGAGGACGGGCTCGGCGGCATGTGGGACTCCGTCTCCGACACCGCCGAGTACGGCGGGCTCACGCAGGGCGACGTGATCGTCGACGAGCACGCCCGCGAGAACATGGAGGAAGTGCTTGAGAAGGTCCAGAACGGCGAGTTCGCCCGCGAGTGGATCGCCGAGAACCAGGCGGGGCGACCCTCCTACACGCAGCTCCGGACCGCCGAGAAGAACCACGAGATCGAGGCCGTCGGTGAGGAACTGCGCGGGCTGTTCGCGTGGCAGGACGAGGAAGAAGACGAGGAAGAGAGCGCCGAGGTGACCGCCTGATGGGAGTATGCGGCGACGCGAACCGACCCTGTGAGACCACGCAGTCGACGCGATCCACGCGCCACGCGGGTGAGTCCCGATGAGCGAGGGGACGCTGTACGACAAGGTGTGGGACCGGCACACGGTGACGCGACTGCCCACCGGACAGGACCAGCTGTTCGTCGGGCTCCACCTCGTCCACGAGGTCACCAGCCCACAGGCGTTCGGCATGTTGAAGGAACGCGGACAGGAGGTCGCGTTCCCGAAGCGCACGCACGCGACGGTCGATCACATCGTGCCGACCGGCAACCGCGACCGGCCCTACCGCGACGAGGCCGCCGAGAGCATGATGGCGGAGTTAGAGGAGAACGTCCGTGGCTCCGGCATCGAGTTCTCCGACCCGGACTCCGGGAACCAGGGGATCGTCCACGTCATCGGGCCGGAGCAGGGGCTCACCCAGCCGGGCATGACGATCGTCTGCGGCGACTCGCACACGTCGACGCACGGCGCGTTCGGCGCGCTGGCGTTCGGGATCGGCACCTCGCAGATCCGCGACGTGCTGGCGACCGGCTGCGTCGCGATGGAGAAACAGAAGGTCCGCAAGATCGAGGTCACGGGCGAGCTCGGCGAGGGCGTCACCGCGAAGGACGTCATCCTCACGATCATCGGGAAGCTCGGGACCGACGGCGGCGTCGGCCACGTGTACGAGTACGCCGGCGAGGCCATCGAGAGCCTCGGGATGGAGGGACGGATGTCCATCTGTAACATGTCGATCGAGGGCGGCGCCCGCGCGGGATACGTCAACCCCGACGAGACCACCTACGAGTGGCTCAAGCAGACGGACGCCTTCGCCGACGACCCCGAGGAGTTCGAGCGGCTGAAACCCTACTGGGAGTCGATCCGGACCGACGAGGACGCCGAGTACGACGACGTGGTCACCATCGACGGCTCGGCGATCGAGCCGACCGTGACGTGGGGGACCACGCCCGGCCAGACCGCGGGTATCACCGAGCCGATCCCGGACCCAGACGATCTGCCCGAGGAGGACCGCGACACGGCGCGGCGCGCGCAGAAGCACATGCGCGTCGAGCCCGGCGACACGATGGAGGGGTACGACATCGACGTGGCGTTCCTCGGCTCGTGTACCAACGCGCGGCTGAAGGACCTCCGCGAGGCCGCGGCGTTCGTCGAGGGCCGCGAGGTCGACGACGACGTGCGCGCGATGGTCGTCCCCGGCAGCCAGCGCGTCCGCGACGCCGCCGAGGCCGAGGGGATCGACGAGGTGTTCAAGGACGCCGGCTTCGACTGGCGCGAGCCCGGCTGTTCGATGTGTCTCGGCATGAACGACGACCAGCTGGTGGGCGACGAGGCGAGCGCCTCCTCTTCGAACCGGAACTTCGTCGGCCGACAGGGCTCGAAGGACGGGCGCACCGTGCTGATGAGTCCGATCATGGTCGCGGCCGCGGCGGTGACCGGCGAGGTCACCGACGTCCGCGAGATGGAGGAGGTGGCGACCGTATGAGCTCGCCCGAGTTCAGCGACGGCGAGGCGCCGGCCGAGAAGGTCACCGAGGTCTCCGGCACCGGGATTCCGGTTCGGGGCAACGACATCGACACCGACCAGATCATCCCGGCGCGGTTCATGAAGGTCGTCACCTTCGACGGGCTGGGCCAGTTCTCGTTCTTCGACCAGCGGTTCGACGACGACGACAACGAGAAGGACCACCCGTTCAACGAGGAGAAATACCGCGGCGCGAACGTGCTGGTCGTCAACGCCAACTTCGGCTGCGGCTCGTCGCGCGAGCACGCCCCGCAGGCGCTGATGCGCTGGGGGATCGACGCCGTCGTCGGCGAGTCGTTCGCGGAGATCTTCGCGGGCAACTGCCTCGCGCTCGGCGTTCCCACGGTCACGGCCGATCAGGAGGAGATCGAGGCGCTCCAGGACTACGTCGAGACCAACCCCGACGCCGAGGTCGACATCGACGTGGCCGCCGAGACGATCACTTACGGCGACACCGTGATCGACGCAACGGTCCACGACGCCCAGCGGAAGGCGCTCGTCGAGGGCGTCTGGGACACCACGGCGCTGATGGGCGCGAACGAGGGCGCGGTCCGTGAGACGGCCCGGTCGCTGCCGTACGTTCCGGATGACCACATCCCGGAGGACGAGGCGTGAGCCACGAGGTCGTCGTCATCGAGGGCGACGGGATCGGCCGCGAGGTCGTCCCGGCCGCGGTCGAGGTGCTGGAAGCGCTCCCCGTCGACTTCGAGTTCGTCAAGGCCGAGGCCGGCGACGCGGTGCAGGAGGCGACAGGCGAGGCGCTCCCCGCGGAGACGTACGATCTTGCGGCCGACGCGGACGCGACGCTGTTCGGCGCGGCCGGCGAGACGGCCGCCGATGTCATCCTTCCGCTGCGCGAGGCGGTCGACTCGTTCGTCAACGTCCGGCCCGCCAAGGCCTATCCCGGCGTCGACGCGGTCCGACCGGAGACCGACGTGGTCTTCCTGCGCGAGAACACCGAGGGCGTCTACGCCGGTCACGAGGACCGGCTCTCCGACGACCTCTCGACGCTGACGCGGGTCGTCACCTCCTCGGCCTCTCGCGAGCTGGCCGAGTACGCCTGCGAGTTCGTCGAGGACGGTCGCGGGCCGGCCGGAGACTCCGACGAGGGGTTCACGGTCGCGCACAAGGCGAACGTGATGCGCGAGACGGACGGACGCTTCCGCGAGGAGGTACTCGCGGTCGCCGAGGAGCGCGGCGTCGACGCCGACGAGGAGCTGATGGACGCGTTCGCGACGAAGCTCCCGCTCGACCCGAGCCAGTACGGCGTGATCGTCTGTCCGAACCTCGCCGGCGACGTGCTCTCCGACCTCGCCGCCGGGCTCGTCGGCGGGCTCGGCCTGTTGCCCTCGGCGAACGTTGGCCACGACAACGCGCTGTTCGAGCCGGTCCACGGCACCGCGCCCGACATCGCGGGCGAGGGGATCGCGAACCCGACCGCGGCGATCCTCTCGGCCGCCATGCTGCTGGAGTACCTCGGCCACGTCGAGGAGGGACAGCAGGTGCGCGACGCGGTGGAGGGCGTGCTCTCCGACGGCCCGCGCACCGGCGACCTCGGCGGCGGCGCGACGACCGACGAGGTCACCGCCGCAGTTCTCGACCGGCTGTAGGCGGCGAGCGCCGCCTCCGATGCGCGTCGGACCCCGCGGTCCTTCGCCGTGCGAGCGAGAGCCGTGACCGCGGGCAAACCACAAGAAAGGAAACCCTGCGGCCCCTCGGTTCGGCTATGAGCAACTACGAAGTCGCGATGGAAGCAGCCTGGTTGGTCCGTGATGTCGAGGAGACCGACGACGCCATCGGCGTCGCGGTCAGCGAAGCCGGCAAGCGACTCAACGAGACGGACAAGCAGTACGTCGAGGTCGAGCCCGGCCTCACCGGCTGTCCGGCCTGTGGGGAGCCGTTCGACGCCGCGTTCCTCGCCGCGAACACCGCTCTCGTCGGGCTTCTCTTGGAGATCGACATCTTCAACGCCGACAGCGAGGAGCACGCCGAGCGGATCGCGAAAAGCGAGGTCGGCGGCGCGCTCCGCGACGTTCCCCTCGAGGTCATCGAGGTCATCGAGACCGAGGGCGACGAGGAAGACGACCGCGACGACGAGTAGGGCTCCGCGATCGGCGCGATCGATGCGACCGACGTGACTCTCGCCGCGATGTCGGTCGTTGCCGAAACCTTTTCTAATAACCTCGAGTTATCTAGCATATGGAACTCCCGACGCCACAGGACCTCCGCGAGCGGCGGACGACGCTGGAGCTGACGCAGAGCGAACTCGCCGATGCCGCGGACGTCTCGCAGCCGCTCATCGCGCGGATCGAGGGCGGCGACGTCGACCCGCGGCTCTCGACGCTCCGGCGGATCGTAAACGCGCTTCAGGAGGCAGAGGGCCAGGTCGTCCGCGCGAGCGACCTGATGAACGAGACGGTGATCAGCGTCGCGCCCGACGATGCGGTGCGCGAGGCGGTCGACCTGATGGAGGAGGAGGCGTACTCGCAGCTGCCGGTGCTACAGAACGGCGTGCCCGTCGGCTCGATCAGTCAGGGCGACGTGGTTCACGCCGGCGAAAACGTCGGTGACCACCCGGTCAGCGAGGTGATGAGCGAATCGTTCCCCACCGTCGCGACGGGGGCGACCGTCGACGAGGTCCGGAACCTTCTCGACCACTACAAGGCGGTGATGGTGACCGACGGCGGGGAGACGGTCGGGATCATCACCGAGGCGGACATCGCCGCGCATCTGTCGTAGAACGGTCCGCGTCGCGTGCGGCACTCGCCGGGACGATCGGTGCCCCTCAAACGAAGCGGTTCGTCACCCGTCCCGTCGCTCCGAGAGGCGCTCCCAGATCTCCGTGCAGCCGGCGCCGTCCTCGATGTCGTCGAGGTGGCCCGTGCCGTCGTCGGATTCGGTGTCCGCCTCTCCTTCCGCGTCCGCGTCGTCCCCCCGTCGGTCGACTTCTATCCCGTCTCCTTCGTCGTCGGTCGCTTGGACATCGACGTGCTCGGTCATCGTTCCTCCGGGGTATCGCCGAAGAGTTCGGGCGCCACGTCCGCGGACGCGTGCTGTCGGTACTCGCCGTCTTGGACCCGTCTGACGGGGGGATCGCCGGTGGAGTCGGGAACCGTCTCGGTCATCACACAGGCGTACGCGGGGACGAGGCATAAGTACCGACACACCTGTAAATCGAACCACCACTCTCGGATACCGGATTTCCTGTCCGGTAGTCCGGAGGCCGATTTCACCTCGTACCACGGCGCAGTCGGTCAGTTTTCTGATCTCACGGCGTCACCGAAACTGTCGCCGATTGCGACCACCGTCACGTATTGGGTCGTCGCGGGCGAACTGGGGGTGTGACCACTCGTCTGCGTGTCCTCGACGACGGGGCGTGGATCTCCGTCAACGACGCCCGAGAAGTGCGTGTCAGCGAACTGTGGCGGCTCGACGCGCCGGATCTGTGCGAGTGCACACTCACCGATCTGGTCGTCGAGAACTTCCAAACGGTCGGCGTCGACGGCTCGACGGTGGAGGCGCGAGTGTACGGCCAGTGTATCGCGTGTGGGGAGACGGGAATCACCGACTGGGTCCCGATCGGGCGGGTACGCGGGGGCGAGTTCACCGAACTCGACCGCGGAGCGGTCCGCCGCGTGCGGCGCGAAGCGTAGCGGCAATATATGCCTCATTGATGGGGCACCGGGGAACGTTGACTCGACGCGGCCGCCTATATGGGTGTCTGGTGTAAACCGGATCGATGCCAACGGACGTCGAAAACTGGAAATCGGAGGTCTACGGGAACGAGATCCGTGACCACCTGTTCGAGTTCGCCGAGCAGGGGTTCGACTCGATCCCGGACGACGAGCGGGACGCGTGGTTCGAGCGCTTCAAGTGGTGGGGCCTGTACCACCAGCGGAACGGACAGGAGGGGTACTTCATGATGCGGATCGGGACGCCGAACGGCGTGCTCGAACCGGGACAGCTCCGAACCGTCGGCGAGATAGCCGACGAGTACGCCCGTGGCCCCGGGACGAACCCGATCTTCGGCGACGCGTACGCCGACTTCACCACCCGACAGTCGATCCAGCTCCACTGGATCGAGCTGTCGGACGTGCCGGCGATCTTCGAGAAGCTGGAGGAAAACGGTCTCTCGACCCAGCAGGCCTGCGGGGACTCCTGGCGGAACATCGTCGGGAACCCCGTGGCCGGCAAGGACGCGCAGGAAGTCATCGACGCGTGGCCCGTCATCCGCGAACTCAACGAGACGTTCAAGGGGAACGACGACCACTCGAACCTCCCGCGGAAGTGGAAGGTGTCCGTGACCGGCTCCGCCGACGGTTCGGGCCAGGGCGACATCAACGACCTCGCCTTCGAGCCCGCGTACAAGGAGGTTGACGGCGAGGAGGTCGTCGGGTTCAACGTCCGCGTCGGCGGCGGCCTCTCACGCAACGAGCCGCGGCTCGCCCGCGACATCGACGTCTGGGTCTCGCCGGAGCGCGTCTCCGACGTGGCCGGCGGGCTCTCGGCGCTGTTCCGTGACAACGGCGACCGCGAGGACCGATACAACGCCCGGATCAAGTTCCTCGTCGACGAGTGGGGAGCCGAGAAGGTTCGAGACACCCTTCAGGAGGAGTACGTCGACTTCGAGCTACACACCGCCGGCCGCGACGTTCGCGAGGAGTACACGTACAACACCGGTGCGGGCGAGCGGAACGACCTCGTCGGGATCCACGACCAGAAGGACGGGACGAACTTCGTCGGCCTGAACGTCCTCGTCGGGCGGATGGGTGCCGAAGACGTCCTCGAACTCGCTGACGTCGCCGACGAGTACGGCTCCGGAGAGGTGCGCCTCTCCCAGCGCCAGAACGTCATCGTGACCGACGTGCCGGACGACGAGCTCGATAACCTGCTCGACGAACCGATCTTGGAGCACTACTCGCCGTCGCCGTCGCCGTTCATGCGGGGCTCCGTCGCGTGTACCGGCACCGAGTACTGCTCGCTGTCGATCGTCGAGACGAAGAACCGGCAGGTCCGGTACGCCCGCTGGCTCAAGGAGAACGTCGAACTCCCCGAGGACCTTGACCAGTTCCACATCCACCTATCCGGGTGTACAGCCTCGTGCGCGCAGCCGCAGATCGCCGACGTGAGCCTGCGCGGGATGAAGACCCGCAAGGACGGGGACCCGGTCGAGGCGCTCGACGTGGGGCTCGGCGGCGGGCTCGGCGAGAACCCGCAGTTCGCCCGGTGGGTCACCCAGCGCGTGCCCGTCGACGAGGTACCCGGTGCGATCGCGAATCTGGTCGAGAGCTTCGCGGACGAGCGCGACGAGGGCGAGTCGTTCCGGGCGTTCGTCGCCCGCCACGACGAGGACGAACTCGACGCCTTCGTCGACCCCGAGGAGACCGATTACGAGGACCCGATGATGCACAACACGAAGCGCACTTGGTACCCGTACGCCGAGAACGACTCGATGGAGGACGCGCCGTCGCCGCCGGCGGACGACTGAGATGTCGGACCGCCTCCTCCGCGTGAACGCCTACACGACGCTCGACCTCGTCGACGGCCGCGCCCGCGGCCACGAGTTCGAGGCGGATGCGCCCGGCGTGGTGAACGTCACCGCGCCCCGTGAGGACCCCGAACAGGTCACGCTGGAGATCGAACTCGACAACACCGCGATCGACGACCTCACCGCCCACGCCGACGAGATCGACCTCTCGCCCGCGCAGGCAAGAACGCTGGCCGAGGCGCTGGAGTCGACCGCGGATCGCGTCGAAGCCGCACAGAACGGCGACGACGACTCTTTATAAATGAACGATGCGGTGGCGCGTGCCGACGAGCGGCCATCGGCCGCGAGTCGCCCGTGCGAGGGAGTCGGCCGGCCGGAGCGAAGCGGAGGGCGGCCGACGAGGCTGGGGAGGCGTGAGGCTGCGGTGCCGTGCGGTCGGGTGGGATTCAAACGGGCAGCCGCGAGGACGCCGCAGGCGACGTAAGCACCGCAGCGACGGAGCGAACGGAGTGAGCGACGAGTGAGGAGCGCAGCGAGCGTGCGGCGTCCTCGCGGCTGGGGCTTTGGAGGTGTTTATCGTCGATCCGTCAGCAGCTACTTATAATCGAGCGGCTGGAGCTTTGGAGGTGTTCACCGTCGATTCCGCATCGATGATTTATAAATGAGCGAAGGCTTTGGAAGTGCTCGCCGTCGAGCCGAAGTTACATATTTATAAGCGATCGAGAGCGCTATCGACAGTGACCACTTATAAATCTAATCCGCGAATCACGACGCTCCCCTCGTCGTCGTCGCCCTCCTCAACCCGCCCGATCACGCGCCCGTCCGTCTCGTCGACCAGCGATTCGGCGTCATCAGAGTCGACCGCCGCGACGAAGCCGGTCCCCATGTTGAACGTCCGGTGCATCTCCTCGTCGGAGACGCCCCCCTCCGACTGCACGAACTCGAAGACCGGCTGGGGGTCGAAGGCGTCCTCGACGACGTAGCGATTCGCGCCGAGCCGCGTCAGGTTGGTCCACCCGCCGCCGGTGACGTGGGCCGCGCCGTGCACGCCGTGCTCGCGCATCGGGTCGAGCAGGTCGGTGTAGATCCGGGTCGGCTCCAGTAAGGCCTCGCCGACCGTCTCGTACCCCTCGAACGGGCACGGGTCGGTGTACGCGTGCTCGCGGGTCGCCGCCTCGCGCGCGAGCGTGAGCCCGTTCGAGTGGATCCCCGACGACTCCCACCCGACCAGCGCGTCGCCCGGCCGCGCCTCGCCGTCGAAGACGGCGTCCTTCGCGGCGAGGCCGGCGCAGGTGCCGGCCAGATCGAGCCCGCGGATCACGTCGGGCATCACTGCGGTCTCGCCGCCGACGAGTTCCATGTCGGCGAGTTCGGCGCCGCGCGCGAGTCCTTCGCCGACCTGCTCGGCGAACCGCTCGTCCGGCTCGTCGACCGCGAGGTAGTCGACGAACGCGACCGGTCTGACGCCGGCGGCGACGAGGTCGTTGACGTTCATCGCGATGCAGTCGATCCCGACGGTCGAGTAGTCGCCGAGCGCCTCGGCGACGAGGAGCTTCGTCCCGACGCCGTCGGTCGCCAGCGCGAGGTAGCGGTCGCCGATGTCGAGCAGGCCGGCGTAGTCGCCCTCACCCTCGCCGACCGCGCCGATCAGCGCCGCGGTCGCCGCCTCGCTGGCGTCGATGTCGACGCCGGCGTCGGCGTAGGTGAGTTCGTCGTCTCCGGACGCGCCGTCGTTGCTCCCGTCTCCGCCGCCGTCGCCCTCGGTCATGTGTGTCGAGGGACGCCCGCGGAGCAAAAGCGCACCGTTCCCACCGAGCGACCGGGCCGTCTGCGACGGATCGCCTGCCCGACTCAGAACGGTCCGCCGAAGCCAAGCCCGCCGACGAACACGAGCGCGACCGTGAGCACCACGGAGAGAGCGAAGGACGCGGCCCACACGCCCTTGCTCCACCCCATGACGGTCTTCCCGTCGAGGGGGCCGTACGGGATCAGGTTGAACGCCGCGAGGAAGACGTTGATCGCGATCCCGCGGGAGCCGATCAGGGTGATCACCGGGCTCCCGACGACCGGCCCGAGCAGGAGCGCCGGCAGGAACGCGAGCGTGAGCAGGAGGTTGACGACCGGGCCCGCCAGCGCGATGTGCCCGTGTTCCTTCGGCGTCAGCCGGCCGCGGTGGTGGACCGCCCCGGGCGCGGCGAAGATGAACCCCAAGAGGGAGCTCATCACGGCAATGAACAGCATACCGTTGTCCGCGCGGAACTCGGCGACCTGATCGTAGTGAACCGCGACGACCTTGTGGGCGATCTCGTGGAGGAGGAACGCGACGCCCGCGGTGAGCAGGCCGACGAGCAGCGGCGGGACGACCCCCGCAGCGAGCAGCCGATCGAAGCCGGCGGTGCCGTTCACGAAGAAGAGCGTGAACGCGACGCCGAGCGCGAGCCACGCGACCAGCAGGTCGCGGATCTCGGTCCCGCTGAAGTAGAGGCCGGCGATCCGGCGACCCTGAGGGGCTCCGCTCATGCGTTCACCCCGGCGAGGGACCCGTTCATGCTCCCCCCGTGATCAGATTTCTGAGGAACTCTGCGCCGGTCCGTGCGCCCTCGATCATGAGCCGCCCCACCTCGTCGACGCCGCCCACGTCGCCGAACATCGCGGGAATGACGTACACCGCGAACAGGAAGCTCGCGACGATGCTGCCGATGTTCGTCATCGCGACCACGACGATGAGCTTGAACAGGGGCACGTCGAGCATCGACGAGACCAGATCCGACGGCGACAGCGTCTCGTCGGAGAGCAGGTCGTTGAGCCGCCCGATGTCGCCGACGTTCACCGTGAGACTCCGAAGCTCGACGTAGCCGGTGAACCAGCCGGGCGCGAGCACGGGGTTGATCGAGGTCATCCACGCGACCGCGCCGCCGACGCCGGCGGAGGTCCAGCGCGCGCCCGCGAGCTTCGCGAACGCGAACGCGAACGCGCCGTTGATCAGGAACCACGCGCCGAACAGCCGGAAGAGGAACGCGTTCTCCACGCCGGCAAGCGCGAGCAGGACGAAGAATCCGACGAAGCCGACGGTGATCGCGTAGCCAATCGCCTTCTTCCACGGGAGCCCGCGCCCGCGCTCCTTCCCGACGAGGTCCTCCATCGGCGGGAGCGACGCGGGGTCTGTGAGGTACCCCTCGATCCCCGCGCGGTGACCCGCGCCGACGACCGCGACCACGTCGTAGCCGGCGTCGCGGAGTGCGACGAGCCGGTGGGCGATGAAGGCGTCGCGCTCGTCGATGAGCGCCTCCGCGCCGCCCGGGGAGAACTGCCGGAACTCCTCCATCATCATTGTCACCACGTCGGTGTCGGTCAGGTCCTCCATCCCCAGTTCCTCGATCCCGCCGTGTTCGGGCTCGCCGCCGTCCCTCCCGACGACGCCCATCGCGAGCGACGCGAGCACGCCGAGGGTCAGCCCGAGGGAGATACCGAGACCGAGGCTCCCGATCGCCGTCACGGCGAACCCGCCGAGGTACGTCGCGACGACCCCGTCGAGTGCGCCGACAGCGGCGGCGGCGATCCCAGCTGTGACACCCAGCCCCGCCGCGGCGAAGAGGCGCCCGTCGGGCGAGAGCGCGACTTTTCCGACCTGATCGACGACGATCGCGACGCCGACCGCCGCGAGTACACCGCCGGTGACGCTCGTCAGTATCGCGTCGGTGACGCCGACGCTTCCCCCGAAGAGGCCGATGACGGGCCCGGCGAGGATCCCGACGAACAGCCCGACCAGCACCCCGACCACGCGGGAGTCGGTGACGCCGAACGCGAGTCCCCCGACCATCCGAAGCTTCTCCGTGACCGTCATCCGAGCCCAGAAGCGCTGGATCGTCGTCTGGATGTCCCGGTCGACTAACGCCACGTCGATGCCGAGCCCCTCGGCGACGTCGATGGCGGCCCGCATGTCAGCGCCGGGCTCGATGTCGAAGCGGTCGCCGAGCTGCGTCTGGACGTACGACAGCATCCAGTACGCGAGGAACTGGAAGACGGTGTTGCCCCGAAGCAGGTCGCCCGCGTCGAGGTCGTCGGGGCTCTCGCCGTTCATCTGGCGGTACCGCCCCTCGTCGAGTTCGACGGCGACCACGTCGGGCCGCTCGCGCTCGATCGTCTCCTCGACCTCGTCGACCGACTGTTCGGAGACGTGCGCGGTGCCGACCACGGTCACCGAGCCGTCTCCGTCTCCGTCGCCGCCGTCGGAGGGCGCTCCGACCGCGCCGCTCGCAGGGGTGGCCTCGCCGTCGGATCCCCCTGGCGTCTCTGTCATTGCCACGACGTACTCCGTCGCCGCGTTTAGGGTTTGTGAGTCGGTGAGCGCGCGTCGCTCCCTCGCCGATCCAACAAATTTGTATTCTCACGGGTCACAGAGGGTGGTATGTCGCGGCTGCTGCCCTCCCTCCCCGACGCGACCCCCGAGGACCGCGAGCCCCGGGTGGTCGGCGTCGACGACGACGACGCGGACGAGCTCATCGCCGCGCTCGGCTCCGAGACGGCGCGCGAGATTCTCACCCGACTCCACGACGAGCCGGCGACCAAGTCGGAGCTCGCCGACGCCGTCGACACCTCGCTCCAGAACGTCCAGTACCACCTCTCGAAGCTCGACGGCGCCGACCTCGTCGACGTGGTCGACACGACCTACTCCGAGAAGGGCCGAGAGATGGACGTGTACGCGGCCGCGGACGAGCCGCTCGTATTGTTCGCCGGCGACTCGGAGGCGTCGCGCGGGATCAAGTCTGCCCTGATGCGGCTGCTCGGCGGCTACGGGATCATCGGGCTGGCGGCGGTCGCGGCCCAACGGGTCCTCTCGGTATCGGGACCGACCGCCCGCGTGACGACGACCACGGGTGGCGGAGACGGCGGTGACACCGCGACCGAAGACGCCGCGGACGGGCCCTCTATCGAGACTGCTCCCGAGACCGACGGGGGCGCGGGCGGGGGAGGAGGCGGAGAGATCGACGGCACCGTCGAGTACGTCGTCGACCCATTGGCGGAGTACGCCGTCTCGCTTATCGAGCCCGGGATCGTCTTCTTCCTCGGCGCCGCGCTCGTGTTTACGATCGGCTGGGCGTACTGGTACTGGAGCGGTCGCTGACGGCGGTGGGCCGTCCGAGCGCGGCGCCTGCGCGTAGCGATCGCGTGGGACAGCTATTCATGCCGCCGCCGCCACGATCCGGTATGGAACACGAAGCCGAGGTCGTCGGGGTCGGAGCGGGCTCCGCACCCGGCGGCGACGTGCCGGCGGTCATCCTGTCCGCGCGCGGCGAGTACGTCCCGATCTTCGTCAGCGCCGATCAGGCGCAGTCGATCGGAATGGCGCTCGAGGGCGAACCGTTCGACCGTCCGCTGACGCACGACCTCCTCGTCGACATCCTCACCGAATTCGGGGGCGCGATCGACCGAGTCCGGGTCGACGACCTCCGAGACGGCACCTTCTACGCGAAGGTCGACGCGGAGCGGTACGAGGACGGCGAGCCGGAGCGGTTCGTCTTCGACGCGCGTCCCTCCGACGCGCTCGCGCTCGCGGTCCGGATCGACTGTCCGATCGTCGTCTCCGACGAGGTGATCGACGAGGCGGGTCGCTCGCAGGACTCGGTCCAGTTCGACGACGGCCCGCAAGAGGGGAGCTGAGACTCGTCTCGTTCGCCGTCCGCCGCCCACTGTCTGCCACCCGTCGCCCGTCGCCAGTCAGGGAGTTCAAGTCGCCCGCTACCCCACCGACGACATGGACGAGACGGCGACGGTCGCGGAGTCGTACACCGAGATGACCGAACTGCTGTTGCCGAACGACACGAACAACCTCGGACGAGCGCTCGGGGGCGCGGTCCTCCACTGGATGGACATCTGCGGCGCCATCGCCGGGATGCGCTTCTCGAACAGACAGGTCGTCACCGCCTCGATGGACCACGTCGACTTCATCTCCTCCATCGAGATGGGCGAGGTCGCCGTCATCGAGGGGTACGTGTTCAACGTGGGGACCACGAGCCTCGACGTGAAGGTCGACGTGCGCGCGGAGAACCCCCGAACCGACGAAGAGCGCCGCACGACCACCTCCTACTTCACGTTCGTCGCGCTCGACGACGAGGGGAACCCGGCGAGCGTTCCGGATCTAACCGCCCCGACGCCCGAGGAGGAGGCGCTGCGCGACGAGGCGATCGAGGGGCGCCGCGAACAGCTCACCGACATCGTCGACCGGTACGACCTCTAGTCGACGAGCGGAGCGACGGGCGACCCCGACGGCTCACCGGGTCGCGCTCGCGTCGCCGACCGCGCCGTCGACCCCCTCCGCCGATCCGGCGACCACGTCGACCGAGCCGCCGGTCCCTGTGACCGCGTCCTCGTGCGCCTCGCGGACCACCGCGGCGAACTCGTCGAGCGATCCGCCCTCGCCGGCCGCGGCGAGGTGGCTCCCGCAGTCGCAGTCGGACGCCCCGAAGCCGTCGACCGGGCCGGCCGGGAGACGATCGGCGACCTCGCACTCCGCGTCGGCGCCGACGCTCCGAACGACGCGGTCGATCCGGGCGTCGGGGTGCCCGAGCAGGTGGTCGACGTGCCAGTGGCGCACGTCGTGCTCGCCGCGAGCGGTCCGGCGGTGGCGGTCGACGCGGGAGAACCCCCCAGTGCCGAGCGCGCTGCCGGTGTAGGCGTACGTCCCCGCTTCGAACCGGTGCTCGCCGAGTGCACCGACCTCGACCGTCGCCGGGGCCGCGAGTTCGACGAGAAGGGTGTAGGTGCCTCCGTTCGGGCGGTCCGAACCCGCTCCTTCTCTGCCCCCGCTCACGACAGCGCCTCCGGCGGGTCGCTCGCAGCGGGGCGGAGGTCGCCGACGAGTTCCCCCGCGTCGTCGGTCAGATCGTAGATGTCGTGCACGTCGGCGGGGTCGCGGCCGCGACCGGACAGCGTTCCGACGACGCCGGCGATCCGGTCGTAGTTGTCGCGAACGAGCCCGCCGACGATTCCGGGCGTACCGGCGCGCTCGGCCAGCTCCTCGGCCGCCGAGCGACCGGCGTACACCCGTCCCTCGCCGGGGTCGACGAGCACCATCGCGAACGGGCGCGAGCCGAACTGCGCGTCGAGGAACGGGCCGACGGGGTCGGCCTCCCACGGCACCGCGACGACGCCCTCCAGCCGCCGGAGCGCGACGGCCGCCACCGAGCAGTACGGGCAGTCGCCGTCGAAGATCAGCACCGGCGCGTCCGGGTCGGTGTCCATGCTTTCGAGTACGCGCTCCGGCGGTTTAAGCGGTCGGCTGCGGGGGATACAGTGTAAAAGGAATCAGTCGGTCGTCAGGTCGCGGCGGACAGTTAGTGCGAGTGGCCGAGCGCGTCTTCGAGCGACTGCCCGAAGCGTTCCTCGAACAGCTCCGCGGCGGTGTCGTTCATCTCCGCGATGTCGTCGGGCACCTCGCCCTCGCTGTGGTGGGCGATGACGTGGGCCTGCTGGGCCATCGCCTGCACCA
The DNA here is from genome assembly GCF_000739595.1 of Halorubrum halophilum. Lineage (GTDB taxonomy): Archaea > Halobacteriota > Halobacteria > Halobacteriales > Haloferacaceae > Halorubrum > Halorubrum halophilum. The sequence goes on along the minus strand of NZ_BBJP01000081.1, from coordinate 151,211 downwards.
CGACGTCGCTGACGACGCGGGTCGGCTCCTCGCCCTGCTGGCTGAGCACGTCGACGAGGCCGGCGGGCAGTTCGAAGGACTCCTCGTTACCGTCGGGGTCGGTGACCGTGTAGGTCTCGGTGTCTCCCATACCCGTCGGACGGGAGCCGTACATAAGGGTCTGTGGAAACCGGTCGCGGTCAGCTATAGTGCCTTCACGAGGATCGAGATCTTCTCTCACCCGTGCGCCGAGATTGCCTTCACCGAGAAGCCGGAGCGGACGATGCTCGCGAGGTACACCGCGATGGCCGTCACGACGATCGATCCCCCGGAGGGGAGCCCGAGGCCGATCGAGACGGCGAAGCCGCCGATCACCGACAGCTGGCCGAAGATCACCGAGAGGTACACCGTCTCGCGGAAGCTCCGGGCGATCTGGGAGGCGGCCGCGACGGGGACGACCAACATCGCGGCGACGAGGATGACGCCGAGCACCTGCATCGCGCCGACGACGACGACCGCGGTCAACACCACGAGCAGGGTGTTGTAGCCGGTGACGTTGAGCTGCGCGACCCGCGCGGCCTGCTCGTCGAAGGTGATGAACAGGAGCTGTTTGTACGTCAGCGCCACGCCCGCGACGACGATCAGCGAGAGCATCCCCATCAGCCGCGCTCCCTCCGGCGTGACGACCGCGAGGTTCCCGAACAGGTACCCCTCGATGTTGACGCCGGTGAGCCCGTCGCCGTAGCTGATGATCAGCGTGCCGACCGCGAAGCTCCCGCTGAGCATGATTGCAATCGGCACGTCGCCGTAGGCGTCGGTGCGCTCGGTGAGCCACTGGACCACGAGCGCGCCGACGATGCCGACCGCGAGCGCGACGAGTAGCAGCGAGCCGTTCCAGCCGGTCGAAGAGGTGACGAGGATACCGATCGCCACCCCGGCGAACGCGGTGTGTGCGAGCGTCTCGCCGATAAGCGCCATCTCGCGGTGGACGAGGAAGGAGCCGACGAGCGGGGCGACGACCCCGACGAGCACCCCGACCGCCATCGACTGCCACATGATCGGGTGCCTGAACACGTTCGTCCCGAACGCGGCGTCCATCCCGCGCCCGAACGACCGGAACGCGGCGTACAGGTCGCTCGCCACCGGGAGGTCCTGCGCCCAGTAGAGGAGGACGAACCCGAGCATGGCGACCGCGACGACGCCAGTGACCCCGATCCCGGCGAGTTCCGCGGTCCGGCGGAGTCCCCGATCGGGCCGAGACGGGTCGCCGTCGTCCGCAGGCGTTTCCCCGCTCATCAGTGGTGGTGGTGGACGACCTGTCCGGCGGTGCCGTACGCCTCCGCGAGGGCGTCGCTCTCAATGAACGACTCGGTGTCCCCGTGGTGGTACAGCTCGGTGTTGATACAGGCGATGCGGTTCGCGCGGTCGGTGACGACGCCGATGTCGTGCTCGATGAGGATGATGGTGATTCCCTCGTCGTTGAGCTCATCGAGGAGGGCGTAGAAGGCGTCGCGCGACTCGGCGTCGACGCCGACCGTCGGCTCGTCAAGCGCGAGCAGGTCCGCGTCGCTCGCGAGGGCTCGCGCGATGTACGCTCGCTGCTTCTGTCCGCCCGACAGCTCTGAGACGAGCCGGTCGGCGAGCTCGCCGATGCCGACCGTCTCGATCGCGCCGGCGACGGCGGCGCGGTCGGCCTGAGAGAGCCGCCCTCGCCCGGCGTGCGCGAACCGACCCATGGTGACGCACTCGCGGACGGTGACCGGCATTGCGCCGCCTCGGCTCGTCGCCTTCTGCGAGACGTAGCCGATTCGGCCGCCGTCGTCGAACTCCTCGACCGGCCGGCCGAACAGCTCGACGGACCCCTCGTCGGGCTCGTGGAGCCCGAGCATGAGGTGAAGCAGGGTAGTCTTGCCGGAGCCGTTCGGCCCGACGAGCCCGAGGAAGTCGCCTTCCTCGACCGTCAGGGAGACGTCTCTCACGGCGACGGTGTCGCCGTAGGCGAACGTCACTCCGTCGAGGTCGACGATTTCGGTCACTGCGTGTGTTCGATCTGGGTCGTCCGGACGTTTAGCTCTTTTAGTCCGTCGCCGCGCCGTCGCCGGCTCGCTGACCGAGCGGTCGATCGAGCCGGCGTCCGCACCGCTCACTGCGCCCCGAACGCCCGCTCGAAGGCGGGGACGTTGACCTCGGTCATCTGTTCGAGGTAACCGTACCCGTCGTCGTTCCACTCGCGGGTCGTCCCGCCGGCGGGCGTGACGGGAAGCGCCTCGGTGGCGTCGCTGTTCTCGACGATCGACTCGGCGAGGGTGGGTGACTCGAAGCGGTCGTACAGCACCGCGTCGATCCCCTCCGCGTTCACGAGCTCGATCGTGTCGGCGATCTCGCTCTGCGTCGGCTCGTTCTGCGGCGAGACGCCGACCGGGGAGTGGAGCCGGAAGCCGTAGCGCGCCTCCAGGTACTGGAAGGAGTTGTGGCCAGCCATGACCGCCACGTCACGCGCGGCCTCGTCGGCGATCGACTCGAAGGCGGCGTCGACCGCCTCGAGTTCCTCGGCGTACGCGGCCGCGTTGTCGGCGTAGGCGTCGGCGTTGTCCGGGTCCGCCTCGCCGAGCCCCGACGCGATGGTGTCGACGATGTCCGCGGCGAACACCGGATCGACCCAGACGTGCGGGTCGTGCCGCCCGCCGTCGTGTTCCTCGTCCTCGTGGCTCTGGTTCTCCCCGTCGTCGTGACCGGTTTCTCCGCCGTCACTCTCGTGCGAGTGGTTCCAGTCGAGCAGATCCTCTTCGAGCCCGGCGAGCCCGTCGATCACCGCGACCGTGTCGTAGTCGCTCTCCAGCGTCTCGGCCAGGTCCTGCGCCCACGAGAACTCCGGGTTGTCGAGGTAGACGAACGCGTCCGTCGAAGCCACGTCCGCGGCGAGGTTCCCGTCGGGCGTCCACCCGTGGCCGAGCTGTCCCACGTCGACCGGGTCCTCGAAGCTCGCGTGGTCGCCGGCGACCCGATTCGCCCAGTCGCTGAGGGTGAAGAAGGCCGCGTAACCCGCGTCGAACTCCCCGGAGTCTCCGGAGTCACCGGTCGCGGCGTCTGAACAGCCGGCCAGCGATGTCGCCGTTCCCGCAGCTGCGAGCCCCGCGCCGCGCCGCAACACCGACCGCCGTGAGTGAGTCATACCGATCGATACCGCTGATTAACAGAAAAAGATTGTTATTTCACAACTTCATATTAATAATTCGTGCCGGGGAGAGCACCCTCACTTAACAACTCGACGCCGGTGTTCGGACGCGGACGGCTCCGCTCACTCGGTGAGGTCGACGACTGTCGCGTCCGCGAGGTCCGCGAGCGTCTCCGGGTCGATCTGGAACAGCGCGCTCGGCGTCCCCGCCGCGCCGTGAACCGTGTCGTACTCGGTGAGCGTCGGGTCGAGAACGGTCGGGAGCGCGGCGTCGTGACAGATCGGCGGGACGCCGCCGATGCTCCAGCCGACGACCTCGCGGATCCGCTCGGGGTCCGCCATCGAGGCCGAGGTCGCGCCGAACCGCTCCGCGACCGCGTCGAGGTCGAGCCGGTTCGCGCCGCTCGTGATCGCCGCGACGAGTCGGTCCTCGTCGGCGTCGGCCGCTTCGTCGACTCCGGCCTCCCAGCCCGAGACCGACACCACGATGGTGGAGGCGATCGCTGCGGTGTCGCAGCCGACGGCGTCGGCGGCCGCGGCCGCGGTCTCCGTCCCCGCGTCGAACTCCAGCACATCGAGGTCGATACCGTGTCGGTCTTGCGCCCGTTCCGCGAACTCCGCCGCGCGTTCGTGCATGACGAGACAGAGGCCCGCGACCGCGTATGAAGCTCTCGGCCGCGGCACGTATGGCGGTCGGGGGGGAGGGCGGGGACGCGGGTGGGCCCTCGCCGCGCGCCGACTTACCGCGTTCGAAGCTCGTCTTTGTCTTTGATCACGCGGGCGTCGCCCTCGCCCGACGTGACCTCGTTGACAAGGTCGTACAGGTCGTTCTGGAGCCCGGCGGGGAAGGTGAGTACGCCGACCCACGATCCGTCGTTCTGCCACTCCTCGCGCTCCAGATCGCCGAATTCGCGGATCTGGGCCTGTCCGGAGCCTGCGTAGTCGGCCGGGAGCTGGACCGCCATCGTCACCTCCTCGAACCGGATCGGGATGACGGGCCGGAGCGCCTCCAGCGCGTCGTCGACCTGGTTCTCGACCGGCTCCATCGGGTCGACCTGAAAGCCCGCCTCTTCGAGCGCGCGCTCGATGCGCTCGGGCGGATGCGGCGAGTCGTCCATCTGCGGGTTCACCGCGTTGCGCGTGATGGTGGTGACGAGCTGGTTGTGCTTGCGTTCCATCATCTCCTCGCGCTGCTCGGCGGTGATCTGGATCTCCCCGCGCTCGACGACTTGGGGGATGATCTCCAGCGCGTCGGTCGTGTCGAACACGGTCTCTAAGTCCTCCTCGGCCGGGCGATCGCCCCGCGACGCGTTCTCGAACACGTCTTCGGCGGCGATCACGTCTTCCAGGTCGCCCTCGAACTCGCCCCGCTTCATCGCGAGCGCGGCGTCGGGGTCGATCAGCACCTCGAACCGTTCGCCGTGCGACTCCAGTCGGGCCGTCACGGCCTCGTCGAGCGATATCATACCTCCCGCTACCACCCCTATGGTGAAAAAGCCTCCCGCGACGCGTCGCGAGTCCGACCGCCCCGTCGCGGTCCCTCACTCGCTCCGACCCCTTATCAGCCCCCCGTCGAGGGGCGCTCGTCCGTCCACTCGTCTCGACAGGCCTGCGAACAGAACTGTCGGTACACGGCGTCGTCGCCGTCGACCCACGTCACCGTCCGGCGGCCGGTGCCCAGCGCCGGCTCCCCACAGGTCGCACAGCGCGGCGCGGACTCCTCGTCGACGTCCTCCTCGAGGTCGGAAGTCGGATCTACCATACCCGTCCGTACGCCTCCGGACACTTGAACCCGCGAAGGGCGGCAGTTCTGGCCGTGCGATCCGACTTCACTGACTGGCGGGGCGACTACCGCCCTCCTCGACGTGTCGGCGCCCCCGTCGCCGTCCGGTCGACCCCGCGGTCCGCGAGGGATGTTCGACCGTAAGCTCCGCGTTCGCCGTCGGGTCGGCCAGCGTTCGCTCGCGGCCGTCCGGCCACCGAACGTCGGCCCGAATCGGGGTCGACCCGCCGAGCCCGAAATGCGCCACCGGCTCCGTCTGACAGAGGCAGCCGCCCCCGGCGTCGATCGTGTGCCGCTGGACGCCGTCGGCCGTTTCGAGCCGGACTACGGCCCCCCGAGCGGGCGCCCCGTGGCGCGTGGTCGGGCGGATTCGGATCCATCCGGCGGTCGCCGCGCTCGGGTCCTTATACACCGAAATCGGTTGGGCCGCGACCTCGCCGTGGACGACAACCAGTTCGAGGACGCCGTCGCCGTCGACGTCTGCCGCGACCGCGCCGGTCCCGAACCCGTCCGGCTCGGCCGCCGGGCCCGGATCGACCCGGTGCCACCGTCCGCTGTCGGTATCGTTCTCGCGAGCAAAGAGTCGGTTGGGCTCTCCCGAGGCGTTGAAGAACAGCTCCTCGCGCCCGTCGTTGTCGAAGTCGGCGGCGACGACGGTCCGGACGCGGCCGGTGTCGCGGAGCGCGGGCGGCGCGGCGTCGACGAACCCGCCGTCGGGCGCTCGCCGGAGGAGGCGGTTCGGCCCGCTCTCGTTTCCGACCGCGAAGGCGAACTGGCCCCCCTCGTCGACGAGGGCGGCCCCGCGCGTGTCGCCCGCCGGGTCCGAGAGTTCTGCGCCGCCGTCGGCGGCGTCGTAGTGGCCGCCGTCGTTCCGGAACAGCCGGTTCGGTCCACGTTCGACACCCGCGAACAGGTCGCCCTCGCCCGAGCAGTGCGGGACCGCGAGCAGCGACCGACAGCCGCCGTCGACCTCCAGGCCGACCGCGTCGGCCATGTCCGTGATCTCGCCGTCGTCGCCGATCTCGTAGAAGGAGAGCGGGCCGGCGTACCCGGAGACGGCGACGCCGTAGCGACCGGTCCCGAGGCGGTCGAGCGCGGCGACCGACCGCCCGGCGCGCACGGCGAGCCGGTCGGCGTTCACGTCGAGCGCGAACAGGTCGGTCCAGCGGTAGCGCTCCGATTCGAGCCGGTTTAAAAGGAGGTCCGGGTCGCCGCCGCCGTCGGCGCCCTTGGTGCAGTTGTGGACGTACACCTCCTCGCAGCCGTCGGCGTCGAGGTCGGCCGCGCACACGCCCATTCCGTGTCTGGTCCCGTCGGCGACGATGCCGCAGGCCGTGTCGACGAAGCGGTCGCCGTCGCGGGCGTACAGCCGGTTGGGCTCTCCGTAGCCCGCGACGAAGACGAGCGGTCCCTCCCGGCCGGGCGTCACCGCGACGCCGTACCCTCGAACCGGGTCGTCGTCCGCGACGAGGTCGGACCGCTCCGTGAACATGGCCGTCCGTCACCGCTCGGGGAATAAGAACTCACGGGTCCGCTCGGAGGAGACTTTATAAATGCGCTTTCGATGGAGCCCGGCCGGCGACGAGCGAGGGCGAAGGACCATCGGTCACTTATAAACTGGCGCGCGTCGTGCTAGCCGAGCACGAACACGAACAGCGCGACGCCGGCGGCGAGCGTTAAGAAGAGCACGCTCCGACCGATGCCGGTCCGGATCTCGACGTCGGCGCCGGCGCGGCCGAGCGTCTCGCGCGGATGCATCCCGATCCACTCGACGGTCGCGATCGCGTGCATCACCCAGCGGTCGACGGCGGCCCACAGCTCGGTGACTCCCCAGACCGACCCGCGAGCGAGGTAGAACGCGGCGGGGTACGTCACGGCGTCGATGTCCCGCATGTGGTGGGCGAGCCAGCCAAGCGGGCGCTTCAGCGCGAAGAAGCCGACGAAGCCGGCCCCCAGCAGCCACGCCGACTCGGTCAGGTGGCTCGCGCTGTAGGGGTGCAGCTCCGGCGCAACCTCGGCCGTGAACGGCATCAGATCGACGAGGTAGGTGTAGGTGAGCGGCGTGCCGAAGAAGACGCACGCGCCGCCCGCGAGCACCATCCCGGCGGTCTGGAACGCGGTGGCGTCCTTGGGCGACAGCGTCGCCGAGCCGTGGAAGAACATGTAGTAGCCGAGCTTGATGAACGACATGAACGTCCCCACGCCGCCGAGGATCAGCAGCCACCAGAGTAACCCCTCGCCGAAGAGTAGCTCGAAGTTGTGGATCTTGTGCGCGGAGTCGATCACCATCCCCTTCGAGATGAACCCGTTGAACCCCGGAACGGCAGTAATCGACGCCGCGCCGACGAGGTACACGAGGAAGGTGACCGGCATCACCCGCCAGAGCCCGCCCATGTCCCTGATGTCCTCCACGCCGGTCCGGTAGATCACGACGCCGACCGCCATGAACAGCAGGCTCTTGTAGAGGACGTTGTTGAACAGGTGCGCGAACCCGCCGGTGACCGCGAAGTCGCCGACGGCGGTCGCGAGCCCGAGCCCCGCCAGCATGTAGCCGACCTGCGCCTGGATATGGTACGACAGCAGGCGTCGCGGATCGTACTGTAGCAGCGCGAAGAAGGCGCCGTACACCGCCATGAACCCGCCGAGGTACGCGAGCCACATGCCGCCCTCGGGGAACGCGCGGTACATCACGTACACTGCGGTCTTCGTCGTGAACACCGAGAGGAACACCGACGCCGCGACGTGCGGGCGCGGGTAGGTGTCCGGCAGCCACGTGTGCAAGAAGATGAACCCGCAGTTGACGCCGATTCCAATCGCCGCGAGCACCGTCGCGGAGGCGTGGATCCCGGTCGTCGACGAGAACAGGAATATCTCGGCCGCCGGCACGCTCCCGAGCATCGACGCGCCGTGGACGACGACCGCGCCGAGGAAGACCGTCCCGCCGATCCCGTGGAACAGCGCGTAGCGGTAGCCCGCCCGGACCGCCGCCCCGCCGTACTGCCACACCAGCAGTGTCGAGGTGACGGCCATCAGCTCCCAGAAGAAGATCAGGGTGAGCCAGTCGCCGGCGTAGATCGTTCCGACCGTCGTGGCGACGTAGATCAGCGCGAACGCCGTCACCCACGTCGGGGCCTCGGTGCCGTACGCGTACAGCACCGCCGCCGTCGCGAGGAAGCCGACGACGACCCCCATCAACAGCGAGAACTGATCGACGTTGAGGAAGACCACGTCGAAGCCGAACAGTTGCGTCGCGAGGTGCGCTCCCGTCCCGCCGTCGCCGAGCAGAACGGCCTGCGCGAACGTGAACGCGGTCGCCAGCGCGGCCACTGCGTGACCGGACCGGCGCGGGAGCGCGAGCACGGCGAGCGCGGCGAACGCGAGCAGTACGTACGGCGGAACGGAGGTAAGAATCGGGTTCACGGCCGCATCACCCCCTCGGGGAGCCGCGTGTCAACGATGAGCTCGATCAGCTCCAGGAAGCCCATCTCGTAGGGGATCACGCCGAGCAGCACCGCGAGGCTCATCGCGGTGAGGATCGGCGCGAGCGTGAACCACGTCGACTCGCGCCCGCGGAGGGCGTCGAGCCCGGCAATGTGCTCCCAGCCGCCCGCGGGCGGTCCGCCGGCGTAGCCGTGGTCGTCGTGATCTGCGAGGTCTGTGTGGTCGTCATGGGCCTCGTGGTCGTCAGCACCGGCGTCGTCCGGATCGGTGTCGTCCGTTTCCGAGTCGTCGCCGCGCCCCACGCCGAACGGCACGTCGGCGTCGGAGGGTCGCTGGTCGACCGCGTAGTCGCCGGTGTCGACGCGCTCCGCGGGCTCGGAGAAGTCTCGGTCGCTCGTGTCGAAGTCCGGCCGGACAACCCCGTCCTCGTCGGTCGGGAGGTCGTCCATCTCCGCGTCTGGGATGTCGGAGTCGTCCGGGACCTCGGCGTCGTCACCGGCGGACTCCGCGTCCCCGGCGTTGACCGCCGAGTCGCCCTCGGCGCTCTCGACGACCTCGTCGATATCGGGGTCGTCGGCGCCTTCGTCGTCGTCATCGTTGCCACCATCTTCCGGCCGGCCACCGTCTGTGGCCGCGTCGTCCGCTGCGCGGCCCCCGTCCGTCGCCGCGTCGTCAGCTGCGCGGCCACCATCGGTCGCCGGCAGCGTCGACCGCGACTCCCCGCCCAGCCGGAAGTCGACGAGCGGCTTCGCGTCGTGGGCGTCCTCCGACTCGAAGAAGGCGGTGTAGATCACCGGCCAGAAGTACGCGATGTTGAGGACCCCCGAGAGCAGCAGCGCGCCGACGAGGTAGTAGGCGACCGGGGTGAGTTCGGCGCCCATCCGGATCCCGCCGATCAGCATGTAGTACTTGCTGACGAACCCGGCCAACAGCGGGATTCCGGCCATCCCGAGCGAGGCGACGGTAAAGGCCCCCATCGTCAGGGGCATCCGCTTGCCGATCCCCGCCATCTCGGAGATGTAGTCGGTGTGCGTCGAGACGTGGAGGTTTCCGGCACAGAAGAACAGGGTGAGCTTCATGAACGCGTGCGCCGGGATGTGGAGCAGCGCGCCGACGAGCCCGTACCAGCCGAACAGCCCGAGCCCGAGGATGATGTAGCTCAGCTGGCTCACCGTCGAGTAGGCGAGCCGCTGTTTCAGGTGGTCCTTCCGCATGGCGATGATCGAGGCCGCCGTCAGCGTGATCGCTCCGATAGTCGAGAGTACCAGTCCGGCCGAGAAGCCGAGCGGGAGCGAGAGGTCGAAGACGAGCTCCGGCCCGAACACGTCTAGGACGACCCGCGAGACGCCGAACGCGCCGGACTTGACGACCGCGACCGCGTGTAACAGTCCAGAGACGGGCGTCGGCGCCACCATCGCCTCGGGGAGCCACTGGTGGAGCGGCATGATCCCGGCCTTCACGCCGAATCCGATCGCCAGCAGGAAGAAGGCGAGCATCGCGAGGCCGGGGTCGGCGTTCGCCAGCTCCTCGATGCCGCCGGCCGTGAACGACACATTGCCGGCGATGAGGTAGACGAGGGCGGTCCCCGCGAGGACGAGCACGCCGCCGCCGAACATCGTGTACGCGAGGTACTTCCGGCCCGCCGCGCGGGCCTCGTCGGTCTCGTCGTGGGCGACGAGCGGGTACGTCGCGATCGAGAGGATCTCGTAGAAGACGAAGATCGTCACGAGATTGCCCGCGAACGCGATCCCCATCGTCGCCGACAGCGACACCGCGAACGCGGCGAAGTACCGGGTCTGGTTGGTCTCGTCGTTGCCGCGCATGTAGCCGATGCTGTAGAAGGAGGTGACGATCCACAGCCCGCTCGCGAGGAACGCGAACAGCATTCCCAGCGCGTCCGCGCGCAACACGAACTCGATCCCGGGCAGGAACGCGCCGAGCGACCACTCGAACACTGCGCCGTCGAGGACCGCCGGCAGCATCGAGGCGACGATCGCGAACTTCGCGACCGCCGCCGCGATCGTCCACCCCTCGCGGACGTTCGGGGAACGGTGCGACGCGACGATGAAGAACGCCGCGACGAACGAGACGAGGACCGCCAGTAGGGGACGTATATCGGGTGTAGCTTCTATCATGCGAACACCTCCGTGAGGAACGGATCGAACCACTCGAACAGCGCGTAGCCGCCGAAGCCGAGCGCGACCGTCGTCAGCGCCGCGAGGATCAGGATCACGAGCGGCGCCGGCGGGACGCGGTCCGGAACGAACCGCGACCGCGGCGCGCCAGCGACGGGCGTGAGGGGGCTGTCGTTCCCCTCGTCGCCGCCGATCAGGGCGTCGGTGGTCTGCGCGGACGGCGACTCGCTGCCGCCGTCGGCCGCGACGCCGTGGTCGGAGCCGTCGCCGTGTTCGTCACCGTGACTACCGTCGCCGTGCCCGTCAGAGAGCCCGACGCCCGCGAAGTAGAACCGCTCTATCACTCGCGCGACGTACGACAGCGTGAACAGCGTGCTGACGAAGATCACGACCGCGATCCCGATTCCGGCGGGGTCGCCTCCGCCCATGCTCGCCTCGACCGCGCCGACGCCGATGTACCACTTCCCGAGGAAGCCGATCGACGGCGGGATCCCGACGAGCCCGAGCCCGAGCAGGGCGACCGCCCCAGCCGTGTAGGGGGCGGACCGAGCTGCGCTCGCGAGGTCGTCGAGCTCGCGGGCGCCGTAGCCGAGCGCCAGCAGGCCGACCCCGAGGAACAGCCCGAACTTCAGCAGGCCGTGGCCGACCAGGTGAACGATTCCGCCGAGCAGCGCGGTCTCGTTCGCGAGCGCGACCGCCGCGACGATCATCCCGAACTGGGCGACCGAGGAGTACGCGAACATCCGCTTGAGGTCGGACTGCATCGCGGCGAGCGCGGAGCCCGCGAGGATCGATGCGCCGGCGACGATCAGCATCACCGTCGTGATCGCGTCGTTGGCCGCGAGGAAGTCGACCGTGAAAACGGTGTATGACACCCGGATCAGCGCGTACGCGCTCGCGGTCGACACGAGCGCCGCGACGATGGTCGTCACCGCGTCCGGCGCGCGCTGGTACGCGTCCGGCTGCCACGCGTGGATCGGGAACACGGCGATCTTCAGCCCGAGCCCGGCGACGATCAGCGCGTAGCTCGCGCGGATCAGCGGGTCGGCGTAGCTCGCCTGCTCGACGATCTGGACCTGCATGTCGAGCATGTTCAGCGTCCCCGTCGCGAGGAAGGCGTAGCCGACGCCCAGCAGGTACAGCGAGGCGCCGACCGTCCCGACCACGAGGTACTTCAGCGAGGCGTACGCGCTCGCGCCGGACCGGTCGGCCGCGATAAGCGCGTACGTCGAGATCCCGACGATCTCCAGGAAGACGAACATGTTGAACAGGTCGCCCGTGAGCACGAGTCCGGTGAGCCCGCCGACTAAGAGCAGGTACCCGCTGTAAAACGCGTTGCCCCGCGGGCCGGCCACCCGTGCGAACGCGAGCGTCGCCAGCGAGACGACGGCGACCAGCGCGAGCACCGCGACCGACAGCTCGTCGGCCACCAGCTCGATCCCGATCGGCGGCTCGTACGTGCCGAGCGCGTGCGAGAGCGTCCCGTCGCGGGCCACCTCGACGCCGATCGCGGTCGCGAGCCCTGCCAGGGCGGTCGTCGCGACCGCCGCGACCGGCCAGCCCGCGCGTTCGTACTTCAGCCCGAGCGCGATCGGGAGCGTCGCCGCGACGAGCGGGAGGGCGATGGCAACAGGGAGGAGCACGTCACTCATCGGTCTCACCTCCGCCGGCCCCGCCGACGGACGGTCGTTCCGGGAGCGATCCCTCGTCGCGCAGCAGCTCTCGGAGCACGTCGGTTCGGAGCGTCCCGTACTCGTCGTAGATCCGGATACAGAGCGCGAGCCCCACCGCGGTGAGGCTCACGCCGACGACGATGGCGGTGAGCACGATCACGTGCGGGAGCGGGCTGACGAACGTCTCCGTCTCGGCCGCGCCCTCGGGAACGATCGGCATCGCGCCGCCCTCGACGTACGCCGAGGTGATGAACAGCAGGAATATCGCCGTCTGGAACAGGTTGAGGCCGATAATCTTCTTCACGAGGTTGGGATTGGCGATCATCATGTAGAGCCCGATACACAGTAGCAGCGCGAACGCGACGTACGCGTGTCTCGTCGTCAACACGTCGACCGCCGAGGCCGTCGCGGTCCCGGACGCGAGGACGGGAGCGACCCCCGACACGGCGTCGAGGATGGCGTCCGTCATCGGTCACCTCCGGCGTCGGCCGCGTCCTCTTCGAGGGAACCGGTCTCGTCGATCGACCCGTCCTCGCCGAGAGAGCCGTTTCCGAACCCGCTGCCCTCGGAGTTGAACCCCCTCGCGAGCAGGAAGAACAGCCCCATGAGCACGCCGCTCACGATGGGGGCGATACCGACGACCTCCACGCCCTCCATCCCGTACTTGACGGGATCGAGGATCGGGATCGGGAGGAGGTCGTACTGGAGGAACGCCCCGCCGAGCGCGACCGGGACGAGCCCGATGCCGGCGAACGCGAGCGCGCCGCCGACCGCGAGCGCGACGACGACGGTGTTCGCGAGCCAGTCCCGCGTCGACTCGATGCCGAACGCGAACGCGATCATGAACACCACCGCGGCCATGATCGCGCCACCCTGGAACCCGCCGCCAGGCGAGCCGCTCCCGTGGAAGGTGATGAAGAGGCCGAAGGTGAACGCGAACGGCGCGACGATCTTCACGGTCGGCATGATCACCTGGCTCTCGGTGTATGGCGTCCCCTGCCGCTCCTCGGAGTCGAGCCGTCCCGACCGGGGGGCGGCGCGGTGCGGCGGGAGGTCGGAGTCGGCGTCAGCGGATGCCCCTGCCTCGCTGTCCGCGGCCGCGTCGGTGGTTGTGTCGGTCATATCGGTGTCGTCGACGTCGTCGCTCATGCGAACACCTCTCGATGGAGTACGATCAGCGCCGCGATCCCGCCGGCGAAGACGACGACCGCCTCGCCGAAGGTGTCGAACCCACGGAACGCCGCCAGCACCGCCATCACCGTGTTCTCGACGTGCGTCTGCGCGTACGTCTCCGTGAGGTACCACTGCGTCACGTCCGGGTTCGACCAGACCGGCGCGTCCGGCGAGCCGATCGCCGGGATGTCGCCCATGGTGAGCAGCAGCCCGGCGAACAGGAACCCGGCGGCGCCCGCGGCGGGGAGGTTCACCTCCTCGAAGACCGCGTCGTGGTCGATCCGGGTCGTCTTCGCGAGCGTCAACAGCAGCAGGACGGTCGTCACGCCGGCCGAGATCGCGGCCTCCGTCAGCGCCACGTCGGGCGCGCGGTAGAACGTGTACAGCGCGGCCATCCCAAGGCTGTACGCCCCGAAGACGATGACCGCCGCGAGCACGTCTCGGGCGAGCGCGGTCGCGAGCGCCGTGAGCACGACGAACGCGAGCAGGCTCGCCTCGATCGCGGTGACCTGCGCCGCGACCGGGGAGGCGAAGCCGGAAACCGTCATCGGCGCTCGTCCCCCTCGGTCCACGGCACGATCCCCTCCTCGAAGGCGGCCCGGGCGATCCCGTGGGCCGCCGTCGGGTTCGTTACGAAGATGAAGAACAGCAGGAGCACGCTCTTGACGCCGGCGGCCTCCCAGCCGATCGTCAGCGCGACCGCGGCCAGCCCGAAGCCGGCGCCGAGCGTGTCCGCCTGCGAGGCGGTGTGCGCCCGCGAGTACACGTCCGGCAGCCGGAGGACGCCCGTCATCGAGACGAACGAGAAGAACAGCCCGAGCAGCGTGAAGGCGACGACGAGCGCCACGCGGGCGGTCCCGAGCGCGTCCATCACAGCACACCACCCCGCTCGACGGTGAACTTCGAGATGGCGATCGCCATCAGGAAGTTCAACAGCGCGTACACCAGAGCGATGTCGAGGAACGTCGGCTCCGAGAGCGCGGCGCTCAGGATTGCGAGGATGACGACGGTGTTCGTCCCGAGGACGTTCACCGCGAGCACCCGGTCCTGCATCGTCGGGCCCTTCACGGCCCGATAGAGCATCCCGATCGCGAGCACGGTGAACCCCGCGGCCGCGAGGAGCAGGAAGTCGCCGACCGTGTAGCCGGCGACGAGCGCGGCGTCGACGACGCTCATTCGCCGGTCACCTCCTCCGTTTCCGCCTCGTCGTCCTCGTCAACGGGCGACGCTCCGCCGTCGGCGGCGACGATCGGCAGCTCCTCGGTCGCGTCCGGCCCCTGCAAAATTGCGCAGTCGTCGCGCTCGCGGGGAGTGGGGAGCCGCGCAGACGCCCGTCCGTAGTAGACGAACCGCGTCCAGCGCTCTAAGGAGCCGTCGAAGAGCCCGTCGCGGGCCGACGGGATGAGCGAGTGGACGTACAGGTCGCTGTCGCGGGCGCGGACCGTCAGCGTTCCCGGCGTCAGCGTGATCGAGTTCGCGAGCGTCATCAGCGGGAGCCCGCTGCCGACGATCACGCGCATCCGGTTCATCGTCGGCTCGATCGGGAGTCGCGGGTCCAGTATCACCCGCGCGACCTCCACGTTCGCCTTGACGATCTCGAAGAGGAGGACGGGGACGTAGATCACGCCGCGGAGCACCCGCATCGGCGTCCGCGGGATCGCGGGCTCGACGTCGATGCTGACGCTCGAGAGGGTGATCGAGACGATCGCCGCCGTCGCGACGCCGGTCACCCAGTCGAACCAGTAGAACGGGTCGCCGAGCAAGAGGTAGAAGGCCAGCGAGAAGCCGAACATCGCGAGGGACCGCTTTCCGGTCGCCTCGCTCCGGAGCCGCTCGCGGCGGGTCGGCCGGGTCACCGGCGCCGTCTCGACGGTCAGCGAGGTGTTCGACAGCGCGAACTCCAGCGGCTGGAGCAGGGTGGTGTTGCCGACGGGGCTGTACTCCGGGTCGAGCAGCACCGCGTCGGCGCCGTGCTCCTCCGCGTAGGCGGCGAGCACCCGGACGTAGTCGTCCGGCCCGAACAGGTACTCGTCGCCGCCGATGAGCTCAGTCGCGACCGTCACCGGGGGCCGTTCCCCGTCGAGGTCGTCGAGGTCGGAGTTCGCCCACGCCTCGGCGCGTTCGAGCACGCGTTCGGCCGACGCGGCACGGTCCTCGGCGCCCGGATCGCCGTCGCGCCACGACGCGATCTCCACGAGGTGGATCGCCGAGAAGCCGTCCTCGACCGCCGCCTCGACCGCGTGCGAGATCGTCGCGCGGAGGGTCTGAGTCGGTTCGACGGGCACGACGAGCCCTCCCGTCGGGGCGGACGGAGACCCGTACTCCGGGTCGCTGCCGGAACCTGCGTCCCCGTCACCCACGCCGCCGCCCGCGGCCTCGCTACCGGCGTCGGTGTCGCCGTCGGTGTCAGCCACCCACCACACCTCCGACGGAGCCGAGTTTCGCCGTCTCTATGCACATGTGTATCTCTGTCCCGATCCTTCTTCTACCGCCTCAAAACAGTTTGTATCCGCGACGGTTTCGGGGTAGCGAGGGGCGAACGCGCGGTCGGCCCGATCGGTTCGTCCTTACGCCGATCGCCCGAGATCCGCGGCCAGCCGGTCGGCGATCCGGCCCGCGACGGCGTCCTTCGAGCCGGCCGCCTCCTCCGGCTCGGTCCCCTCCTCGCCGACGAGGAGGACGCGGGTCTCGTCGTCGCCCATCACGCTCGCGTCGTTGGCGACGACGAACGCGAGCCCGACTCGGTCGCGGATCCGCTCGGCCTCTGCGACCATCGCGTCGTCGTCGCCGGAGGTCTCGGCCTTGAACCCGACGATCGGGAGGTCCGGGTACGCCTCTCGCACCGAGTCGATCAGCTTCGGCGTCGGCTCCAGATCGACCGACAGCGGCGATCCGGAGCGGATCTTCTCGTTGACCGCGTCGGCGGTGAAATCGGAGATCGCCGCCGCGGAGACCAGCGCGTCCGCGGTGGCCGCGGTCCGGCGACACGCCTCCATCATCTCTTCCGCAGTCTCGACCGCGACCACGTCGGCGTAGGGGACCTCGGGGCCGTCCTGCACCAGCGTCACGGTCGCGCCCCGGACGTACAGCGCCCGGGCGACCGCCCGCCCGGTCTTCCCCGACGCCCGGTTCGTCAGGATCCGGATCGGGTCGATCCGCTCTTTCGTCGCGCCCGCGGTGACGACGACGTGCGCTCCGGAGAGCGTCTGGGACGTCGTCGCGCGGGCGACCTCCGTGACGATGTCGTCCTCAGTAGCGATCTTCGCTTTCCCCTCCTCGATCCGCGGGTCGGCGAAGCGGACGCCCCACGACTCCAGGCGGTCGAGCGCCTCCAGCACGCCCGGGTGGTCGTACATCGGCTCGTGCATCGCCGGCGCCATCACCACCGGCACGTCCGCGCCGAGCGCGGTCGTCGCACAGGTCGTGACCGGGGTGTCGTCGATCGCGGCCGCGACCTTCCCGGCGGTGTTCGCAGTCGCGGGCGCGAGCAGGAGCACGTCGGCCCACCCGTCCCGGCCGCACAGCTCGACGTGTTCGACGCTCCCGGTGATCTCGGTGACGACGGGCTCGTCGGTCGCGAAGTCGACCGCCCACGGGTGGACGATGTTCGTCGCCGCCGGGGACATGACGGCGCGCACGCTCGCGCCGCGGCGGCGCAACTCGTGGGCGAGTTCGACGACCTTCACCGCCGCGATGCTCCCCGAGACGCCGAGCGCGACGTTGACCCCCTGTAGCATTACCGAGAGGGTTCCGGCCCCGACGGCTTATAAGGTGTCGTTGCGGAACGGCGTTCCTCCGCGGTCGCCGCGCCGGCGGGAGGGCCGGCGGCTTCGGCGGCGAGCTACTCCGCGATCTCGACGGTGATCTCGTCGCGCTCGACGGCCAGCTTGAACGTCGGCACGGTCCGGTAGACGACCTCGACGACGTTCTTGCGTTCCAGGCTCCGGAGCGCGCGCCGCACCTCGTCCACGTCGGGGTCGAGGTCGAACGCCTCGCGGACCGCGTTGAGCACGGCCACGACCGACTGCGAGCGCTCGTCGGGGGCCGCCACGACCTCGAACACCCGCGCCTCCAGCTCGGGGACGCGGATCGTCTCCGGCGCGCCGCCCTTGGCGACGGCGTCGGCCTCGATCCCGGGCTCGACGTCGACGAGGTCGTTCGCCTCGGCGGTCGACCGGATCAGGCTATCGTCGTCGCGGTAGTAGTACTCCTTCAGGTGGTTCTCGAGGTACTGGTGGACCTCGCTGCCGCCGTCGAGCCCCCACGCGTCCTGCAGCTCGCCGTTCTTCGTCGGCTGGAGCCGGACGATGTCGGCGAGCCGGCTCCGCTCCTCGTCGGTCAGGCTCATCTGTCCTCGACCGCGCTCGCGGCGCGGATCACCGTCTCCTCGTCGAACTTCGGCCCGACGAGCTGGAGGCCGACGGGGAGCCCGTCGGCCTCGCCCGCGGGAACCGAGATCGCGGGGAGGTTCGCGAGGTTCACCGGCGTCGTGTTCGCGTCCGCGAGGTACATCCGGAGCGGGTCGTCGAGGCTCTCGCCGAGCTCGAAGGGGAGCACCGGCATCGTCGGCGACGCGATCACGTCCACGTCCGCGAACGCGTCCTCGAAGTCCCGCCGGACCCACGCCCGGGCGTCCTGCGCCTTCTTGTAGTACTTGTCATGGTAGCCCGCCGAGAGCGCGTACGTGCCCAGCAGGATCCGGCGTTTGACCTCCGCGCCGAACCCCTCCTCGCGCGTCTCCGCGAACGACTCGTTCCAGTTGCCGTCCGACTCGGCGCGGCTCCCGTACCGCACGCCGTCGAAGCGCGCGAGGTTCGAGGAGGCTTCGGCCATCGCGATGACGTAGTACGCCTGCACCGCGTGCTCGACGGATGGGAGCGATATTTCGGTGGTCTCGGCTCCTTGCGCCTCCAGATCCGCGATCGCGGCCTCGACCGTCTCGACGACGCGCTCGTCGGCGCCCTCGAACAGCTCCGTGGGGACGCCGACGGTGAGTCCGTCCACGTCGCCGTCTGCGGCCGCCGCGTAGCTCGCGTCGGGGTCCGCGCCCTCGACCTCGCTCAGGTCCCGAGTGGTTCCGTCGTGCGGGTCCGGGCCCGCGATGGCGTCGAGCGCGGCCGCGGCCTCCTCGACGGTGCCCGCGATCGGCCCGATCTGTTCGAGCGAGTTCGCGTAGGCGACGAGGCCGTAGCGCGAGACGAGCCCGTAGGTTGGCTTGATGCCGACGACGCCGCAGAACGCGGCCGGACAGCGCACCGACCCGCCCGTGTCCGAGCCGAGCGCCACGTCGGCCTCGCCCGCGGCGACCGCGGCCGCTGACCCGCCCGAGGAGCCGCCCGGGACGCGCTCCGGGTCGACCGGGTTCTTGGTCGGGCCGAACGCGGAGGTCTCCGTGGTCGTCCCCATCCCGAACTCGTCCATGTTCGTCTTCCCGACGATCGTCGCGCCCGCCTCCGTGAGGCGGTCGACCACCGTCGCGGAGTACGGCGGGACGTAGTCGGCGAGCATCTCCGAGCCGCAGGTGGTCCGGATCCCCTCCGTGGAGATGTTGTCCTTGACCGCGACGGTCGCGTCCGCGAGGGGTCCCTCAGCGTCCGCATCGCCCTCGATCGTTTCCTCCGTGATGAAGGCGTTGTGGTCGGCCGCCATCTACGACACCTTCGGCCCCACGAAGAAGCCGTCTTCCGTCTCCTCGGCGTTCGACAGCGCCTCCTCCTGTGAAAGCCCCGCCTCGACCTCGTCGGGGCGCATCACGTTGACGAGCTCCTCTTCTCGCTCGGTCTCGGGCACCTCGTCGAGCGCCTCGAAGTAGTCGAGGATGTCGCCGAACTGGTCGGCGAACGCCGCGACCTCGTCGTCGTCAAGCCGGACGCGAGCCAGATCCGCGACGTGCCGGACTTCCTCGGCGTCGACGGCGGCCGCGGCGTCGTCGCCCCCGTCGGGCGCCTCCCCCGCGTCATCCGTCGAGTCGGACGTATCGCTCATACGCTGAGGTGTTCCGCTCCGGGAGTAAGGGTTTCGGAACGTCGCATCGCTCGGCCGTGACGGTCGGCCGTGTCGGTTTGGGTCAGTCCCGCACGGCGTCGACGAAGGAGAGCCAGCGCTCGTGGCCGTCGAGCGTCGCTGAATCGTGTTCGTCGGCGAAGTCGGGATGACGGATCGTCTCTAAGGCGTTCAGCGCCCGGTCGATCCCGACGATCTCGTCGGCGAGCGTCTCGGCGGTCTCGCGATCGAGCGGGAGGTCGATCGCGTCGGTATCGGTGGTCTCAGTGTCACCGTTCTCGCCTCTCAGACGAGCCATCCGTCGCTCGCGCTCCGCGCGGAGCGTCGTCTTCACCGACGAGACCTTTCGGTCGATCTCGGCCGGGACCGTCTCGATCGCTCGCGTCTCCACGATGAACTCGGAGAGGTCGACCTCGGTTCCATCAATAGTTACCGTGTCCGGGACCGAGGCGCCGACCGTCGCGCTCTGACTGGTGACCTGATCGAGTATTGCCTCCCGCTCGGACTCGTCCATGGAGTTGGCTTCGTGGCCGCCGAGAAAATGTGCTGCGGTGGCGGTTCGAGCGCTACAGCAGGTCGTTCGAGACGAGTCGGTCGACCGCCTCGCGGAGGCGCTCCTCGCTCGCGGCGTACGAGATACGGGCGTACCCCGGCGCGTTGAACGCGCTGCCGGGGACGCAGGCGACGGAGGCCTCCTCGATGGCGGCCTCGCACCACGCCTGATCGTCCTCATCTACCGGGATCATCATGTAGAACGCGCCGTCGCCCACGTCGACGTCGACGCCGTGCTCGTCGAACAGGTCGACGAGGAGGTCGCGACGGTCGCGGAACGCGTCGCGCATCTCCGTGACCGACTCGTCGGTGTTCTCGAGGGCCTCGACGCCCGCGCGCTGGACGAAGTTCACAGCGCAGGAGACGGAGTGCGAGTGGAGCTTGCCGGCCTGCCCGACGAACTCCTCGGTCGCGTGGAGGTAGCCGAGCCGCCAGCCGGTCATCGAGTACGCCTTCGAGAAGCCGTTGATCGTGACCGTCCGGTCGGCCATCCCGTCGAGGCTCGCGAGCGAGAGATGGTCGGCGTCGTAGGTGATCTGCTCGTAGATCTCGTCGGAGATCACGGCGACGTCGTGTTCGACGGCGAGGTCGCGGACGCCCTCCAAGGCGGCCTCCGAGAACACGGCGCCCGTGGGGTTCGACGGGGAGTTGACGACGAGCAGCTCGGTGTCGTCCGAGACCGTCTCCGCGAGCTGATCGAGGGCGGGCTCCAGCTGGAACCCGTGCGGGGCCAGATCGACCCGCGAGAGGTCGGCGCCGGCGAGCTTCGCCATCGCCTCGTAGGAGACCCACGCCGGATCGAGGAGGACGACCTCGTCGCCGTCGTCGATCAGCGTCTGGAATGTCTCGTACAGCGCCTGCTTGCCGCCGGGGGTGACGATCACCTCGTCGGCGTCGGCGTCGATACCGGTGCCGCGGAGCTTCTCGGCGATGGCCTCCTTGAGTTGGGGAATCCCGTTCGAGGAGGTGTAGCCCGTGTGACCCGCGTCGAGGGCGTCCTTGCCGGCCTCGACGATGTTCTCCGGGGTGTCGAAGTCGGGCTCGCCGACCGACAGGTCGACGATGTCGGCGCCCTCGGCCTCCTTTTCGGCTGCGAGGTTCGATATCGCCAGCGTGGCGCTGGGTGCTACGCGTCCGATCCGCTCTGAGAAGTCGTATGCGTCGCTCATTGTGGTGTCCTCCGTGTGTCGTCTCCGCCGGTCATTCGAGTTCCTCCGCGAGGTCGATCGCGGCCTCGGCGGCGTCCGCGCCCTTGTCGATGCGCTCGCGCGCCTCCGCGCCGGACATCCCCGGCCCGCTCACGCCGAACGTGACGGGGGTGTCGCGGTCGAGGCTCACCTGCGTGAGCTTGTCGGCGGTCGCGCTCGCGATCACGTGGTCGTGGTCGGTGTCGCCGGTGACGATGGCGCCGACCACCGCGACGGCGTCGACGTCGTCGCGGCGCGCGAGCCGGTCGGCGGCCAGCGGGCTGTCGTAGGCACCCGGCACGCTCAGTTCGTCGACGATGACGGCGTCGCGGTCGGCGGCCGCCTCGCGGGCGGCCTCGGCCATCGGCTCCGTGACGGAGTCGTTGAACCGCGCCACCACCAGTCCCAGCGAGACCATACGCCCGCTCACACCGGGGGCGGCAAAGGTCTACCGTTCGACCGCGAGGTTGCCGGGCGAACGCGATCGGGAGTGGAGAGGGATCGGGTGATGAGTGTTTATAAATGGCCGATCGCGGTGGCGCGCGCCTCCGAGCGCCCTGATAAGGGCGCGAGGAGCGCCGCGCGAGGGAGTCGGTCGCCCGGAGCAGCGCGGAGGGCGACCGACGAGGCTGGGGAGGCGTGAGGTGCGGGGCGGTGCGGTCGGGTGGGACTCAAAGGGGCAGCCGTGGGGAGCGCGGAGGCGACGTAAGCACCGCAGGAACGAGCGAAGCGAGTGACGAGGAGCGCAGCGAGCGTGCGCGCTCCCCACGGCTGGGGCTTTGGAGGTGTTCACCGCAGAGCCGTCGATCACGTATCACCGAGCGGCTGGGACTTTGGAGATTTCTACCGGCGTACTCCTATCGATGATCGCTTATAAACAATCGTTCAAGCGTTCAAACACGCGTTTTCCGATATCGCAAACGCCCTACTTCGCGACTTTCGCCTCGAACTTCTCGCGGACCTTCTCCATCTTCGGTTTGGCGTGGAAGGTGCAGTAGGCGTCGTCGGGGTTCTTTGCGAAGTAGTCCTGATGCTTCTCCTCGGCGCGGTAGAACGTCTCCAGCGGCTCGATCTCGGTCACCACGTCGTCGTCGTACTCCTCGTCGAGCGCCTCGATATACGCCTCGGCAACCTCCTGCTGCTCGTCGTCGTGGGTGAGTACGATCGAGCGGTACTGGGTCCCCACGTCCGGGCCCTGTCGGTTGAGCTGGGTCGGATCGTGGACCTCGAAGAACGCCTCCAGCACCTTGTCGTAGGCGATCACGTCGGGATCGAACTCCACCTGCACGACTTCGGCGTGGCCGGTGTTGCCGGAGCAGACCTGTCTGTACGTGGGGTCGTCGGCGTGGCCTCCGGCGTAGCCGGACGTGACCGACTCGACGCCGTCGAGCAGTTCGAGCGCCGCCTCGGTACACCAGAAGCACCCGCCGCCGAGCGTCGCGGTTTCGAGCTGATTAGACATGGTTGGGGTAAGGGCTCGGAGACGTATTAATCACGCGCGCTTATGAGGAAGATGTGATTCACTGAGCGGGGTCCCGTTTATAAATCGATGACTACGGATCGACGGTGAACACCTCCAAAGCCCCAGCCGATGAGGCGGGCGCACGCTCGCTGTGCGCTTCAGTCGCTCGCTACGCTCGCTCCTTCCAGTGCTTACGTCGCCTGCGCCCGCCTCATCGGCTGCCCCTTTGAGTCCCACCCTGCCCCGCACAGCACCGCACCTCATACCTCCCCAGCCTCGTCGGTCGCCCTCCGCGCTGCTCCGGGCGACCGACTCCCTCGCGCGGCGCTCCTCGCGCCCGCTCGGCGCTCGGAGGCGCGCGCCATCGCAACCGGCGTATAAATGACATCTGCACACTCAGTTTTTAAGCCGCCAAACACCGACCCGACCGTATGAACGAACTCGCGGACCTGACCGAAACGCTGGTCGCGATCCCGTCGCACGAGGACGAGACCGCCGCCGGCGACGCGATCGAGGAGTGGCTCCGCGCGGAGACCGACGCGCGGATCGAGCGCGACGCGGTGGGAAACGTGATCGCTTATAAAGGCGAGACGAACGACTACGACGCCGACACGCTCGCGCTCGTGGGCCACCACGACGTGGTTCCCCCGGCCGACCGCCAGACGACCGGAGAGGGGAACGCGGGCGACTACGTCGTCGAGCGCCGCGACGGCCGGATATACGGCCGCGGCGCGGCCGACATGAAGGGCGCGGTGGCGGCCTGCATGCTCGCGTTCCGGGACGCGGAGCCGCCGGCCGACCGCGAACTCGCGTTCGCCTCGTTCGTCGGCGAGGAGGTCGGCGGGACGGGAGCGCGCCACGCGATCGCGGAGGGGTTCGCCCCCGGCCGCGCGGTCGTCGCCGAGGGATCGACGGCCTACTCGAAACCGGGCGTCACCGACGTGGTCGTCGCGCACAAGGGCCGGCGTGCCTCCACGCTCGTCGCGAGCGGGACCGCGGCGCACGCCTCTGAGCCCGAGGCCGGCGAGAACGCGGTCTACCGCGCGAGCGACGCCATCGACGTGATTCGGGGGCTCGACGCCCCGGAGGCGACCGTCTTCAGCGAATCCGTGACCGGGTCGCTCGCGGTGACGATGGTCCACGGCGGCGAGACGTGGAACGTGATCCCGGAGCGCTGCGAGGTGACGATCGACGAGCGCACCGTCCCGGGCGACCGCGCCGATATCGGTCGCGCCGCGGAGGCGGTCGACGGCGTCGCGTGGGAGGTGGATCAGGACCTCCCGCCGATGGCCTGCGGCGATGACGCATTCGCCGACGCCGCGCTCGCGGCGGCCCGCGAGGTCCACGACGAGCTGGGGCTCGACGCGCCCGAACACGTCGTCAAGCCCCACGCGACCGACGCCGGTTGGCTCGCCGAGGCCGGTACCGAGCCCCTCGTCTGCGGGCCCTCCGAGCCCGGCGAGGCGCACACCGAGACCGAGAGCGTCGGGATCGAGGTCCTCGATCGATGTTGCCGGATCTACCGAAACCTCGCCGAACGGGCGCTCTGACCCCGCCGAGACACGGTGCGTCTCGCGGAATTCGACGCTGCCGAGCGACCCCGTATGGAAGGGGTTTTATGCGACCCGGGGGAAGTGTGCGCCACTATGGGAGACAAGTCGAAGGCCCAAAAGAAGCGTCTGGCGAAGGCGGAACGCCAGAACACCCGCGTCCCCGCGTGGGTCATGATGAAGACCGACATGAACGTCACGCGAAACCCCAAGCGGCGCAACTGGCGCCGGAACGACCTGGACGAGTAAATGTCGACGAGTGATTTCGAGGAGCGCGTCGTCACCGTCCCGCTCCGCGACGCCAACGACAAGCCGGTCCAGGAACGCGCCGACTTCGCGATGAAGATCGTCCGCGAACACCTCGCGCAGCACTTCTCCGTCGACGAGGAGGAAGTCGTCATCGACACCTCGGTCAACGAGGCTGTCTGGGCGAACGGGCGACAGAACCCGCCGAGCAAGGTCCGCGTCCGCGCGGCCCGGTTCGTCGAAGACGACGAGCCGGTCGTCGAAGCCGAGCACGCCGAGTAACGTGTTACGGGCGACCTTCACCGGCTCGTCGTACGTGGGCGTGTTCGCCCGCGCGATCGACGACCTCCTGTTGGTCCGGCCGGACGTCGACGAGGAGCTCGCCGACGCGCTCGGCGAGGAACTGGGCGCCGAGCCCCTCCTCACGACGGTCGGCGGCGCCAACACCGTCGGCTCACTCGCGACAGGGAACGAGAACGGGGTTCTCGTCTCCGCGCGGGCCACCGAGCGGGAGCAGTCGCGGATCGCCGAGGCCGCCGACCGCGAGGTCAGCGAGCTCCCCGGCGAGATCAACGCGGCCGGGAACGTCGTCCTCGCGAACGACTACGGCGCCTACGTCCACCCGGACCTCCCGCGCGAGTCGATCGTGACGATCAAAGACACGCTGGACGTCCCCGTGGTCCGCGGCGACCTCGGCGACGTGCGAACGGTCGGCACCGCCGCGGTCGCCAACGACACGGGCGTCCTCTGCCACCCCCAGTCGACCGAGTCGGAGCTCCAGGCCGTCGAGGAGGCGCTCGACGTGCGAGCCGACCTCGGAACGATCAACTACGGCGCGCCGCTCGTCGGCTCCGGGCTCGTCGCCACCGACGAGGGGTACGTCGTCGGCGAGGACACTACCGGCCCGGAGCTGGGTCGGATCGAGGAGACGCTCGGCTTCATCGACTGAGGCCGACGCGCGCGTTTCGCCCCCCGGTCCTCGCTCGACTCTCGCCTGACGGGACCGCGCCCGGTCCGGCGATCCTGCTCCCCCTTTTTAAAACTCGACGCCGAGTTGCCGACGGTACGCCCGCAATCGAACGTCGGTCTCTGACGAAGTACTACGGCGACGTTCGCGGTAGCGAGGACGCGTCGTTCACCGTCGAGGACGGCGAAGTGTTCGGCTTTCTCCGGCCGAACGGCGCCGGGAAGACGACCGCGACCCGTACCCTTCTCGGATTCCTGTCGCCGACAGGCGGCGGGGCCATCCGACTCGGTCACGACGCGACCGACCTCGCCGGGTGATCGCGCGTCTGACGACAACAAATTACGTCTCGAAGGGCGTTTCAACGCTTCTTCGTTGCTTTTTCTGATGTTCGGCCGCGTCTCGATTTTTAGGAAGATACTTCCCTGTCCCTGCCGGATCGGTGAACATGAGTACCTACACGGTGAGTGGACGGTTCCAGAGCCGAGACGGCTTCCAGCCGTTCACCAAGGACGTCGAGGCGGAGAACGAGGACCTCGCCCGCGAGCGAATCTACACCACGGTCGGGAGCCAGCACAACCGGAAGCGCACCCAGATTGACATCGAGGAGGTGTCCGCGGCATGATGGGCGGCGGACAACAGCAGCTCCAGCAGCTCTCGCAGGAGCTGCAGGCGCTCGACGAGGAGATCGAGGCGCTCGAAGCCGAGATCGCCGACTATCAGGAGGAGCAGTCCGATATCGACGACGCGATCGAGGCGATCGAGACCCTCGATTCGGGCTCGACGGTGCAGGTCCCGCTCGGCGGCGGCGCCTACGTGCGCGCCGAGGTTCAGGACATCGACGAGATCATCGTCTCGCTCGGCGGCAACTACTCCGCGGAGCAGAGCGAAGAAGACGCCATCGACGTGCTCGGTCGCAAGCGCGACGCGCTCGACGAGCGCATCGAGGAGACGCAGGAGGAGGTCGACGAGCTTGAGACCGAGAGTGACGAGCTCGAACAGCAGGCCCAGCAGATGCAACAGCAGATGCAGCAGCAGCAGATGCAGCAGATGCAGCAGGGCGAAGGCGGCGAGGAGTAAGGTCCGACCGTGTTCGACGGACTGAAAGACAAGCTCTCCGGGTTCCGGGAGGACGTCGAGGAGAACGCCGAGGTCGAGGAGAACGCCGAGGTCGAGGAGCCCGCGGAGTCGGACGAGCCGGAGGGAGACGAGCCCGTGGCTGACGAGAGCGCCGCCGCGGAGTCCCCCGAGGCCGATCACGTCGCAGAAAGCGACGCTGACGCTGCCGAGACGGCCGCTTCCGGCGGCTCGGACGACGCAGACGACGACAACGAGCCCAGCACCTTCCAGCGCGCGAAGGCGTTCGCGACCGGCCGGATCATCATCGAGGAGGAGGACCTCGAGCAGCCACTGTGGGACCTCGAGATGGCCCTGCTCGAGAGCGACGTGGAGATGAGCGTCGCCGAGCGCATCCTCGAGACCGTCCGCGAGAAGATGCTCGGCGAGTCCCGCAAGCAGGTCGAGACGACCGGCGAACTGGTCGAGTCGGCGCTTCACGACGCCCTCCTCGACGTGATCGCCGTCGGGCAGTTTGACTTCGAAGAGCGGATCGCGGAGGCGGACAAACCCGTCACCATCGTCTTCACCGGCGTCAACGGGGTCGGGAAGACGACGAGCATCGCGAAGCTCTCCGAGTGGCTCGCCGACCGCGGCTACTCGTCGGTGATGGCGAACGGCGACACCTACCGGGCGGGCGCCAACGAGCAGATTCAGGAGCACGCCGACCGGCTTGACCGAGAGCTCATCTCCCACGACCAGGGCGGCGACCCCGCCGCCGTCATCTACGACGGCGTCGAATACGCCGAGGCGAACGACATCGACGTGGTCCTCGGCGACACCGCGGGCCGGCTCCACACGAGCGACGACCTGATGGCGCAACTGGAGAAGATCGACCGCGTCGTCGACCCGGACATGACCCTGTTCGTCGACGAGGCGGTCGCGGGCCAGGACGCGGTGAACCGCGCGAAGGAGTTCAACGACGCCGCTGAGATCGACGGCGCCATCCTGACGAAGGCCGACGCTGACTCCTCCGGCGGCGCCGCCATCTCCGTCGCGTACGTCACCGGGAAGCCGATCCTCTTCCTCGGGACGGGACAGGGGTACGACGACCTCACCCTGTTCGAGCCCGAGGAACTCGTCGAGAGTCTGCTCGGCGAGGACTGAGGCGGGCGGCTCCTCCGCCGTTTTGTTCGTTAGCTACCCCTCCCCGACCATCCGGTCCTCCTCGTCCCACTCGCGCTCCCGCAGCTCGTACTTCTGGATCTTCCCGGTCGCGGTCGTCGGGAGGTCGGCGACGAACTCCACCTCGCCGGGCGTCTTGTAGTCGGCGACGCGCTCGCGAACGAACGCCGTGAGTTCCTCGGGCGTCGCGCCCGGATCGTCGGGGTCGCCGCTCTCGGGGACGACGAACGCCTTCGGCGTCTCGCCCCACCGCTCGTCGGGCGCGGGGATGACGGCGACGTCGGAGACGACCTCGTGCTCGAAGAGGGTGTCCTCCAACTCGATCGAGGAGATGTTCTCGCCGCCGGAGATGATAATGTCCTTTTTGCGGTCCTGGATCGAGACAAAGCCGTCCTCGTCGACCACGGCTAGGTCGCCCATGTGGTAGTATCCCTCCAGCCGCTCCGAGAACGCCGCTTCGGTGGCCTCAGGCTTGTTCCAGTAGCGGTCCATCACCTGGTTGCCGCGGACGACGATCTCGCCGATCGTCTCGCCGTCGGCGGCCACGTCCTCGCCGTTCTCGTCGACGACGCGCACGTCGGTCCCGAGGTAGCCGATCCCCTGCGTCTTCTTGACCGCGAACCGGTCGTCGGAGTCGGCGTCGTAGTGGCGCTTCGCGTCCGAGGTCGTCACGAGCGGCCCGGTCTCGGTCGCGCCGTACACGTGTTTGAGCTCCCAGCCGAACTCCTCCTCGACGGTGCGAATCGTCGTCTCCGGCGGCGCCGCGCCCGCGGTGGCGACCCGCACGTCGTTGTCGCCGGTCGTCGCGCCGCCGTGCTCGGCGTGGTGGTCGCCGAGCATGTTGAGGACGGTCGGCGCCGCACAGAAGTACGACACGTCCTCGGTGCGGATCCGGTCGAACGTCTCGGCGACGTCGACCCCGCGGGTACAGACGTGGCGGGCGCCCATCCCCGTGATCGCGTAGATGTGTCCCCAGCCGTTGACGTGGAACATCGGCAGCGTCCAGAGGTACACGTCGTCGTCGGTGATCTCTTGGTGGATGGTGATGAGGTAGGCGTGCAGCGTCTCGGCGCGGTGGGTGCGACAGACGCCCTTGGGGTCGCCCGTGGTCCCGGAGGTGTAGTTGATCGTGATCACGTCGTCCTCGTCCATCTCCGGGCGCTCGTAGGCGTCGGGGTCCGCGTCGGCGAGAGCCTCGTCGAACGACTCCCAGTCGCCCGCGACCGCGTCGGCGTCATTCGTGAGGAACGTCTCGGTCGGCACCTCGTCGCGGACCGCCTCGATATTCGCGGCGTACTCGGCGTCGGCGTAGACGGCGTCGACGCCGGCGTCGGAGAGCATGTACGAGAAGTCGTCGGGCGTGAGCCGGTAGTTCAGCGGCGTGTGGATCGCGCCGACCTGCATCGCGCCGTAGGCCGCCTCGAGGTGATAGTGCGTGTTCGGGTCCAACACCGCGACGCGGTCGCCCTTCTCGATCCCGCGCTCTTGAAGGGCGGCGGAGAACCGATCCGCGCGCTCGCCCAGCTCGGCGTAGGTGTACCGCGTCCCGTCCGTGGCGAGGACGGCCTCCTCGTCGGCGTAGTGGCGCCGCGCTCGGTCCAAGAAGTCCGTCGTCAGTAGGGGTTTTCGCATCGGTTTATCACTATCTATGATGCATAAAAGCGTTTGCGGCCGGTGCAAGGCGGACGCGGTCGAGCGAACATGTCCGGCTCGACCGCGTCCGCCTCGGGTTTTTAATCCGGCCTCCCTGACGTACCCGCATGAGCGACGGATCCGACCGCACCCCGGTCACCGACGGCTACGTGGTCCCGATCGCCGGGCTGATGGCGCTGCTATTCGCCGTGATGGCGGGGTTGACCGCTCCGCGTGCGTTCTCCGGCGAGCCCACCGAGGCCCTGCTCCCGATCGGGTTCGCGGTCGGATCGCTCGCCGCGCTCCGGCTCAGCCAACGGCACGCGGCGGCGAGCGCCGATGGCTCCGACGACGAGGCCGCCTGACGACCGACGGCAGCCGGGAGAGAACGCCCCGATCAGTACTTAAACGCTTCGTGGACGAATCGCACACGGGCGATGGGATCAGAACCCTTAACAGTCGCACGCGATTTTGATACGATAGCGGGATGGGATAGCCAGGAGATTCCGCCGGGCTCATAACCCGGAGATCGGTAGTTCAAATCTACTTCCCGCTACTTCTGGACGAACGCGACACGCAGAGTTTCGCGTTCTTTTCTCCCTTTTCGTTCAGCTCTGTTTCTCGCCTCAAAGTCGCGTCGTCACCCTTCGATCCCGAACCCGGAAGCGATTTCCGTCGCGCCGCCGTCCGCACAGGTATGGACTACGAATCGAGCCTCGACCGCGCGATGGAGGAGGTTCCGGACCTCGGCGGCTCCGACGAGCGGCTGTCGGTCCCGGACCCGGAGGCGCAGAAGGACGGCGCGTTCACCCGGCTGACGAACCTCTCTGCGATCGCCGACGCGTTGAGCCGCGACCCCGAACACGTCCACTCGAAGATCCAGCAGGAGCTCGGTACCGCCGGCCAGTACGAGGACGGACGGGCCCGCTACAGCGGGAACTTCCGCGAGCGCGACTTTCAGGCGGCGATCGACTCGTACATCGAGTCGTTCGTCACCTGCTCGGAGTGCGGTCTGCCGGACACTCGGCTCGAGACCGAGAACCGCACGCCCATGCTCCGCTGTGAGGCCTGCGGGGCCTTCCGACCCGTCGCAAAGCAGAACACCTCGAACACCCAGCGGCAGGAGGAGGCGATCGAGTCGGGTAACACGTACGAGCTCGAAATCGTCGGCACCGGCCGCAAGGGCGACGGCGTCGCCGAACGCGGCGAGTACACGGTCTTCGTCCCCGGCGCACAGGAAGGCGAGACCGTCACGGCCTACATCAAGAACGTCTCCGGCAACCTCGCGTTCGCCCGCCGCGAGAACTGACTATCCGGCGAGGGCGCCCCCGTTTTCCCGTCGTCGCGCCGTTCCGCTCCGCACCCCGACGACTTCTCCGATTCGTTCCGCACCCGGGCCGCGGCGGTACGGCTCTCGTCCGAACGACGCGAGCTAGCGAACTCGGCCGACTGCGACCCGATGACCGGTCTCTGCGACGTGTTCGCGTTCGAGGCTGTTCGCGTCGTCGACGACGCTGAACAGCCGTTCGAGCTGACACTCTCTGCAGACGACGTGGTACCGCTCTTTCGGTGTCGGTTGCTGCATGAGACCGTACGGGCGTCACCGAGGGTTAGTTACGAGCCACATACCTACGTAAAACGAAACGTTAAGCGGGTGGTAACCCCGACTTCTGCTCAGTGTCGTCCAGCCGTTTCTTCACCCCGCGCCTCAGTCGCCGCGGGTCCGCCGTTCGAACCGGTCCAGCGCGAGCCCGAGCATATCCGGGCTCACCGGCTGGTACTCCTCGCGCTCGTGCACCGGGAGGTACTCGCGGACGCTGTTCCACGACTCGCGGGCGTACCGGGCGTCGAGCAGGACGCGGACGCCGCGCTCGTCCGGGCCACGGATGACGCGGCCGACGGCCTGCCGGGCCTTCCGGACCGCGGGCACGGTGAGCGCGGTCTCGAACCCCGACTCGAACCGACGGTCGTACGCCGTGATCACCGCTCGCGTCCGCGGTCGTGCCGTGTTGATGATCGGGACGCCACAGACCACGGCGGCCGACAGGCGGTCGCCGCGGTAGTCGACGCCTTCGGTGAGCGTCCCCCGGAGACTCGTCACGAGCACCTTCCCCTTCCCGGAGAAGAACTCGTCTTTCAGCGATTCCGTGGCGCGATCGCCGGACGACTCGTCGAGCAACACCGGCTTGTCCAGCCGCTCCGAGAGCGACTCGGCCATCCACGTCGCCTCCGCGTAGCTCGGTGTGCCCACGAGCACGTTCCCCTCGCGGCCCGCCACCGCCGCGGTCGCGTCGAGGTGCGCGAGGCGCGTGTCGTTCTCCTCTCCCGGCGCCCCGCGGTTCTGGTACGTGAATTTGGGCGCGTCGACCGCCAAGCTCTCGCGGTTCTCCGCGGGGAAGGAGAGGCCGTACGTCCGCTCCACGACCGGTCGTCCCCGCGCTTCGAGGTGATCGAGGCCGGTCACCTCGCGGAACACGTCCATCGGCTCCAGCGTCGCGCTCATGAGGACGCCGCCGCCGAACTCCGCGAGCCGATCGCCGATCGGCTCGCTCGGCAGGCAGTTGTACAGCGCGAGGCTCGCGTTGTACGCGCGCCGCCACGAGTCGGGCGGCGCAGTCTCGTCCCACGTCCGCTCCAGGTCGATGGCGCGGAAGAACTCCTCGTGGTCCTCGCGGTACCACGCGTTGAGGGTGCGGCCGACGCCCGGGGCAGCGCGCTTCTTGTCCTCCTCTTCCAGCGAGTCGAGCACCCGCTTGACGACCGCACCGACCTGCTCCGCGCGCGCCCAGACGCGGTCGCCGTACCCCTCTCGCTTCGCCCACGCCGTGATCTCGTCTTCGGCCGGCTCCTCCGGGTCGCGGAGGGCGACCTCGTCGTCGTCGAGGTCGCGCATCGACGCCCGCCAGTCCGGACGCTCGCGGTCCAGCCGTTCGGTCACCCGCCGGTCGAGCTCGCCCCGGAGGTCGGCGTAGAACTCCCGGACGGACTCGATCTCCTCGACGGTCACGTCGGCATCCTCAAGTTCGCCGCGGACGAGTTCGGCGTCGTCCGACTCCGCACCCGCGGTCTCGAAGGAGAGCGGCTGGACGACGCGCGTGAGCTCGTTCTCGGCGTCGCGGAGGCTGGCGTCGGCGACCCGGTCGCTCACGAGGTCGCGTACGCGCGGTTCGAGCATGTGCGCCTCGTCGCAGACGACGAACGTCGAGTCGTCCAGCAGCGCGCCGGTGAACGTGCCCGTCGTCACCGGGTCGAACGCGTGGTAGTAGTTACCGATGACGACTTCGACCTCGGGGACAAGCGCGCCCATGATCGAGTGCGGGCAGGTGCCGTGGCCGGCGGCGAGCCGGACCAGCTCCGTCGGCCCGACGTGGCCGAGCTCGGTCACGTCAAACGGGACCGCCTCAGCGGGGTCGCCGTCCTCGGGAAGGTCGTCGAGGAACCCAGCGTAGAACGGGCAGAACTCGGTCCCCTCGAACTCCTCGGTGTCCGGTCGGTAGGGAGTGGGCTCGCCGTCGACGGTGAGGTAGTCGGCGGCGCCGGAGCCGCCGCTTCCGCCGCCGGTCGAGCCGCCCTGCGCCCCCGAGTCCATCAGCCCGACCTGCTGGCTCTGCGCCTCGCTCACGAGGTTCGAGGTCGTGGTCGCGCCGCCGTCGCCGACGAGGTTGCGGGTGCGCTCGCGGAGCCCCTCGCAGCGCTCGTACACGTTCTCGCGGTCGATCCCGCCACGGTTCTCGCGGGCGTACGGACACACGTCGGCCTTGCCGACGAGGGTGAGTCCGGAGACCGGATCGTACCCCTCAGGGAGATCCTCGTTGATCGTCTCCAGATCGGTCTCGAACTGGCGTAGCTGCTGTTTGACGCTCGTGAGGACGAACACGCGCTCGAACTCGGAGTCGGGGTCGCGCACGCGGTCGAGCCCGGCGGTGAGCGCGAGCATCGTCTTGCCGGTCCCGCACGCGCCCTCCAAGGCGAGGAAGCCGCCGTCCTCGGCGGCGTCGATCGCGGCGTCGATCCCGTCGGCCTGCTCGGGGTACGGCTCTGCGTGGCCGAAGATGTCGGTCCACGGCGGGGCGTCTGTCACTGTGGCGGCGTAGCTCCCGATCGGAGTTAAACCTTGAGAGAGCGGGGTGGGCGGGGACCCTTCTGATTCGAGCCCGCCACCGACCGTGACCTACCCGACGATGTCGTGGAGGTCGGAGAGCCGATCGATCTCCCAGGTCGGCCAGACGTTCAGTTCCCAGTCGCGCCGGTGGGGCCGTCGGATGAACGCGGAGTCGATGCCCGCGTTCTCGGCGGCGCGCACGTCGGACTCGTTGTCGCCGACGAACAAGGCGTTGCCGGCGTCGAGGTCGCCGAGCGCCTGCTCGATGTAGTGGGGGTTCGGCTTGCGGAGCTGGAGCGAGTGGATCGTGGGCTCTCGGCCGTAGGCCGCGCCGAACCGCTCGAAGCCGTCGAAGTGATCGACGAGGAAGTCCACGGTGGCCTGCTGGTTCGAGGAGACGATCCCCATCTCCACCTCGAGGCTCTGTAGCTCGTTGAGGTCGTCGTACGGGGTCTTGCGCCCCTCGCGCGCCTCCTGCTGTTGGGCCTTCGAGACCACGTCGTCGCGGGTCCGCCAGAACGACCCCGGATCGAGGTCGTACGTCTGGCAGACGGTCCCCACGCTGCCGGGGGTCGCACCGATGGTCATGCGCTCTACGTCGTCCGGATCGGGCTCCTCGACGCCGCACTCTTCGAACGCGTCCCGGGTTGCATCCCGGAGCACGTCGAACCGCGTGCGGCCCACGAGGACACCGTCGTTGTCGAACACGACGGTATCGTACGTCATAGGGAGTATGGACGCTCAGCGCTTAAAAGGGTTTCACCAATCCCGCGACAGGTACGACCTCCTTTATATGCGTCCAGCTCGCGTCCCGCGGTATGCGCGTCAGCGTCATCGGCGGGAGTTCGGTCCCGCCCGAGACGGAAGCGGTCGCCGAAGAGCTGGGAGAACGGCTCGCAAACCACGGCCACACGGTCGTCTGCGGCGGTCTAGGCGGTGTGATGGAGGCCGTCTGTCGCGGCGCCGAGAACGCCGGCGGAGAGACGATCGGCATTCTCCCGACCGACCGCCGCGCGGACGCGAACCCGCACGTCACGGTGCCGATCGCGACCGGGATGGGTCACGCCCGCAACGCCCTGGTGGTGATGAACGGCGACGCCGCGATCGCGGTCGACGGCTCCGACGGTACCCTCTCGGAGATCGGACTGGCCCTCGCGCACGGACGAGCCGTCGCCGGGCTCGACACGCACGACATTGAGGGCGTGGAGGCGGTGGAATCGCCCGCGGACGCCGTCGACTACGTGGAACGAGAGGTCGAAGCGACTCGGTAAGCGGCCCGTCTCCGCCGCTATCGCTCGCGCCCGGTCGAGCCGGTCTCGTCGGACGCGTCGCCCTCCGCCGCTCGCTCGTTCGCTTCCGCCTCGCGTTCGGCGTCAAGCGCGGCGATGTTACGGAAGCGGTCGGGGTCATCGACCCCTTCGCGGTCGGCGTCGCCCTCGTCGTTTTCGCCGAGAGAGTCCGGACCCGTCGAGCCGCCGGTTCCGCCGTACCTCCCGGCGTTGACGGAGCCGTAGTCGCGGTCGAACTGACCGTTCGCGATCCAGAGCGCGAGGTAGCCGAACCCCATCGCGCCGACGACGAACCTCGCGAGCCCGCCGAGGACGGGGACGAGGCCGAGTCCCGCGCACGCGACCGCGCCGACCACGATGTCGGCTCCGCGCCCGTCCGCGGCCCCCATCCCGAGCGCCGATCGGATCCACGTTCCGAGGGCGATGGCGGAGACGGCCGTCCCGCCGAAGCTGAGGACCGCGAGGACGATCACCGCGGGGACGACGACGATGAGGCCGATGACGGTGATCGCGAGCAGAAACATCGCGACGGCGATCGCCACGTACGCCACGACGCCGTACACGAACGCCTCTCCGGGCTCAGCGTGGAGGTACTCGACGCCGTCGTCGGTGAAGTTGGGGGAAACCGCTGAGACGATCACCCCGACGAGGGTAATGCCGACGGCGGTCGTGACGAAGCTGACGGCGGCAGATCCGAGAAGTTCCACGCCGGTCCACTGCGGCGGACTATCAATCGCGGGACCGATTGCGGCGACGATGCGAGAGAGGAGGGACGCAGCCTGTGGCGGGACCATGTGGAGGGGGATCGATCTCGCGAGTGAAACACTTTCTCCATTCGAAAAGGTCGGCGGCGGGGTGCGCTGTGGTTCTCGGTGTCGGCGGATCTGGGCTGCGCCGCTTACCAGGTGTCGTGGAACGTGTCGAACTCGATCGAGTCGAGCGGCTTCTCGCCGATCGCGGCCTCGTACTCGCCGGGGGTCAACATCGGCTTGTGGAACCGCGGGCCGTCGTCGGTCGTGATCCGGGGACAACCGGTGTTGACGAACGCGTCCATGTCGAAGTTGCGGAGGCGGTCCGGCGTCACCTCGTCCATCGTGATCAGGTAGGCGTTCTCGTTGTTCTCGACGATCTCCTGGGCCTTCTCCCAGCGGCCCTGGCCGATCTTCGTACAGAAGATGACGCCCCACTTCTCGGCGTCCATCGCCTTGTGGACCGAGGCGTAGCGCTGCTTGAGGAACTGGTCGTGCTCCGCGACCGAGACCGCGTTGTTGACGGGGTCGGCGATGACGACGCGCTTGTCGGGGTGCTCCATCGCGAGCCCGACCGGGTGGAACTTCCCGCCACCGACGTACAGCACCTGCTCGGCGTCGATGTCCGCGGAGGCGTAGTTGCAGCCGAGCACCTGCCCCTCCTTCGTGAGCCGGTCGTCGCCCCGGCGGGTGTGGACCTCGTAGCCGCGCTCCTCTAACCAGTCGGTCATCTCCTCGAAGCGGTTCATGTGCTGGGCGGTCGTGACGAGACCCACGTCGGCGTCCTCCTCCGGAGCCGTGAGCTCCTCCTCGAGCGCGTCCTCCATGATCGGGAAGGGGTCGACGTTCGAGAAGAGGGGGACGTAGACGATGCTGTCGGACTCCTTCATCGGCGTGTGGCCGAAGTGGACGAACACGTCTGTCCGGCGCATCAGGTACGTGTCGAGGTCGCAGGCGCCGTAACAGGGCTGTCCGGACAGCATGAAGGTTACGTCGTCCGGCGCCACCTCGCGGAGGTCGTCGGCGACCTTCGGGCCGCGGCGCTTGAGTCCCTCGGGGAACTGGAGGCCGACCTTCGAGGCGTCGCGCTCTTCGATCGCCTCGAGGATCCGATCGAGTTCGTAGTCCCACTCGCGGTCGTGTTTCAGGGCCATCCCCGTCTTGGTGAGGTCGCCCTCCGTGGAGCCGCTCATGTCGAACGAATTGTGCGGCAGGACGGTTAAACGGCGCGTTCGACCGTGGCGTTCGTCCGTGATGTTCGTGACGTTCGTACCCGACGCGGTGCGGCGCGGCGCGTCCGGTCCCTCAGAGGGTGTCGCTCGTGAGCAGTCGTCCGATCCACGCCCGCGCGCCGGGAAGCACCGCGCTCTCCTCGACGGCGACCGGATCCCGATCGACGTCGACGAAGACCCGCCCCCGGTCGTCGGGCTCGCCGCCGCCGTCGCGGGTCCAGACGAGCCGGCCGTCCGAGTCGGCCGCGTTCGCGTCGCCCCGGACCTCCCATCCGGACGCCCCGCGAACGGTCACTCGATCGGCGCCGAGGTACCGCACCCCCTCGCCGCCGATGGCGAGTGGAATCGAGGGGGCTGCGGGCGTCAGCGGCGTGAAAACCACGACGCCGAGGTGTCGCTCCGTGGCGTTCGGGTCCCGGTAGTCGACGCGGAGCGTGTCGCCGTCGACCCTGGCGTCCACGTCTCTCGGCTCCGCGATCCCGTCCTGAATCGCCTCGGTGACGACCCTGTGCCGAAGCGATTTGTTCGCCGCGAGCGCGTCGCCACCGGATGCGAGGTCGACCTCCGCCTCCCAGGTCGTCGACCCGTTCTCGCGGAGCGTGACGGTCAGCTCGCTCTCGCCGGCGACCACGGGCGTGCCGTCCGGCGTCGTTCGGTCAAGGTCACAGACGCCGCAGATCGGCGTCGGCGGTTCGCGGGCGTCGGCCGCCGGTGCGGCGGCGATCCCGGCCGCGAGGAGGAGGATCGCCGTCACACCGGCGATGGTGCGGGGACGCATGGATCGAGCTCTCGCCGCGATCGCCAAATAATTCACCCGCGTATCGGCGCGGATGACGACTCGATCCCCGGATCGATCGCGGGGTTCCCGCCCGGAACCGATCGCTGCCGCGGCCGACGGATACAACCCCCGAGCCGACGAACGCGGGACACATGACCGACGTCCCGCTGGAACACGTCCACGTCGCGCCCGACGACGAGCCCGAGAACGCCCCCGCCGTCTTCGTGTTGCACGGCCGGGGCGCCGACGAGGAGGACCTGCTGCCGGTTGCGCAGCGCTTGCCCGACGAGCTCCACGTCGTGAGCCTGCGCGCGCCCGACCCGCTGCAGGGCGGCTACACGTGGTACGAGCTCGACCTCTCCGCCGGCGGTCTCGAGTCGAGCCAGCCCGACGCGGCGGACTTCCGGCGGAGCCTCGATCTGGTCGCCGAGAGCGTCGACGCCGCGGTCGACGCCTACGACTTGGATCCCGATCGGCTCGGCCTGCTCGGGTTCAGTCAGGGGGCGATCACGAGCCTCTCGCTCGCCTTAGAGGAGCCGGACCGCTACGCGTGGGTCGGCGCGCTGCACGGCTACCTCGCGGACGCGCACGCCGACCTCGAACCCGACGGGATCGAGGGCAAGCCGGTGTTCGTCGGCGCGGGGGCCGGCGACCGCGTGATCCCGGAGTCGCGGTCGACCGCGGCTGCCGATCGGTTCGACGAGATCGGCGCCGCCGTCACCCGCGGGAGCTATCCGGGCGGCCACGGGATCGGTCAGCAGGAGCTGCGCGACGTGGTAGCGTTCGTGGAGTCGCAGGTCGCGCAGGACGAGTGAGCGGGACGGACGCTGGGCGACCGATCCCCGGAAGCACCCCCGGCTCCGGCAGGTTGAAACCGATCCGCACCGACGATCGGGTATGAGCGTCGAACACGCCTCCCCCGACGAACAGGCCACGATCGAGGACCTCGGCCGCGAGCTCGGCGAGCGCATCGCCCGGACACAGGAGTACGAGCGGTTCGAGTCGGCCCGCGAAGCGGTCCAGCGGGACGAGGAGGTCCAAGCGAAGATCGACGAGTTCGAGCAGCTCCGCGCGGAGTTCATGCAGGCCAGAGAGACCGGACAGGCGACGAACTCCGGGCTCCAGAAGGTCCAAGCGGCGCAAGACGAGCTCCACTCGATGCCCGTGATGAGCGAATTCCTCGACGCGCAGGAGGAGCTGAACGACACCCTCGAAGCCGTCAACGAGGCCATCTCGGAGCCGCTCGCCGTCGACTTCGGCGGCGAGGCCGGCGGCTGCTGTCAGGACTAAGGCGGTCCGCCTCTCTTCCCTTTCCGTCCCGTCGTTCGGGTTCGGTCCCGTCTCACCGGTTCTGTGAAAATCCCGCCCTTCAGAGATCTTCTTGTTCGAAGCAGCGGTCGCTGAAGGGCACTTTCTGATCGACACCGGGAGTGAATACTGCAGATCGATGGCGGCAAGGCGGCACGTACGCTCCGGCGCTCGGTCAGAGCTCGACGCCCGACGGTATCAGGCTCTCGTTGCGCAGGAGGTTCCCCTCGTGGTCGTACACGAGGAAGGTGTCCTTGTCGTAGGTGACGAGCCGCTCGCCGTCGACGTCGATCTCGACACGGTAGCGGGCGTCCTCGTCGCCCGCCGAGTCGCGCGCGGCGTGGATGAAGGGGAGGACGTCCGTGGCCGTCTCGTTGAGCTCGAGGACGAAGTCCCCGGTGTAGCGGTTCGTTACGCCGACCACGCCCTCCGGGTCGTCCGCGGTCGAGAGGGGCTCGCGGAGTCGGAACGCCACGTCGACGTCGTCGGCGTCGAGGAGGTCGCCGTCGGTCCCCGAGAGCCGGTCGCGCAGGAGTCCGTCCGGCCCGTGGAAGTCGATACGGACCAGCGGCGTCGCCTGCCGGTCGGCGTCGTCGACGCCCTCGACGGTCAGCTCGAAGTAGTCACGCCGCATTTCCTGTCCAATCCTTTGCGGTCGTCCCGTATGAACGTAACGGGCGGATCCCCGTCGAGTGCGAGAGCCGCCAGAGCCGTCGGCGTCGCCGCGCATGAGAGCGACGAGCCTATCGACGGCGACCAGAGCCGACGACGGCCCCGATGTCGCCGCTGATAATCACCGAGTGGACTTTAAACCGCCACGGCGCATACCGCCCCGTAACGACGATGGCGAGTGACGCTCGCGACGACGACGCCGGAGACCGCATCGAGGCCCTCCGGCGGCGGCTCTCGCGAACGTGGGAGGTGCTTCGAGGGACCGACCTCGACGTTCGGCCCTTCCGACCGGACCGAGACGGCCCGATCG
Organism: Halorubrum halophilum; assembly: GCF_000739595.1. Lineage (GTDB taxonomy): Archaea > Halobacteriota > Halobacteria > Halobacteriales > Haloferacaceae > Halorubrum > Halorubrum halophilum. The sequence goes on along the minus strand of NZ_BBJP01000081.1, from coordinate 111,575 downwards.
CCGCCTTCGCGGTCCCCGACGGCGAGCGCGAGGTCGACCGGTACTGGGTGAACGCGCCGTACGCGTACGTCGTGATCACCTACGACGACGCGGAGAGCGAACACAGATACTACGCGGTCGAGCCGGATCTGGATCGGTTCGAGCGCGGCCTCCTCGACCGCGTGGTCGACGACATCCGGGACCCGCTTTTGTACCGCGAGGGAACCGGCCGGACCGACGAGGAGACCCTCCGGACGGAGCTTGAGTCGCTGTTGGAGGGGTACGGCGTCGACGTCGGCATGGACACGTTCCACGCGATCTCGTACTACCTCTACCGCGACTTCCGCGGCTACGGGAAGGTCGATCCGCTCCTCAACGACCGTCACATCGAGGACATCTCGTGTGACGGCTATGACCTCCCGATCTTCGTCTACCACGACGACTACACCGACATCGAGACCAACGTCTCGTTCGAGAAGTCCGCGCTCGACAACTACGTGATCCGGCTCGCCCAGCAGTCCGGGCGCCACGTCTCCGTCGGGGACCCCATGGTGGAGACGACCCTGCCGGACGGGTCGCGCGCGGAGCTCGCGCTCGGAGAGGAGGTGACGCCGCGCGGCTCCGCGTTCACGATCCGGCAGTACGCCGAGGACCCGTTCACGCCGATCGACCTGATCGAGTACGGCACGTTCTCGGTCGCACAGATGGCGTACTTCTGGCTCTGTATCGAGCACAACAAGAGCCTCATCTTCGCGGGCGGCACCGCCTCCGGGAAGACCACCTCGATGAACGCGGTGTCGATGTTCGTGCCGCCGCGAGCGAAGATACTCACCATCGAGGATACCCGCGAGCTGTCCCTCTACCACGACAACTGGCTCTCCTCGGTCACCCGCGAGCGACGCTACGAGGGCGCCGACATCGACATGTACGATCTGCTCCGCTCCGCGCTGCGCCACCGCCCCGAGTACATCGTGGTCGGGGAAGTCCGCGGGGAGGAGGCGATCACCCTGTTCCAGGCGATGAACACGGGCCACACCACCTTCTCGACGATGCACGCCGACTCGATCGAGACGGTGATCAACCGGCTGGAGAACGAGCCGATCAACGTGCCCCGCGCGATGGTCCAGTCGCTCGACATGCTGTCGATCCAGACGCTCACTCGCTCCGGCGACCAGCGCGTCCGGCGCGCGAAGACGATCGGCGAGATCGGCGGGATCGACCAGCGGACCGGAGAGCTCGACTACTCCTCCGCGTTCGAGTGGGACGCCGAGACCGACGAGTTCACCCGGAACGACTCGTCGCTCATGGAGGAGATCGCGGACGAGCGCGGCTGGTCGCGGTCGGAGCTGCTCCGCGAGGTCCGGCGCCGCGAGCGCTTCCTCGAACTGCTCCGCGGGCTCGGCGTCACCGACTACCGGGCGTTCACCGGCCTCGTCAACGAGTACTACGCCGATCCCGAGCGCGTGATGGATCGGCTCGAAGCGCGGAGCGACGGCGCGGACGACGAACAGAGCGGGGGTGAGGCCGAACCGAGCGAGCCGGGCACTCGCACCGAGATGGACGCCGGCGACCGATGATCGCGTACCTCCCCCTGCTCGCCGCGGTCGGGTGCTGTCTGGCGCTGCTCCTGCCCGCGGTCGACGACGGGGCCGACCTGGTCGTCACTCGGATCGCGCTGTTGATCTTCGGCGACTACGTCGCCGAGGACGGCCCCCGGAGACGGCGACAGCGCGACCTGATGCGCGCCGCGCACATCGCCGGGACCCACCGGACGTACGCCGCCAAGACGCTCCTGTACGCGGGCGTGCTCGGCGTCGCCGGCAGCGTCGTCGGCGTGTACGTCGCGGCCGGCCTCCTCTCGGCGCTCGACGTGAGCGAGGCGACCCTGCGGGAGACGCTCCCCGCGTCGCTCGGATTCGTCGCGGGGGTGACCCGGCTCACGGAACTCGGACTCCCACAGCTGTTCCTGCTGTTGACGCTGGCGTCGGCGACGCTCGGCTCCGCGCTCGCGATCGGGATGTACTACGGCCGGTGGGAGCTGCTCGACCAGCGCGCTCACGCCCGGGGGGCGGAGATCGACGCCACCCTCCCGCGCACCGTCGCGTTCATGTACGCGCTCTCGCGATCGGGGATGCCGTTCCCCCGCGTGATGGACACCCTCGCGGAGAACGAGGCGGTGTACGGCGAGGCGGCGACGGAGCTGTCGGTCGCCGTCCGCGACATGAACGCCTTCGGCACCGACGCGCTCACCGCGCTCCAGCGCACCTCCCGGCGCACCCCGAGCGACGACCTGGCAGACTTCGCGGAGAACCTCGCGTCCGTGCTCGGCACCGGACAGCCCATCTCGGCGTTCCTCAGCGACCAGTACGAGCTGTATCAGGAGGAGGCCGAGGCGAAACAGCAGCAGTACCTGGAACTGCTCTCCACGTTCGCGGAGGCGTACGTCACCGCGCTGGTGGCCGGGCCGCTCTTCTTTATCACCATCCTCGTCGTGATCGGGCTCGTGTTGGAGGACACGCTTCCCCTGTTGCGCGTCGTGGTCTACCTCGGCGTGCCGCTGGCGACCTTCGGGTTCGTGGTCTACGTCGACAGCGTCACGCAGGGGGTCGGCGGCACCGAGACCGTCGACCTCTCGGAGGCGATCGAAGACGGGGCCGAGGCGGGCGGCGCTGCCGGCGCCGACGGGGCGGTCGCCGCTGACGGCGGGGCGCAGGCTCACGGTGGCGGGACGCAGGCTCACGGCGGCGCGGCGGTGGACGACCGCGACCGCGAGCGTGACCGCTGGGCGACGAGCCGCGAGCGCCTCCGGGCGTACGACGGGATCCGATCGCTGCGGCGGTGGGTCACCTCACCCGTCGAGAGCGTGCTCGACGCGCCACGCACTGTGTTCCTCTTGTCCGTGCCGCTCGCGGTCCTCGGCCTGCTCGTGACCGCCTTCCCGATCACCCTCGGCCCGCCGACCGAGATGGTCGCGCAGGTCGAGCGGCCGGTCGTCGCCGCGACCGCGCTCGTCCTCGCGAGCTACGCCGTCGTCTACGAGGCGCGCAAGCGCCGGGTTCGACGGATCGAGTCGGCGGTCCCGGACTTCCTCGACCGGCTCGCCAGCGTCAACGAGGCGGGCACCTCCGTGGTCGGGAGCGTCCGGCGGGTCGCGGACTCGAACTTGGAGGCGCTCACGGACGACCTGCGGCGCACTCGGCGCGACATCGACTGGGGGGCCGACGTGAGCACCGCGCTCCGGCGACTGGAGCGGCGCGTCCGGTCGCCGATGACCTCGCGGGCGGTCGCGCTCATCACGAACGCGATGCGCGCCAGCGGCGACATCGGCCCCGTGCTCCGGATCGCGGCCGACGAGGCGCGCGCGACGTGGTCGCTCCGCCGGGAGCGCCGGCAGGTAATGTTGACGTACCTCATCGTGATCTATATCTCCTTCCTCGTCTTCTTGGGGATCATCGCCTCGCTGTCGGTGTCGTTCATCCCCGCGATCGAGGAGGCGGCGATCCCCAGTTCGGGTACCGGAACCGGTGCCAGCGACCTCCCCGGTGCGCCGGGCGGCTCCTCGGGGATCACGGAGGGGCTCGGCGACATCGAAGCGGGCGCCTACGAGCAGCTGTTCTTCCACGCCGCCGCGATACAGGCGGTCTGCTCCGGGCTCGTCGCCGGGCAGCTCGGGGAGGGATCGGTCAAAGACGGCGTGAAACACGTCGTCGTCCTGTTGCTGTTGACGCTCGCCACCTTCCTCGTCATCGACACGTTGTGAGTCTCCCTCGGGTGACCTCGGAGCCGGCGTCGCTGCCGCCGAAAGCCGCGGTCACCGGACCTAAATCGGCGCGAAACGACTACCAGGTATGGACCCCCACTCCGCCGTCGATCCCCAGTCGACGTACGACCGTATCGCGGTGCACTTCTCGAAGACGCGAGAGTACGCGTGGCCGGAGGTAGAGTCGTTCCTCGACGGCCGCACCGCGACGCGCGCGCTCGACCTCGGCTGCGGCAACGGGCGCCACGCGGAGCTCCTCGCCGATCGTGCGGACGCGGTCGTCGGTGTCGATCTCAGCCGCGAGCTCCTCCGCGAGGCAGTCACTCGGGCCCGCAAGCGGGGGTACGACCAGACGGCGTCGTTCGTCCACGGCGATGCAGCAACCCTGCCGCTCGCGACCGACGCGGTCGGGCTCGCCGTCTACGTCGCCGCCCTCCACCACCTCCCGTCGCGCGAGGCGCGGGTGCGGAGCCTCGACGAGCTCGCGCGAGTGCTCGCGCCGGGCGGGACCGCGCTGGTGAGCGCGTGGAGCACGGCCCACGACCGGTTCGACCGGGAAGCGGGGTTCGACACGACGGTCGACTGGACGCTGCCGGGCGGCGAGACGGTGCCGCGGTACTATCACATCTACTCGCCCGAAGAGTTCGAGACCGATCTCGCGGAGAGCGCTCTCGAAACGGTCGAAGCGGGCGTGTCGAGCGGGAATTGCTACGCGGCGGTCACCGTTTTAGACGGCTGATTATCGCGTTCGATATCGACGGGCGTGGATTAAAGGGACAGTGACGACCGCGTCGTTGTAATGAGTTCTACACCGCTGGATCGGCTTCTGCGTCGGATCACCCCCGACGCGGTCACTCGGAGCTACCTCGCGAAGTTCGCGGTCGCCGTGCTGGTCGTCGTCGCCGCCATCGGCGCGGTGGGTGCGGTCACCTACGCGGAGACGACCGAGCAGCTCGAAGCCAGCGCACAGGAGGACTACACCGCCGTCGCAGAGCTGAGCGGTATCGAGCTCGACGGCTGGACGAGCGCCCGCCGTTCGACGGCGAGCGACATCGCGGACAACGAGGCGTTCTCCAACGATCCGGACGTGACGAGCCGGTATCTCAGTTCGCACCACTCACGGACCGCCGAGGAGGTGGTCGCTCTCCACCACGTCGACCGCAAACAGGGCACCGTGCTTGCATCGAGCCAAGACGACGCCGACGCCGGCGCCGCCGTCACCGGGCAGGAGTGGTTCGACGACAACCTGTTGTACGGCGATCAGGTCTTCACCACGCCGACGTACGAGGTCGAGGGCGAACAGCGGGTCGCGTACGTCGCCCTGACGCCGATGCGCGACTACCTCGTCATGGAGGTCAATCTCGCGCCGATCGTCGCGGACCTCCGGCAGCCGACCGACGGCGCGTTCACGACGATCGTGCAGTCGGATGGGACGATCGTCGCCGGCGACCGCGAGGGCGTCGCCGGTGAGCGGTACGACGGCGGGGTCCGGACCGCCCTCTTCGACGGGGAGAACCCGATCGGACACGTCGCGTCCGCGACGTTCGGCTTCGCCGAGGGGACCGAGTACTTCGTCGCGTACGCACCGGTACCGACAGAGGATTGGTCGATCGCGGTCCACGTCCCCCTTTCCGAGGCGTACGCGCTCTCCGGGATGATCGGCCGGAACCTCCTCCTGATCATCGGGGTCGCGATCGTCGGCCTGGGCCTGCTCGGCGCGACGCTCGGCCGCGGGACCGTCGTCGAGCTGAACCGCCTCGGCGACCGGGCGCGCGAACTTGAGACCGGTACCCTCGACGTGGACTTGGAAACGAGCCGGCGAGACGAGTTCGGCGACCTCTACGGTTCGTTCTCGACGATGCGCGACTCGCTGCGCGAGGAGATCGAGTCCGCGGAGATCCAGAAGGAGCGCGCGGAGGCGGCGAAAGCCGAGAGCGAGGCGTTCGCGCAGACGTTGGAGGAGCGCGCCGCGGCGTTCGGGGCGACGATGGAGGCATGCGCCGACGGCGACCTCACCGCCCGGCTCGACGCCCGGCCCGACGATCCCGAGGCGCTTCACGAGATCGCAGACGGGTTCAACGACGCGATGGACGAGCTGGAGACGACGATCGCCGAAGTGGACGCGTTCGCGGGCGAAGTGGCGGAGAAGAGCGAGGCGGTGACGGACGGGACCGACGAGGTCGCCGAGGCGGGCCGCGAGACGAGCGACGCAGTCGACGAAATCTCGGCGGGCGCCGAGCGACAGAGCCGCCAACTCGCCGACGTCGCGGGCGAGATGGAGGACATGTCCGCGACCGTCGAGGAGGTGGCCGCCTCCGCCGAGCAGGTGGCGACCACGTCACAGCAGGCGAGCGACCTCACCGACCGGGGGCGCGAGGCGACCGGCGACGCGGTCGACGAGCTTCACGCGATCGAGGACCGGTCGGAGTCGGCCGCGGAGACCGTCGAGCGGCTGGAGGCCGAGATGGAAGAGGTCGACGAGATCGTCGAGACGATCTCGGAGATCGCCGACCAGACGAACCTGCTCGCGTTGAACGCCTCCATCGAGGCCGCCCGCGCGGGCGAGGCCGGCTCCGGCTTCGCGGTCGTCGCCGAGGAGGTGAAGTCGCTCGCGGAGGAGACTCAGGAGTCGGCCGCCGAGGTCGAGACGCTAATCTCCGGTCTCCGTGAGCGCACCGACGAGAGCGTCGCCGAGATGGCCGCGATCCGCGAGGGCGTCGGCGACGGCGTCGACACCGTCGAAGAGGCCGAAGACGCGCTGGAGGCGGTCGCCGAGCGCGTGACCGAGGCCGACGACGGGGTCCAGGAGATCTCCGGCGCGATGGACGCGCAGGCGTCGTCCGTCAGCGAGGTCACCGGCGCCGTCGACGACCTCGCCGGCGTGAGCCAGCAGACGACCGCGGAAGCGACGACCGTCGCGTCGACCGCCGAGGAGCAGGCCGTGACGCTGCGGGAGGTCTCCGAGCAGGCGCACGACCTGACGGAGCGCGCACGGGACCTGCGCCGCATGACCGACGCGTTCGACGTGGGCAATGCGGGAGCGGAACGCGGAGTCGACGTCGAGGCCGAAACAGAAGCGAGCGGCGACGCCGAGACTGAAACAGCGGGGAGCGACGACGCAGAAAGCGTGACGGTCGACAGCGATTCGGAGGGCGACGACAGTTCGGAGGGCGACGACAGTTCGGAAAGCGACGACAGTTCGGAGGGCGACGACGGAGCGTCCGAGCCCGAGGCCGACCGGGAGTCGGAGGATACCTCGTTCACGTTCGGCGCGGAAGAGACGGACGGCCCCGACTCGTCGGTGAGCGCCGACGGCGGCGTCGCTCGCGAGACGGACGAGACGGACGAGACGGACGAGACGGACCCGAGGCTCGACGGGTCATCCGACGGGAACGCAGAAGAGTAGCCGCGCCGTCTACCGCGGCGGTCGAGTCACGAGCCGCCTCAGTCGGCGACCGTCTCGTGGCCGGTCTGTGCGTCCTCGGCCAGCGGCGTCACGACCTTGTAGGCCGCGTACAGGCCGAGCACCGCGATGCCGGCCAGCACGACCCCCGTCCGGAGCTGCGGCGAGAACAGCGGGGTCGCGATCACGTCGCCCGCCTCGTTCGTCATCGGGACCGGGCTGTACGGTTGGCCGACGAGGAGCTCTAAGAGCCCCATGCCGACGATCCCGAGCAGCATCAGTCCTGCGCTCAGCGCCATCGCCGCCTTGTCGATGATGTCTGTCATTAGATGTCACCTCTTAACCGAGCAGGTAGCGGAGCTTCGGGTGCTGTTCGACCACGTCCATCTTCTCGATGACCGCGTCGAGGCCGTAGTACCGGCCGGCCGCGAGCACGATCATGGTCATGAACAACAGCAGGCCCATGAAGTCGCCGTTGACGAGCCCGTTGCCGAACCCGGCGTTGCCGATCCAGAACAGGACCATGAAGATGATCCCGCCGAAGGCGGCGAACCGGGTGAACGCGCCCGCGATGAGCGCCAGCCCGATCAGCGTCTCGAACAGGGGGACGCCCGGCTCGATGAGCCACGCGAGGTTGTTCCCCATCCAGACCGGGATGCCGCCGAGCGCGGTCCCGCTCATCTCCGACATGTACGCCGACCCGTAGGTGTACGAGAACCCGTCCTCGATAACCTTCGTGATCCCGGCGTGGAAGAACCACCATCCGGTGACGACACGCAGGAAGGCGATCCAGTACGCCGCCCATGGGCCGTCCAGCGCGAACTCGACCTCGTCGACCAGTGGATTGCTCGATTGGTATGACATTGTCGTCACCTTACGGGTGTACGTTGGATGGCTACCGACATATGTACCCAGAACGCTTCTAACCCTCTGAAAACGGTTCTACGTTCGCGGGAACGGCCCGACATATTGTGGCTTTTTAAGTAGTGGTGTGGACGATCGTCGGCGGAGAGGATGCGCCGCAGTCGTCGAGAACACGGAACGTTTATCAGAACTGTTCGGCCTACGTGTAGACGCGTTCAGCGACGGACGCACTGCGCGCCGGTGGTCTAGTGGTAGGACCTGAGCCTTCCAAGCTCATGGCCCGGGTTCAAATCCCGGCCGGCGCATCTTCCCGCACACTACGAACGAGGAGCGACAGCGACGAGTGAGTCGTGCGGGAAGATGCGCCGAGGGTTTGAACCCTATCAGTCGCGCGCAGCGAACAGCGTGAGCGAGCACGTCTGATTCCGGTTCAAATCCCGGCCGGCGCACTCCCTACGGTCGTGCGCCGGCCGTACCCTCGCTCGCTCACGCTGTTCGCTCGCGAGGGTCCCGGCCGGCGATTTTCCTCGATTCACTCGGAAAATGCTGAGAAGGAGTTGGATCTCATCAGCCGTACCGCTTCGATCATCTTGCAGTCGCCACCTTACAGACTCCCCCCGCCGTCGACCCACACCGTCTCGCCCGTCACGTAGCTCGCGCCCTCGGAGGCGAGGTAGAGGTACGCGTCGCGCAGGTCCGCGGGGATACCGGCTCGGGACGGGAGGCCGTCGGACTCCTCGATCGCGTCTCTCGCCTCGTCGGCCCACCCCTCCCGGATCTCGGTGGCGATCGGTCCCGGAGCGACCGCGTTCACCCGGATCCCGTGCCCGTCGAGTTCGAGCGCCGCGCTCCGCGTGAGCATCTGGATCCCGCCCTTGGTCGCCGCGTAGTGGGAGTGGTCCCACTCCGCGCGTTCGGCCGTGGTCGAGGACGTGTTCACGATCGCTCCCTCGACGCCGCGATCGATCATGTCCTTGGCAGCCAGTTGCGTGCCGAAGAAGGCGCCTCTGAGGTTGACGCCGTGGACGAAATCGAAGTCCTCCGGGGTGACGTCGAGGAACTCGCGGCTGCGGTGGACCCCCGCGTTGTTCACCATCACGTCGACCCCGCCGAACTCGCGGGCCGCCTCGATCACCGACTCGATCTGACTCGGCTCGGAGACGTCGGTCTCGACGAACGCGGCGGTTCCGCCGTCCTCCTCGATGGCCTCGTGGGTGGGGGTCTCCGCGTCGACGTCTTTCGGCGCCGCCCGGACGTCGGCGTTGATCACGGTCGCGCCCGCGTCACCGAATCCCGTCGCGACCGCGCGGCCGATCCCGCTCGATCCCCCCGTGACCACGACCGTCTCGCCGGCAAAGTCCGCGTTGATGCTACCCATACGGAGGATCGGGGACAGCGGATCAAAAAGGGTCGGTCTCACGGCCCCTCAAGCCGGCTCTCGCGTCGTTTCGCGGAGCTGCCGGCCCAGTACGTGGGCGAACTCCCTGCTCAGTCGTCGTCGGCCGCGGGCGTCTCCTCCGTGGCCTCAACGCCCTCCTCACGCGGTCCGCCGGCGTGCCCCTCGTGGGCGACTGCGGTCGCCATGAGCTCCGGCGAGATGGCGGGCACCTCGTCGGGATCGACCGGGCCGTCCGCCTCGATCGTCTCCGTCGAGCGCGGGAACTCGCGGATCTCCTTGTGGATCGCGAGGCCGGCCTTCGCGCCCTGCCCCATCGCGACGGGTACCTGGTTGTGGCCGGGCGTGATGTCGCCGACCGCGAACACGCCGTCCTCGCTGGTGCGGCCGTGGTCGTCGACGTCGATCTCGCCGCCGTCGGTGAGGTCGCAGCCGAGTCCCTCGGCGAGCGCGGTGTTGTAGTCGGAGCCGTACATCGGAAAGCCGCCGCGGTACTCGCGGCGGGTGCCGTCTTCGAACTCCAGCGCCTCGAGCCACCCGGAGTCGGGGTCGTTCTCGACGCCCGCCACGTCCTCGCGGACGACTTCCACGGGGTGTGCCTCCAGCTGCGCCGCGGTCTCGTCGCTCCACGTCGGCTCCTCGCCGCGGGTCAGCAGGTCCACGTCGTCGGTCACGTTGAGCATGATCATCGCGACGTGGGCGGCGGCCTCGCCGTGGCCCATCACGTACACCGGCTCGTCGACGAACATGTAGGCGTCGCAGTGGAGACAGTAGTGGAGCCCCCGCCCCGTCCGCGGGAGCGGCGGGTCCGGGCGCTCGTCGGAGAAGCCGGTCGCGAGGACGACGCGGTCGGCCCGGATCTCGGCGTCATTCGTCGTCAGCCGGAACCGGTCGTCGTCGGTGCGCTCCGCGTCGGTGACGAAGCCGCGCTCGAAGGCGCCGCCGTACGACTGCACCTGCTCGCGGCCGGTGGCGAGGAACTCGTTGCCGGAGGTCTCCTCGGGAACGCCGATCACGTTGTGCGTGTCGGCCATCATCGCCGCGCGCCCGCCGCCGCGGTCGATCAGCACCGTCTCGTGGCCCAGTCGGGCTCCGTACAGGGCGGTCGTCAGGCCGGCCGGCCCGCCGCCGACAACCGCGATCTCGTACTCGTCGTCGGACGAACTCATTACCGGAGCGTACGCGGCGCGGCGGTTTAAATGAAGTCGTGCTGTGCGCGGGTCGCGGCCAGCCCGTTAGGCGCGGCGTACCCGGTCCGGGTCCCTCGGTTCCGCGCGTCCCCGGAAGCTTATTACGCGCCATCGCGTGCGCTGTGGCAGTGCCATCCCGACTCGCCGCCGCCGTCGTCCTCCTCCTCGTCGGGGCAGTCGCCGACATCGCTTCGACCTACGTCGCCATCTCGGGCGGGCAGTACGTCGAGGGGTCGCCGGTCGGCGCCGCGTTCATCGGGACGTTCGGGCTCCTCCCCGGCATGCTGCTCACCAAGGCCACCGGAATGGTCCTCATCGGGATCCCCGTCGCGGTCGCGGGCGGGACCCGTCGGCTCGTCGCGACGCTGATGTGCGCCGGCGTCGGCGTCCTCTCGATCGCCACCGCGGTGCGGAACGTCCTCTTCGTGGCGGGCGTCTGGCCGTGATTCGGTCGGTCGTTCAGTGCCGGCGCCGATCGTCGCGCTCCCGTCACTCGCCTTTATAAAGACGCGCGGCGGTTCGCTCCGGGAGCCCGGCGTCGGCGACTGCCTCGCTCACGCGGTCGATGTCGTACGCGACGCGTCGCAGATCGATCTCTCCCGTCTGCGTGTCGAGCACGGCGTACCCCGCGTCCGGATCGCCGTCGCGCGGCTGGCCGACGCTCCCCGGATTGACCACGGTTCCGCCCGCGACCGAGCGTTTCCCTTGGACGTGGGTGTGCCCGAGCACGATCCCGTCGTGATCGCCCATGTGCCGGTCGAGGTTGGGGAACTCCTCCGGGTAGACGTAGGCGTCCTCGCGCTCCGCCGCGGGGTGCGAGTGGACGAGCAGGTACCGGTCGCCCGCGAACATCTCGGCGCGGGGGAGCCCGTCGAGCCACGCGCGCTGGTCGGCCGAGAGCGACGCCTTCGCGTGTTCGAGCCCGGCCTCGGCCATGCGGTTGGCCCGGTAGCGCTCGGGCGTGCCGACGGTGCGGTCGTGGTTGCCTCTGACCGTTTTCGCGGCGACATCGCGCACGCGCTCGACGCACTCGGCCGGCCACGGGTTGTACCCGATCACGTCGCCGGCACAGACGATCCGGTCGACCGCGGGCATGTCGTCGAGGACGGCTTCGAGCGCGGGCAGGTTCGCGTGGATATCCGAGATGAGCCCCATCTTCATCGGGTCGGTGTTCGGGAGCGACGCCCGAATAGCTTCGGCCGATACGTGGTGTCAGACGGGGTTGCGTTCGGGAGGGTCGTAGTTGTCGATCGCTTATAAGTGGTCGACTTTGGATCGACGAAGATTGCCTTCGAAGCTCCAGTCGCTCATTCAAAAATTGCTGCTGAGAACTCGACGGCGAACACCTCCAAAGCCCCGGCCGTGAGGGCGGCGCGCCGACCGCATCGTTCTTTTAAATAAGCGATCGTCGCTGATGCTCGCGATCGGTTACATACTGAATCGTTACCGTCGCTCTGCAACACCCACTCCTGCATGATCCAACAGAGCCGGAAAAGTCGACGAGCCGATTCCGCGTCTGCTTATAAATCCGCTCAGGATCCGCCTACAGCTCCGCAAGCAGCGTCGCCGCCGCGTCGGCCGACGATCCCGGGCCGCGTGCGGTGATCAGGTCGCCGTCGACCGTGACGCTCGTGTCGGCGTCGAGCTCGGCGTCCCAGTCGGCGCCCGCGAGGACGACCTCGTCTTCCACCCAGTACGGGAGCTTCCGGCCGTCCGGCATCACGTCGTCGTCGTCGACGATGTCCTCCTCCCACGCGTTCGGGAACCCGGTGACCGAGCGCCCCTCGACGAGGGGCGTCCCGTCGGCCTCGCGGGTGAACGCGAGGATGCCGACCGCGTGGCAGACGACCAGGGCGACGCCCTCCTCGCCCGCGACCGCGTCGAGGAGGAGCTGGCGCGCATGGCGGTCCTGGTTCACGTCCCAGACGGTGCCGTGCCCGCCGGGGAAGACGACCGCGTCGTAGCCGTCGGCGTCGACCGTCGCGATCGGTTCGGGATCGTTGAGCTTCGGGTGCTCCTCGTCGACCTCGCGGAGCTCCGCGACTCGCTCCTCGCCGCCCGCAGCCTCGGGATCGAGCGATCGCTCGTCGACGACCGGCGGCGACCCCGAGGGGGTCGCGACCGTCACGTCGACGCCCTCCGATTCGAGCGTGGTCAGCGGCTCGATGCACTCCTCGGCCCAGTACCCTTCCTCGCTTACGACGAATAGCGCTTCGGTCATGCGTGGCTCCACGTTGGTGCGCTCGACGTAAAAGGCGCCCGCGCCCGGAAGCGACGGGGGGCGTCGCGGGGTTTATAAGGAGTCGATCGCGACGGGCCGCCGCGCCGCGGTCGCGCGGCGACCCCGCCCCGCTCAGGTCGTGAAGAGTTCGGTGTCGTCGGGGACGGCGAACAGCCCCATCCGGACGCCGGCGTCGAGCCAGCCGTAGCCGTACGAGTACGACGCCAGCGCATTGACGGGGTCGCCGTCGTCGCGGAAGTGCCGCCCGTCCTCAAGGTACGATTCGGCCATCTCCAGCACGTCGGCGGCGCCCTCGCCGAGCGGGGTGTCGGCCGGCGGGCGCGGCTCCGCGACCGCGAGCGCGTCGGCGAGCATCCGCTCGTAGCGGTCCGTCTTCTCCTCCAGATCCGCGGCCATGCGAGCCGTTCCGGGGTGCGGGTCAAAAAGCCGTCGGCGAAGCGCAACCTCGATATCCCCGGAGTCGAAACGGGCGGCCATGTACGAGGCCGTCCACGCCCACCCCGACGGCGACGCGACCGCTGCCCGCCACGCCGCCACCGCGGCGCGGTACGGCTACGAGGGGGTCGTCGTCCGGACGCGGGAGGCGCTCGATCCGGTCGGCGCGGACGCGGTCGACGACCGGTCCCCGGAGGCCGCCGCGCTCCGCGACGAGTACGGGATCGACGTCGTCGACGCGGTCGAGATCGACGCCGACGGCGCCACCAGCGCGTCTGGCGCGGTGGGCAACTACCGGTCCGACCGCACCGTGGTCTGCGTCGCCGGCGGCGACGACGGCCTCAACCGGTTCGCGGTTGAGGAGCCCCGCGTCGACGTGCTGGTCCGCCCCATGGCCGGGTCGGGCGACTTCAACCACGTCCTCGCGAAGGCCGCCCGCGACAACGGGGTCCACGTCGAGTTCGACCTCGGCCCGCTGTTCCGCGCGACCGGCGGGAAGCGGGTCCGCGCGCTGGCGGACCTCCGGAAGCTCCGGGAGATCGTGACCTACTACGACGCGCCCCACGTCGTCAGCGCGAACCCGCGGTCGCACCTCGAACTCCGCGCGCCGCGCGAGATCGTCGCCGCCGCCGAGGCGGTCGGGTTCGACGCCGAGTGGGTCGAAGAGGGGCTCCGCGCGTGGGGCGAGATCGCGGCCCGCAACCGCGAGCGTCGCTCCGAGGCCTTCATAGAGCCGGGGGTTCGACTGGGCAGGTATGAAGAAGACGGTTGAGGAGCACGCCGCGCGCTTCTCCGAGAAGGCCGCCGAGTACGACGACTCGAAGAGCGACGAGTACCACGCCTGCGCGAGCCTCGTGATCGACTACGCCGTCCCGGACGCCGACGACGTTGTCCTCGATCTGGGCGCCGGCACCGGCGCCATCGCTCTGGCGCTCGCACCTGACGCCGAGCGCGTGCTCGCCCGCGACATCAGCGAGGGGATGATGGACGAGGGACGCCGCAAGGCCGAGGAGCGCGGGCTCGACAACGTCGAGTTCGCGTATGGCGAGTTCCGCGACCCCGAGGTCGCCCCCGATCAGCGGGTCGACGTCGTCACCTCGAACTTCGCGCTCCACCATCTCTCGGACGACGAGAAGCGCGAGGCGATCCGGGTGATGGCTGACACGGGCGCGCGCCGGATCGTCCTCGGCGACGTGGCCTTCTTCGAGGACCCGGACCCCGACGCTCCCTTCTACGGTCCCGAGGTCGACGATCCGGCGACCGTCGGCACCCTCGTCGAGGCGTTCACGGCCGAGGGGTTCGCGGTGACCGCGGTCGAGCGCGTCCACGATCAGGTGGCGGTGATCGTCGCGGAGCGACTCGACGACGATTCGGACGAGGAATAATCCAGTCCGATGAAACACCTCCCCAAACACCTCCGGCCGCGCTGGCGGTACCTCGCGGTCGGGATCGAGACGTGGCCCGACGCCGAGATCCGGCGGCGCGCGTTCCAGCGCGCGCTGTGGTACGCCGCGGGCAACCTCCTCGGCGACGCCGGCAGCGCCGACGCCGACCTCACGCTGCTATCCTTTTCGCACGACGACGGCGAGGGCGAAGCGATCGTCCGCGCCCGCCACGGCCACGTCGACGACGCGCGCGCGGTGATCGGGTGTGTGAGCGAGGTCGACGACGACCCCGTCGGAATCCGCATTCGCGGGATTTCGGGGACGGTACGTGCCTGTGAGGAAAGATATATGGGTCGCGCGGGCGGTACTTCGACACAGCGAGACGTCGCGTTCGAAGACGCCGAGCGGTCCGCAGTCGTGCGCGATGACGCGTGCGACGTGCGGACCGAGTCGGGGTACGTCGGCGCGGCGGCGTTCGACACCGAGTGATATCATGCAGGGCCAATCCCAACAGCAGGCGTACGACCGAGGAATCACTATCTTCTCTCCCGACGGCAGGCTCTACCAGGTCGAGTACGCCCGGGAGGCGGTGAAACGCGGGACCGCAAGCGTCGGCGTCCGCGCCGAGGACGGCGTCGTCCTCGCGGCGGACAAGCGCGCCCGGTCCTCGCTGATGGAGCCGGAGAGCATCGAGAAGCTGCACAAGGCCGACGACCACGTCGGCGTCGCGAGCGCGGGCCACGTCGCCGACGCCCGCCAGCTCATCGACTTCGCGCGCCGACAGGCGCAGGTGAACCGCCTGCGCTACGGAGAGGCGATCGGCATCGAGACGCTCACCAAGAACATCACCGACCACATCCAGCAGTACACGCAGGTTGGCGGCGCGCGCCCCTTCGGCGTCGCGCTGATCGTCGGCGGCATCGAGGACGGCGAGCCGCGCCTGTTCGAGACCGACCCGTCCGGCACCCCCTACGAGTGGCAGGCGCTGTCGATCGGCTCCGACCGGAGCGACCTCCGCGACTACCTCGAAGAGGAGTACGAGGAGGGCCTCTCGGTCGACGAGGCGGTCGGGCTCGCGCTCGACACCCTCGCGCAGTCGAACGACGGCGAGCTGACGCCCGACGGCGTCGGCGTCGCCACAATCACGGTCGACGACGAGGAGTACACGGAGCGATCGGCCGACGAGATCGAGGCGATCCTCGCCGACCGCGATCTGCTCCCGAACGAGGAGGACGAGGCGGGCGCCGACGCCGAGTCCGGCGACGCGGACGCCGACGAGACCGACGGCGAGGAGTAACGCGACGGCTGGCGGTCGACGGAGACACGCTCCGACCGTCGCTTTTCGGTTCTTTGGCTACGATCGGTCGGTCCAGGAGACCACGGACCGGTCGTCCAGTGGGTTTCTCGTTGTCAGTCAGGAGGGTCGTGAGGCGTACGGAAACGACTGAAAGAACGAGACAATAAATTTAATTGGATATTCTAGGAATACTTATCCGCTCTCGGAGATAGTGTACTAATATGGGTGAATCGATAGATACTCATGAACGCCAGACTGTCCTAATCGTCGACGATCAGCCCGACGAAGTGGATCTGTATTCGGAATTTTTAGCCGAAGACTACACGGTTTTGACGGCGTACTCCGGAGCGGAAGCACTGGAGACGCTGAGTTCGGACGTCGCCGTCGTCTTGCTCGATCGGCGCATGCCGGGGATGTCCGGTGACGACGTGTTAGCGACGATCCGGGAACGCGAGATCGACTGTCGGGTCGTTATGGTGACGGCGATCTCTCCCGGAACGGACATCCTTGACCTCCCGTTCGACGATTACCTCGTCAAACCGGTCTCCCGCGAAGACATTCGAGACGCCGTCTCTCGGATGCTCGTCCGCGCGTCATACGACGAGACGATGCGAGAGATCGTCGCCACCGTCTCGAAAATGGCGACACTCGAATCGATGATGACCCTCCCGGAAATGGAAGCCAGTTCGGAATACACCGCGCTGACGGAGCGGTTCGACGACCTACGGGAGGAGATCAACCTATGGGGGCCGAACGGCGAGCCGTACCCCGAGTTTTCCACGGAAAAGATAGACGGAGTGTTCAGCTGAAAACGGGTGCTCAGTCTCCTCTCAGTCAAAAATCAACACAGAGGCTTTGTTGAACTCATATTCTTCAGATACGTTCTCATCTGAAACAGCTGATCGCTGAGGAGTGCGTATTGACTACCGAGAATGTTACCAGCTCAGAGAAAAGTTGCGATAGCCGTGCAAGATACAGAGCGCGAATGGACACAAACCGAGGACAGTCTACGGGAGGGAGTGGTCGGTCAGTGGTGACAAGTAATTAGTTGTGTCCTTTGCGTGGTTGCTCCTTGTCAAAATACACCGTGTTCAATCGGCCTATGTTGTCGTTCTGAATCGGGCGAACATAGACGGTGTCGTCTGAGTGAACGAGAACTCTGTGACCAGCGTAAGAAAATGTTACCGTCACATCATGGGATCGATTCTCCGTAACAATTTCCACTAATCCATCAAGGTCAATTGACTGAGAGAGTGGAGGTAACTTTTCCATTGGCGTGTTCAACGCGTCGGAAACAGCCTCAGTGATACTCACAAGGGGTTCCTCTGAAGACGTTCTCATGTAACTACAATCGAGATCTCCTCACATGGTAATAAGCAACATACTATTCAATACGATTAAAGTCACGATTTATAATAGGAAGTATTATTCTGTTAACATCTAATCTGTATGGGTGGGAAACACACGTGAATTTTACTACGAGCCAGATGAGGGCGAACAGCTAAGTACAGCAGTCGTAACGGCGATTGCGAAGGCTCACGACGAGGATGTAATCGCTCAAAAGTGGGTCATCAGTGACGACATTAACACGGACGCACTTGATGGACTCTTTCAGGAACGGAATCTCAAGATGACGCTCCAGTTTGAGGCAGATACCACGACAGCTACCATCACTGCCGATACGAGCGGAAACCCAATGATCAAAATCGAATCGCATCGCTAAGTATGCAGAAGCAGGGATTCTGTTCCGCGTAACTTCGCGGCTATCTCGTGTAATTATGGGGAAATAGGTGGCATTGGTGTCTGTTCGAACTCTTCTTCGATTGTCTTGATGAGAACAGTAATTGCTTCGTAATGGTCCTGTTTCGACTTATGAATGCCCAATGGAGTCACACCAAGTGCGTGATACGTGGACATCCGCCGAGCTGGCATGTTTTCATTCTCGATCAGATACTGTGCGACTTCCAAAAGCAGGGCGTGAATCGAAATGAGTTCTTTCTTGCGCATGATCTCAACTCCCCCGAGTATGAGCGCCTCGACTTCCATTCCAGACACGTAACGTGCGCCCTGCCAACGTCACTGAATCATGATCGACGTATGTGTGTGCGATAGCTGTGTGCCACTGTTAATGATGAGTGAGATGCCGACGTGAGCCACGCTCACTCACAAATCCAATATATGTGAAACGGCATCAAACCCCATAGTAACCCGGATAATCATCACGCAGGCACGTTCTATCGGTTGGTTCCGGATTCAGATGGAGAAATAATGTAGTTTCCGTGCTGACTGCATCCTGTGTATCTCGCAAGGCGTTCCTAACAGAAGTGGGAGAGATGTAGACTGACTCTGGTCTGTGAGTCCCCTGTATTGAACGCAGCTGGGCCAAAGTATATCTCTTGCCGCGGATCTCAACGGACCCCTCTCCGTTCCGCCGTCCCGCCGCCGGTCGGGAGAGTTATGCCGCCGGGGGACGACCGACGACGCGTGCAGAAGACGGTACTCATCACCGGCTGTTCCTCGGGTATCGGGCGGGCCTCGGCGCGCGCGTTCCTCGACGAGGGGTGGACCGTGTACGCGACCGCGCGGAACCCCGCGGACATCGAGACGCTGGGCGAGGCGGGCTGCGAGCTGGCGACGCTCGACGTCACGGACCAGTCCGATATCGACCGCGTCGTCGACCGCATCCTCGACGAGGAGGGGGCGATCGACGCGCTGATCAACAACGCCGGCTACGGTCAGTTCGGACCGGTCGAGGACGTGCCGACGGCGAAGGTCCACGAGCAGTTTGACGTGAACGTGTACGGTCCGCACCGGCTCATCAAGGCCGTCCTCCCCGGGATGCGCCGCGAGCGCGACGGGACGATCGTCAACGTCTCCTCCGTCGCCGGGCGGCTGTCGTTCCCCGGCGGCGGGGTGTACAGCGGCTCGAAGTTCGCGATCGAGGCGCTGTCGGACGCCCTCCGCAACGAGGTTGCGGAGTACGGGATCGACGTGGTCGTCGTCGAACCGGGCCCCGTCAAGACGAACTTCTCGAAGCGCGCGGAGCGGGAGGCGGGCGCCGGGAACGCGGACGGCGAGGCGGACGCCGGAGAGACCGACGGCTCCGGGACCGACGACGGCGGACTCGACCGGTCCGGCGCCTACGAGGAGTTCTACGAGCTGTTCGAGGACACGCAGCTGATCGGGGGCGACGGGCCCGGCGCGATAGAGCCCGAGGTCGTCGCCGCCGCGATCGTCAACGCCGCGAGCGCGACGCAGCCGCCGGCGCGGGTCCAGCCCGGCACCGCCGCCCGGATCGGCGTGCTCGCGCGGTTCCTCCCCGACGCGGTGCTCGATCGGGGGTACGAGTTCGTCCGGAAGTTCACAAGCTGACCTCAGTCGTCGGTCCGCGTCACCGCGAACGGACTCTCCCCTTCCCGCCACTCCCAGCCGGGGAGCCGCGTCTGGAAGCCGGCGGCGAGCGCGGCGTCGAGGTCGTCGGCGCCAGCCGCGCCCGCTCCGTCGGCGGTCGCGTCTTCCGTGACCCGTACGTCGACGAGGTGGAACGTCGCCTGCGCGAGCAGCGAGAGGGGACGCCCGCCAGCGATCGTCGCGGCCAGTTCGCGGCCAAGCACTTCGTCGACGACGAATCCCGGGTAGTCGCCCGCCACGTCGAGGTCGCGAAGCAGAGCGACGCAGCCGGCGACGTTGACCGCGACCTCGCCGTCCGCGAACACCGCGTCGACCTCGTGCCGGTACGTCTCGGCGGTGACGGGGTCGACCTCGGTCTCGAAGAGCCGGCCCAGCCGCTCGCGGGTCTCGTTGATCAGGGGGACGACGACCGGAGCGCGCTCGCGGATCCATGCGTGCTCGTCGCTGACCGTCTCGGGGGTGATACGCATGCGCCGTCGTTCGCGGCCGAGGGGTTTGCCATTTGCGAAGGGTTTTATAACGACCGGGCTAATCATCAGCTAAGCGGGTTTTCGCTGGCTGTTCCCGCACGGAACCACCTACGGACAGTACTACCACTATGCCTACCCCGTCACGGTCGACCTTCGGCGCCGAGTCGCGTGCAGACACGCGAGACGACTCGACGGCGACGGCGATCGCGACGACCCGCGGTGAGATATGAGTCAAGTCGATAAGCAACTCGATACCCTGAAATCAGAGATCGAACAGGAGATTCCGAACGACATCACGGTCACCGACGTGAAATACGAGGGACCGGAGCTGGTCGTGTACACGCGCGACCCCAAGGAGTTCGCCGGCGACGGCGATCTGATCCGGCGGCTCGCCTCCAAGCTCCGGAAGCGGATCACGGTCCGCCCGGACCCGAGCGCCCTCGCCCCCCCGGCACGCGCCGAGGAGGAGGTCCAGTCGGTGATTCCGGAAGAGGCCGGCGTGACCGATCTCGACTTCCACGAGGATACCGGCGAGGTCGTCATCGAGGCTGAAAAGCCCGGGATGGTGATCGGCCGCCGCGGCTCGACGCTCCGAGAGATCACCCAGGAGGTCGGCTGGACCCCCGAGGTCGTTCGGACGCCCCCGATTGAGTCCTCCACCGTCTCGAACGTGCGCGGCTTCCTGAAGAACGAACGCGAGGAGCGCCGCGACATCCTCGAACGCGTCGGTCGGCAGATCCACCGCGAGGAGATGTCGGACGACGAGTGGGTCCGAATCACGACGCTCGGCTGCTGTCGCGAGGTCGGTCGCGCCGCCTTCATCCTCTCGACGCCCGAGACGCGGATCCTCATCGACTGCGGCGACAAGCCCGGCGCGGAGGGCGAGGTGCCGTACCTCCAAGTGCCCGAGGCGCTCGGGGCGGGCGCCGCGACCCTCGACGCCGTCATCCTGACGCACGCCCACCTCGACCACTCGGCGCTGGTCCCGCTGCTCTTTAAATACGGCTACGACGGCCCGATCTACACGACGGAACCGACCCGCGACCTCATGGGCCTGCTCACCCTCGACTACCTCGACGTCGCCGCCAAGGACGGGCGAACGCCCCCGTACGAGTCGTCGCAGGTCCGCGAGGCGATCAAACACACGATCCCGCTGGAGTACGGCGACGTGACCGACATTGCGCCGGACGTGAAGCTCACCTTCCACAACGCAGGCCACATCCTCGGCAGCGCCGTCACCCACTTCCATATCGGCGACGGCCTCTACAACGTCGCCTTCTCCGGCGACATCCACTACGAGGACACGCGGCTGTTCAACGGCGCAGTCAACGACTTCCCGCGCGTCGAGACGCTCGTTCTGGAGTCCACCTACGGCGGTCGCGACGACTACCAGACCGATCAGGCCGACTCCGAGGAGGCGCTCAAGGAGGTCATCAACGAGACGTACGAGCAGGGCGGAAAGGTCGTCATCCCGGCGTTCGCCGTGGGGCGGTCCCAGGAGATCATGCTCGTCTTGGAGGAGGCGATGCGCGAGGGGGAGATCCCGGAGATGCCCGTCCACCTCGACGGGATGATCTGGGAGGCGACCGCGATCCACACCACCTACCCCGAGTACCTCCGGGACGACCTCCGCGACCGGATCTTCCACGACGACGAGAATCCGTTCCTCGCCGACCAGTTCAACCACATCGACGCGGGCGAGGACGAGCGGCAGGACGTCGCCGACGGCGACGAGTGTATCGTCATCTCCACCTCCGGGATGATCGAGGGCGGGCCGATCATGTCGTGGCTCCGCCACATCGGCCCGGATCCGGACTCCAACCTCGTCTTCGTCGGGTATCAGGCGCAGGGGACGCTCGGCCGCCGGATCCAGAACGGCTGGGACGAGATCCCGGTCGACGGCTGGGGCGGCGGGAGCCGCGGCGACACGCTCACCCTGGAAATGGGAACGGAGGTCGTCGACGGCTTCTCCGGCCACGCCGACCGGCAGGGGTTAGAGAACTTCGTGAAGACGATGAATCCGCGCCCCGAGAAGGTGCTGTGCGTCCACGGCGACGAGCGCTCCGTACAGGATCTCTCGTCGGCGCTGTACCACGACTACAACATGCGGACGTTCGCGCCGAAGAACTTGGAGACCTTCCGGTTCAAGTAAGGCCCCACAGAACGGAGCGGTACCGATCGAACGAGCCCGGCCGCACCGACCAGTCGCTCAGCGATCTGCGCGCGGCGCTTCAGGATCGTTCTCAGGTCCTCCAAATGCGGTCGCGTTAAGTGTGACGTGAGTTGAGAGAGTCGACGACGGCTTCGATCCGACCGTGAGCTATTGCTAGCGCGACAGTGCCGAACCGGTGTGTGACGGGTGGTGGCCGTCGTTCTATGTCCCAAGATCGTCTCTGAACTCGAGCGGCCCACCCCCGGAGGTTATCCAACCCAAATATCATCCGAGATATTTTAACGCGGACCTTTTTCTTCCATCTTGAGAGCGTAACTACATGATCCCGTCGCGTCCGGATGCGATCGGTCTCCCCGCGGCGGTCCTCAGACGGAAGGCGTCAGCGAGACCGACGCACGGTCCGTCGGTCAGCGTCGCCGCCGTGCTCGCCGGCGCCGGAGGACGCTCGTCGACGATCACGCGAAACTCGAGATATATATGTCAACTCACCTCATATACGTCTTCTTGATCGGCGCCTCTGCGGTGCTGTCTGCGTCTCTCTCCGTCGTCGCGCTCCGGAACCGGGATATCGCTGGCGCGCTGTCCCTGGGGGTCCTGCTTTCGGCGGTCACCTTTTGGGCGGTCGGAAAGATCGCTGAGCTCGCGAGCCCGGGACTCCCGGCGACCCTGTTCTGGGCGAACGCCCAGTACGCCGGGATCGTCGTCGTCATCGCCATGTGGCTGCTCTTCGTGCTTACGTACACTGGCCAATACAGGTGGCAGACCAGACGCATCACGCTCTTGTTGGCCGTCGAGCCGCTGCTCGCGCTGTTCGTGATCTGGACGAACGAAAGCCACGGGCTGTTCCGGACCTCGACGGACCTCTTGTCGTACGGGTCGCTGACGGGGTTGATATCGACCCCCGGGCCGGCGTTCTGGGTCCACACGGCGTACTCGTACCTCCTCCTGTTCGTCGGCGCGGTCCTGATCATCCGGCTGCTGGTTCGCTCCGATCACCTGTACCGCAGCCAGGCGATCGGGCTGCTGCTCGCGGTGTGCTCCCCGTGGATCGGTAACGGACTGTTCCTCCTCGGCGCCACGCCGCCGGCGCTCGACACGACGATCATCGGCTTCTCGATCACGGGCGTCGTGCTGACCGTGATCACCGTCCGACATCGGCTGCTCGACATCGTTCCGGTGGTCAGTGAAGTAGCCCGGGATAAGGTGATCGAGAGCATGACCGACGCCGTCCTCATCGTGGACCGCCGAAACCGACTCGTCGACGGTAACCCGGCGGCTGAGAGGCTGTTAGACCGAGAGATGACCGACGTGATCGGACGACCGCTCGCGGAGGCGTTCCCCGATCTCGCCGACGCGATCGACGAGAACGCGAACGGGAGCGAGACAGGTGACGGAGACGTGGACGGGAGCGAGGCGGGAGACGCGGACGGTACTGGAGCGTTCCGGACGGAGATCGAACGGAGAGAAGAGAGCGCGGTGCGCTACTACGACGTGCGCGTCTCGCCCCTGCAGCGCGGCTTCGGAACGCTGACCGGGCGGTTGATCAGCCTCCGAGACGTCACCGATCAGCGACAGAGAGAACAGCAGCTGGAGGTACTGAACCGGTTGTTGCGTCACAACTTCCGAAACGACGCGACCGCCATCCGGGGGAACGCGTCGCTCCTCCGAGACGACATCACGGACCCCGCCGTGCTGCGACGCCTCGAAACGATCGAGCGGACCGTCGAGACGATGATCGAGCGCAACGAGCGGTTCTCGCATCTGACGGGTCGTCTGGGCGGGTCCGACCGCGAGTCGATCAACCTCACGGCGGAGCTCGAAGAGCTGGTCGCGACGAAGTGCCGCCGGCATCCGGAGGTCACAATCTCGTTCGACTGCACCACGCCCGCGTGGGTCGATACCGGCGGGATCGTCGTCTCGGCGCTCGACGAACTCCTCACCAACTCGATCAAACACAACGACGCCGAGCGGCCGCAGGTACAGGTCTCGATAATGACCGACGAGCCCAGCGAGAGCGACACCGTGCGGCTCCGGATACGCGACAACGGTCCGGGGATCCCCGATCACGAGATCAAACCGATCGATCGGGGAACCGAAACGCCCCTCGAACACACGAGCGGCGTCGGCCTCTGGCTGGCGACGTGGATCATCCGCGAGGTGGACGGCTCTCTCGAGTTCACCGAGACCGAGGACGGGACCGTGGTGACGGTGTCGCTTCCCGCCGACCGATCGTCCGGGTCCGCGTGACCTTTTAAGAACCACCGACGAGTACGTCCCGTATGCGAATCGCACTCATCGCCCACGACGAGCTGAAGGACGAGATGGTCGAGTTCGTCACCGCCCACGCCGACGCCCTCGGCGACTGCGAGCTCGTCACCACCGGAACGACGGGGAAACGCATCGCCGACGAGACCGGGTTAGCGGTGAATCGGCAGGCCTCCGGACCGCTCGGCGGCGACCTCCAGATCGGCGCGAAGATCGCTGACGGGGCGATCGACGGCGTCGTCTTCCTCCGGGACCCCCTCACCGCGCAGGCCCACGAACCCGACATCTCCGCGCTCCTCCGCGTCTGCGACGTGAAGGACGTTCCCCTCGCGACGAACGTCGCCTCCGCGGAACTGCTCGTCGAGGGACTCCTCGAGGAGGCGTGATCCCGGGAGCGACGGCGCTCGGCGCGTGCGAGTGAGCCCGACGGGTCCTCGCGTCGAGTATCAGACCGGATAACCGGGGGCGCGCCGTTTTTACCCGGCCAGGCGTAGTCCGACTCGATGACACGCCGCTCTCGCTCGGGAGAAACCGGCCGCGCCACGATCACGGTCGCGCTGCTTCTCGTCGTGGCGACCGTCGCGAGCGGGGGGTTCGTCGGCGCCGCGGCGGCGGCACCGGGCGGCAGTGACGCGGTTACGGGCGACGATGGTGCCACGGGCGGCTCGAACGACGGTGGCGTCGAGGCCCCTGCCGACCGCGTCGCTCCCCCGACGCAGTGCTTCGCCGGCGAGGGGTACCCGATCTCCATCGGCGACGAGGGAGCGGCGATCGAGGCGCTCGTCCACCTCTCCGTGTTGACCGATCCGGCCGCCGGCAACGAGTTCGGGATGGAGGCGGCGGGGACGCTCGCCGGTGACCCCATCGTGACGCTCGGCGCCGGCGTCAGGCTGACCGCGCGCGAGGCGATCGCGAACGGCGTGGACCCGTTCGCGGCGTTCGACGTGTTGTACGCCTACGAGCTTCGGCTCCCGATGTTCGACGGGGCGATCGACGACTCGGAGTACCGGGACGACGGGTCGCCGATCGAATCGAGTGCGGGCACGGTGCCCTGCTAATTCGACTCGTCGCGGTCGCCCGGCGACTCGATCCCCCTCACGATTCCGAGAAGCTCTCGGCGCGCGTCCGCCGGGCTCTCTCCCGGAGGATACGCCTCCTCGCCGAGGGGATAGGCCCCCCCACCGAGCAGATACTCTCCAGCCGCCCAGACCGCGAGCAGCGCCTCGACAGGCACGCGCCGCTTCTCGGCGTCGACGCGTGCGACGCCGCGAAACGTCGAGAGGGTCGCCCGAGACGCGTTCGAATCGTCGACCGCGATCTGCCGGTCGCCGCAGTGTTCGATCTCTTCGATGTCTCGCTCGGCGAGGCGGTCGCCGAACCCCGAGCGCGCCCGACGCTCGACGAGCGCGGTGAGAGCCGGGTTCGGCGCGGTCGTCGGGCGAATCCGCAGGCGACTCGCGAAGCAGAACGGGCGGGGAGGGGCCGCCGCGTCGCGCTCGTACCGGACCGTGCTCGCGTCGACCGAGACGGGGCCGGCGGCGAACGCTCGCTCCGTCGTCTCGTCGACGCGTCGCCAGCCGGCGAGGCGCTCGGAGGGGACCACGGGAGGGTCCATGGAGGGCGTTTCTCCGTCGAGGCAATTAAAAGGAAACGGCGATCAGCGGGCTGTGGCGCCTCTCGGTGCGCTCAGTGGTCGTCTTCGCGCCACTTGTGCTCGCATTCGGTGCAGACGAAAAAGCGGGTCTCCGACTCGTCGGCCGAGCGGATCTGCTGCATGTACCAGTACGCGCGGTCGTTCCCGCACTCCGGACAGTGGGCCGTCGTCTTCGGGAGCCCCTTGTCCTCCGCGTCGCTCACGTCGACGATCTCCGACTCCACCTGCGACTCGGTGGTCCACTGATCGTCCTCCTCCTCGCGGCCGATCTCGTAGCCGCAGGAGCCGCATACCCAGTGGTCCTCGCCCTCGCCGGACTTCATCATCGATCCGCACTCGTCGCAGAACTTCATGGCTGAACCAACCGCGGATCGTATATAAACGGCGGGATCGCGTGCGAACGCACGCCCGATCCGGAACTCACTCTCGCAACGTGATATCGATCGCGATCCGGCGGACGTATACCGTCTCATTCTCGGTGAGCGTCGCGCTCGCGACGGTCTCGTTGGCGGTGACCTCGTCGAACCCGTCGGTGCGCTCGAAGTATCTCCCCCATGCCGCCGCTCGGGGGGACTCGACCGAAACCCTGTGCGGATCGTCCGTGGCGTTGAATCGGCCCAAGCTGCCGTCGTTCGGCGTTTGCGCCTCAATCTGGACGGTGCTTGTGCCGCCAGCAGACGCGGCCTCAGTGTCCCGGAACAGCCGAACCAACGGGAGCACCGTCCTGCCGTCCGCGGCGACGAAGCGGGGTGTAGACAGCATCGTCGACCTCCCCGAGTCGCTCCGGAACAGTGCGCCCGCCTCGTAGGCGATTGTCGTGTCCCCGTTCGTGTACTCGAGCGGGCTGGTGGTGATCGGCTCCGTTACCGTTCCCCCGCTACTGTTTTCCACCCGCACTGTCGTCGGGTCAGCGACAACGAGCCTCCCGCCGTTCAGCCTGACTTCCGTCGATCGACTGGGATCGCCGTACCGCTGGATGTCGCGGATGTTGTCGTCGAACACGTCAAACGCCCTCTCGACGTTCGTGACGCGCGCCGCCTCCTGTCTGTCCTCCACCCCCGCGAGTCCGACCGTAAACACCGTTCCGATCGTCACGATGATGAGCGAGAACACGAGAACGTACCCCACGACGTTGCTCACACCGCGGTCATCGGCAGCGATCGAACCGAGGTCACCGTCGGCGATCGCGATCGTCGGGCACCGGTCGTCTCGATTGTCTCGGTCGCTCACCGCTCTGTCACCTCTATCGTCCCCGGTCCGGAATTCCCGTCGGCGAGGGTGTAGCTGATCCGGATCGGCCCGCCGCGAACGGTCGTCTCCGTCACGTTCCTGGTCGCGGCGTGCGGAATCTCGACCCGTACGTCTGGACGATCTGTCCGGACCAGGACAGTCTCAGAGTCGATCTCGATTCGGTACCCCCTCCCCGCGACCCGACTCGGGAGGTCAGCCTCGACGACGACGTTCACCGTTCCCTCGCTTTCCGGCCGGTCGGCCTCTGCCGCGCGCGCGAACCGATCGGCGCTTTCCACGTTCGCGACGGCGATCTGGCCGGCAACGGACAGCTCGCTCTCGACGGTCCGTTGCGTCTGTCCGTCGATCACGCCGCCGACGGCGATGACGACTCCGGAGAGCAACAGCGCGCCGATCGCGAGCGTCAACACGTAGCCGACGGTGACGCTCACGCCACGCTCGTCGGCGACGAGCGGTACTCGACCGCCGGCCTCCGACGATCCGTCCGAAACGGGGCGGTCGTCGACCGCGGCGTCCGCGTCACTCATTCGGCTCACCCGGCGCGACCCGAACGGTCGTGTCGAACCGGATATCTGCGGTCCGGTATCGAAGGCGAAGCGTGGCGTCGTACACGGCCGGCGTCGACCCGTCGGCCAGCGGACCAACCGGATCCATCGTCGTGAGCGCGGTCGCGGTCATCTCGGTGTCGGTACCGTCGGTGTTCTCGAACTCGATGTCGTACGCGTCTGTCTCCCCGCGTAGGTCCGACGGCCAGATCCCGGGACACGGCTTGTCGCCTATCGTTCCGGCAGTGAGACCGATCGGCAGGCGGTCGCCGTCGACCGCGTCCAGTCGACATCGCTCCGTCGCGTTCGTTCCGTTGGTTGCGGTCGCGATCGCGGCGGCGGACCCGTCAATCGGTGCGTACACGTACACCTCGTGGGTCGTGTTCGCTCCGGTTCGGTTGAAGACGACAGTGGCGGCCGTCTCCGAAGCGGTTGACGCGTTCGCATTCGAGAGCGACGACTCGTCGATCGCGATATCGAACGCTCGCATCCGCTCCACGTCATGGATCGCGGCCGAGTCGTTCACCGTCCCCGTGACGTATCTGCCCTCTCGGAGTTTATCTCCGGTCAGGTCGAGGTGAGAGACGCCGCCGCGTCTCGCCGACGACCGTCCGAGCCGTCGATCGAGGTCGTCGACACCGCGTTCGACCTCGTTCGATGTCGTGTCGTAGTCACCGAACCGTCGCCGGTTCGTCGCGTCGATCAAGGCGCCGGTTCCATCGACAGCGGACGCCCTGAACTCAAGAGGCTCACCGTCGGCGGCCTCAACGCCGCGCGTCGCGAGGTTCTCGCTGTAGATGCTCGCGTTCAACAGGACCACGAGCGTCACCAGCGAGACGGCCATGACCAGCCCGGCGACCAACAGGAGCTGACCCCGATCCGCGTCGCGGAAGCGGTCCGCATCACGGCGGCGCTCGTCGCGGGGGCGCTCCGCAGTCGTCCCCGTCTCGTCGCCGTCACGGGGTGGTGGACTCACATCCGCCATACGACGATCCTCACCTCCACGTAGTCGTACATCGCGGTGTCCGCGACGACGTCGTCTTCGACGTAGAACGCGCCGGGATCGGTGTCGTCCGCCAGCCGACGGAGCGTCGTGTCCCGATGGCCGGGGGCAGTCAGGTTCGCGCCGTCTGGGAGCCCGACCGACCGTGTGGCTGTCACGGCGTTGTCGCTCGGCGACCCCATGTTGACCATCCGTGTCCGGTTCTCGTTGCGCTCGCCGTGATAGATCACCACGTTGAACGCGATCGTCCGATCGAGAAACGTTTGGTTCAACGTCTCACCGAAGGTGTTCGGTGGTCCTCCCCCGGTGTATGCCCCGGACGCTCCGGTTCCGACGAACGTCCCGTTGCCGTCTCCGCCGTCGGGGTCCCAGTAGAGCAGCGCCGCCTCGAGGTCGCCGTTCTCGGCGCTCGTCGCGAGCAGATCGCCCGCGAGCGCGCGCTGTTGGTTCTCGATGTGCTGATTCGACGTGCTGGCCGAAAGCGGCGTTACGGCCGTCGCCTGGAGAGCGAACGTGAGCCCCGCGACGAGCAGGATCGCGGCCGCGAACGCCTCAAGGGTGTGCGCCTGCGCGCGGTCGTTTCCGTCGTTGATCGAGTTCATGGTCACCACACCCGCACCGTGAGCCGGTACTGCGTCCCGTCGATCGAGACGAGTCGCTGTGAGACGGTGACGTCTTCGGCGGCCGCGTCGGCGGGATCGGCGGTAGTTCGGTTGGGCTCCACGTCGAACTGTCCGTGACGCGTCGTGATCGAGAGATTCGACGCACTCGTGCTCGGGTTTCGCTCGTCGGGGGCGTGGATCACCACCTGCACGTCGCCGTCGATCCCGAAGTGGGTCGCCGGGCTCTCGGCGACGGCGGGATGACAGTCGGCGTCGCTCCCGAGCGCCGCGTCCGATTCGAAGAAGGCGACCGTACAGGCCGGCGACAACACGCCCGGTTCCGCGGGCGACGCCGCGAGCAGATCGCCGGCGACGCCGGCCGCGACGCGGTCGCTCACCAGCGGCGAGGCCGTCTCAGCCACGGAGAACGGGTCGAAGAGCGTCGGAACGAAGGCGATCACGAACGCGAGCGTCAACAGGAACACGCCCGCGCCGACCGCGAAGTCGATCGGAGTCTGCGCCCGGGACTCCTCATCCCACATAGATCCACACCCCCAGCGCGAGCGTCATCAGGACCACGGCGAACTTGACGCCGGAGATGATGTCGGCGTTCCGGATGTACCCGCTGATGAACCCGGAGAGGACCGCCTGCAGCGTCACGGCGTGGAAGAACAGCAGCGAGAGCACCTCTGGATCGACGCCGCCGCCGCCCCCGAAGCCGGCGCCGCCCCCTGCACCGCCGCCGTCGGCCTGCGAGGAGAGCCCGCCCATCACGTCGATGAACTGGGTCTGAAGGATCGCCATCACGCCGAGCAGGGTGACGTACGTCATCACGATGATCGCCACCTGCATCCGGGTCTGAGAGATCCGATTGCGCTCGATGTCGTCCTGGTTCTCGGAGGCCTGCGCCGCCGTTGTCAACACGTCCGTGATCTGCGAGGAGGCCTCCTGCGCCTCCGAGATGAGTTTCACCGTCCGAGCGAGCCGAGGGACCGCGTACTTGTTGTTGAACTCCACCAAAGCGTCCCGCAGGCTCATCCCATAGTTCACCTTCTCGTGGACCACCTCGAACTCCTCGGCGAGCTTCCCGCTCGACGTCTCCGAGACCGTCTCCACCGATTCGAGCAGGGTCTGTCCGGTGTCGTTCGCTGAGGAGAGCTTCCGCAGGCTCTCCGAGAGCTTTCCCGTGATCGCCCGCTTGGACCGCTGGCTCCACTCGTGGAACACCGCGAGCGGCGTCAACACGAGGTATGCGGGGAGGTACACCCAGATGAACGTCGACCACACCGGACGGTCAACCCACCCGTCGAAGGTCGTCGGCGCGTTCCCCGAGCCGACCGCGACGCCGACGATGACGAGCGCGGCCGGAACGGTCAACGCGAGCGTGTACAGCGGGTTGTCCCGGAGAAACAGGTGCGGCGCGGAGACGATCTGCTTGGTCTTGTACGTCCCCTCGCGGTCGCGGATCCGGTCGAAGACGCCGAACCGACCTACGAACGCCTCGATCAGCCCGAAGTGAAGCAGCCCCTCTTTGCTCGTCTGCCGGAGCCGATCGCTGCCGCCGTCGGGACGGAGGTAGCCGTCTCCGGGCTCGTCCTGCTTGACGGTGGAGACGAGCACGAGGAAGCCGACGCCGGTCAGCGGGATGAGGGCGTAGACGGTCGCGTACAGCAGACGCTCGTCGGACTCGCCCATCATCCCCATGATGACGAGGATGATGATGAGGAGGAGCGGGAACAGCGACAGCGTCATGTACATCTCGCCGAACAGCTCCAGCGTCTCCAACGTCATCTCGCGCTCCTGTTTCGACGTGCGGAGATGTTTCTCCTTTTTGTCCTTCAGGAAGCTCTCCATGTCGCCGCCGGAGTTGACGATGGAGAGCATGTCCGCGAGGAACTGCGAGAGCTCGTCGGAGGGGGTCTCCATCGACTGCTGGCGGATCGCGTTCCGGTAGTCGGTACCGAAGTACTCCGTCTCGTTGACGATGCTCTGGAACTCGCGGGACACCTCGCCGTAGGTGTCTTCCGCCGTCGCCATCGAGCGCAGGATCTCAAGCTGGTTGAGCCCGCCGACCGACAGCGCGTACATGAACGACACCGAGTCCGCGAGGAGGAGGTTGATCTCGCGTTCCCGCGCCGACGCCCGCGAATAAGGGATCGCGACCACGCCCCCGAAGCCGATCGCGAACCCGAGCGAGCCGAACACGAGCCCGCTGACGAGGACCGCGGCGGGCACGACGAGCGACCGCAGGAACTCCCGGACTGCCGGCGTGGGCGCGGGCATCCCGAGCGAGAGCGCGTCGGGATCGATCAGCCCGAGCGAGAACACGCCGTAGCCGGTCAGGGTTCCGAGCGCCCAGAGGGTCCCGCCCACGAGCAGGCCGACCCCGAGCGCTCGGGAGACGTACATCTCCACCTGGTCCGGCATGCGCGCCTCCGCGAGCTTGCGTTCCACGTCGCCGACGAAGTCGCCGTCGGCGTCGAAGAGCAGCTCGAAGACCGGGTAGAACAGCTCCGCGAGGAGGTTCCCGTCGACGGAGCCGTCGCCGACGCCCGTGTCGAGGCTCACGCGACCCACCTCGTTCGGACCATCACCGGTCCTCCCGGGATTCGACGGAGTCGAAGCCCCAGCCGTCGGTGTCGTCGGTATCGCTTTCGTCGGCGTCTTCGGCCTCGCTCTCGGCAGAGCCGTCACCGGCCTCGTCGCCCTCGGCCGCGTCCTCCGCTCCGGCCTCGGTTCCGATCTCTCCGCCGTCGACGTCTGCCCTGGCGCCGGAATCGGCGCGTCGCGAGCTCGTTGCCGGTTCCGAATCCGGAGTCGGGTCCGAGTCGAGCACGTCGATCCCCTCGTCGAACGGCTCGTCGAAGTCGATACCGCCGCCCGCGTTGTTCGTGTCGGCCGTGTCGCCTCTCTCGTCCGCGGCCGCCGTGTCGCTCTCGTCCGGAGTCACAACGCCTCCCGCGTCACCGGCGTCGTCCGCGTCGCCCCCGTCGGAGAACCCGTCCGCCGTCGCCGGACCGGCTCCGAACTCCCCGTTGGTCGGTGTCGCGTCCGCGACGACCCCCACCTCGTCGGGATCGTCGACGCCGCCGATCCCGTCGATCTCGGCGGCACTGTCAGTCTCGCCCGACTCCGACTCGGTCGGGACTTCCGCGTCGAGGGCCGCGGCCTCGTCCGCCGTCTGCGCGAGCGCCTCGCGGTCGGCCCCGGGCTCCGCCTCCACGTCGCGAGCGGGCGCGACGTCGAGGAGGGCGTCGGCGACCGAGTCGGGCATCCGGCCGCGGTACTCCGCGAACAGGTCCTCGGCCTCGGCCAGGATCTCCTCGACCTCCTCGCGGCCGTCCTCGTCGGGGTCCGGTCGCGGCACCATCTTCTCTTTGTCGCGGTCGACGTTGATCAGGACCGACTCCATCTCGCGGAGGTCCTCCAGCGACCGCTCTAACTCCTCGTTCGCCATCAGCGCGAGCACCGTCTCCGGGTCGTTGATAAACGCCTGGAACGTCGCCGCCACCTGCGCGTAGCTGTTGAGTCCGCGGTCGATGAGGTACGCCAACACGACGCGGCGCTTCTGGAGCTCGTCGTTCAGCGTCTCGCGGCTCCACCCGCGGTCGAACATGATGTCCTCCAAGGTGTTCGAGTCGCCCATCTGGAGGAACTCGTCGGTCTCCGCCTGCCACTGGAACACGTCTTGGACGTTGATCTCGTCGTTCTCGGCGTCGTAGTGGTTGATCTCTGTCAGCGACTTGTTCCGGCGCACCTTCTTGCCCTGCACCCGCGTGGAGGTCTGGACGGAGACCAGGTCGAGGGCGGTGAACATCGTCTTCGAGACGTTGATCGGGTCGGTGGTGAACCGCTTGAGCACCTCGCCGACCGAGTCGGCGTGGAACGTGGTGTAGGTGGTGTGACCCGTGGACATCACCTGGAAGGCCGTCCGTCCCTCCTCGCCGCGGATCTCGCCCATCACGATGTAGTCCGGGCGCTGGCGGAGCGCGGCCTCCAGTAAGTCGAACTCGTCGATGTCGCCCTTGTCGTCGTCGGAGAAGGAGGGGCGCGTGACGGAGGCGATCCAGTTGCGTTGGGGAAGCTCCACCTCGCGGGTGTCCTCGATGGAGACGATCTTCGCGTTCGAGGGAATAAAAAGGGAGACCGCGTTCAGGCTCGTCGTCTTCCCGGAGGCGGTGCCGCCCGCGAAGATCAGGCTCTTGTGGTTCTCGATCGAGAGCCAGAGGAAGGCCATCTCGTCGAGCGAGAACGTCTTCCAGTTGATCAGGTCGATCGGCGTGAACGGCACGTCGTTGAACTGCCGGATCGTGTAGTTGGTCCCGTGGTCGGACACCTCGCGGCCGAGCGTGAGCTGGGCGCGGGAGCCGTCCGGGAGGGTGGCGTCCACCTGCGGGCGGCGCTTCGAGATCCCCTTTCCCGAGCGCTGCGCGAGCTTCACGACGAAGTCGTCGAGCTCGTCGGTCCCGTGGTAGACGTTGGTGATGATCTGCTCGTAGTCGGAGTGGTAGACGAAGACGGGAGAGTTGTACCCGTCACAGGAGATGTCCTCGACGTTGATGTCGTACTTGATCGGGTCGATGCGCTCGTAGCCGATGAAGTCTCGCTTGAGGTAGTACAGCAGCTTCTCGACCTGATGCTCCGAGAGCGTCTCCGGGTCCTCCGCGATCACCGCGGGCTCGGGACGGGCGAGTACCTTCGCCGGCACTGACTCCGAGTCCGACCCGGTCGGCGGCTCGTATCCGAGCGACTCGGTGATCCGGTGCGCGATGCCCTCGGTGAGATCGAAGCCGAACCGGTCGACGAGGTCGTCCACGAGATCGTCGATGGGCCCCCGGTCGTCGTCCTCGCGCTCGTAGAGGTCGTACCGGTCGAGCAGCGTCAGCGTCTCGTCGACGATCACGCCCTCGCGGAACGCCTCGTCGCCGCCCGCGATCGACTCGTCGGCGTACTTGATCGAGGTCCGGAGTTTCCCGGTGAGGAACTCGACCAGGTCGGTCTCGATCTCCGTCCGGTGCGGCTGAACCGCGTAGTACTTCACCTCGTTCTCCTTCCTCGACCGGAACACGATCACGAACGCGTACGGCTTGTTCACCCAGTAGCGCTCGATCTCGCGGAAGTGCTGCTTCTTCGGCATCGGCACCGCCTTCTCTAGGTCGTACCGGTTCGCGAGCGTGGTGTCGCCCTCGTCCGTCGAGAAGAAGGCGTCCTCGTCGACCTCCGGGTTCACGTCGACCGTGCGCTCGTCGACCAGCTCCGCGAGGTCGGCCGCGGCGCTCCCGCCCGCCCCCAGCAGGCCCTCGGTTTGGTCGGGGTCGAATCCCAGCGCCTCCGTCTTGTCTTCGTGGGTGAACTCCAGCGGCGCCGCTTCCCCCTCCTCGTTCTCCTCGGTCGGCGGGTTCCCCTCCTCGTCGAGGAAGTACTCGTCCCGGTAGTCGTCCCACGTGTAGTACCCCTTGAGCACCGGGACCGAGTAGGGGTCGTACCGGGCCGCACACAGGTCCCAGAGAACGTCTCCGACCGCCGCGGCCGCCCCGACGCGGTACTCGGTCTCCAAGGGGTCGAAGCCGAGGAACTCGCTCGGATCGACGCCGATCCGGTCCCACTCCTCGTCGGTCGGCGCGCGGCGCGGCACCGACTCCACGTCGGCGCTCGCGGCGACCACGACACCGGAGACGCCCGGGCTGTCAACCGCGATGCCGGGACGAGCTTCCGGCTCGTCCGGTTCCGCAGGCTCGCTCGCTGTCGGTTCGCCAGCCGGTTCGTCGGTCGGTTCGCTGGGAGATTCGCCGGACGACTCGTCATCGCCCTCGCCGACGCCTTCCTCACTGCCGTCTCGCTCGTCGTCGGCTTCCGATCCGTCACCCGACTCCGCCTCGGGTTCGAGAGTCGCCGCCGCAGTTGAATTCCCGGCCGGCACGACGGCCGCACCGCTGAGAACGACGTGGTCGGGACCGATCACGAGGGTGCCCGCCTCGGGCGTCCCGTGTCCCGGAACGGCCGTGTCGCCGTCGGCCTCGTACGGCTCGTCGACGCCGGCGGCGCGGACCACCCGGTCGACGCCCTCCTCGAAGTGGGCGTCGACGGCGGTCGCCGGGAGGATCGGCTCCTCGCCGATGTCGGCGTACAGATCGGTCGCGTCGCCGCCGCGGCCGCGGTCACGGAGGAACGATCGCCACGAGCAGCGACCCACCGAAACCGGGCGATCTGGGCGGTCGGGGCGGTCTGAAGCCGGGCGATCGGACGCCGGCGATCCCGCCGTCTCGTCGGGCGAGAGGGGCGAACGCTCGGCGTCCTCGGTTGTCATACGTGCGTCCACGGTTCGCCCGTTGAAAAAGGTGCCTCGCAAAACACCACAACTGATAATCCCGATATCGGAGCCTGTGATGCGTATTTACGACGGTTTTGGCGCTTACTAAATGTCAGCCGTTTATATATAGGTCGGGGTCGGAGCGGAGCAGGGTTCGCGTGGCCCGCCGGCGGATGATCGCGGGGTCTCAGTGGCCGTCGGAGACGAGGGGGAGTACTTGGGCCTGACGGCCACGCGATCTCGGACAGGCCGGCGACGAACGGGACGAGCCGCGACATCGCGCGGGGTTCGGCGACTGCGTCCGACACGGCTTTCGATGCGCTCCGCGGTGACTGCGGCACGCTCAAGATCCTCGCGCTCGTAGCCGGCGACAGTGACTCAGAGCCTCGTTGCGGTGCTGTTCGGCGACCCGTTCGCCGCGATGAACACGATCGGCTTGGTCGCGTTCGCGCTCGTCGGGGCGTCGAAGGCCATCCGCGAGGAGTTCGACCTGCTCGGGATCGTCATCGTCGGGTTAGCGATGGCGTTCGCCGGCGGCGCGACCCGGGACCTCCTCGTGGCCCGCGTGCCGCTCGCGCTGCAGTCCCCGATCGAGATCTGGCTGGGGCTCCTCGGCGTCGCCCTGGCGATCGGGTTGAACGTCGTGCTGTCCGCCCCGGAGACGCATCCAGTCACGCTCGTCTCGGACGCCGTCGGACTGGCGGCCTTCGCGACGGCCGGTGCGATCGTCGCGACCGAGGCCGGCGTATCGGCGTTCGGCGTCGTGGCGATCGCGACGATCAACGCCGTCGGCGGCGGCGCGTTCGCGGACATCCTCCTCGACCGGGCCCCGTTCATCCTCTTCGAGGACTTCTACGCGAGCTGTGCGGTCCTCGGAGGGAGCGCGTACTGGGCGGTGGGAGCGCTGGGAGCATCTTCCGGAACCGCCGCCGCGGCGTGCGCGGTCGTGACGGCGGGGAGCCGGCTGGCCGCGGTCGCGTACGGCTGGAACCTCCCGACCGCGAAGAACTTGGACCCGAAACGGGAGTGAGCCGATCGAGCGCAGAGGGCGTCTTTTTAGGTCGGCACGGTCGAAACGGGCGGTGTGACACGCTCCGACGCCTCCGGGGGGCTCCGGTCGCTCGGTCGACTCCGCCACGCGCCGGTCCGTCGACGCGTCCGGGACGCGATCGCCGAGGAACTGCTCGGCACGCCGCGGAGCCTCGCCGTCGTGCTCGGGTTCACCGCGTTCATGCTAGCAGTCGGAATCGGGTACTACGCGCCGACCGCCGGCGAGGTCCCGGTCCCGCTGTGGCCGCTCTACGCGGACTCGGCGGTCGCGGTCGCGCTCGGCGGGATCGCCCTGTTGAGCCTCGTCCCCACGGTTCGCCGCGGCAACAGCGTGACCGACGCCCCGACCTCACTCGGGCTCGCGTACCTCCAGACCGCCGCGTTCGTCTGGCTGGTCCAGTTCGGGCTCTGGCCGATCGTCTCCCTGAACCTCGCGTTCGGCGAGTACGTCGCGGCCCCCGACGCGTGGATCTACTACTGGGGCGTGCTCGGGACGCACCTCTGTTTCGTCGGCCTCGCCCTGCTGTTTCCGGCGTTCGGCCGGACCACTCGCGGCGCGCTGGCGCTCGCGTTCACGCTCGTCGTTGTCAACGTCGCCCTCGACTACGGCGTCGGCTACCACCCGCCGCTTCTGTACGAGCCCGGTCCCCTGCTGGCGGGCGCGACGCTCGCGATCGGCGTCGGGGCGGTGTGGCTCGCGAACCGATCGTTCTGTCGGCTGGGCGAGGGTGAGTAACGGGAGTGTTTAAAAATTGACGTAAGAGCGGGCGTGGCGGGATCCACGCGAGCGAACGGAGTGAGCGAGCGTGGAGCCAGTCGCGCCCGTGACGAACGAAGTGAGGAGCGGGCGCGACGGGATTCGAACCCGCGATCGAGAGGTTAGGAACCTCTCGCCCTGTCCGCTAGGCCACGCGCCCGAGGCGAGTAAAGAGTGGAGAAAACGTCGCTGCGGGGATCGGTCGGCGTCGCGGAGCCGATTACGTGCGGGTCTCTTTCTCGGTCTCCGTCTCGAACTCGTCGTCCTCGTCGTCGATCGTGGAGTCGGAGTTGACCGTGGAGCCGGTGTTAACCGTCGAGTCCGTCTCGACCGCCGTGTCCTCGTCGTCGCCCTGCATCTGCTGTAGTTCGTCCTCGACCTGTTCGCGCCCCTTCTTGAACTCGCCCATCGCTTGGCCGGTCGACCGAGCGAGCTTCGGAATCTTGTTCGCCCCGAACAGTAGGACCAACACGAGCAGGATGATGAGGAGCTCCGGGCCCGCCGGGATGCCGCCGATCAGTGGAATCGCACTTGCCATCTCTATACGACCGTAAATCTCTGGCGACTATAGTCTTTTTGCCTCGATGAACGAGGTGTAGATACCGTCTGAGGCCTCACGAAATTACCGTTCCCGGCTGTCTCGTGTTCGATGCCATCCGTCTCGGAACCGGCCCGAATCGCTGCCGACGGCGAAACGGTGATACCGCACCGCGACGACCGATCCGGTATGACTGATGTCGGCGACGACGCCCCGACGTTCACCGCCTCGCTCGTGACCGACGAGATCGAGCCGTTCGACCTG
This sequence comes from Halorubrum halophilum, assembly GCF_000739595.1. Classification (GTDB taxonomy): domain Archaea; phylum Halobacteriota; class Halobacteria; order Halobacteriales; family Haloferacaceae; genus Halorubrum; species Halorubrum halophilum. The sequence goes on along the minus strand of NZ_BBJP01000081.1, from coordinate 73,331 downwards.
TCCGACCATCTCGGCGGGGAGCCCGCCGTGCTCGCCTTCTTCCCGGCCGCCTTCTCGAACACCTGTACGGACGAGATGGAGGCGCTCCGCGACGGGTTCGACCGCGACGACTGCACGCTGTTCGGCGTGAGCACCGACCTCCCGCACGCGCTGGCCGCCTACCGGGCGCAGTACGACCTCCCGTTCGCGCTCGTCGCCGACCCCGCCCACCGCGCAATCGAGGCGTACGACGCGATCGAGTCGTTCGAGCACTACGGCGTCGACACGGTCGCACAGCGCGCTGTGTTCGTGATCGACGGCGACGGCGTCGTGACGTACCGGTGGCTCGCGGACGACTCCGGACAGGAGCCCGACTACGACGCCCTCGAAGCGGCGGTCGACGAGGCGCGCGCTTAAAAACGCGTTCGCTGTCGTCTGCGTGTTCCGTCGACTGCCGGTTCCCGGCCGTCAGACCGGGTCCCGAAGTCCCTCCAGCGCCTCCGGGTTCTCCATCGACGAGAGGTCGCCGGGGTCCTCGCCGTTATACACCGACTCGATCGCGCGCCGGATGATCTTCCCGGACTGCGTCTTCGGGAACGCGTCGACGAACAGCAGCTCGCGCGGCCGGAACGGCTTGCCGTGCTCCTCACCCACGAGCGCCCGGAGCTCCTCCCGAAGCTCGTCGCTCGGTTCGACGCCGGGTTCGAGCACGACGTACGCGACCACCGCCGTCCCGGTGGTGTCGTCGGGGACGCCGACCGCGGCCGCCTGATTGACGGCGTCGTGGTCGATGAGCACGCCCTCGATCTCGGCCGGGCCGACCTTCCGGCCGGCGACGTTCAGGGCGTCGTCGGCGCGGCCGTGGAGGAACCAGAACCCGTCCGCGTCCTTCTGCGCGAAGTCCCCGTGGTCCCAGAGGTCGTCCCACGTCGACCAGTACTCCTCGATGTACCGCTCGTCGCCCGACCACAGCGACTTGGTCATCGAGGGGCAGGAGTCGCGCGCGACGAGGAACCCGCGCTCGCCCGACTCTTTGACGGACTCCCCCGTCTCGTCGACGATGTCGATGTCCATCCCGAGCCCCGGTCCGCCGAGCGTGCAGGGCTTCAGCGGCTGGTTCGGCATCGGCATCAGGAAGCAGCCGCAGATCTCCGTGCCGCCGGAGATGTTGACGATGGGGCACTCGCCGCCGCCGACCGCGTCGTAGAACCAGCGCCATGACTCGGGGTCCCACGGCTCGCCCGTCGAGCCCAAGATGCGGAGCGAGGAGAGGTCGTGGCCTTCGACCCACTGATCGCCGTGCTTGCGGAGCGCGCGGATCGCGGTCGGCGAGATACCGAACTGCGTGATCGCGTGCCGGTCGATCAGCTCCCAGAACCGGTCCGGCTCGGGGTGATCGGGCGCCCCTTCATACATCACCACCGTCCCGCCGAACGCGTGGTTACCGATCAGCGTCCACGGGCCCATCATCCAGCCGATATCGGAGACCCAGAAGAACCGGTCCGCGGGCTTCTGGTCGAAGCCGAAGTGGATCTCCTTCGCGCACTGCGTGAGGACGCCCGCGTGGGTGTGGACGATCCCTTTCGGCTCGCCGGTGGTTCCTGACGAGTACAGCAGCATGGACTCCTGATCGCTGGGGAGCCGCTTCGTCTCGTAGCCGACCGGCTGCGACCCGACCGCCTCGGTCCACGTGGCGTCGCGGTCGGGAGTCCACGGGACCGGGTCTTCGGAGTCGCCGGCGGCGCGCTCGGCGTCTTCGCCACTCCCGGGCGTCGCGCCGAGCCGGTCGTACACCACGGTGTGCTCGACGTGACCGGCCGCTTCGATCGCCGCGTCGGCGGTCGCTTTCAGTCGCACCTCGCTCCCGCGGCGGTAGAACCCGTCTCCCGTGAACAGGACCGACGGCTCCGCGTCCGCGATCCGCGTCGCCGTCGCCTCGGTGCCGAATCCGGAGAAGATCGGCACCGCGATCGCGCCGACCTTCAGGCAGCCGTAGAGGATCGAGACGACCTCAGGTACCATCGGCATGTACAGCCCGACCGTGTCGCCGGTCTCGATCCCAACGGATTCGAGATAGTTGGCGACGCGGTCGCTCTCGCGTTTGAGTTCGTGGAAGGTGACCTCCCGGACGTCACCCGGTTCGCCCTCCCAGATCAGCGCGACGCGGTTCCGGTTCGGCGAGTCGAGGGCGGCGTGGCGGTCGACGACGTTATGCGCGACGTTGATCTCGCCGCCGGAGTACCAGTCGGTGAACTGCGGGCCGTCGGTGTCGTCACGAACGGTCTCGTACTCGGTGTAAAAGTCGATGTCGAGGTAGTCGACGATCTCGTCCCAGAACCAGTTGACGCCGGATTCGGGCTCGCCGGCGACCTCCGAGGTGGTGCGTTCGATCAGCTCCTCGTAGTCGTCGATCCCGTACTCGCGCATGAACGCGGCGACGTTCGTCGACTCGGCGAACGCCGCGCTCGGCTCGTGTACGATCTCGTCTATCCCCTCGTACTCGTCCATCTCGTCCGGCCGTTTTCGCGGTGACCGTAAGTAATTTTCCTGAACGTTCGGCTACCGCGGATCGACGCACTCGCCGGCGACCGAAACGGTCTCGGCGTCGACCGTGATCTGCCCGTCGTACAGGGCGCAGACCCCAGCGTCCCACGCGAGTCGTCCCTCCCAGTCGCCGCCGGTCACGACGACCTCGTGGCGGCCGGTCTCGCCGACCGTCGTCTCGAACGCGCGGGCAACACCGACGTCGACGCGGTCGGTCTCCTCCAAGTACAGCGTCCCGTCGTCGCCGCGTACGACCACGTCGACGTCTATCGGTTCGTCGCTCGTTTCGGACCGTCAGATCGAGCCGCCCGGAGTCGTTCTCTCCCAGTTCGAGACAGCCGGCGGTCGCCGCCGCTGTCACCGTCGCGGTCGTCGCCGTGAGAAGTTCGCGTCGGTCCATGCCGGTGACTCGTCGCTCTCGGACTTCAACCCCGCACACGAAGCCGTTGCGAACGCCACGCGGAGCGTGGACGCCGTCGGTGTTCCATCCATGAGGGACTTCTCGGTCGAAACCGTTGATCGCCGACGATCGCCCCTTGATCGATAGCGGGAGTGAGTGTTGTAGATCGGTAGTGGCGATACAGTATTTAAATGGAAATGAGCGACGGCGACGGCGATCGCTTATAAATGAACGTGGCGGTGGCGCGCCTCCGAGCGGGCTATCGGCCCGCGAGGAGCCCGCGAGGGAGTCGCTGGCGCCGTCGGCGCCAGCGACGAGGCTGGGGAGGTGTGAGGTGCGGTTGCGGTGCGGGGCGGGACTCAAAGGGGTAGCCGGCGAGGCGGGCGCAGGCGTTCACGAGAGCGGAGCTCTCGTGAGCCAATCAGAACGCTCTGCGTTCTGATGACGACGTAAGCACCGCAACGAGGGAGCGAACGAAGTGAGCGAACGACTGAGGAGCGCAGCGAGCGTGCGCCCGCCTCGCCGGCTGGGGCTTTGGAGGTGTTCACCGCAGAGCCGTCTACTACTTATAAACAGTCGACAGCAACACCACTCGATTACGTATAAACGACCGATCAACCGAATTGAGACACATACTCCCGCTATCCATCGCCGCTGTCTCTGTATCGGTTGCACCCGAGAAGACTGAATCGCTTACAGAGGACTCACTGAAGCCGGATCGCGGTAAAAGCGAACGGGCCGTGGGGATGTCGATTCTGAACGACTCGATCGGTGCGCTTACTCGGCGTCGCCGTCGGCCGTTTCTCCGTCTTCGCTGTCCTCCTCATCGACCCCTTCGTCGGCGTACGACGATTCGGGAACGATATCGACGGAGGCGACCGTGTCGTCCGGATCGAGATTCATCACGATGACGCCCTTCGTGTTGCGGCTCACCGTCGAGATTTCCTCGACGCGGGTCCGCATGATCTGGCCGTCGTCGCTCATCGCGAGCAGGTGGTCGCCGTGGGTGACCGCCTCGATGGCGACCGCCTCGCCGTTGCGGTCGCCGGTCTTGATGTCGATCAGCCCCTTCCCGTTGCGGGACTGCAGGCGGTACTCGTCGAGGTCGGAGCGTTTCCCGTAGCCGTTCTCGGTCACGGTGAGAACCCAGTTGTGGTACGCCTCGTCGATGGCGGCGACGCCGGCGACGGCGTCGCCCTCGCGCAGGTCGATGCCGATCACGCCGCGGGCCGTACGGCCCATCGCGCGGGCCTCCGACTCGTCGAACCGGATCGCCATCCCGTTCCGGCTCCCGATGACGATGTCCGTCTCGCCGTCGGTCACCTCCACGTCGACGAGCTCATCGCCGTCCTCCAGCCGGATCGCGCGGATCCCCGTGGTGCGGATGTTACCGAACTGGTCGACGGCGGTCCGCTTGATGTACCCGTCGCGGGTGACCATCGTGAGGAATTCGTCGTCGTCTAAGTCCTCGGTGTTGACGACCGCCTCGATCTCCTCGCCGTCGTCGAGATCGATGAGGTTGACCGCGGACTTCCCGCGGGCGGTCCGGGACATCTCCGGGATCTCGTAGGTCTTCAGCTCGTAGATCTGTCCGCGGTTGGTGAAGACGAGCAGGTAGTCGTGGGAGTTGGCGGCGAACACGGAGGAGACCCGGTCGCCCTCCTTCAGGTCGGTGCCGATGATCCCCTTCCCGCCGCGGTTCTGCGCGCGGAACGTGTCGAGCGACATCCGCTTGATGTAGTCGTCCTCGCTCATCACGACGACGCACTCCTCCTCCGGGATGAGGTCCTCGTGGGTCACGTCGCCCACGTCCTCGATGAAGCTCGTGCGGCGCTCGTCGTCGTACTCCTCTTTGATCTCGCGGAGCTCCGTGATGATCACCTGATCGAGCTCGTCCGGGTCGGCGAGGATCGTCTCCAGCCGCTCGATCCGAGCGGTCACGTCCTCGTACTCGGACTCGATCTCCTGGGTCTCCATCGAGGTGAGCGACCCGAGCTGCATCCGGACGATGTGGGCCGCCTGCGCCTCCGAGAACTCGTACTCGGCCTCCAGCGCCGCCTTCGCGGCGTCGCGGTCGTCGGAGTCCTGGATCGTCTCGACCACGTCGTCGACCTGTTCGAGCGCCTTCAGGCGCCCTTCGAGGATGTGCGCGCGGTCCTCGCGCTCTTCGAGCTCGTGTTCGGAGCGCCGCCGGACCACGTCGCGGCGGTGCTCGACGTAGTGTTCGAGCGTCTCCTTCAGGTCCAGCACCTGCGGCGAGCCGTCGACCAACGCGAGGTTGATGACGCCGAAGGTGCGTTCGAGGTGGCTCTCCAACAGCTGGTTTTTCACCACTTCGGCCATCGCGTCGCGCTTCAGATCCACGACGACGCGGATCCCGTCGCGGTCGGACTCGTCCCGGAGGTCACGGATCCCCTCGATCGCGCCCTCGTTGACGTCCTCGGCGATGCGCTCGACGAGCCGGGACTTGTTCTGCTGGAAGGGGAGCTCCGAGATGACGATCCGGCCCTCCTCCTCGTCGACCTCGAACTCGGCGCGGACGCGGAGCCGCCCCCGGCCGGTCTTGTACGCCTTGTGGACCGCGTTCCGCCCGACGATGTTCGCGCCGGTCGGGAAGTCCGGCCCCTTGACGTGCTCCATCAGGTCCTCGACGGTGCAGTCGGGCCGCTCGATCAGCTCGACGGTGGCGTCGATCACCTCACCGAGGTTGTGCGGCGGGATGTTCGTCGACATCCCGACCGCGATCCCCGAGGAGCCGTTGACGAGCAGGTTCGGGAACGCCGACGGCAACACCTCGGGCTCCTCGAGCCGGTCGTCGTAGTTCGAGGAGAAGTCGACCGTGTCGCGCTCGATGTCGGCCAGCAGCTCCTCGGCGATGGGGGCCATCCGGGCCTCCGTGTACCGCATCGCGGCCGGCGGGTCGCCGTCGACGGAGCCGAAGTTCCCCTGGCCGTCGACGAGCGGGTACCGCATCGAGAAGTCCTGCGCCATCCGCGCGAGCGTGTCGTAGATGGCGCTGTCGCCGTGCGGGTGGTAGTCGCCCATCGTCTCGCCGACGACGGAGGAGGACTTGCGGTGCGAGGAGTTGCTGGTGACGCCCGCCTCGTGCATCGCGAAGAGGATGCGCCGGTGAACGGGTTTGAGTCCGTCGCGCACGTCGGGGAGCGCGCGGCCCGCGATCACCGACATCGCGTAGTCGATGTACGACTGCTCCATCTCGTCTTCGATGCGGGCGTTCGTCACCTGCGCGGCTTGGACGTCGTCGGGGTCGACGTCGGGCACGTCGGAGCTCATATGTCCACCCACTCCGCCTCGGTCGCGTGCTCCTTGATGAACTGCTTGCGCGGCTCGACCGCGTCACCCATCAGCACGTTGAACATGCGGTCGGCGGCGGCCGCGTCGTCGACGTTGATTCGCTTGAGCCGCCGGTTCTCGGGGTCCATCGTCGTGTCCCACAGCTGGTCGGGGTTCATCTCGCCGAGCCCCTTGAACCGCTGGACCTGATCCGGGTCCCCGTCGCACTCCTCGGCGACGATCCGGTCGCGCTCCGCCTCCGTCATCGCGTCGTACGTCTCGCCGCGGTAGCGGACGCGGTAGAGGGGCGGCTGGGCCGCGTAGACGTAACCTGCCTCCAAGAGCGGCTTCATGTGGCGGTAGAGGAGCGTGAGGAGGAGGGTCCGGATGTGGGCGCCGTCGACGTCGGCGTCCGTCATGATGATGATCTTGTTGTACCGCACGTCGTCGATGTCGAACTCCTCGCCGATCCCCGCGCCGATCGCGGTGATCAGCGCGCGGATCTCGTCGTTCTCCAGAATCCGGTCGAGCCGGTGTTTCTCGACGTTGAGGATCTTGCCTTTAAGAGGGAGGATCGCCTGATTCTCCCGATTCCGGCCCTGCTTGGCCGAGCCGCCGGCCGAGTCGCCCTCGACGACGAACAGCTCCGCCTCGGTGGGGTCGCGGGTCTGGCAGTCGGCGAGTTTGCCGGGCAGCGCCGTCGACTCCAGCGCGGACTTCCGGCGGGTCAGCTCCTCGGCCTTCTTCGCCGCCTTGCGCGCTCTGGCGGCCTCGGCGGCCTTGTGGACGACCTTCCGGGCGGTGTCGGGGTTCTCCTCGAAGAAGGTCCCGAGCTTCTCGTGGGTCGCGGACTCGACGATACCGCGGACCTCGCTGTTGCCGAGCTTCGTCTTCGTCTGCCCCTCGAACTGCGGGTCCGGGTGTTTCACCGAGATGACCGCGGTGAGCCCCTCGCGGACGTCCTCGCCCTTGAGGTTGGCGTCGAGGTCGTCGACGAGCCCGTGCTCGTTGGCGTAGTCGTTGACGGTGCGCGTCAGCGCGGTCTTGAAGCCGGTGAGGTGCGTGCCGCCCTCGCGGGTGTTGATGTTGTTCGCGAACGCGTGGACGGAGCCCTGCAGCTCCTCGGTCGCCTGCATCGCGACCTCGACGTGGATGTCCTCGGCCTCGTCCTCGAAGTAGATGACGTCCTCGTGGATCGGCGTCCGCGTCTCGTTGAGGTAGCCGACGAACTCCCGAATGCCGCCCTCGTAGCGGAACGTTTCCTCGTCACCCGCGTCGGCGGCGGACTCTTCGTCTCGCTCGTCGACGAGCGAGACGGCGACGCCGGAGTTGAGGAACGCCAACTCACGCAGCCGATTGGCGAGCGTCGAGAACTCGAAGGCGGTCGTCTCGAAGATCTCCTCGTCAGGCCAGAATCGGATGTACGTCCCGGTGTCCTCGCCGTCGTCCATGTCCCGGACGCGCCCGAACCCGTCCTCTGCAGGCTCGCCGCGGGCGAACTCGTGGCGGTAGACGCCACCGTCGCGTTTCACCTCGACCTCCAGCCGCTCGGAGAGGGCGTTGACGACGCTGACCCCGACGCCGTGGAGCCCCCCCGAGACCTGATAGGACTTGGAGTCGAACTTCCCGCCGGCGTGGAGGACGGTCATGATCACTTCGAGCGCCGGTCGGTCGTACTTCTCGTGGGTGTCGACCGGAATCCCGCGGCCGTCGTCGCTGACGCTGACGGAGTCGTCGTCGTGGATCGTGACCGTGACCTCGTCGCAGTACCCCGCGAGCGCCTCGTCGATGGAGTTGTCGACGACCTCGTAGACGAGATGGTGGAGCCCTCGACCGTCCGTGGACCCGATATACATCGCCGGACGTTTACGGACGGCCTGCAGGCCCTCGAGGACCTGAATCTGGCCGGCTCCGTAGTCGCTCTGCTCTGACATAGAACTTAACTGAGCTAGTTCGTGCCGGGTTATAAAGCCGGCGCACGCGCGCGGGCGTGTGAGCGGCAATCATATCGTAAGTGACGAACCCGGCAATCTATCGGTCGGCGAGCGCGACTCGCGCCCGCTCGGTGACCGCGGCGCGAACCCGGCCCGGATCCGCGCTCCCGCCGCCGGCGCCGAACCGAACGGGCGTTTCCCTCGCGATCGACTCGACGACCCGGTCGGCGACCGCGTCGACGGTCGCGGCCGCACCCCGCCGATCGAGATCCGCGACGACGCGCTCGAACCGGTCTTCGGTGGCGTACGTCTCGGCGATCGCTTCGGGATCGTCGAAGTCCGGGGCGTCCTCGCTCGTGCCCGTCGCCCTCTCGTCCGCGAGAATTCTCCCCCGCCCACCCCGCTTGTTGCGCACGACGACGCCGGCGGCTGGCCCGTCGCGCCACGCCGACCCCGGAATCGCGTACCCCTCCGGGTCGAAGTCGCGAGCGTTCACCTCGCGCTCGACCGCGTTGACCGGGTCGAGACCGACTCCCTCGAAGATGGCCGCGGCGGCGTCGGGGGGCCGGAACGATCCCTCTCGCGACTCCGCGCCCGACTCCGCCTCTTGTCCCGTCGCCCTCCCGATCCACACGTCGGTCCCGAGGAACGACGGGAGCCGGTCCCAGTCGTAGTCGGTTCCTCGGTGGTGGGTCGCGACGCCGAAGAAGACCACGCTCTCGGGGTCGGCGACCGCGTCCCGGAGGGCCTCGCGGTCGAACCGCTCGCGGACGCGCCTGACGGCGGGTCGGAGCGCGACCGGGACCGCCTCCGGGTCCGCGTACGTCGTTTCGGGGTCGCCGAAGCGGATGAGGCCGGATGCGTCCATCCCGAAGCGGAGCCCCGTCCCGTCGATCAGTTCGAGGAGCCAGAGGTGGCCCGCGAGGAGATCGTCGGAGGCCCGCGAGCCGCGAACGTTGGGGAGGGGTGGGAACGAGCGCATGAGTGGACGATGGTGAGTCGTCGAAGGGTGCGTCCCGGAGCGGGTTGGCTCTTGGGAGTCGCTCGTGTTCGCCCGCGGGGACGCGCGTTCCGAATACCGCCCGCGTGTGCCGCCCGTTCCCACAGCTACAAGCCGCCGCCCGGCGTATCGGCGTTCGATGCTACCGATCGCGGACTCCTTCGAACACGACTATCAGGGCTGTCAGATCCGATACGGCCGCGGGCGCGTCGCCGAACTCGGCGACGCCCTCGACGAGCGAGGCCTCGGTGACGCGCTCGTCGTCTGCGGCTCGAACGTCGGCGCCAACGACGACCTGATGGACCCGATACGCGAGGGACTCGGCGACCGGTTCGCCGGCGTCTTCGACGGGACGACCCCGGACAAGCGCGTCGAGGAGGCGTTCGACTTACTCGACAAGCGGGCCGAGGTCGGTGCGGACTGCCTCGTCGCGGTCGGCGGCGGGAGCAGCCTCGACGTGGCCCGACAGGCGACCCTGCTCGACGTGGACGGCCGGGACATCGCCGACCTCCGCGCTGACGCGGAGGACGGCACGGACGCGCTCGGCGACCTCGCGCCCGGGAGCGACCCCGCGATCCCCTTCGTCGTGATCCCGACGACGTTCGCCGGCGCGGATGTCTCCACGGGCGGCTCGCTGGAGGTGATCGCCGCCGACGCCTCGCCCACCGGCCAGCCGATGACCGTCAGCGGCGGCGGCGCGATGCCCGCGATCGACCTCGCGGACCCGGCGCTGTTCGAGACCACCCCGCGGTCGGTGCTGGCGGGATCGGCGATGAACGGGTTCAACAAGGGGATCGAGACGCCGTACGCCGCCGACGCCTCGCCCGTGAGCGACGCGACCGCGGTCCACGGGACCCGGCTCCTGCGGGACGCGCTCCCGCACGTCGCCGGCGACCGTCCCGACGATCCGGCGGCGACCGACCGCGCCGTGGTCGGCGCGCTGCTCGTCCAGCTCGACCGGAAGATATCGGTGATTCACGCGTTCGGCCACGGCTTCGCCCGCCGGTACGACGTGCAGCAGGGGAACGTCCACGCGGTGGTCGCGCCGCACGTCCTCGCGTACCTCTTCGACGAGGTGGACGCGAGCCGGCGAGCGCTCGCGAACGGGCTCGGCGTCGCGACCGCGGGCCGCGACGACACCGCCATCGCTGAGGACGTGGTGGGCGAGGTCGCCGCGGTCCGCGACTCCCTCTCGGTCCCCTCGCGGCTCCGCGAACTGGACCCGGTCGAGGAGGACGACTTCCCCGCGATCGCCGAGTACATCGCCGATGACTGGTCGATGGAACAGGCCCCCGCCGACCTCGACGCGACGCCTGAAGCGATCGAGGGCGTGTTGCGCGAGGCGTGGTGAGGTGACCTTTTAAAAGACACCGAGCGAGCGCAGCGATCGATCACACACTGATTAGTGCGGAGGCGCGCGCCTCCGAGCGGTCGCCGTCGGCGACCGCGAGGAGCGTCGCGCGACGAGGCTGGGGAGGCGTGAGGCTGCGGTCCCGTGAGCGACCGAAGGGAGCGAGCGGGAGCACGGAAGTCGCAGCGCCGAGCGCAGCGAGGCGACCGTCTTCCGGCGGTGCTGTGCGGTCGGGTGGGACTCAAAGGGGCAGCCGTGCTCGGCTCCCACAGCTCGCTGCGCTCCTCAGTCGCTCGTTTCACTCGCTCCTTGCGGTGCTTGCGTCGCTGGGGTTCGCCGAGCACGGCTGGGGCTTTGGGGGTCTTCACCGTCGATTCGCGGTCAACCATTTATAAATAAGCGACTGTGGCTTTGGAAGTGTTCGCCGCCGATCCGAAATCAGCCACTTATAAACAAGCGGCTGGAACTTTGGAAGCTGCCACTATCGATCCGAATTCAACTATTTATAAGCGAGCGGCTAGATATTTGACGCTGTTTACTCCCGATCTCTCGCCGATCTCTTTTTAATCGTCGGCGGGCGTGTCCGGCCGATACGCCTCGCTTATCGCCTTCCACTTCCCGGAGCGGAACCGCCAGTAGTTGATCGCGGCGGGGATCGTCGTCTCGGCGAGGAACGCGAGGTACACCCCCCACAGCCCGATCGCGGGGAGCGCGATCTCCGGGATCGTCACGGCGAGCCCGGGCACGTCGATCGCCGGCGTCGCCTCGCGTGCCCCGACGTACGCCAGCGGGATCGAGACGCAGAACATCCCGAGGAACTGGCTCGCGAAGGGGATCTTCGTGTCGCCGGCCGCGTCGAGCGGCCCCGCCGCACCTCCGGAGATCCCCTGGAAGACGACGGCGATGCACGCCGCGTACACGAAGTTCACGGCGATCGGGATCTCGGGGCTCTCCGGCGTCTCGGCGAACAGGGTGACGATGTCGGTCGCGAAGACCGCCGTTAACGCCGCGAAGACCACGTACGTCGCCACGGAGAAGCGGATGATGTCGCGGGCGTACGCCTCCGCCTCCGCGGGGTCCTCGCCGCCGAGCTCCTGCCCGACCAGACTGGAGGAGGCGAGCCCGAAGCCCCAGCCGGGGGCGTTCATGATCCCCCAGATGCGGCGAGCGATGACGAACGCGGCGACGGTGTTCTCGCCGAACACGTCGAGGATGGCGAGCATCGGGAACTCCGCGACGGTCCACACGAGGTTGCGCGCACCCACCGGGAGCCCGATCTCGACGAGGTCGCGAAGCATGTCCGGGTTCACGTAGGAGCCGAACGGGCTGATCGAGATCGGGAACTCGCCGATTCCGGGGACCCGGCCGCGCACGAGCCCGATCGTGAACGCGGCGACGGCGAGCACGTTCGAGAGGACGGTGCCGAGCGCGGCGCCCTCGACGCCCCACCCCAGCCCGAAGATGAACGCGGCGCTCAGGACGATGTTTGCGACCGCGCCGCCCGCCCGGACCTGCATCGCGGTGTAGGCGTCGTCGCAGCCGACGAGCACCCGGCTGCCGACGAGGTTGAGCGCGGCGAAGGGGACGCCGAGCCCCACGATACGGAGGTAGTCGGCGCCGAACGCGATCGCGGCCTCGTTGCTGCTGAGCACGTCGATAAAGCGCGTCGAGAACGTCCAGAAGGCGGCCGAGACGGGAATGGTGATGAGGATCGCGAGGAGGACGCTCGCGCGGACGGCGTCGCCCAACTCCCCGTACGCCTCGGCGCCGAAGCGCTGGGAGACGAGAGCGATGGTGCCGCCGGCGACGCCGCCGCCGAGCGCGAACGCGAGCCCCCAGTAGGGACCGGCGAAGCCGACGCCGGCGACCGCGCTGGTGCCCACGGCGACGCCGACCATCGCCACGTCGACCGCGTTCTTCGACATCCGGGCGATCCCCGTAACGATCCGCGGCCACGCGAGGTCCGTGGTCCGGACCACCCGGTGACGATCGATCAGTCCCGCCCTCGCGAGGCCGAAGCCGATGTAGAGGATTAGCGCGCGGAAGGGGTTCGGAAGGCTGGCCACTGCGGATACGCCACTTTCTCCGTGGGTGATAAAGGGATTTCGTCACGCGGCGGGCGTTTCCGGATCGGGTGATTACGCCGCGATGTCAGGGCGAGGACGCCTCGTAATTTCAGGCGCCCGACACGAGGTACACCGACGCGGCGGCGAAGACGATCCCGAGCGCCTTCCGCGCGGTGAACGACTCGCCCAAGAGGAGGAACCCGATCACGGAGGAGAACACGAGAAACATCGCGAAGATGGGCGTCACGACGCTCACCGGACCGAGCGCGAGCGACCGGTACAGCGCCAGGATGCCGATGCCGAGGAACACCCCGGCCGCGAGCACGTGGAGGATCTTCGGCGAGGCGAGGTGTTCGGTGAACCCCTGTCCGGTGTACGCGAGTACACCGACGGCCATAACGATGAGAAGCGAGTTCGAGACGACGACAGCCACGTCGCTCGGGATCGCGTCGGGACCGGTCGTCGCGACGCGCATCAGCGGTGAGACCAACGCGTACGCGCCCATCGCGAGCAGGGCGTACGGGAGATACGTGTCCATACGGAGGGTTGTCCGGCGTCGGACAAGTGCCTACCGGCCTGCGGTCTCGTCACCTTCTGGGTCCACGTCCGCGTCGTCCCTGATCGGCACCGAAACGGTGACGATCGTCCCGCGCGGCTCCCGGTCCTCGAACGAGACGCTCCCCCCGACCTGATCGGTCCCCCATTTCACGATCCACAGTCCCAGTCCGCTGCCGTGTTCCAGCGGCGTCTCGGTGCCGCGTTTCAGCACCTCGCGCTCCGCGTCGTCGATGCCGGGGCCGTCGTCGGCCACGGAGAGGTCGACCCAGCCGTCGTCCGCCGCGGCGCTGAGCCACACGGAGGGGGGCTCGCTGTCGTTGTGCCGGACCGCGTTCGAACACAGGCTCTCCGCGACGACACGCAACACCGCCGGGACCCGGACCGGCGGCACGTCGCTCTCGACGGAGACGTTCGCGTCCGGGAACTCGTGCCGGAGCCCCGAGGCCACCTCCTCGACGAGCGCGTCGAGCGCGACCGGCGGCGACGATTTCGCCATCGGATCGAACAGCTCGCTCGCGGTCCGGGTGCGCTCGCTGAGATCGAGGATGCGCGAGGCGCTCCGCTTGACCACGTTCAGCGCATGCTCGTCGGTCGGGTCCGCGCGCAGCCGGTCGGCGTACCCGGTTATCAGGTTCGTCTCCGTCCGCACGTCGTGTCTGAACACCCGGTTGAGCACGTCCAGCCGCTGCTGTTGGCCGAGGTACTCGCCCACGTCGTGGAACACCACCACCTCGCCGGTCGGTCGGCCGTGGCCGTCGGCGATGCACCTGACGGTGACCTCGTACGGGTGGCGGCCGCTCGAACCCACGATCGAGAGCGGGGACCGGTCCGACTCCTCGACCGAGACGTCGTCGTACCGCGGGACGACCGCACTCGCCGGTTCTCCGATCGCGACCCGTCGGTCGATTCCGAACGTGTCCGCGGCGCTCTGGTTCAAGTCGACCACGTACCCCTCAGTCCCGATCACGAACGCCGGGTCGTGGAGGTGCTCGAACACCAGCTGTCGCGCGCGACGACGCGGCGCCGGTGCGAGCGTGAGCAGCCGGAACCGGGTGAGCGCGAGGAGGTACGCCACGCCCGACACCGCGAACGCGAGCGGGGTCGGATCCAGTCCCGAGATCGGGACCGATCCGGTGAGGTGGAAGACGCTGCTGGCCCACGGCGCCGCCGTCCCCACGATCAGCGCGGCGCTCTGTCCCCGGAAGGGCCGCGCGTCGTCGCGGACGAGTTGGAGGATCGGGATCGACCCGAACAGCCCGAGCAGGTAGGTGTACCCGGCGATGACGTAGTACCACGGCCCCGTGTCGACGCGGAGGAACGAGCCGACCGCGGTCGACGCGACCTCCCGGTCGACGACGATGAGCCCCCACGGGTCGCCGGCTGCGACGACGATCAGCGTAACGACGGGCGCGACGGAAAGCGCCGCCACAACCCCCGGCGTCACGTACCGCTCTCGCCCCGTGTACTCCAGCGCGAACAGCAGCCACCCCACCGGAATGATCACGACCCCGAGCCACTGCACGTCGTACCAGAGCGACTTCGCCGCGAGCGTGGGCGCCTCCAGCTCGAAGACGAGGAACGTCGTCCACCAGACCTGCCCGACGAGCAGCACCGTCAGCCACGTCGCGCCCGCCTCCGGCCGCTCGCGCCACGCGAGAATCGCCGCGGACGTACCGGTAACGACGGCGGATAGCAGCGCGACCGAAAGCGGGCTCAGCCCGATCACAGTTATTTACAGACAACCGAGATATAAATCATTTTGCTCCAGCGGTCAGACATTACTCGTCCACGCGAAAGACCGTCCGCGGCGGGCGAAACGCGACAGGCGAAGTGCGGGAGATAAAACGCGGCAGGCAAAAAGCGGCGGACGAAACGCGGCAGGCGAAGCGGGGACGGCGAGACCGGGTCACCTCCGGTCGTCCCCCAATCACCTCGCAGCGCGTCAGATCTGTCTGTCCGGCCGGTCCGTCACGCCGCGACGACGACGAGCGCGGCCGCGACGACGAGGTAGCTGCAGTCGGGGGCGACGCCCAACACCGCGTCGTCGTCGACCCGGCCGGCGAGCGCGGTGACCGCGAGCGACGCCGCGAGCCCGACGCCGAGCGCCGCAGCGATACCCGGCGCGAGAACCCCGGTCGCCGTCGCCGCGGCCAGCGTCGTCGCCGTGACGAGGTCCACTCCGTACAGCACGCGGCGAGTTCGGGCGACGCCGAGCACGATGGGGAGCGTCGAGACTCCCGCCGCGGCGTCGGCCTCCACGTCCCGGACGTTCGGGAGCTCGGCGTCGACGAACGACCGCAGCAGGAAGTACTCGAACGCGATCACGACGGCTGGGGTGGGCGACACCGCGTCGGCGAACGCCAGCGGCAGGAGCGTGACCGCGATCCCCCACCCCGCGGCGACGACGGCGGAACTGAGCACGGGCACCTCCTTCAGTCGCGGGAGGCGCACCCCCGTCCCGAGGTCGCCGTCCGGGGCGATCGAGCGGACGGCCCGCCCGGCGTTCGGGAGCCAGTCGGAGGCGTACGCGATCCAGAACGCTCCCGGGAGCAACGCGACGCCGAGCGCGAGCGGGCCGCCGAGGGTCGCGAGCGCCGCGGCGAGCCCGTAGGCGACGGCGGCGGCGGCCATCAGCTGATCGCCGTACCGACGCGCGATCCGCGCGCGTTCGGGCGTGGACCGAGCGTCCGCCGCCGCGTCGGCGACGTGGTCGACGGTGTACACCGCGAACGCGACGAGCCCGACCACGGCCGGCGCGGGCGAGAGCGGCACGCCGAGCAGGACGGTCGCGATGACCGTCTCGATCGCGGCGATCGCCGCCACGAACGGGGAGCCGGAGGCGAGCCCAACGAGCGACTGCAGTAGCCCGGAGGCCGGTTCGGTCGCTCCGATCGCGGCCGGTCCAGTTGGTTCCGTCGCGGTGGGATCGGTCGGTTCGGTCGCTCCGGTCGCGATCGGTTCGGTGGACCGCGTCGGCTCGGTCCGGACCGCCCCTCCGGTCGGAGCTCTGGCTCCGACCGCCGCTTCGGGATCGGTGCTCCCCGGGCCGGGCGTCGACTCCGCCTCGAGAGTTGGTTCAGCGCGATACGACTCGTCGATACCGTCGATCGTGGTCGACGGCGGGTCTCGTGTGTCTTGCATCGATCGGCAAGCGCGCCGTCCGCGGCGCCCCCGCCGATTATGTGTCAGAGCCCGTGACTATCTATTAATCCCATACTAACTGCAGAAAACGCGGACGCCGTTTGTCGTGACGCCCGGTCCGCGCCGTCGGATCGCGGCCAGCCTCGCACCCCTTCAGTACGCTTTTGGGGCGAGCGCCCGACGGACCGCGTATGGACGGAACCTTCGATCACGTGATGATCCGCGTCGAGGACTTAGAGGAGAGTCTCGACTGGTACCAGACGCACCTGAACTACGAGGAGAAGGGACGCTGGGAGGCCGACACCTTCACTAACGTCTTCCTCGGCCCTGAAGGGATGCACGAGGACGGCGCGACCCTGGAGCTCACCTACAACCACGGTGATCACACCTACGAGATCGGCGACGCGTGGGGCCACATCGCCGTGCGCGTTCCCGAAGACGCGCTTCAGGAGTCGTACGACCAGCTGATGGAGGAAGGCGTCGAGGACTACCGCGACCCCGAGTCCTGCGGAAACCGCTACGCGTTCGTGAAGGACCCGGACGGCCACGAGATCGAGATCGTCAAGCGCGACTACGGCGCCAAGTGGAGCATCGACCACACGATGATCCGCGTCGAGGACGCCGACGAGGCGCTCGGCTACTGGACCCGTAAGTTCGAGTACGCGGAGCAGCCGTCCGGCCGCTGGGAGGCCGACAGCTTCTCGAACTACTTCATGGCCCCCGAGGACGCCCCGAAGGAGGCGATGCGACTGGAGCTCACCTACAACTACGACGGCCGCGAGTACACGATGGGCGACGGCTGGGGCCACGTCGCGGTCCGCGTCGACGACCTCGACGACGCGTGGGAGCAGCTGATGACCCGGGAGGCGCCCGACTACCGCGACCCCGAGTCCTGCGACCACAACTACGCGTTCACGAAGGACCAGGACGGCCACGAGGTCGAACTGATCACTCGGGAGTAAGTCGGGTCGCTTCTCCGGTTTCGGATTTTTGGCACTGCTGTGACCTGTATTCGTTAAGCGACCAGCGTAAGGCGCAGTCAGTACAGACAGCGCGGCGATCGATGGCAGGAGTGAGTGTGAAGATCGTTGGCGGTAAGACCGTATTTAAATAGCCGTGGGGATGGCGACGATCGTTTATAAAAACGGTGCGGTGGCGCGTGCCTGCGAGCGGCCGACAGGCCGCGAGTCAGCACGCGCGAGGGAGTCGCTGGCGCCGACGGCGCCAGCGACGAGGCTGGGGAGGCGTGAGGCCGTGCGGTGTGGTCGGGGTGGGACTCAAAGGGGCAGTCGCTGAGGACGACGCAGGCGACGTAAGGACCACAGGGAACGAGCGAAGCGAGTGACCGAGGACCGCAGCGAGCGTGCGTCGTCCTCAGCGACTGGGGCTTTGGACGTATTCACCGCAGTGTCGCCGTATCCTTATAAACAGCCGTCAGCAACACCACTCGATCACTTATAAACAATACCTACTCAGATCTACAACACTCACTCCCGCTATCGATCAGGGGCCGGTTCGTGACAATCGCTTATCTCGTCACTCGCCCGCCGGCTCCACACCGGTCACCTCGAACCGGGCTCCTCCCTCGCGCCCCTCTGTGACTCGGACCGACCAGCCGTGGGCCGTCGCGACCTGCTCGACGATCCGCAGGCCGAATCCGGTCCCCTCCTGCAAGGTCGAGTAGCCGGCGTCGAACACCTGATCGCGTTCCGCCTCCGGAATCCCCGGCCCGTCGTCCTCGACGAAGAACCCGACCTCGTCGCTCGCCTCGCCTCCCGTTCCGTCGTCGCCTGCTTCGTCGTCGCCCGCGTCCTCTCCCCCGCCGCCGAGCGCCCCCACGGTGATCGCCACGTCGTCCCCGCCGTGTTCCACGCTGTTCCGCACCAGGTTCTCGACGAGCTGCCTGAGCCGGCTCTCGTCGGCCCGGAGCCACAGGTCTTCCTCGACGGTCAGCGTCGCGTCCGCGGTCTCGACGGTCTCCCAGCAGGACTCGACGACGACGGAGAGCCGGACCGGCTCCGTCTCGCTCACTCGCCCGCCCTCGCGGGCGAGCGTGAGCAGGTCGGCGATCAGCGTGTCCATCCGCTCGTGAGCGCGCGCGGCCGCGTCGAGGTGCTCGCTGTCGCACTCGTCGCGGGCCAGTCGCACCCGTCCCTGCGCCACGTTCAGGGGGTTCCGAAGGTCGTGGGAGACGACGCTGGCGAACTCCTCGAGCCGGTCGTTCTGCCGCTCCAACTCCTCGCTCCGCTCGTGGAGGCGGCCGGTCCGCGCCGCCGCGTTGAGCGCCGTCTCGGCCGCCGTCGCGAGGATCCGCGCGAGGTGCTCGTCCGTCCCGTCGAAGACGCCGGGCTCGGTCTCGCCGACGGAGATGGTCCCGTGCTCGCCGACGGGGAGGATCATCAGGCTCCGGAGGCCGGTTCCGGTGTCGACCGCGCCGGCCGTCTCGATGTCGTCGTACACGCGGGGCTGGCCCGCCTCGAACGCGTCCCAGTTGAGGCTCCCGCCGTCGGACGTGAACACTCCGCGAGGCGGGAGCACCTCCTTGACCGCCGCCGAGACCGCGACGGGGACGAGCCCCCCGGCGTCCTCGTCGTACAGCCGGACGGTGACCACGGAGAACCCGAGCACCTCCTCGGCCGCCTCGACGACGCGCTCGGCGATCCCCTCGGGGGAGTCGGCCTGAATCAGGCCCCGGGTCGCGTCGTGGAGGCGCTCCAAGCTGGTCTCGCGGGCGACGCGGTCCAAGGCGGTCTCGAGATGGTTCGCGAGGATCTCCGCGATGAGCACGTCGGTCTCGGTGAACGCGTTCGGCTTCGACGAGGAGATGACGAACAGCCCGTGGTCGCCGATCGGGTGGAGGATGATGCTCTCGGCGGGCGTCTCCTCGTCGAGCCGGTCGAACGCCGACAGATCGCCGACGTCGAGCGGCTCGTCGCCGCGGTACGCCTCCCACGCGAGGGCCGCACGCGTTCCGGGCGGCTCGTCCCGGTCGTATGAGGGCTGTTCGTCGAAGAACGCGGGTACCGACTCCGCGAGAGCGGCGGGTTCGAGCGCGTCGCCCGCCTCGTTCACGAGGTGGATACCGCTCAGTCCCGCACCGACGATCTCGTCCGCGGCGTCGACCGCCAGCTGCGTCGTCTCCTCGACGGTCCGCGTGTAGTTGAGGTCCCGCGTCCACTCGCGCAGACGTGACAGCTTCTCCTCGCGCCGCTTGCGGTCCGAGATGTCGCGAGTGTTGATCACGAACCCGCCGACCCCGTGGTCGTCGAGCCGGTTGCTCCCGACCGACTCCACCCACAGGTATCCCCCGTCCGCGTCCTGGAGTCGGTACTCGACCGCCGGATTCGGATCGTCGCCGGTGACGGACCGCGCGAACACTTCGACGACCCGTTCGCGGTCCTCCGGGTGGACGTACGAGAACGCGTCCTCGCCGACCATCTCCGTCGGGTCGTGGCCGAGGATCCGCTCGACCGAGGGGCTCGCGTACTGAAACGTCCCGTTCGCGTCGAGCGCGGTGACGATGTCGCTGGACTGCTCCACGAACGCCCGGTGACGCTCCCGCTCCGTCACGTCCCGGAGAATACCGACGAACCGCCGCTCTCCGTCCTCCTCGAACTCCCCGAAGGAGATCGACAGGGGGATCTCGCGGCCGTCCCGGTGTTTCCCCGGAAACTCGACGGCCGACCAGTCCATCGAGCGCTCGCCCGTCTCGCAGTACCGCGCGAGGGCCTCGCGGTGCGCCTCCCGCGTTCGGTCCGGCATCAGCGTCGCCAAGGGCTCGCCCTCCAGCTTCGCGGGCGCGTAGCCGAACAGCCGCTCGACCGCCGGGTTCGCGAACCGGATCCGGCTGTCGGCGTCGATGGTGACGATGGCGTCCATCGAGTGGTCGGTGATCGCCCGCAGGTGGGCCTGCGTTCGGTCGGCCTCGCGCTCGATCCGGCACTTCTCCACCGCGTCGACGACGCGGTTCGCCAGAATCTCGTACTGCTCGGTGCCGCCGCCCTTCTGGAGGTAGTCTGTCACGCCCGCGGAGATCGCCTCGCTGGCGACCGACTCCGACCCCTTCCCGGTGTAGAGGACGAAGGGGATCTCCGGGTCGCGCTCGCGGACGGTCTCCAGGAACTCGATCCCGTTCGGCCCCGGCATGTCGTGGTCGGAGACGATACAGTCCACTTCGGCGTCGGGATCGTCGAGGCGTTCGAGTCCCTCAGTGGCGTTCGAGGCGGTCTCGACCGCGATCCGCGAGTCCTCCCGTTCGAGGAACGACGCGGTGATCTCCGCGAGGTCCGGGTCGTCCTCGACGTGGAGCACGCGGATGCGGTCGCTCATGGAGTCGGAGTACTCGGGACGCCGTCATAACCGTTTGGACCGGTCCGGAGAGAAGGTGACAGCAACAAAAAACGACGTTGCGTCCCGCGGTTGCGGCGGCGACCCACTTCTCCTCTCGCGGTCGAAAAACGGCTACTCCTCCGTCGCCGGCCGGAAGACGACGAGCGGCTCGCCGTCGGTGGCGCGCTCCTCGACGCCGACGGCGACCCGGTCGCCGACCGCGACGGCCTCGGTCGCGGGCTCGACTCCGCGCAGGACACCCGTGAGCCGGATCGGTCCGAAGTCGACGATCGCGTTCACGTAGGGGGTGTCGTCGGCGAAGCGCGGCCCGGCGACGTGGACGACGCTGTACGTCTCGACGGTCCCGGTCTCGGCGAGGGGCCCCTCGGAGAGGGCCGCGGCCCCGCACTCCGGGCACACCCGTCGCGGGGGGAGCGACCCGTGCCCGTCCGGGCAGACGAGGGCGTACCCCTCGCCGTCCGCGAGGGCGTCGAGCCACTCGTCGTAGCCCCCGTTGCTCGCGGGCGCGCTCATTCCGCCACCTCCAGCACGTGGACGACCGCGCTGGCCACCGTCCCGCCGGCGTTGTGCGCGACCCCCACCTCGGCGTCGGCGACGTGCTCGCTGTTCGGGTGATCGCCGCGTAACAGCCGGGTCAGCTCCGCGATCTGTGAGCCGCCGGTCGCGCCGACCGGGTGCCCCTTCGCCTTCAGCCCGCCAGAGAGGTTCACGGGGAGGTCGCCGTCGGCGGTCGTGACCCCCTCGCGTGCGGCCGCGATCCCCTCGCCGGGGTCGAAGAAGCCGAGCGACTCCAGCGCGAGCACCTCCGCGATGGTGAAACAGTCGTGGACCTCCGCCACGTCCACGTCGTCCGGGCCGACCCCGGCGTCGGCGTAGGCCGCGTCGGCCGCGTCGTCGGCGGCGGGAGTGCGCGCGAGGCGCTCGCGGTCCGCGAGCGCCATCCGGTCGGTGCCCTGTCCGGTCCCCGCCACCGCGACGGGGGCGTCCACGTCGTTCTCGGCCGCGTACTCCTCGGAGACGATCACGAGCGCGCTCGCGCCGTCGGTGATCGGGCAGGCGTCGTAGAGGTGGAGCGGCTCGGCGACGGGCGGGGCCTCCAGCGCCTCCTCGACGGACACCTCCTTCCGGTACTGCGCGTACTCGTTGGGGACCGCGTTCGCGTGGTTCTTCGCGGCGACGTGCGCGAGGTCCTCGCGGGTCCCGCCGTACGCGTCGAAGTAGGCGGTCGCCATCAGCGCGTACGCCCCGGGGAACGTCACTCCGGCACGCACCTCGAACAGGTCGTCGGCGGCGATGGCGAGCCCCTCGGTCACCTCGTCGGTCGGGAGGTTCGTCATGCGCTCCATCCCGCCGGCCAGCGCCACGTCGGCGTCGCCAGCGCGGACGGTCCGGACCGCCTCGCGCACCGCGACGCCGGCCGAGGCGCACGCCTCCTCGTAGCGGGTCGACGGGCAGTTCACCCCGGCCGCCTCGGCCATCAGCGGCGCCTGGTGACCCTGATGCTCGGCGAGCGCGCCCATGAAGTTGCCGTAGTTCAACTCCTCGACGTCCTCGCGGGGGACGCCGGCGTCCTCGAACGCCCGGAGCGCGGCCGTCGCGAAGAGGTCGCGGCCCGTCCGATCCGGGTGGCTCCCGAAGTGAGTGAGCCCGACTCCGGCGACGCGTGCGTCGGTCATGCACGAACGATGATCGGGGACCGGTTTATCGGTGCCGGAAGCGGTGGAGGGCCGTCGATATCGGGCGGGTCGGAATCAGCGGATGTACCGCGGGTCGTCGCGCGGCCGCCGCGGACCGTTACCCGATGTACCGCAGGTCGTCGTCCGGCACCGCCGGCCCGTCCTGCATCTCCTGGATCTTGCCGACGACCTCCTCCATCTCCTCGGCGCGGTCCTCCAAGCTCTCGTAGTCGACGGCGAAGTCGAGGCGGTCGGCGAGCACTTCCAGCACCGCCTGCGCGCTCTTCGGGTCGACGAGGTAGCCGCTCGTCTCGCCCATCAGGCAAGCGGCGTCGAAGCCGCGTCGGCCGCCGAGCCCGAGCACGAGTCCGGAGACGCCGACGATACCGCCGGCGGGCTCGTCCGGTCGGAACTCCACGCCGACGTCCTCCAGCTCGTCGACGAGGTCGCCGTTAGAGACCGCGCCGAGCACGGTGTACTCCTCGACGAGTTCGCCGGTCGGCACGCCGCCGAGCGCGTACGCGCGGGTCGCGCCGAACTCCTCGGCGACGTCGAGGAACGTCGTGGTGAGCGTGTAGTGGCCCTTGTTCGAGCCGGCCTGGTGGTCGCCGGTCAACACGAGCAGGTCGGCGCCGTCGGTCTCGACCGCGTGGAACTCCGCGCAGGTCAGCTCCGCGACGCCGTCGCCGTCGACGCTCACCTGCGGCGGGAACTCGGTGGTGTACACGCGGCGCACCAGCTCGCCGTCGAACTCCTCTAACAGGTGCTCGGCCGCGAGCTTCCCCACGTGGCCGACGCCCGGCAGCCCCTCGATGAGCACCGGGTCGTCGAGCTCCGGCGTCGCGACCTCGTCGATCTCGATGTCGTCCATACCGGGGTACTCCGGGCGGGGCTCACAAGAGGGTGGCTATTCCGGCGTTACGCCCGCGGCTCGACAGTGAGGGGACAGCGGCAGGGTGGCGCGACCGGGTAAGACGGCGGCGACGCCGGAACCCGCGCTACTCGGAGGCCCGCCGCCGCGCTCGCCGTCGGTACTCCCCGTAGGGGTCCTCGGGGCTGAACGGCGCCGGCGCGCTGTTCTCGGTCGGGCCGTCGCACTCCGGGCAGCGCTCGCCCAGCGCGTACACCGGTCGGTCGTGGGCGGTCTCCCAGTTCGCGCAGACGCGGATGTCGGATTTCACGGGTTCGGAGGTGGGGGAGTGAAAAGCGAACCGCGGGCGACTACTCGTCGTCCTCGCGGCGCTCGCGGTGGAACTCGCCGACGCCGCCGGCGGCCTCAATGGCCTCGCGGGCGCGGGCCGCGGCGGCCTCCAGCTGGTCCTCGGCCGTCTTGTAGTCGGGCGCGCGGACCTTGATCCGGTACTCGGGCGAGCCGACGTAGCCGACCTCGAGGTCGACGCCGTCGGGGACCTCGCCGTTGCCCTCGGCCGCTTCGAGGGCCGTCTTCACGTCGTCGACACCGTCGGGGCCCATCGATTCGAGGTCGACGTAACCGGTCACGTCGACGTACGGGACCGAGACGTTGTCGCGGGCGGCCTCGACGACGGCGTCGAGGGCATCGTCGTCGATGTCGACGTCTTCGAGGGCCTCCTCGCCGCTGATCGCGGCCGACTCGAAGGCGTCGTACAGGGAATCGTACTCGACGAGGAGGGCGTTGGCGACCTCGGTGTAGCGGTCGTCGTCGACGTCCTCGCCGAGCGCGATCAGCATCCAGTTGTCGGCCTTCTGCGAGTTCTTCCAGTCCTGTATCTTGTCCTTGCGCTGATGTTCGTTGACGTCTTTGATCGACAGATCGATCTGGTTGGACGACTCGTCGACGTCGAGAACCTTCGCGACGACCGTCTGTCCCTCGCGGACGTGGTCGCGGACGTTCTTGATCCAGCCGGAGGCGACCTCGCTGATGTGACAGAGGCCGCGCTTGTCCTCGTACTCGTCGAGGTCGACGAACACGCCGAAGTCGGCGATCTCGTCGACGTCGCCGACCACTAACTCGCCGGGTTCGGGCCAGCCGCTGTACTTCATACGGGGGTGGTGAGGCGGTTACCGCGCCTCAACGGTTTCGACGATCTCGCCGTGGAGCTCGGCCTCGCCGCCGGTCGGGGTCGCGAGGGTCGTGCCGCAGACCGCGCACGACACCGTCGAGGAGGCTTTGCCGAAGACGACCTGTTCGTTCTCGCAGTCGCCGCAGGCGACGCGGTGGAAGCTTCCCGCCATGGTTACTCCTGGAACGTGAGCCGCCCGGCGCGCCAGCCCTCGCGCATGTGGGCCTTGCCGCAGTCGCCGCAGCGGTACTTCAGGTGGGTCTTCTTGGTCGGCTTGTCGCCACCGGGCACCTTCGAGTACCCGCCGGCGTTGCCGATCGTCGCGAGCGCGCGGCGTCGCTGGCGCGCGTCGCGTTTCATTCCGGTCGCCCGACCCGATCGAACCTTCTCCACTTCGTGCTCCTGGTGGGAGTCACAGTTGGGGCAGTACGTGTTGAAGCGGCGTGGCATTTCCATGGATATCGACCTTGAGTCGCGGTTCGTCGCCGACGCTTAAAACGGGTTTGGTCTGACTCGCGGGCGTCGGCGCGTCCCCCTTTTGCCCGCTCACCCCTCCCACTCCGCAACCGCTCGGACCGGCGACCCGTCCCCGCCGCGGAGCCGGAGCGGGAAGGCGTACAGCCGGAACCGCTCGGGGAGGCCGTCGAGCCCGCAGAGGTTCTCGACGATCGGCAGCGAGTCGCTCAGGAGGGCGTCGTGAGCGGGCGTGCCGTCGGGCTCGTCCTCGCGGGGGGATCCGGTTCCCTCGCCCGGCGCGGGCGACGCCGAGGGCGTCGGGTCCGGCCCGAACGCGTCGAGTCCGACGCCGACGCCCAGCTCCCGACACCGCCGCGCGGCCGCCCCAGTCAGGTACGGGTGGTCGCGGTACCGATCGGTCCCCCAGTGGGCCGCCCAGCCGGTCCGGAGGACGAGGAGATCGGTATCGGCGTCGAGGTCGCTCGGCTCGGGCAGTGCCTCGGCCGGAATCGCCTCTCGCGGCTCCAGCGGTCGGAGATCCACGAGGCGGGCGTCGAACGCGAACTGTCTCGCGTCGACTTCGTCGATCGCCGCACCCTCCGGGAGCGTGTGTCGCGGCGCGTCGACGTGGGTCCCCGCGTGGGTCCCGGTCCGGAGCTCACTCGTCGCGTAGCCGTCGGCCTCGTGGGTCGCGTCGGGCGCGAGCGTCACCTCGGGGTCGCCCGGAAACGTCGGCATTCCCGTCTCGATCGGTCGCGAGCAGTCGCGGAACACGGTGGTCTCTGGCGCCGCCGACGATTAAAGGCCGGCGGCGTGGGCGCGTCGCTCGCGACCGGCGTCCCCGCCCGTCGGCCGCTCCGACGAGGTATATACCGGATCGGAGACCGATAGTAGAGTACATTGAAACATTACCTGACAGGGATAGAATTACAGCGTATATATAAGAATTATAAAACTTCTTTTCGGTTTTCCCCGTCACTCTCACTCGCATGGTGGACATGAACCGCCGTGGGTTGATGCGTGCGTCAGTCGCCGCCGCGCTGGGCGCCAGCGTCGCGGGCGTAGCAAGTGCAGACGAGGTATCGGAGTCGGACACTCCGGGCGCTCCGAGCGTCCGAGGCGATCTGAAGCGATTCTCGACGACCGCGTTCGGCGCGGAGGTGACTGGGCCGTTCGTGTTTGAGGACGGTTCGCTGTTGTACAGTCTCCAGCACCCCGTAGAAGAGAACCCGGAACCGTTCGGGCGCGCAGCGGTCGGGTACTTCAGCGGGTTCCAGTTCGAGTTCGACGGGAGCAACGACGACTTCCCCGAGGTCGGCGTCCCGGACACCGAGGAGAAGCAGCGGGAGGTGCGGTCGGCGGCGGGCGACTACGAGGTCCTCGTGCAGGGACGCGAGTCGATAGACGGGGGCGACGCGCGCCTCGGCGTGACCCAGACGCCCGACGGGACCGACATCACACAGGAGGTCTTCGCGGGCACGCAGTACGGCGGCGCGGCGACCAACCCCGACTGCAACCAGTTCGTCCCGACGAACGACGACGGCACCGAGGGGTACCTCTTCACGAACTGGGAGAACAGCCCGGGCGAGATCACTCGCGTTCCGCTCAGTCAGGACGACGACGGCGAGTGGAGCGCCGACCCCGAGAACGCGATGAACCTCTCGGACACCGAGTCGCTCCGTTCGCACGGCGGCACGCGAATCAACTGCTACGGCGACCTCAGCCCGTGGGGGACGATGATCTCCGCCGAGGAGAACTACGCGCACGCCCGCGTCACCCGCACGGCGACCGTGAGCGACATCGTCGACGCCGGGTCCGGCGAGGGGCTGATCGGCGGCTGTCAGTTCTGGAACCGGCCGAACCCGAGCGAGATCGCCGGCTCGATCGAGACGTACGCCGAGGACGGCGACCTCGAATCGAGCTTCAGTCCGCAGGGCTACTGGGCGCTGACGGGCGTCGAGTTCCTCGCGTACTACCTCGGTGCGGAGCAAGCGGATCAGTCCGGCGACGACAACCTCGCGACGACGCCGATCGACGACGTGTATCCGAACCCGTACCGATACGGGTACTTCGTCGACGTCCGCGAACCGACGGCCGACGAGCCCGAATCGCTCAAGTACTACGTGATGGGTCGGGCCTCCTGGGAGGCACCGGACATCGAGGGCGACCGCAAAACCGTCTACGGCTGCTCGGACGGCGACAGCAAGGGGATCTACAAGTTCGTCGCCGACGAGCCGATCGACGAGTACGACGACACCGACGACATCGCGGGGACGCTGTTCGCCCCGAAGATCACCAACGACGCCGCCAGCGTCGCTGACTCGGGCGAGCGGAACTCCCCCGCACAGACGCCGCTCGAAGTCGAGTGGATCCCGCTCGGGAGCGCCACCAACGGCGAGGTAGAGTCGTGGGTCGCCGAGTACGACGACGTGACGCAGGCCGACTACCTGGAGGCCCACGCGGAGACCGACTGGCAGAGCGACCCGGCCGCCGCAGTCCGAGAGGCCGACATCGAGGTCATCGAGAACGGCAACCGGAACTACATCTCGAACGAGGCGATCGTCGAGTGGGCGACGCAGTACGAGGAGAACGGCCCGGAGGGCGTCGACGAGGAACTCCGCCGCGTCCCCTTCCTGGAGACCCGCGCGGCGGCCAAGGAGATCGGCGCGTCCATCGAGTTCAACAAGGCCGAGGGGGTCGACAGCGTGGACGACTCCGAGCCCGGCGACTTCGTCTACTTCGGTATCTCCGAGTTCAACGACGCGCTCGCCGACGACGAGGGCGACATCCAGATGGACCGCGTCGACGGCGGCGTGGTCTACCGCGCCGAGCTGGAGCCGGACTACAACGTCTCGACGCTCGAACCGATGATCACCGGGCCGGACTTCACCGACTCCCCGGAAGACGCCGACGACGCGCTCCGCAACATCGACAACGTGTACACGATGCGCGACGGACGCGTGCTCTGCTGTGAGGACGGGTTCGGCGGTCCCGCCCGCTCGTACCCGAACGACGGGCTCTACGTCTTCCAGCCGCACGTCCGCCTCGATGTCAGCTCCGTCGCGGTCGGGCAGGGCGACGCCGTCGAGGCCGAGGTCGTCGCGCGCAACGTCCCCGACGGTATCGCCGGCGGCGAGTTCACCGTGAGCGTTGCCGACCCCGACGTCGTCGGGATCACGAGCGCGAACTACCCCGACTCGGTCGGACTCTCGGAGGCGCCGACGATCACCGACGACGGCGCCACGGCCTCGTTCCGGTTCGCCGACGTCGACGACGCGATGGAGCCGGCGGACACCGACTTCACGCTGGCGACGCTCACCCTCTCGGGTCGTGGCGCCGGCGTCACCGACGTCGACACCGCGGGGTCGTTCGACGACGACGACGGCGAGTCGGTCGACGTCGAAGCGCGGTCGGGGCTCGCGATCACCGGTCCCGCGAACGTCGGCTCCGGCGGCGACGCCCCCACCGACCCCGACGGCGACGGCCACTACGAGGACGTGAACGGGAACGGTCGCGTCGACTACGCCGACGTCGAACTGCTGTTCGAGAACCTCGAAAGCGATAGCGTCTCCTCCAACGCGCGGGCGTTCGACTTCAATCAGAACGACCGGCTCGACTTCGACGACGTGGTGAGCCTCTACGAGGAGGTCAACTAGCCGGGCCGACGGCTCCCGCGGATCCCTCCGGTCCCCGCCTCGTTCCGGTTCTCCGCCTCGCTCGGCCCGGCTCTGCTCCGCATCCGGGCCCGCTTCGTACCCTCTCCGAGACACCCACCATACACACCAATGACGAAACACACCCAGACGCGCACTGACGCTCCCGAAACGTCCTCAGACACGACCATGACGCACCTCGCGGTCGCTCTCGCTGCGCTCGCGCTCCTCGGCGCGGGAGCGGGCCTCGCGACGGCTCAGACCGACGGCCCGGCGGTCAGCGTGACCGACGCGGATCTCTCCGCGTCCGGCACCGCCACGGTCGACGTGGTGCTCACGTCTGCGCCGAACGGGCTCGCGGGGTACAACATCGACCTAACCGTCGACGACCCGAACGTGGCGCACATCGAGTCCGCGAGCTACCCCGACCGGTTCGATCTCACGACCGATCCGGCCGTCGGCGACGAGGGCCGAACGGTCACGCTCGAAGCGGCCGACATGGGATCGACGATCGACGCCGGCGCGTCGGACGTGACGCTCGCGACGGTCGAGATCGCCGGCGACGCGCCTGGCGAAGCCGAACTGGCCGTCGAACCCCAGCAGGTCGATACCAACGACGGGGACCGGATCCAGCCGGCCGCACAGGCCGGGGCCCTGACCGTCACGGGGGACTCGTCGGCGTCCGCCACCGAGAGCGCGGACCCGCCCTCGGCGGGACCGGTCGACGAGCTAGGCGGGAGCGCCGACGCCCTCCCGACCGATGCCCTCGCTCTGCTCGGGGCGCTCGTCGCGATCGTCGCGCTCTCGGCCCTCGCCGTGGCGCGCCGGCGCTCGTAGCGTCCTCGTCGGCCCCGCTGACCGGACCCGCCAGAGGCGAAGCGACCACCAGACCACGATGTCAAAGACGAACCACGCACCCACCGACGAACCGGCGAACAGTGATACGCAAGCGAATGACGACACGCCGACAGACGGAGCCGACACGACCAACCGCGACGGATCGATGCACGCCTCCTACGCCTTCGGGGTCTGCATCCGCGAGGAGGCGTCCCCGGACGGCGATCCGGTCTACCGGTTCCAGGCCCCGCATCACGAGGGGGTCGTGTTCGACGACCCCGACACCGCAGAGCTGTACGCCGACGTGTACTTCGACGTGAACGGCTTCCAGGAGGCTGGCACCGGCGACCGGGGCGTCCCACCGGCGATCATTCAAGCCGGCCGCGACACGCTCGTCGGGTATCTCCTCACGCAGCCAGACACGGGGCGGCAGTGGGTCGCCTCATACTACGGGGAGAAGCCGGAGAAGATCGACCGCTACGTCGCCCGCGTTCGGAAGCGGGCGCGGCTGATACGCGAGCGCGCCGCGGAGCGCGGCGTGACCGAGACCGAGGGCTGAGCCGAGACTCGACGGCCTTCGCGTTCCGAACGTATTTCCTCCGTCCGCCGATCGATGGGCGCATGTCGGAACTGCCGCTCAACGTCTACGACGATCCGACCCAGATCGGCGAGATCGCCGTCTCCCCGTCCGGCGACCGCGTCGCCCTCAGTGCTCGACGAACTCCACGAGCACGCCACCGGTCGAGCGCGGGTGGAGGAAGGCGACGTCGTGGCCCCACGCCCCCGGACGCGGCTCATCGTCGATGAGGTCGACCCCGAGGTCGCGGGCGCGGGCGAGCGCTCCGGCGACGTCGTCGGTCGCGAGCGCGACGTGGTGGATCCCCGGACCCTCGCGGTCGAGGTAGTCATCGATCGCGCCGCCCGCGGTCGGTTCGAGCAGTTCGAAGTAGCCGCCGTCGTCGAGTTCGAGAAAGACGACGTCCATCCCCTCGAACGTCTCCTCGTGGGCGACCGGCGCGTCGAGCAGCCCGTCGAACAGGTCGGCGAGGTCAGCGGCGTCGCGCGTCGCGACGCCGACGTGGTCGAAGTGCATGCGCTTCGGATCGGCCGCCGCCGACTTATAAGAACCGAGCGGGAGAGCGGTCACATCGCTCTCGGTCCCCGCCGAGACCCAAAGGTTTGGGTGCGGCCCGGGAGTAGCGGCGAGCGACTCCACCAGTGAGCGACTCACAGACCGAGGTGTCGACGGAGCAAATGACCTCGCGGGGCATCCTCGACTCGCTGCTCGAGAGCGGGCTCCACGAGATGAATCGGGAGCCCTCTGGACTGCTGCTCTCGGGGGTATCGGCCGGGCTCGACATCGGGTTCGGTCCGTTGATGATGGCGGTCGTGTTAACCCTCTCGCCGGGGGGTTTCGGCGACCTCACGACCGAGCTCCTGCTCGCTAGCGTCTACTCTATCGGCTTCATGTTCGTCATCCTCGGCCGCTCGGAGCTGTTCACCGAGCACACGACGCTGGCCGTGATCCCGGTCCTCGACCGGCAGGCCTCGCTCCGAGACTTGGGCCGACTCTGGGGACTGGTGTACGTCGGGAACATCGTCGGCGGCCTCTGTTTCACCCTGCTCGTGACCCTGCTGATGCCGGAGCTCGGCGTTGTCGACCCACAGTCGTTCGAGACGATCGCGCTGAAGCTCGTCGACCACGACCTCCCGTGGCTGTTCGTCGGCGGCGTCTTCGCCGGGTGGCTGATGGGTCTGCTGGCGTGGCTCGTGACGGCGGCGCAGGACACGACGAGCCGGATCCTCCTCGTGTTGATCGTCACCGGAACGATCGGCCTCCTCCACCTCCCGCACTCGATCGCGGGCAACGTCGAGGTGCTGTTCGGACTGCTCGTCTCGCCCGCGATCACGCTGGCCGACTACGCCGCGTTCCTCGTGTTAGCGACGATCGGCAACGCCTTCGGCGGCGCGGTGTTCGTCGCGCTGCTGAAGTACGGGCACGTCGTCCGCGGGGCGGACTGAGCTAACGGAAAGGCCGACGGCAGGGCGGGCGACCGATTGCCGTCGACATTTAAGTTCTCACCCGACAAATCGTGCCGGTATGGAGCTCTCCAACACCGAATCGATCGCCGGCAAGGAAGTGGTCGAGACGCTTGGCCTCGTCCGTGGGAATACGGTCCGCGCTCGCAACGTCGGTCGCGACATCACTCAGGGCCTCCGCAACCTCGCGGGCGGCGAGCTGAAGGGGTATTCCGAATTGATGACCGATGCTCGGGATCAGGCACAGGATCGCATGATCGAGGAGGCGGAGGCGCTCGGCGCCGACGGCGTGGTCAACGTTCGGTTTACGACCTCCTCGATCGCCGATAGCGGGGCGGAAATCCTCGCGTACGGGACCGCTGTTCGGCTGCGGTAGAACCGCCGCCCGACCGCCTCCTACCGCCCCGGCTTGTACTCCCCGAACTCGTCGCGGAGCACGTCCGAGACCTCCTGTACCGTCGCGTACGCCTTCACGGCGTCGACGATGTGCGGCATCACGTTCTCGGAGCCCTGCGCGGCCTCGCGAAGCGATTCGAGCGCGTCGTCGACCGCTTCGTCGTCGCGGTCGGCCTTCACCCCTTGGAGTCGCTCGCGCTGGTTCTGTTCCTGCTCGGGATCGACCTCCTCTAAGTCCATCTCCGGTTCCTCGTCCACCTCGAACCGGTTGACGCCGACGATGACGCGCTCGCCGTCCTCGATCTCGCGCTGGCGCTCGAAGGCCACGTCCTGGATCTGCCGCTGGACCCACTGGCTCTTGACCGCCTCCAGCATCCCGCCGCGGCGATCGACCTCCTCCAGTATCTCGAAGGCGTCCTCCTCGATCCCGTCGGTGAGGTTCTCCACGTAGTACGAGCCCGCGAGCGGGTCGATCGTGTCGGCGGCGCCCGACTCGTGTGCGAGGATCTGCTGGGTACGGAGCGCGGTGCGGACCGACTTCTCGGTCGGGAGCGCCAGCGCCTCGTCTTTCCCGTTGGTGTGGAGGCTCTGGGTACCGCCGAGCACCGCTGCGAGTGCTTGATACGACACCCGGACGACGTTGTTCTCGATCTGCTGGGCGGTCAGGGTGGAGCCGCCGGTCTGGGTGTGGAACTTGAGCTGTTTCGACTTGGGGTTCTGCGCGTCGAACCGCTCCTCCATGATCTGTGCCCACATCCGGCGGGCGGCGCGGAACTTCGCGGCCTCCTCGAAGATGTTGTTGTGAGCGTTGAAGAAGAAGGAGAGTTGGGGGGCGAAGTCGTCGACGTCGAGCCCGGCGTCGATCGCGGCCTGCACGTACTCGATCCCGTTGCCGAGCGTGAACGCGACCTCCTGTGCGGCGGTCGAGCCCGCCTCGCGGATGTGGTACCCCGAGATGGAGATGGTGTTGAAGTTGGGGGTCTCGCCGGCGCAAAAGTCGAAGATGTCCGTGATGAGCCGCATCGAGGGCTCCGGCGGGTAGATGTAGAGGTTCCGTGCGACGTACTCCTTCATGATGTCGTTCTGGATCGTACCCCGAAGCTCCTCGCGCGGGACGCCCTGTTTGTCTCCCATCGCGACGTACATCGCGAGGAGGACGCCCGCGGGGGCGTTGATCGTCATCGACGTGGACACCTCGTCGAGCGGGATCCCGTCGAAGACGGTCTCGAAGTCGTCGAGGGTGTCGATGGCGACGCCCGACCGGCCCACCTCGCCCTCGGCCATCGCGGCGTCGGAGTCGTACCCCATCTGGGTCGGGAGGTCGAACGCCATCGAGAGCCCGGAGGAGCCCTGATCGATGAGGTAGTTGAACCGCTCGTTCGTCTCCGCGGCGGTCCCCATCCCCGCGTACTGGCGCATCGTCCAGAGCCGCCCGCGGTGCATCGTCGAGTAGACGCCGCGGGTGTACGGCTCCTCGCCCGGGTTCCCCAGGTCCTCGCGGTAGTCGTGGTCGGGGATGTCGGCGGGCGTGTACAGCGGGTCGACCTCCTGCCCGCCCGTGTCCGTGGTGAACGACTCCTTGCGCTCCCCGAACCGGTCGACCGTCTCGCCGTAGGTCCCCTCCTCCCACGACTCCTTGGCGTCCCGGATCGCGTCCAGTTCCTCGGGATCGTACATTACTAAACCGGTCGCGCGAGCGGGACTTAACACTTTTCGGGGGTGGGGATCTCGGGTCCCTCTCCGAGTCCGCCCCCAAACGCACCGAACTCCCGCCGACGGTCGGTTTCAAGTGTCGGCCGGCCGAATCCGGAGCATGGACATCCTCTCCGACTCGGCCGAGCGCTTCCTCGCCGCGACGGCGCCGGAACACACCCCGACGCAGGCGGAGATGGCCGCCCTCGCGGACGACTGGGGCTTCCCCACCATCGGTCCGGAGGCGGGTGCGGTCCTCCGGCTCCTCGCTCGCCTGACCGCCGCCGAGCGCGTCTTCGAGTTCGGATCCGGTTTCGGCTACTCCGCGACGTGGTTCCTCCGGGGCGGCGCCGACGCCGTGATCTGCACCGAGTTCGACGAGGAGGAGGCCAAACGCGGGGTCCAGTTCGCGGCCGACGGCGGATACGCCGACCGGGTGACCTTCGAGGTCGGCGACGCGATGGAGACGATCGAGCGCTACGACGGCCCCTTCGACGTCGTTCTCATCGACCACCAGAAAGGCCGATACGCCGAGGCCTACCGCACCGTGCTCCCGAAAGTCCGGACCGGCGGCGTGATCGTCGCCGACAACGTCACTAGGGGCCCGATCGACTTCGGCGACCTCGTCGCGCACTTCGAGGACGGCGCGCCCCTGCCGGACCCCGAGATCGACGGCGAGACCCGGGGTATCGGCGAGTACGTCGGCACCGTGCGCTCCGACGACGCCGTCGAGACCGCGATCCTCCCGGTCGGGTCCGGGATCGCGGTCTCGACGAAGGTGGAGTGAGGACGCGGCGTTATAACAACGCTCCTACCGGATCACGAACGCCGGCTCCTCGATCCGCTCGCTCTTACACTCCGGGCACCGCGAGGGCTCGTTGATCGGGTCGTCGAAGGCGTCGAAGCCGCAGTCGCGGCACTCGGGCGGCGCGACCAGCAGCTCCGCGTCGCCGTCGACCGACCGCGAGACGTGCTCCACGTGATCGAGAACGACCGGCGTCGGCAGCGACAGCGTCTCTCCGAGGTCGCTCGCGGTCGCCGGTCCCTCGCGGAGCGTGTCGGCGATGCGCTGTCGAGTCGTCTCCATGGGCCGGATTCGACGGCGGCGTATAAAACGCCGACGGCGGGGCCGGCCTCGCTCACCGCCTCCGTCTCACTCACCCGTCTCTCCCCGCCTCACGCGTCCGCTTTCGGCGCCAGCACCACGAGTGCGGTGGCGTCCTCGGTCGCGGTCGGCTCGACAGCCGTCTCGCCGTCGAACCGGACGATCTCGCCCGCCTCGACCGCGTGTTCCTCGCCGTCGAGCCGGACCTCGAACGCCCCCGTCAGCGCGTGGAACAGCACCGTCCGGTCGGGGTGAGTGTGTTCGGGGACGCTCTGGCCGGTGTCCAGCGACAGCCGGACCGTCTTCGGCTCGCGGCCCGGGAACGCCGCCGCATGCGGTTCGCCGTCGAGGTCGGCGAGCCGGACCGTCTCCGCGCCCGACTCGACCTCGACCTTCGGGAACTCCGCGACGAATCGGGAGGCCTCCTCGCGCTCGACGGCGTAGCCGTCCGCGTCGAACGCGGGCACCTCCGCCGCCATCTCGTGGTAGAGCGGCGTCGGCTCGTGGTCGTTGACGACGGTGAGCGTCTCGCCGGGGTCCAGTTCGGCGAACGCATCGTGGATCCGGTCGTGCCGCTCGCTCGGCGGGATCTGTCTGACGTCGAGTTCGGTCATCGGTCGCTACTCGCGTCCGGAGGGGGATGGGCCGTGTCGCGAACACGTTCGGAGTTGCGGATCGGTCTCACTCGTCGAGGGCGGAGTCGTCCGCAAGCAACTCCGCGATCCGCTCGCCGATCCGCGCCATCGTCGCGTCCGAGAGCCCGTGGCCGTCGCCCTCGTCGATCCGGAGGTCGACTGACGCGCCGCCCCGCCGGAACACGTCCGCGGTCGCACGGACGCGTTCGACCGGCACGTAGGGGTCGTCCTCGCTGCTGTCGAGCGCAACGGGCGTGCCTGCGAGGTCCCCGAGCCCGGTCTCGTTCACCGCCCCGTCCTCGTCGATCACCGAACGCTCCGCCAGGTCCTCGCCCGGGAGCGCCGCGGAGACGACGAACGCGCCGCCGTACCGCCCCGGCCGACGCCGGAGGAACTCGCTCACGACCGCGCCGCCCTGCGAGACGCCGACGAGGACGACGCGCTTGGGTCCGATTCCGATATCGCCGGCGGCGTCGAGGGTCGCCGCGACGCAGTCGGCCGCCGAGGTCAGCGCCGGCTCGTTGGCGGCGATCGGCGCGTCGTGACCGGCCGGGAACCAGTTCGAGCGGACCGCGTTCGGGGCGAGCAGCGTCGCGCCCGGCCGGGAGAACTCGTCGGCGATCCGGAGCAGCCCCTCGGCCGTTCCCCCGCGACCGTGGACGAGCACGACCGCGACCTCCGCCGCCGCGGCCGGGGCCCCCGCGGTCTCCAGCGTGGCGTCGGCGTGCGGGCCATCAACGCCCGAGAGCCTCCGGGTCATCGATCGGCGTCCGGTCGGGTGTTCCCGTCGCCCCCTCCCCCGATCTCGAAGTCGGGGAGCTGGCTCTCGATCAGCTCGCGGTCGTCCTCGAACCGCGGCGGGAGATACAGCTCGGTCGCGTGGCCGGTCACGCCGGGGTCCGCGAGGCCGGGGGTCTGCGGCCCGTCGGGCGTCGGGGCCTCCGTCGCGAGTTCGACGAGGAGCCCGCCGGGACCGCGCACGTACAGCGAGTGGAAGAAGTGGCGGTCCTTCACCCGCGACACGTCGTAGCCGCGGTCGCGGAACAGGTCGTGCCACTCGAGGAGCGCGTCGCGGTCGGGGATGCGCACGGCGGCGTGGTGGAGCGCGCCCGGCCCCTCGCGGAGGTACGGCGCGTCCCGGTCGAGGAGGTTGACGACGGTCGCGTGGTCGCCGGGGGCGCGGTAGCGGATCCGGTCGCCGGTCTCCGCTTCGTACTCGAAGCCGAGCGTGTCGAGCACGCTCGCCGTCCCGTACGGGTCCGTAGGGAGCGCGGTGACGCCGTACAGCCCGCGGATCGCGGTCGACTCGGGGACGGGGTCCGGCTCCGAGGCCGAATCGGCGTCGGTGGCGTCGTCGGCGCCACCGTCGATCCACGGGTCGCCGTCCGCGTCGCTCTCGACCAGTTCGACGCGGGTGCCGGAGGGGTCGGAGACGGAGAGCGCGCGGTCGCCAAAGCGTTCGGAGGAGGAGATATCCTCGACCGCGACTCCGCGATCGGTCAGTCGCTCGCGCCAGTAGTCGAGCGAGCCGGGCGGAACCGCGAAGGCGACGGCGGCGTACCCGGGCTTCCCGGCGCGTCCGGGGTCGCCGTGCGGGTCCGGAAAGACGGTGAACACGGAGCCGGGAGAGCCCGTCGCGTCGCCGAAGTAGAGGTGGTACTGGTGGCTGTCCTCGTAGTTCACGGTCCGGCGCAGGAGCCGGAGTCCGAGAGTCTCCGCGTAGAACGCGGCGTTTGCGCCGGCGTCGCCGACGATCCCCGTTACGTGGTGGAGGCCCGGGGTGTCCGAGAGCATGGGCCGACATGGGTCGCGCCGGCGCAAACCGGTGTCGGTCGGGGAAGGGGAGGCGGAGAGGCCGGCTGGGGAAAGCGAGTCGCAGCCGACCGCCTCAGGCGATCAACAGCAACCGAACGTTGCTCGCCGTGAGATAGGTGCCGACGACCGTCAGCAGGACCGGCGGGAAGTAGTAGAGGAACGCGTCGCCCTCGCGGGCGCCGTGGACGCTGATCCAGAGCATGATCAGGTAGACGGCGATCTTCAGGATAACCAGCCCGCCGAGCCCGAACGCGTCGAGCGCGAGCGCGACGACCGGGTTCGCCTCCTGGACCGTCGGAGCGTACTCCAGAAAGGCGATCGTCGAGACGATGTCGCCGACCCCGTACGTCGCGGTCGCGGCGATCCACAGCCAGTAGAACTGCTGTGGCCGTCGTCGGTAGGCCGGGCGTCGCCGCCGTTGATCGCGGGACCGGGACACGCGCTAACGTGTCGGTGATACGACGTGAATCTGCCGGTTCGAGCCAAGGTCGCGTGAGGTGAGAGCGCGCCGCTTCCGGATCGTTCAATGGCGCCCGCGCGGAGGAACACGATATGGGCACGCCACTGGAGCCGCGGGAGGAGCAGGTCGAGGAGGTCCTCGATCGGCTCTACGAGGAGTACCCGGACTCGACCATCTCGCTGAACTACTCGAACCGGCTGGAGCTGCTCATCGCCGTGATCCTCTCCGCGCAGTGCACGGACGAGCGCGTGAACAAGGTCTGTGCCGAGCTCTTCGAGACGTACGAGACGCCCGAAGAGTACGCGAACGCGCCCCAAGAGGAGCTCGCGGAGGCGATCAACTCGATCACGTACTACAACAACAAGGCGAAGTACATCCGGTCGGCCTGCGCCGACATCGCCGAGAAACACGACGGCGAGGTGCCCGACACGATGTCGGAGCTGACGGATCTGGCCGGCGTCGGCCGCAAGACCGCCAACGTCGTGCTCCAACACGGCCACGACGTGGTGGAGGGGATCGTCGTCGACACCCACGTCCAGCGCCTCACCCGCCGGCTCGCGATCACCGAAGAGGAGAGTCCGACGAAGATCGAACAGGATCTCCTCGACGTGGTCCCCGAAGACGACTGGCAGCAGTTCACGCACCTCATGATCGACCACGGCCGCGCGACGTGTACCGCGATCAACCCGGACTGCGACGACTGCGTGCTCGCGGACGTGTGCCCCTCCAAGAAGGGCGACGGCGACGTGGACCTGGCGAGCGGCGAGGCGTGGTGAGTGGGGCAGCGCGGAGTTGACGAGCGGCGGAGCGTGTGGAAGCCGGGAACGTGTTCGGGACGATTTACTTAAAGACCCCAACGACCGGGGGAGATCGCCGATCCGTTCCCTCCGAAGTGGAACTCGCTTCCGGGTTTATCGGTACACCCGGCGTATCCGTACATGAGGAGAGACACAATGTCCACCAAAAACACAAACGAGTTCGGCGGAGAGATCGGCGGCGTCACGCTCCTGGGGAAGGCGCACTCGCTGTCGGCGCTGTTCATCGTCCTGCTTCGGGCGACCATCGGCGGGATGATCCTGTTTGCCGGCCTCGGGAAGGTCTCGGAGTGGCCGTTCGACGCCGCGGGATACCTCGCGAACGTCGACGCGGCCAGCCCGGTGAGCGGGCTGTTCGCCGCGATGGCGTCGAGCCCGGCGCTGATGGAGGTCGTCAACGTCGTCGTCCCGGTCACGCAGGTGCTCATCGGCGTCGCGCTCATCGCCGGGGCGTTCGTCCGGCTGGCCGCGCTCGGCGGCGCGATGCAGATGGCGCTGTTCTACCTCGGCGGGTGGAGCGGCGACGTCCTCGCGCTGTTCGACTCGACGCTGGTGTACGCGATTGTGTTCCTCACGGTCGCCGCGTTCGGCGCGGGCCGCGTCCTCGGCCTCGACGCCTACATCGAGCAACTGGAGGTCGGCGGGCAGGCGCTCGTCGAGAAGTTCCCGGCGCTCCGCTACGTCCTCGGCTGAGCGGGGACGAATCCGGCCGGGAGAATCGAAGCAGCGGCGTGCGACCGCGCGCCGCCGACTCGTTTTCGATAAATCGGCGTCCGGTGCGACCGAATCTGCTTTTGGTGTTCGAGCTATCGACGGCCCTTCGACGTTTGCGGCTGTAGCGTGGAGGCCCTCACTCGTCGGCGATGCGTACCGTCAGCACCGGGACCGGTGATTGCCGGACGACCCGCTCTGCGATGGAGCCGATCAGGTAGTGGTCGATCCCCGTTCTGCCGTGCGTTCCCATCACGAGAAGGTCGACGTCGGCCGCGTCGGCGTAGTCAAGAATCTCGGTATGCGGGACGCCCGACTCGACGCGACGCTCGACGGCGACGCCGTCCGGGAGCGCACCGGCGGCATCGTCGACGGCCCGCTCGGCGCGTTCGCGCTCGGCGTCTTCCCAGGTCTCGGTTCCGAGGCCCATGCTCGGGCCCTCGAATCGGTTGCGCGTGTCGACGACCGACAGCACGTGGACCGTCGCGTCGTACTGTCGGGCGAGCGAGCCGACGTGCTCGGCGATCGTCGACGTCCCGTCGCTTCCGTCGGTCGGCAAGAGTAGGTGATCGTACATGCGTGAGTGTCGTGTGTCTGGCCGTATCAGATCCCGGCCCCGCCGGCCATCAGGAACAGCGCGACCGAGATGATGCCGAAGAGGCCGGCGACGCCTTTCTGGATGGTTCCGGTGTCGAGCGCGTTCGAGACGTACGGAGCGATCTGTCCGCCGGTGACCGTCGCGGGGACCGTGAACACGACCATGTTCCACGGCGTCGAGGCGAGGCTCAGCGAGTGGACCCCGCCGAAACCGAACGCGCCGAGAATCGTCCCGCCGAAGACGTGGACGAGCGAGGCGAGGATCGCCGTCGTCGCGACGATGATGTGGTTGGTCCCGATGGCGACTCGGGTGGGGACGCCGGTCCGGAGCTGGGAGATGATCCCGAGTTCGCCGCTTCCGAAGCCGGCCAGCCCCTGGAAGGTCCCGCCGACGCTGTAGTTGGCGAACCGTTCGAGATACCCCGTCCAGGAGTACTCGTACGTGTCGCCCTCGCGGTCGACCCGGGTGACCTCGCCCTCGTCGGTGGTGTCGACGCCCGCGGGGCCGAGTTTCCCGGCGTCGTCGGGAAGGTCCGCCGGCGAGCCGCCGTCGGTCGAGACGGCGTCGTCGGCCTCGTCCGGTTCACCGTGGCCGATGTCGGCGTTGAGCATCAGGAAGCCGGCGACGAGCAGCGCCGCGCCGAGGGCCGCGTGGAACAGCGGCTCCGGGATGAAGAAGGACAGCAGCGCCCCGGCGATGACGAAGGGAACGCTCCCAGCGACGATCGTCAGCGCGAGTCGCCGATCGACCAGCCCGTACTGGATGAACGCGATCGACGAGGCCGAGAGGCCGAACGACTCGCTGATCAGCCCCACCTTCACGAGCGTCTCCGGAGTGAGCGTCTCTCCCGACAACAGCGGGAAGATGAAGATCAGGAACGGCACGAACAGCGCCGAGCCGCTGATCCCGACCGTGTTGACGGTCGTCGCCCCGAGCAGAAAGAAGGGGAACAGCCACCAGTACTCCAGCCAGTAGTCCAGCCCACCGCTCCCGCCGGTCGGTGCGGCGAACAGGACCAGCGCCACGAACACCGCCGGCGCTGCGAAGACGAATACGTGTTGATACTTCAGAAACGACTTCTGGAGCCGTTGGGATCGAGTTGCGCTCATCGGTAGCAGTGTGTCAAAATAGCGCTTTGCGAGCGAGGGTGGTCAACGGCGAGCGGTGAGATACCGCCAGCGAACGACAGTAGCGTCGACATCCGGACGAACTCCCTCGTTCAGGGGAACGCCCCGGGAATCCGTCGCGGCACTGGTGCAGTCGTGGGATCACGTATTGGCCCGCCAGTACTGAATCCGTGTGTAAAGAATCTCCGTTTTAGAGCGTTTGTAATGAAAAACCCGGGAGATGCGGAGGATTCTCCGTGGTTCTTACAAAATCACCGTCATTTAACTTCTCGACCGGGTTTCAGGACTGTCTCTCTGGTGGGGCGCGTCCCTCTTGCCTGCGTTCGTACGCAGCGAGTCGGTCGAGACGGTCGTCCGTCGGCGGGTGCGTTCGGAACAGCCAGCGCTGGAACCGGTGGAGTCGCGTGCGAAGCCACCAGTACGACGGCTCTGTGTCGCCCTCCGGACCGAGCATCACCTTTTCGGGCTCCTCCGGTTCGAGCGAGAGGATCGACAGCGACGAGATACCGGACGCGTCGCGCAGATCGCGGTTCGGCGTCTCCGAGATGTCTCGATCGAGCCGTTTGAGCGCGCTCGCCAGCGCCGCGGGTGACCCGGTTATCTCCGCTGCAACGCGGTCCGCGGCGCGTTCTCTCACCCTAGACAGGCGAGCAGTGATCCCTTTTCCGACTCCCCAGACGACCGTCGAGACGAGTCCGAGCGGGACGATGACGACCGCGGTCCACCCCGGACTCTCGATGTCCGCGATTCGGGTCGCGAGCCCCTTCGCCAGAACGACCGGCAGGGAGACGATCGTCATCACCATCGCGTCCCGGTTTTTCACGTGCGCGAGTTCGTGGGCGATCACGGCTTCCAGTTCCGCGGTTCCCTCGAGAGCGTCGAGCGTCCCGCGGGACAGGATTAGATGGACGTTTCCCGGCCG
The DNA here is from genome assembly GCF_000739595.1 of Halorubrum halophilum. Taxonomy (GTDB): domain Archaea; phylum Halobacteriota; class Halobacteria; order Halobacteriales; family Haloferacaceae; genus Halorubrum; species Halorubrum halophilum. The sequence goes on along the minus strand of NZ_BBJP01000081.1, from coordinate 31,734 downwards.
GAATCCGACGACGAGCGCCTCGGGCGCCTGCCGTTCCGAGAGCGCGATCGTCGGGACGGGGATATCGAGCCGCGTTGCGACCCGCGTGACTAGCTCGTGCAACGCCGGTTCGTCCTCTCTATCGATGCGTTCGGCGTCGGCGACGCGTTCGATCGTGTCGATCTGTCGATGTTCGAGATACCCGACACTCGCGATCGTCAGCGCGGTACTGCCCGCCGCGAAGTGCGATGCCGGGGCCACACCGATGAACGAAAAGAGCCCGTAGAGGACGGCCCACACACCGACGAGAAACACCACGGAAACTATCCCTAATCCGAGAACGGCAGCGAACATCCCCGCGATAAGTGACGGCGATCTGGAGGGCATATCGAGGTGGTTCGACCGAACGCCTAAAAAAGTTGAATCCCCTGTACGGCCGGCGCCCTGTTTCGGGTTCCAATTCATATAAGACCGCGCGGCCGGTACGGAGCGGTAATGGAACTCGGTTCGCGGGACGCGTTCGCCCGGATGGGGACCCTCGGCATCGAAGAGGAGTTCTACATCGTCGATGCCGACGGCCGCCCGACCTCGGGGACCGACGATCTCGTCTACGGTCGCGACCCCCCGGCGGAGGTCCCGGAGGGGTTCGACCACGAGCTGTTCAAGTGCACCATCGAGGCGCAGACGGAGCTGATCGAGGACCCGTCGAACGCGGCCGACGCCCTCTCGACGGTTCGTGAGGCGCTCGTCGACCACGCCGCCGCCGACGGCTACCGGATCGCCGCCGCGGGGCTCCATCCGGCCGCGAAGTGGCGCGAGCTCGATCACGCCGAGAAGCCGCGGTACCAAGCACAGCTAGACCGGATCCAGTACCCCCAACACCGGAACACCACGGCGGGGCTCCACGTCCACGTCGGCGTCGACGACGCGGACAAGGCCGTCTGGATCGCCAATCGGCTCCGGTGGCACTGCCCGATCCTGCTCGCCCTCTCCGCGAACTCCCCGTTCTGGAACGGCTTCGACACCGGGCTCTCGTCGGCCCGCGCGAAGGTCTTCGAGAACCTCCCCAACACGGGGATCCCGTCCGCGTTCGACGACTTCGACGCCTTCCAGCGCTACGAGCGCCGGATGGTGGAGCAGGGCTCCATCGACGACCGCGGGGAGCTCTGGTTCGACGTGCGCCCCCACACCGGTCACGGGACCGTCGAGGTGCGCGCGCCGGACGCCCAGCGCGATCCGGCGGTCACCCTCGCGATGGTCGAGTACGTCCACGCCCTCGTCGTCGACTACGCCGAGTGCTACGCGGACGGCGAATCCGCACCCGCCCTCCGCCGGGAGCTGTTGGACGAGAACAAGTGGCGGGCGATCCGCCACGGCCACGACGCCTCCTTCATCGCTCGCGACGGCGAGGAGACGGTCTCGCTCGGCGAGGTCGTCGAAGACGAGTGCGACCGCCTCGGAATCTCTGGGATCCGCTCGGTGTACGAGGCGGAGAGCGGCACCCGACGCCAGCGCCGGCTTCAGGAGGAAGGGGGCCTCGACGCGCTCTGCGAGGACCTCGTGTTGTCGCCGTAGGCGGGAGTCGAGAGGCGATGAGAACGTTCCGTTGGAACCGAAACGACGAGAAACGCTTTTGGGCGCGCGGACCCGAGTTTCCGGTATGACTACTGACGATTCCGTCGACGACTCCGACGGCGAGTCGCCCACCGAGCGGACCCGCGAGGAGCTCCGAAAGACCAAGGAACGACTCGGAGAGGGCGCTGACAAGGCAGTTAAGGGGTTCGACGACAACGTCGTCGACCTCCTGTCGTGGCTGCTCGACACCGAGACCCGCGCGCGGATCTACGTCTACCTCCGCGACAACCCGAACAGCACCAGCGACGAGGTCGCCGACGGGACCGGCCTCTACCCGAGCACGGTCCGCGAGGCGCTCGCGGAGCTCCACGACGAGGGGACGGTCGACCGCGACAAGCGGGAGGCGAGCGGCGCGGGCAACAACCCCTACGAGTACGAGGCGATCGCGCCGAGCGAGCTGGTACAGGGCGTCGTCGGCGACGTGCAGCGCGAACTCAACGCCGTGTTCAACCTCGACCGTCGGCTCGGCGGCGAGTCGCCCGACGGCGACGCGGAGCCGGTCCAGATATCGGTCGACAGCGACGGAGCGGACGACGGAGACGGAGATGAGAGCAGCGAGAGCGATGGGGGCAAAGAGACCGTCGACAGCGACGACGGCGAAGCTGACGACGGCGAAGCTGACGACGACGAAACCGACAGCGACGAAGCCGACGACCGCTGAGTCGCGGCCGGCCGCTCCTGCTTCGAGACGTTTTAAGTTCCGTCCGCGCAACCGTTGTGCATGAACGTCGCGCTGGGTGGTACGTTCGATCCCGTTCACGACGGCCACCGGAAGCTGTTCGAACGGGCGTTCGAGCTGGGTGACGTGACCGTCGGGCTCACGTCGGACGAGCTCGCGCCGAAGACCCGACACGTCGAGCGGTACGTCCGCCCGTACGACCGCCGGAAGCGCGACCTCGAGGCCGAGCTGTCCGGCCTCGCCGACGAGCACGGCCGGGAGTTCGAGATCCGCGAGCTGACCGATCCCACCGGCATCGCCGTCGAGCCCGAGTTCGACGCGCTGATCGTCTCTCCGGAGACGAGAGATGGCGGGAAACAGATCAACGAGATCCGCCGCGAACGCGGCCACGACCCCCTCGAACTCGTCGTGGTCGACCACGAGACGGCCGACGACGGCGAGCGCATCTCCTCGACCCGGATCGTCGCCGGCGAGATCGACGAACACGGCAACCTCACCCCCGACCGGGAGGGACGAGGGGCGACTCGCCCGGAATGACGGGAGACGACGCGGCCGACTCCGGACGCCTCGACGCCCTCGCTGGCGTCGCCCTCGGCGAGACCGGATTCGAGCGCGCCGCCGTCTGGAGCGCGGTCGGCTTCGCGGTCTCGTACGTCGCCTTCGACGCGGTCGGGATCGTCGGCGGGATCGTGGGGCTCTCGCCCGCCGCCGCCAGTGTTGCTGCGGCCATAGCGATCCTGACCGCGGTCGGCGTCGTCGCCTTCGCCGCGGTCGGCGGGGGCGTGCTCCCGGCGGTCCTCCTCGCGTACGGTCCGTTCGCGGCGGTTCTCCTGCGAACCTCGGGGCCGGAGCCGTACTCGATCCCGCTCGCCGACCCCCTGTCCTTCCTCGTCGCACTGATCGAACCGCTCGGTGTCGCCGTCGCGGCCGCGGTCGCGGTCGGCGTCGCCGGCTACGTGGTCGGGCGCGTCGTCGCCGGAATCGGCGGTACCGAGGGAGCGAGTCAGCCGGATCCTGCGGACGAAAGCGCAGAGCCGGACGACTGATCCGAACTACTTCTCCTCGTCGAGCGTCCCGTTGAGCACCTTCGCGGCCACGAGAATCGGGTCCCACACCGGCGAGAAGGGCGGCGCGTACGCGAGGTCCAGCCGCTCGACCTCCGAGACCGTCATGTCCGCCTCCAGCGCGGTCGCGAGCGTATCGATCCGGACCGCGGCGCGGTCGGAGCCGACGATGCTCCCGCCGATGAGGCGCCTCGTGTCGCGATCGGCGACGAGCGTCACGTCGGTCGGCGCCGCGCCCGGGTAGTAGCCGGACCGGGAGCCGGCGGTCACCGTCTCGCGGACCGGGTCGAACCCCGCCTTCCGGGCCGCCGCCTCCTCGACCAGTCCGACGCGACCGGCCTCCATGTCGAACGCCTTCACGGCCGCGGTACCCGCGATCTCGCCCGCCGGCGAGGGGTCGCCGGCGACCGTTGCACCCACCGCCCGCCCGGCCCGGTTCGCGGTGAGTCCGAGCGGTACCCACGCCTCCTCGCCGGTGACGGCGTGGGTCGCGGTCGCGCAGTCGCCCGCGGCGTACACGTCGGGGAGGCTCGTCCGCCCGTACTCGTCGGTGCGGATCGCGCCGCCCTCACCGGTTTCGACCCCGGTCCCGTCGAGGAGCCCGGTGTTCGGTCGGATCCCGACGCCGACGACCGCGAGGTCGACGGGGAGCGTCTCGGCGCCGTCTCCGCCGTCGAAGGCGATCCCCTCGATCCGGTCGTCGCCGACGATCCTCTCGACGGGGGCGTTCGTGCGGACCGTCACGCCCTTCGCGTCCAGTTCGTCCGCCACGCGCTCGCCGACGGCCTCGCCGAAGTCCGAGAGGAGGTGGCCGGAGCGGTGGAAGAGGTGCACGTCGAGTCCACGACCGACGAGCGCCTCGGCCATCTCGACGCCGACGTAGCCGCCGCCGACGATCGCCGCCGTCTCGGGGGCCGGCATCGCGGCGTTGCGCTCGACGAGCTCGCGGTCGACCGCGCTCACGTCGGCGCGGTCGGGGTCGTACGCGTCCGGCTCGGCGACGTACGCGTCGATCGCGGCCGCGGCGTTCATGTCGTGAAGGGTGAACGCGCCGTCCACCCCCCGCACGTCGAACGGGCCGGTCGTCGCGCGTCCGCCCGTGGCGACGAGCAGGTCGTCGTACGGCTGCTCGACGGAGTCGCCCTCGGCGGTCTCGACGGCGACGGTCTTTGCGTCCGGGTCGACGCCGACGACCTCGTGCCCGCGTCGGAGGTCGATCCCGCGCTCGTCGACCTCGCTCGGCGACAGCGAGAGGAGGTCCGACATGCGCTCGACGCTCCCCTCAATGAAGTACGGCATCCCGCAGTAGGCGTACGATATCCACCGCCCCTTCTCGAAGACGACGACCTCGCGGTCGGGCGCCTCGCGGCGGAACTTGCTGGCCGCGCTCAGTCCGGCCGCGTCCGCACCGACGACGACGAACGGGTCGCTCATGGGCACATCGACGGCAGGGGGTGGTAAAAAGGCACGCCGGGGATGCGACGCGTGCGCGTCGACAGAACGGGTCGCCGGCTACGGATGCCGGCTACGTATCGCCGTCGTCCCGAAGCCGAGACAGCGTCTCCCGGGCGTTCTCGACAGCGGCCTCCTTCTTTGCGGGGTACGCCTCGACCTTCGCGCGGACGGTGATCCCGGGACCGAGGCGGACCTCGCCGCGGAACGCGGCCTGCTTGTCGACGCGGAGGAACAGCGCGCAGTTGTCGTCGACCCGCTGGTCGAGCTCGTCGATCACGCGGTCGACCTCGTCGAGCCCGGAGAGTCGGTCGAGGACGTGGCGCATCCCGTCGGCGTTCTCGATCCGAGCCGAGAGCACGACGATCCGGTCGCCGTGGTGGCCGACGTTCTCGACGCGGTCCAGTTCGGCGTCCTCGGGGAGGAACGTCCGGAGGGCGTCAGCGACCCGCTTCTCGTCCTCGGTGGCGTACGCGAACGCCCGGAGGTCGACGTAGTGGAAGGGGACTTTGGCCATGCGGGTCGGGAAAAGGGGGAGAGTTACTCCTCGCTCTCGACGGCGTCGAGGTCGTCCTCGGGAACGCCGGTCTCCTGACCGTCCTCGAAGCTGACCGTGTAGGTCGCGTCGCCGAACATCGTCTCCATCACCTGCGTGATCGTGCCCGTCTCGCCGTCGTACTCGCTGTGTTTGTCGTGGAGGACGACCTCGTCTTCCTTCTCGAAGCTCATACGCCAACTTTCCGCTGGCACGCTTAAAAGCGCCCGGATTCGCGGCGATCGGCGGGCGGAGTCGCCGGCGAGACCGACGCCGCCGCTCCCGCCTACCTCCGTCACCAGACCGCCAGAAGCGCCGCCCCGAGCGACACCGTCAACACGACGACGACGGCTGCCGTGACGACCGCGCTGTCGAGCGCGAGCGCGATGGCGACCCCGACGGCGAGCGCGAGGAACGCGGCGATCGCTCCGGGGACGCCGCCTCGTTCGATCAGGCGGTCGACCGCGTTCGCGACGCGTTGAGCCGGCGAGACCTCCGGCGGGCGCTCCGGGGGCTTCGCGAACGCCTCGTCGACGGCGACCTCCTCGGAGACGGTGTCCTCCGGCGGGTCGATCCGGATGTCCACGTACCGGGTCTCGGAGCCGTAGCCGGTGACGATCTTCAGTTTTCCGCGGACCGGTTCCGTCACGCCGTCGACCGAGACGTGGACGTGTCTCGTGGCCTCGTCGTCGACGAAGTGGTTCGTCTCTGCCACCGAGACGAACCGGTCGAGGTCGTCGTCGAAGTGCAGGTGGACGTGCGTGGAACGGCCCTCGTTCTCGAGCGCGACGGCGAACGGCCCGGTCGTCTCGAACCGGCCGGGCGCCCCGATCGAGTGGACCGCGTCCCCGTTTAGTTCGACGGAGAGTGTCGACACGTTCGGGTCGACGTACTCACACTAAAAAAAGATGCAGTACGGAACGGGGAATCAGTGCGGAACGAGGCGGAGGAAAGAAGACGACGCGTCCTACGCCGCCGCCTCTTCGCGCATGTCCGGCGGGAGGAGGTTCGGGATGCCGTCCTCGATCGGGTAGGTCTCGCCGCACTCGGTGCACGTGAGCGTCCCCGCGAGGATCTCCTCGTCGTCTCGCTCGTCGACGTCGAGGTCCAGGTCGGCCTTGTCGAGCGGGCAGCAGACGACGTCCATCAGGGATTCCTTCATGTCGCGTCGTTCGCGCGGACCGCTAAAAAAGCGTGCGGGTTGGCGGGCGCGGGAGTCAGAGGGTTTCGGGGGCGTCCGAAGCGTCACCCCGGATGACAACGACTTTGCCGATCCGTCACGCCCGGCGAGGTATGGGGATCCCGTCGGAACGGATCGACCGGCTGTTCGCGCTCGCCCGCGAGGCCGTCGTCGACGACGAGTACGACCGCGCGCGGGAGTACGTCGCGCTCGCGCGCCGGATCGCGGAGCGGAACCGCTGCGGCGTCCCCGCCGAGTTCTCGCGGAAGACCTGCGACGACTGCGGCGTCTACCTCCGCCCGGGGAAGACGAGCCGCGTCCGGCTCCGACCCGGACGAGTCGTCGTGCGGTGTCGCGAGTGCGGAGCGACCGCGCGGTACCCGTTCGACTGACCCGGCGCGGCCCTCCGCTCCGGCCTCGGACGGATAAAGCGTCAGCGTTTATGGCTCGCCCCGCGTTCTCGCGACAATGAGCGTCCCCTGCGTCGCGGTCGAGCGCGAGCGCGGCGAGGCGGTCCGCGAACGGCTCGCCGACGCCGACGCCCTCGACGGCGCCCACGAGATCGCGGTCGACGGCGATACGATCTACATCCCCGTTACGGACCCGGAAGCGGTCCCCGGCGACCTCGCGGCGACGATCGTCGAGCGCGACGCCGCCGAGCGCGACCGTCCGCGGACTCCCGCCGCGATCCTCGGCTACGAGCCCTCGCTGGAGCGGCTCGGCGACATCGTCATCGTCGACGAGGACGACGACGAGCGCGCCCGCGAGATCGCCGAGGCGGTGATGGCCTCCGACGTGCCCTGCGAGACGGTACTCAACCGAGCCTCCCCGATCGAGGGCGAGCTGCGCGTCCGGCGCTGGGACGTGCTGGCGGGGAACGGCACCGAGACGGTCCACCGCGAGTACGGCCACGAGTTCCTGTTGGACGTGGCCGAGGTGTACTTCTCCCCGCGACTCGCCACCGAGCGCCACCGCGTGATCGAGCAGGTCGAGTCGGGCGAGACTGCGATCGACATGTTCGCCGGCGTCGGCCCCTACGCGGTGCCGATGGCGGCTCGCGGCGCCGGCACCGTCGCCTGCGACCTCAACGAGCGTGCGGTGGAGTACCTCCGGGAGAACGCCGAGCGCAACGGCGTCGCCGACCGCGTGACCGCGATCGCCGGCGACGTGCGGGAGATCGGCGACGAGTACGCCGATACCGCCGACAGGCTCGTGATGAACCTCCCGCACTCCGCCGACGAGTTCCTCGACACCGCCGTTCGGCTGGCGGGCGACGACTGCGTCGTTCACTACTACGACATCCAACACGAAGACGACCCGTTCGGCCCCGGAACGCGGGAGATCCGCGAGGCCGCCGGCGACGCGTACGACGTGAGCGTCGAGACGGAGCGCGTCGTCCGGTCGTACGCGCCCCACGAGTACAACGTCTGTCTGGACGTCAGGCTGACGCGGGTGTGAGAACGAGCGGTTGTGAGGACGGCGACACCGCTTTGCGGGGCGAGCGGACAGCGTGACTGCCGTCCCACCCGGGGAACGCCGACGGGTCGGGACGGCTGCGGGCCCGTCACATGACAAGAGTCCACGGCCGCGGACGGTCGGGGCCAGAGGCGATTTCGCGCTTGGCACGTCGGAGACGTGAGTCACACGCCGGCCGTGTCGGATCGCTGATAGTGGTGACAGCCGCGCCGGGTCGCGGTGGGGGTCGCGACCGACGAGACGAGCGACGCCCGGTACGGGCTCCGACCGGGCAGACACCGTCGGGGGAGTCGATCCCCGCCATCGCGGCACGCGATCGGTGCGATCACATCTCAACCGAAGTCCAAACACGCATATATGCTTTTTCCTTATATTCCTGAGACGATGTTCTATTCTGTACATCAATTCGAACGATATCGAATGTATTTCGAAACAGACGCACACAGTCGATCGATGACAGCGATCGCTCGAAATCGGCCGGTGTCGCGTGATCGCGCGGAGCGTGGCGCCGCGGTTTCGGAACCCTTATTTTTCCGTTCGGGAATGGTAAGACGCGTGCCGGGGTAGCTCAGCTGGCAGAGCGATTCCTTCGTAAGGAATAGGTCGAGGGTTCAAATCCCTCCTCCGGCTTTCGTTTCTTTCACACTCTCCGTCAAACCGATCGTTCGTTCACAGAGCGCCAGCAATCCGATTATACTCTCTAAAGAATATTAGGGCGGTATCTATCCCTCTTGCTAACGTTTGTCATAATATGCGACCAGAATCAGAGACTAACGGCGAAGAACTGTACGAGTGTTTCAAATGCGGTGCGCGATCCGAGTCGGGCGGCACCTGCGAGTGCGGCGGAGAGCTTCAACATCTCGGACGGTCGCGGGATCTGTAACGAGGGCGGGAGTCACTCGCCGTCACCGGCGTCGTCTGCTTTCCCCTCGTCGTCCTCCTCGTCCCCTTCTCCATCGTCTGTCGTCGCATCGTAGTCGGGCAGGGAGAGGACGTTCTCGCGGCCGAGCCGGAATCCGTCGAGATCGCCCTCATCGCGGAGCCCCGTCACGACTTGACTCGTCTTGGCAGCGGTCCAGTCGAGCTCCTCGGCGACTCGCTTCTGTTTCATCCGGCCGCCGTTGGCCTCGACGAGCCGAAGCACCTGCTCCTCGTTGCTCAACAGGTCGTCGTCGATCGGTGCCGCCGAGTCGGCCCCCGTATCGTCGCCGGATCCGGCGGGACCGTCATCCCCGTCGGCACCGGCCACTGCCGTCGCGGCCGCCGCGCTCTTCGAATCCTCCGCGTCGTCCGCGGACTCGTCGGCCGTCGCAGCCGGTCCCTCCGAGGGGCTACTGGCCTCCGAACTTCCCCACGGCCGGCGTCGGTAGCCGACCACGGCGACGATCGCGACGAGCAGTCCGACCGCGACCAACGGGACCGCCCCCGCGGAGCGCCCCTCGGGTTCGATCGTCACGCGCGGTTCGCCCTCGGTGAAGTCGACCGGGCCCTGCCAGACGACCGCGCTGTCGCGGGTCTCGGTCGGCGACGGCGACGCGTCGCCGAGCCGGTAGCCGTCCTCCCACGAGACGATGAGCGACGAGGTCTCGTCGAGAAACAGCGCGTCGATCGCGTCCCCGACGACGAGCCGGCTGCCGTCGACGGCCGCGAAGTTGCTCCACTCGAACCGATACGTCAGGACGCCGTACGACTGCGGGAGTTCGCGTCGATCGGCGGTCACCGTGACGTTCGTGACGTTCATCTTGCGGCCCGTCGCGTTCTCGGCGGTGTCGGCCGTCGCGCGCATGCGCTCACCGAACTGGGACGCGTACGCGTCCGGGTCCGACTCCACGTCCGCACGGAGCTCCTCGAAGGCCTGCTCCTCGTCGTCGTTCGCGAGTTGGACCCGGTACTGCGTCTCCCAGACCGCGTCCCCGTCGGGCTCGACGGAGACCTCGATCAGAACGTCGTCCGGGTTGACGTCCATCTGGTCGAAACCGCCGGCCTGGAGGCCCGCACCGCTCTGTGCGGCCCCGATCGACGCGAGTCCGGCGCTGGCGGCGACCGCGACGACGACGAGAAGGAGCACCGTTCGCTGCACGGACGAACCGTTACGAGGCTCGGATAAATCGCTTCCCATCTCACGAGTGAGGACGAGCCGGGATCAAGCCGAGCGGCGTTTGCAGGTGAGCACAACGCCGGTCGCTCGCGGTCACTCCGCGACGCGACCGGGCCACTCCGGACTTATCCATCGATACCGACGACTCCCCGAACGAAGTCGGTCCCGGCCGTCAGCGGTCCGGCGAGACGCTCCGCGACCGTGCCGACGCCGTTCGCGGCGTTGGCTCCGGGTCCGTTCCCGCTGTCGGCCCCGAGTCCATTCCCGCTGCTGCCCCCGGGTCCGTTCCCGCTGCCGGCTCCCGGTCCATCACCGCGGTCGTCACTACCGCTATTGCTGCCAGCAGGCGGGGACGGGTCGTCACCTGGGGGCGTCGAGTCGCCGTCACCGGCTTCTGTCCCCCGATCGGCGCCGTCGCTCACGTTTCCGGCGTTACCGGCGTTTCCGGCGTCGTCTATCGGATCCTCGACCGCATTCGTCGAGTCGGGGGTCGCGTTTGTCGGGTCGGGGGTCGCGTTCGTCGCGTTTCCGCCGGTGTCCGTCTCGTTGCCGTCGGCGTCCGCCCGGTTGTCGCGGTCCGGCGGGCCATCACCGGACGGTCCGTCATCGGGCGGGCCGCCACCCGTACCCCGACGATCACCATCCCCCGGTCCATCACCGGCACCCGGTCCATCACCGGCACCCGGTCCATCACCGGCACCCGGTCCATCACCGGCACCCGGTCCATCACCGGCACCCGGTCCATCACCGGCACCCGGTCCATCACCGGCACCCGGTCCATCGCCGCGATCGGGGCCCTCGCCAGCGCCCGCGCCTCCCGGCGGCCCGCGTCGCTCGGACGCCAGTGGGCCGCCCACGCCGTTGCCGGCGACGCCGCGAGCGATGGCCGCGACCTCGGGGCCGCTCGCCTCGCTCGCCCGCTGACGGACCTCGTTGAGCCGGTCATCGTCGAGTCCGCGGTTCGCCCTCGCCGCTTCTGGGAGCCCGCGAGCGACGTCGGCGCTCCGGTTCGCCTCGCGCTTGATCGTCTCGGCCCGAGCGCTCGTCTCCGCCATCCGGGCGGCGAACGCGCCCTGGCTCAGCTCGCCGGCGTCGCGGCGCTCGCGGAGCTCCCGCTGGCGCCGCTCGATCGCGACCAGTCGCTCCTCGGTCCCGTTCAGTCGCTCGGCGACCAGGTCGGCCCGCTCCTCGGGCGCCTCCGTGCGGTTGAGCGCGACCTCGAACGAGCGCGACTCCACCTCGCCGGAGATCTCGGCGCGCTGGACCCCGATCACGCCGGAGAGGCGCTCGCCGGGGCTGATGTCGGTTCCGTTCGCCGTCTCCGCGCCGTTACGCTCACCCGTCTCGTTCGTCGCCACTGGGTCGTCCTGCGCGACGGCCGTTCCGACGGGACCGGCCGCGGCGATCCCGGCGATACCGACGAGCACGACCGCGACGGCGATGAGTGCGATCCCTCGTTTCATTACCTGACGGTACGCGACGTATCCCTATATATACTGATCTCCGTTAAGCCGGATCAACGCGGATTAAACGGGGGACGGCGTCGGGCGAGGATTCTGCGTGGCGACCGTGTCGGCTCAGTACGACTTCGCGAAGTACGCCGTCCGCTCGGCGTCGTCGTCGCAGATCGCGCAGGTCTCGTCGTGGTCTCCCTCGACGAGGGGGTCCTCGTCGTCGAACGGGACCATAACGATCTCGGCGGCCATCGGCTCCTTGATCGGTTCCTCGCACTCCTCGTCGCCGCACCACGGGGCCTTCACGTAGCCGCCGTGCTGGCCGAGCGTCCCGAGGATGTCTGCGCGGTCGTCGGCCTCGCGCACCTCGCCGTCGAGGGTCTCCTCGGCGGCGGCGTACAGCTTCGCGTACACCTCGTCGAAGTGGTCTCGGACCGTCTCGACGACCCCGTCGCGGTCCTCGACGGCGCTCTCGCCGTCGGGCCGGTGAACGAGGGTGAGTTCGCCGTCCTCGACCTCGTGGGGACCGATCTCGATCCGGAGCGGGACGCCGTTGAGCTCGTGTTCGTTAAATTTGAACCCGGGGTTGCGCCCGTCGCGGTCGTCAAGCTCGACGCGGATCCCCGCGTCGTCGAGGTCGTCGGCGACGCCCTCGGCGTACTCCAGCACGTCGTCTTTCGTGTCCTCCTGCCAAATCGGGACGACTGCGACCTGCTCGGGGGCGACGCCCGGCGGGAGCACGAGCCCCTGCTCGTCGGAGTGCGTCATGATCAGCGCGCCGAGCGCGCGCCACGAGAGCCCCCACGAGGTGGTGTGCGCGAGCCGCACCTCCTCGTCTTCGTCGGAGTAGGTGATGTCGAACGCCTCCGCGAACGACTGTCCGAGGTTGTGGGAGGTTCCGGCCTGCACCGACTTGCCGTCGGGCATCAGCGCCTCGACGGTCGTGGTCGTCTCCGCACCGGGGAACTTGTCGTGGTCGGGCTTCTGGCCCTTCAGCACGGGCATCGCCAACAGGTCCTCGTAGACGGAGGCGTACTGGTCGAGCCGCGTCATCGTCTCGTTCCACGCGTCCTCGCTCGTCGCGTGCGCGGTGTGGCCCTCCTGCCAGAGGAACTCCTTCGTGCGGAAGAACGGCTTCGTCTCGGTCGCCTCCCAGCGCACGACCGAGCACCACTGGTTCACGCGCAGCGGGAGGTCGCGGTGGCTCCGCACCCACTGGCTGATGTACGGCGTGATGATCGACTCGGAGGTGGGGCGGACCGCGAGCCGCTCTTCGAGTTCCTTGTTGCCCGCCTCGGTCACCCACGCGACCTCGGGGTCGAACCCCTCGACGATGTCCTTCTCGCGTTCGAGATACGACTCGGGGATAAATAGGGGGAAGTAGGCGTTCTGGACGCCGGTGTCCTTGAACTTCGCGTCGAGGAACCCCTGCAGCCGCTCCCATACCGCGTACGCGCGAGGGCGGGTGACGATGAACCCGCTCATCCCCTCGGGGCCGTAGTCCGCCAGCCCTGCCTTCTGTACGACCTCGGCGTACCACTCGCCGGTGTTGTGTGACTTGGACTCGGTGATTCCGAGTTCCTGGTCGTCGTCGCTCATTGTCCAGTGAAGGGTGGGTCGCGGGCTTAAAACGTCCGAAGCCGCGCTCGTTTCAGATCGCCGGAACCCGGAGAAACGTTAACCCCGTCCGGGCGCCTACGGCCGATATGGACCTGACGGGGCTGCGTCGGCACACACCCAAAGAGGTGACCCGGGCGCGCCGCGAGGCCGCCGTGCTGGCGCCCGTCATCGAGCGCGGCGGCGAGGCCCACCTGCTGTTCACCAAGCGCGCGGCCCACCTCGGGAGACACCCCGGCCAGATGAGCTTCCCCGGCGGGGGCCGCGAGCCGATCGATCGGACCCTCACCGATACCGCGCTCCGCGAGGCAGACGAGGAGGTCGGGATGCGCTCCGACGAGGTGGACGTGGTCGGCCGGCTCGACGACACCCGGACCTCCTCCGCGTATCGGATCCGACCGTTCGTCGGCGTCGCGCCCGACCGCGAGTACATTCCCGACGAGTCGGAGGTCGCGGAGGTCGCCGTGCTCCCCGTCAGCGGGCTAAGCGACCCCGCGAACTACGAGACGGAGCGTCGCATCGGCCACCCGGAGTACGGCGACCACCGCATTCACTTCTTCCACGTCGACGGCTACACCGTCTGGGGCGCGACCGGCCGGATGGTCGTGCAGCTGCTGGAGCGGACGACCGACTGGCGCGCGCCCGAGGAGGTCGATCGGGTTGTCGGGGCGGACGCGGAGCTTCCGATCTGAGGTCGGCCGCGGAGCGACGGTCCCAGTGGGAGTCCACCGATCGGGCGCCCGCGTTCGGTCGAAATTCTGTGAATCCCGTCGAATCGGCCGGTATGGCTCCAGATGAGCACATTTACAACATATCGGTGAAATTTACTGATATGTCTCAGATCGTCGATACGCTCCGCGGCGTCGACGGGGCCGACGCCCGGGTGATCGCCCACCTGGATGCCCTCGATTTCACGGTCGAATACGTCCGAGAAGACCTCGAATCGGTGTATTCCGATCAGGACCTCGAAGAGGCGTATCAGCTGCTCATGGCGAATCAGGTCACCGGCGACGACTTCAAAGACCTCATCGAGGAGGAGTTTCAGGCGCAGACGCTGTTCTTCGAGAACGTCGTCGTGCTCATTCTTCCTTCCGCGCGCTACGAGGCCGTCTTCGCGTCGTTCGACCGTCGCGAGCCGTTCCCCGTCATCGACCTCATCGAAGCCGCCACGAGCGAGCGCGTCTGAGCGGACTCGACGCGTTCGTCCCTGCCTCTCCCCTCTTTTCACTCCCCGGAATCGACTTCCAACCGCAGCGTCAGGGGTGCGCCCTCCGCGAGCGCGGCCACGAGGTCGCGGTCGAGGTCCGCGGCGGCCCCGTCGCCGTCGACGAAGATCGTGCGCTCGTCGTCGGTGTAGTCGCTGGTCCGGCCGACCAACGACCGGTCGTCGAGGAGCGCGAGGTCGGCGTCCCCGCGGCCGACGATCTCGTCGACGTGGGCGGGGTCCTCGGTGTCGACCGCGTCTGCGCCCGGCTCGCCGACCGCGAACCGCGCCGTGATCGTCGCGTCCGCGTTCTGACACGCCTCGCGGAACGCGGCCGAAAAGTCGCGGGGCGCGCGGTCGGCCTCGACGCCGACGATGCAGTCGCCCGCGGGGGTGAGCCAGTCGTCGGTCGTGAGCTCGACGGTGCTCGCGTGCTCGGCGGTGACGTGCTCGTGGCCGACCGCGCGGACGACCTCGATGAGGGCGTCCGCGGTCCGCGCGTCTCCGTCGCTCTCGGCGTCGCTCATGCTCGTCGGGTCCGCGGCCCCGCAACAAGTGCTCGTCGCTTCAGACGTCGGCACCCTCGGCGAGCGCGGGGATCAGCCGGGCGGGATTCTTCGCGAACACGCGCCGCATCAGGTCCTCGGAGACGTCGAGCGTAAGCACCTCCATCACGCCGACGTTCGGGTGCACATCGGGCGCGCCGGAGCCGAAGAGGACGCGGTCGGGGTGCTCCAAGACGCCGCGTTCGAGCACCTCGCGGTACCGCACGGCGCTCGTCTCGACGTACAGCCGGTCGTACACCTCCAACAGGTCGAGCGTCTCGTTCATCAGGTCGGCGTCGAGGGGGTAGCCGCCGAAGCTGGCGAGCACGACCGGCATGTCGTACTCGAGCAGCTCGCGCTCGACCGCCTCCGGCGGAAACTCCCTGCCGGCGTGGACGATCACGGGGAGGTCGGCGTCCTCCAGCCGGGTGAGCACGTCCTCGTTCGGGAGCCCGTCGGCGTGCGGGACGAGGGTGAACCCGTGGAACCGGTCGTCGTAGGAGTACTGCTCGACGTCGTCGGGGCGGGCGTGGTGGTCGTCGCGCTCGGCCCGGAGGTTCTTGACCGCGGAGACGGGGCCGCTCCCCGGATCGCGAGGTCCGTTGAGTCGCGCGAAAGCGACGAACGGGCGGTCGATCGAGAGCCGCGCGACCGCGTTGTTCGCGCGGAGGTAGCTCTGTCCAGTCGCGCGCCGGCCGGGGCTCGCGACCGCGCGGACGACGCCCGCCTGGAGCATCTCGCGTTCCAGCAGCTCGGGGGAGATGTCGCGCCCGTGGGTCGCGACCGACGACTCGTCGGGGTCGAGCGTGGCGCGGGTGTCGACGATCCGGAAGTCGTGTTCGAGCCCGAGCATCTACCGGCCCCTCTCGGGCGATCCGGATGTGCCTGTCGGTCTCATGCTCACTCTCCCTCTACCGCCTCTCACTGACTCCGTCCGGTCCCTCACGGCCCCGCGGTCGAGACGATCTTCACCACGTCGCCCTCCGAGAGTTCGTGACCCTCGCCGATCCGGCGCGAGGAGCGCGCGTCGACCGCGTGGAGGTACCCCTCGCCGATGTCGGTGTGGACCGCGTACGCCATGTCCGGCGGAGTCGATCCCGATTGGAGGAGGAACGCGTCCGGGAGGACATTGCCGGTCCCGTCCGTCCACTTCGAAGCGTCCTGCACGGGGTAGACGGTGATCCGGTCGAGCAGGTCGTAGACCGCCGCGTTCAGCGCGGTCTGAACCCCCATGCCGCCGTGTTCGGTCATCGCGTCGCGGATCGCCTCCAGCCCGTCGCGCTGTCCCTCCGAGACGTCGCCGATCACGTCGAACCCCTCGTCGCCCGGGTCGTAGTCGACGACGCCGGCCTCCGCGGCGCGGCGCAGGGCGAGCTCCCCGTCCGCCGTGGCCGGGACCACGGGCTTGTCCGTCCCCTCGCGGAGGCGGTCGATCGCGCCCTCGGGCGCGGCGTCGACCTTGTTGGCGACGACGACGATCGGCTTGGTCCGACGCCGGATCGCCCGCGCCAGCGCCTCGCGGTCGTCGTCGGTCCACGTCTTCGGATCGTCGGGGTACACCAGATCGCGGAGGACCGCCGTCACGTCGTGTTCGGTCGCGCCGAACCCGGTCAAGAGGTCGGTGACCGCCGCCTCCAGGTCGAAGTCGGGCGAGCGCGACTGTCGCTCGACGCCCTCCCAGTTGCGGTCGACGATCCCGGCGAGCCACAGGTCCATCTCCTCTTCGATGAAGTCCACGTCGTCGAGGGGGTCGTGCGCGCCAACCTCCACGGGCTCGCCTTCCGCGTTCGTCGCGCCCGATGCGTCGACGACGTTCAACACCACGTCCGCGTTCGTCAGCTCGTCGAGGAACTGGTTGCCGAGGCCCTTCCCCTCGTGAGCGCCGGGAACCAGCCCGGCCACGTCGAGCAACTCAATGGGGACGTACCGCTTCCCGTCGCGGCAGTTCTCGTTGCCGCAGCGCTCCTCGCGGTCGAGACACGGGCAGCGGGTCCGGACGTAGGTCACTCCGCGGTTCGGGTCGACCGTCGTGAACGGGTAGTTCGCGACGTCGACGTCGGCCATCGTGGCGGCGGTGTAGAAGGTGGACTTGCCGGCGTTCGGCTTGCCCGCGAGCGCGACCGTGAGCATACCCGACGGTCGTGGCCCCGCGAAAAGCGCCTTTCGGTCGGCCACGGGGACATGGAGGTGGTATAAATGGAGTCAGACGATGCGGTGGCGCGCGCCTCCGAGCGGCCGCCCTCGGCGGTCGCGAGGAGCGCGTGCGAGGTCGCCGGCGCTACGCGCCGGCTGCCAGAGAATCTTCGATTCTCGCTGGAGTCAGTCGCCGGAGCGAAGCGGAGGCGACTGACGAAGCTGGGGAGGCGTGAGGCTGCGGTCCCGAGAGCGACCGCAGGGAGCGAGCGGGTGCACGGAAGTCGCAGCCTGCGCAGCGAACGGAGTGAGCGAGCAGGACCGTCTTCCGATGGTGCTGTGCGGTGCGGGACGGGACTCAAAGGGGCAGTCGCGAGGACGGCGCAGACGACGGAAGCACCGCAGGAACGAGCAACGCGAGTGACGAGGAGCGCAACGAGTGTGCGCCGTCCTCGCGGCTGGGGCTCTGGTGGTGTTCTCAGCCGAGCAACAGTCAACCATTTATAAGCGAGCGGCTGGGGCTTTGGAGGTCTTCACCGGGAAGTCGCGAATTCCTTATAAACAATCATCCAGCGATCCGACGCGTCTGCTCCTGCAACCGATCAAGAACACTCTTCAAGGATCGGACGTTTCAGTCGATAATCTGTCTGAAGAAGAGAATTTCAACAGAGCCAGATCTTAACAAAGTCTGAAGTTCACGTTGTCGATGAATCGTTATACCACCTTCTCAATAGAAGCGGCTATGCCACGGTAATCGCGTATAGGACGACACAGAGGCTGATAACTGTCACGAGACCTCGGACGAGTAAGACGACGCCGTTCCCTGCTCCAACCATATCGGCGAGCATGACGGCCACGTATACTCCTACCGTCAGCAGACCGATACCGACTGCAAGCGCCCGCATCTTCGCAGAACCATTTCGTCGGTACCCTCGGTAAGCTAGCGTAGCGACAAACAGTCCCACGACGGCAGTGACGCCACGAGCTACCGACACCACACTGAGCAGTTCCATCACCAGCAGACTCTTTGCTATCACCGTATCCCACCTCCGTACACGATCCACAGGATCGTTCCCAACCCGAATAGCTCACAGCCACTGACGAGTATCGACCGGCCGACAGCCCCGATGTCGGTCGCCGTCGGTAACCCGACACGAAGCAACTCGGGAACCGTAATCAGGAAGATGAGACCGACTGCGAGCCAAAGCATCCCGCGATGAGACGGTCCTCGACGGTAACCACGAACCAGAACTATCGCAATGGTCAGCGACAGCGCTACTGATATCACAGAAAGAACGAGCACGCCGAGTGCGATCAACGGAGCAGTTCCAGTCGCATCCAACTGTAAGAGAAGCATCTCAGGACAACCCCTCGAACAGATCTGTGAAGCGGTCGGCAGGGTCGGTTGTCGAGTGCGTCACTGCTACTTCATACCCCCCATCAGCGAATGTGACAGTAACGGTTTCAACCGTGGCTACATACCGCTTATAGTGGTGGCCGTCGGGATCAAATTCCTGTTGTTCAGTCACGAGGTCTGCGTCCTGTAATTGACCGAGGCGGCGGTATGCCGTCGCATCGGACATCTCACAGGCCGTACAAAGTTCATCGACTGACATCGGTTCTATTGTGAGGTGAGCGAGGATCGCTCGGGCGTACTCGTCATCGAGTACCGCCAAGACAGTATCCTCGTCCTCGGCCATGTGTATGCCAGACCCCGGTAATAGTAAAAAACCCGCCACAGCTTCTGGGTCGGAAGCCGTGCCTAGGATGCTACTTGTACCCCTCCCTTTGTGTCGTGTATGTCGCTACGATCGACGATTGACCGTATCCTACCGACCGCCTTCCGTCAGAGGGTTTCTCAACTCTTCTGGCCGATTTGGAACGCTGAGCAACGCCGACTGCGTGCTCCGCTTCGTGCGTTACTGCCGACGGTGCTGACCTTCATCCTCCTCGCAATCCTTCAGACTGTAATCCGAGCCAGGTTCGAGCATCCCGTTCGAGAACTCCTTGAACTGACTGGCATTGGCGTCATTCTCATCGGTGCAATTCTCTTCGGTGCACGAGTTATTGATCGACGCCCAGTGAGTGGATTCGGGCTTTCGTTCGACCGAGAATGGTGGCACTCATTCGTTGTTGGTGGACTCGTCGCCACCGCGATCAACGGTGGGGCACTCATAGTATCCCTCGGTGCTGGTTGGGCTACATTTGTTGGCGTGATGCGCGGTTCCGGAGATCTGCCGTTCGTACCTGCGATGGGGATCGTGTTCGCGTATATCGCTCTCGCAGCCACGTGGGAAGAATTCATTCTGCGTGGTGCGATGTTACAGAACCTTGCCGAGGGATCGAATGGATTCGTTCCCCAGCGGATGGCCGTCGGCCTCGCAGTGACTCTCAGCACCCTCGTATTTGCGTTTCTACACGGCGGAAAAATAACGAATTTTAGCCACTATGGGTACTATCTGATCGCTGGACTAGTACTGAGTGGCGTATACGTGCTAACTGGCGAACTCGCGCTGAGCATCGGCTTTCACGTGTTCTATAATTTCACACAAAGTGCGATATTCGGACTGGGACATTCACAGCAGACGCCGGAACTCCTCGCCGTTGACATTGTCGGCCCTCCGCGCTGGATTGGAGAAGAGGGACTCGTCTTCGTCGGCTTCGCCATCCTCGGTGGTCTGGTACTGGTCGTATATATTTACAGACGTGACGAGTCGCTCGAACTCAATGACCGCGTAACCAGCTACACTGGGCGGTGACTCACGTTAATTCACAGATATGCCAACAGCATTCCCCTACCGTACTCCTATCGATCACGCACCACGCGAACAAATCAATATCCTCGTTAACGGCGAGCAGTCAAGTAACGTACTCCAGACGGTCTCATCGGACACTGCACAGCAGATACTGGCGACGCTTGACGACGAACCAGCGACAACTTCAGACATCGCCGAGGCTATCGGCACGTCTACCCAGAACGCTAAGTATCACCTTGATTGCCTCTGCGAAGCTAACATCGTCGAAGCCGTCGATACGTGGTACTCTAGAAAAGGAACCGAGATGACGGTCTACGCACTCTCTGCGGAACAACTAGTTGTTCAGTTTGGAGGCTCTATCCCAGAAACACAGCGGTGAGTCACATTGCTTCCGAGGGCAGAAGCCTACGACTTCAGTCATGGGGAACTGGGTGAGAAATCTACTTCAGCAACGCCGAAACAGAAACTGCTGACGAGTGGTTGAGATCGTTCGCTTTCGCATGGAATCAGCTTATCTGAACACTATCACTCCAGAACGCATTGGAGGCGGTCACAACCGCTCTCTCGTCTCGACCAGCTCACAGATTCATTTCCGAGCGACGATCCGAAGCACGTCCTCGTCGGCGAGTTCGTGCCCTTTCCCGACCTGCTGATCGTCGTGTTTGGCGCTCGAGCCCGACACCCGCGCGAACTTGAACCGCTCCTCGAACTCGCCGCCGATCTTCGTGCAGGCGTCGCCGACGGTGTCGCCCTCGAAGAGGATCAGCGGCTCCTCGTAGTCGACGCCGCGACCCGGCTTATCCATATAAATACGAATAACGCCCAGCTCCTCCCAGAGGCGCTCCTTGAGCCCGTCGAGTCCGAGTTCCTTCTCGGCGGAGATGAACAGCACGTCGTCGGGGTCGAGGTCGCGCTCGCGCAGCTCCTCCTTGACGGTCGGGAGGTAGCTCTTGTCGATGAGATCGGCCTTGTTCACGGTGACCATCGAGGGGAGGTACTCGCGGTTGTCCATCACGGCGTCGACGAGCTCGTCGATCGTGAGGTCGTGGGGGATCGTCACCTTCGCGTTGACGTAGCCGTACTCGCGGAGGACCTGCTTGACCGTCTCCTCGCCGAGGCTCACCTCGTCGCTCATCGTCACGCCGAGCCCGTCTTTGTGCGTCTTCCGGATGTTGATGTTCGGCGGCTCCGTGTCGAGGCGGATGTTGGTCGCGTACAGCTCCTCGCGCAGGCGGTCGTACTGCTCGATCTCGAAGACGGAGAGCATGAACACGACGAGGTCCGCGGTCCGGACGACCGAGAGGACCTCCTTCCCACCGCCGCGGCCGCCCGCGGCGCCCTCGATCAGGCCCGGCACGTCGAGGATCTGGATGTTCGCGCCGCGGTACTTCAGCATCCCCGGGTTGACGTCGAGCGTCGTGAACTCGTAGGATCCGACCTCGCTGTCGGCGTTGGTGAGGGCGTTGATCAGGGTGGACTTCCCCACGCTCGGGAATCCGACGAGCGCGACCGTGGCGTCGCCGTGTTTCTCGACGGCGTACCCGTGGCCGCCGCCGGCGGAGGACTGGTTCTCCAGTTTCTCTTTTTTCTCCGCGAGCTTCGCCTTCAGCCGCCCGATGTGAGCCTCCGTGGACTTGTTGTAGGGCGTCTCGGCGATCTCTTCGCGGAGGTCTTCGATCTCGTCCTCCAGTCCCATTGGCGTACAGTCGGCCGTTCGTCTCGTTAAAGGTGTTCCTTCCGCCTCGCGGCCGCGTCACCATCTCTCAATACCCCGATCTCCGGCGAACTCGCCCGCGGCTCGGCGGGCAACGGAACGCGTCGCCGACAGATCGGACTCGATTCGGCAATCTTTCGACACGATTATGTCGGCGTATCACGACGGACGACACGTCGAATGCCCGATCCGGCGATCCTCCGTGACAGCACGCAGATCGTCCTCCCCCGCTGCGCGCTCGACGGGCTGCGAGATGGCGTCTGCGAGCGGTTCACCGTGACGGTGGTCGAGAGAGACGACGAGTACCGGATAATCGGAAGCCCCGTCGAGATCAAGGCCGCGAGCGATTTTCTCGCCCGAAACGGCGTCGCCGTCGCCTGATCGGTCGGCAACGAGAGTCCGACACAGAATCTGTCCCGCCGAGACAGCGAGTCATACCGAAGCTCGTTGTCCCCGATCGGTGCGATTCACCGGGCGGCGCGAAGCGATCGTGTCCGGCGGAACTACCCGACGATGCCGATGAGCAGCTCGGCCGCGATGAGCACGAGGAACACGAGTCCCGACGCGAACGACCCGGCAGCGACGCCGTGGGCGTTGCCGAGACCGCGGCCGCGAGCGCCGAAGTAGGCGCCGAGGAAGACGAATCCGGTCAACAGAAGCCCGACAATCGCGTACACGACGGTGAGGAGGCTCCCGGAGAGCGCCTCGGACAGTCCGAAGTTGCCGACGGCGAGGAGCGCGATCGCGCCGATGCCGACCGCGATGGCGACGAACGTGACGGCCCACGTTACCGGCTTCCGGACGATGTCGCCGAGCGTCGCGACGATCGCGTCGTACCTGCTGACCGATCCGGCGCCCGGAGCAGTGCGTTGCCCGCCGATCTGTGCGACGGCGACGAAGGTGGCCACGACGAGCAGCCCCATCAGTGCCGTGCTCAAGAGCGTGAGTGAGACCATGGTGAGTTCGTTGTTAGCCGGTCCGTTCCCGCGTACAAATAGCCTTCGTATGTTCCGCCGAGCGACACGCACCGTTCCGCCGTGGCTCGCCATGAGGAGTGAGCCCCTCCCCTCGAAAACGACCTCATTCGGTCCGGTCAGCGCGTCACATCTCGGTCGGCTACACAAGAGATAAGTGCGCCTTCGCTAAGGGAAGTACAAGAGCAAAGAGACGAACATGATAGACTCACTTATCCTGCAACAGGGGAGCGGCTGGCGCGCGCAGGCGGAGGTCTTCGACGAGATCTTCTTCGTCTTCCTCGCGTTAGGGACTCTCGTCGGAACCATCGTCGTCGCGTACACGCTGTGGAACGTGTACAAGTACCGCGACGACGGGAACCGGTCGGACGAGAAGTTCGACGCGCCAGAGGTCGGCGAGCTCCCGACGGGACAGGGCGGTCCGAAAGCAAAGAAGCTCTTCCTGTCGTTCGGGTTGAGCGCGATCGTCGTCATCAGCCTCGTCGTGTACGCGTACGGCATCCTCCTCTACGTCGAGGACGGCCCGGACGCCAACGGGGACAACATTGAGATCATGGTCGAAGGTTACCAGTACGGCTGGGAGTACGAGTACCCGAACGGGCACACCGAAACCGGTGAGATGATCGTGCCCGCCGACACGCGGATCGATATCGCGGTGACCTCTCGGGACGTGTGGCACAACTTCGGCTCGTCGGAGTTACGGATAAAATCCGATGCCATTCCCGGGGACACCAACACCAACTGGTTCTCCGTAAGTTCCGAAGAGGTCCAAGCGCAGGGCGGTGAAGCCACGTACATGGTCGAGTGCTTCGAGCTCTGCGGCCCCGGACACTCCGCGATGGAGGGACAGATCACCGTCGTCCCGCAAGACGAGTGGGAGACGTGGTACGAGGGAACCAGCGGTAACTCCTCGAACGTCGAGGGCGGCGCGGGCGTCGACGGCGCCGCGAGCATTGACGCCGCCATCGGGGGTGCGAGCGCATGAGCGAGCTTCCGCCGACGACCTCGGTCAAGCGCTGGTTCGTCACCACGAACCACAAGGACATCGGCATTCTGTACACGATCACCGCACTGTTCTTCCTGCTGTTCGGCGGGGTGCTCGCGCTGCTGATCCGCATGCAGCTGTGGGACCCGACGAGCCAGATCCTCTCTGGGCTGGCCTACAACGAGGCCGTCACCGCGCACGGGCTGATCATGGTGTTCTGGTTCCTCTCGCCGTTCGGATTCGGCTTCGCGAACTACTTCGTGCCGCTGCAGATCGGCGCCGACGACCTCGCGTTCCCCCGCCTGAACGCGCTGTCGTACTGGATGTACCTGTTCTCCGGCATCCTGCTGGGAATCAGCTTCTTCCAGGGCGGGACCCTCGACGCCGGGTGGACGATGTACGCCCCGCTCAACATCCCGATGTACACGCCGAGCATCGGATCGACCGGGGCGGTGCTCGCGCTGTTCATGTTCGTCGTCGGCGTCACTGCCTCGACGGTGAACTTCCTCACGTCCATCCATCACTCCCGAGCGGAGGGCATGGGTATCATGGACATGCCGATGTTCACCTGGTCCATGCTCGCGACGGTGTGGATGATGCTGTTCGCGTTCGCGGCGCTGCTCGCCGTGGGGCTCATCCTCGCGTCCGACCGCGTGCTCGGGAGTGTGTACTTCTCGGCCACCGAGGGGGGATCCCTCCTGTGGGGTCACCTCTTCTGGTTCTTCGGCCACCCCGAGGTGTACATCGTCTTCTTCCCGGCGCTCGGCGTGATGCTTGAGCTGTTCCAGACCTTCTCTGGGCGGCGGCTCGTCGGCCGGAAGTGGGTGATCATCGCTATCTGTCTGATCTCGGTTCAGTCGTTCCTCGTGTGGATGCACCACATGTTCCTGACGACGATCAACCTGGAGATCAAGACGCTGATGATGGCGACCACCATCGGGATCTCGTTACCCTTCGACCTAGTCGTGTTCTCGCTGATCTACACCCTCATCAAGGGCCGGATCCAGTTCACGACGCCGTTCCTCTTCGCGTTCGGGGCGCTTCTACTCTTCATCCTCGGCGGCATCACCGGGGTGTTCCTCGGCGCGATCGTCCTCGACTACGAGTTCCGCGGCACCTACTGGGTGGTCGCGCACTTCCACTACGTGATGTTCGGCGGCGCGACGGCGCTGTTCGGCGGGGCCTACTACTGGTTCCCGAAGGTGACCGGGAAGATGTACGACGAGCTGCTCGGGAAGCTGCACTTCGTGATCTTCTTCATCAGCTTCAACATGGTGTACTTCTCGATGTTCCTCGGCTGGGAGACGCCCCGCCGGGTGTTCGAGTACAACCCCGAGTTCCAGATCTACCACCAGTTCGGGACGATCGGCGCGTTCGTTCTCGGGCTGTCCTTCTTCATCATGTTCTACAACTTCGCGAAGTCCTACGTTTCTGGCGAGCCCGCCGGAGACAATCCGTGGGACTACTCGCGGACCGCGGAGTGGGCGATCTCCTCGCCCCCGCCGCTCGAGAACTGGCCCAACCGCCCCTCGTACGCCTCCGGCAAGCTGGAGTTCGTGAAGGACTACGTGCCCGACGGCGGCCCGGCCGTGAAGGCCGACGCCGACGGTAACGCCGCGACCGACGGCGGCGACAGTCACGATGAGCACATCACGGAGTACCCGTACTGGGACAAGCACCCGAGCCACGCGAGCATCTGGCCGTTCACGCTCTCGCTCGGGCTCGGCATCATGCTGCTCGGCCTCTCCGGGTTCAGCGAGTCGCTGTCGTTCGCCCTCGGCGACTCGATCGCGACGACGACCATGACGGTGTCGAACCCGGTGTACCCGATACTTGTCGTCGTCGGCCTGATCGGACTGATCGGATCCGGCGTGAAGTGGGGGCTGGAAGACTTCTACGCCCCGCCCAGTGAGTTCGCCGAGCGGTGGCCCTTCGAGGGCGTCGAGAAGGTGAAGCTGGGGATGTGGTTCTTCCTCGCGTCGGACGTGATCGTCTTCGGCGCGTTCCTCTCCGCGGCCATCTTCGTCCGGTACAACGCCGGCTGGATGACGTGGGAGCCGCTGACGGAGTCGCTGCCCGGCCTCATCAACACGTTCGTGCTGATCACCTCCTCGTTCACGGTGATACTCGCGCTGGTGGCCGCCCACCGCAAGAGCCGGCAGGGGCTGCTCGCCTCGCTCGGCTCGACGATCGCGCTCGGCTTCGTGTTCCTCGCGATCAAGCTGTGGGAGTGGAACCACGAGATCTTCGACCGCGGCGTGACGATCAACGCCAACGCGCACGGCGACCCGATTCAGGCGTCGATCTACTACGTGACGACCGGGCTTCACGGGATCCACGTGATCATCGGTCTCGTGATCGCCATCTTCCTGTTCGTCCGGGCGTATCAGGGCCACTACATGGACGACGAGCGGCCGATAGAGTACTTCGGCCTCTACTGGCACTTCGTCGACATCGTCTGGGTGTTCATCTTCCCGCTGTTCTACCTCTTCTGAGGTAGCGGGGGCACCCCGATTCGGCTCTTTTCGCGGATCTCCGTTACTCGTCGACCGCTTCGGCGCACCACTGACAGAAGTCGAGCTTCGCGTCCGTCTCGCGGCCGCAGTGCGGACACGAGACGGTGCCGGCGGCCGAATCTGCGGTGGGATCGGAAGACCGGGTATCGATCGTAGAGTCGTCACTCCACGTCCCCTCCTCGTCGGCGTCCGGCCGCGGCTCGCCCCCTCCCGTTTCCGTTGACGACGAGCGCCGCTCGTGCGCCCGGTTGTTCCGGACCGCGAGGACGTACGCGTCAACGACGCTGGCGGCGACGACGACGAGCACGGGGGCGATGTCGGCGATCGGCGGCGGATCGCCGGCGACCAGCCGATCGACGGCCGGGTCGGGGACGATAAACACGAGCGTTGCCGTGATCACCGCGTACCAGCCGAAGGCGCGCGCCCACCGTCTGAGGTAGGCGTGACCGAGCCCGGACATCAGAAGCGCCAGCGCCGCCGCAAGCCACGGCCGTCGCCGGCTCCTGTTGTGGTCGCTCATGTCGCCGGGAACGGGAGCCAGTGCCGAGTAACTACCCCTCCCTCGGAGCGTTTATGTGGCCGAGACGCCCAGCGGGAGTATGTTCAGCGTGCCCGCCGGTGAGTTCCTGATCGGAGTCGGCTTCGCGATCGCCGGGGTCGGAAGCTGGTTCGTCGGGCTCGGGGTCGCCTACCTGCTGTACCGGCGGTGGCGCGGTGACGGGCCGCGCGCGGACGAGGTCAGTCCCGACAGTCCTGACGGCGACGAGCCACGGGCAAAGGAGTGACCGTTCGTTCCGGTTCGGCCACGCTTTTGAGTCCGCTTCTCGGATGACCGATATGACCGATACGGCGCTGGTTATCGGTGGCACCCGATTCATCGGCCGACACACCGTTGTCGACCTGCTCGAGAACGGGTACGAGGTCGGACTGTTGAACCGAGGAAACCACGAGAACCCCTTTTCGGACGACGACCGGGTGACCCACGTCGAGGGTGACCGCAAGAACGAGCGGGATCTCCGGAGCGCGAAGCTCTCGGTCGAGCCCGACATCGTGATCGACTGCGTCGCCTACCAGCCGGCCGACGTGGAGACGGCCACGGAGGTGTTCGCCGACGTCGACGGGTACGTATACGTCTCTTCCGGGGCCAGCTACGCGGCCGAGGAGATCCCCAAACGCGAGGGGGAGACGCCGCTTCGCCCGTGCACGACCGAGCAGGCGACCGACGACGGCTCGGACACCTACGGGAACCGGAAAGCCGAGGGCGACCGCGCCGTCTTTGCGGCCGCCGAGGAGGGCGTCCGGGCGATGGCGGTGCGTCCCTGTATCGTCTACGGGCCGAACGACTACACGGAGCGGCTCGACTACTGGATCGACCGCGTGCTTTCTTACGACCGCGTCGTCGTCCCCGGCGACGGACAGAACCTCTGGCACCGGGCGTACGTCGAGGACGTGGCGAGCGCGCTCCGGATCGTCGCCGAGCGCGGCGAGGCGGGGACGGCGTACAACGTGGGCGACCGCCGGGCGCTCACGCTCGAAGAGACGCTGGAGACGGTCGCCGACGCGGCCGGCGTCGACTGCGAGATCGTCGCGGCGAGCGCCGACGCGCTGGCGGCCGGCGGCCTCGACCTGGACGACTTCGCGTTGTACCGGGAGTACCCGCACCTGCTCGACACGTGCGCGCTCGCCGACCTCGGGTGGGAGTCGACGCCCGTCGACGAGGCGATGGCGCGGACCGTCGCCGAGCATCGGGACGCCGACCGCGACGGGAGCGAGTGGGACCCCGGGCGAGAAGCGGAGGAGCGCGTGCTCGGCGTGAAAGAGACGCTGTAGTCGGGGATCGGAGCGAGAGAGGCGCGACTCAGTACGCCGCGTCCCACCGGGCCGGCTTACGGCGGTTGCCGCAGTCGCGGCACTCCATCCGGTCCATCGTGTCGATAGCGACGTTCGTCCCCTCGCAGTTCCCGCAGAGGAAGCCGTACCGCTGCGACAGGTCGGCGTCGACGTACGCGACGTAAAACGGGGCGTGGGAGCCCCGATCGCTCTCGTCGAAGGCGACGTGGACGGTGTCGCCGTCGTCCGTCTCGTAGG
Organism: Halorubrum halophilum; assembly: GCF_000739595.1. Classification (GTDB taxonomy): domain Archaea; phylum Halobacteriota; class Halobacteria; order Halobacteriales; family Haloferacaceae; genus Halorubrum; species Halorubrum halophilum. The sequence continues at coordinate 3,650 of NZ_BBJP01000081.1, read as the reverse complement.
TTCCCTCGGAGATCCCGGTCAGCCGCCCGATCTGCTTGCGGTACTCGCGCTCGTCGAACGTCTCGTCGCCGATCTCCACCGAGCGCTCGCCGTCGAGGTCGTACCCCTCACGCTCGTAGAAGGCCGTCCCCGCCTCGTTGGCGACGAGGACGCGTGCCTCGATGCGGTCGACGTCGGACTCGCGAAGCTCCGACTCCACCCGTTCTAAGAGCTCAGAGCCGATTCCCGACTCGCGGTGGTCCGGGTGGACGTGGAGCCAGTCGATCTCGCCGACGCGCTCGCGTCGACCGACGACGTAGCTCTCGGCGAAGCCGACGACCGTCTCGTCGACGACGGCGACCGGGAACACCGTGTCCTCGTCGCCGATGTCCGCGCCGAGCTCGTCGGGGTCGTACCACTCGTCGATCGCCTCCGCGAGCAGCGTCTCGTCGACGGCGTGGCCGTAGGAAGCGATCAGCGATTGGCGCGCGACCGTCCGGATCGCGTCGATGTCGTCGAGCGTTGCGGGTCGGAGTTCCATACGGGCACATCCACGTGCGGCTACAAAAAACACACAGACGGAACGGGTCGAAGTGGAGAGCGGCGAAGAACCGGAATCGAGAACAAGACGGACGAGAGAAGCGCGAACCGTCGCGAGGCGCTCTACGAGATGGAGTACGTCGCCGCGGCCATCAGCAGCATGGTGAGCGCGAGCGCGAGCGCCATCACGTAGGTGAGCGAGCGGTTCTCCCACCGGAGGTGCTGGAAGTACGCGACGATGAGGAGCGTCTTGACCGTCGCGATCACCATCGTCCCACCGAGTGCCTGAGCGTAGGTGAAGTTGAGGAAATCGGCCTCGAAGAGAACGAAGTTCAGCGCCGCCGCGACCAGGAGCGCGACGTATATCGCCGTGTACAGTTTGAGCGAGTCGTCCGACATTGCTTGTCTTCGAGTTCGTCCGTACGCTTAAAGAATTAACCATCCGGGGGGCGCGATCGCGTCGACTGTGCCGGTCGCTTCGACCGACACCGATCGCGGATCCCGAAACGCCTATGCCCGCGACGGACCCACCTCACACCGGTCGCAGCCGCCGACCGATGTCACCGTGGACCCGCTCGAACCGACGGACGATCTGCTCGAATCGCTGTACGTCGTCAACAAGGTCGCGAAGCAGTTCGCGGACGAGGCGACCGCCGCGTACGAGCGCGGCGACCTCACCGAAAGCAACGTCCGATCGGCACGAAAAGACGCGCTCTACCGGACGAAGACCGCCGTCCTCACCCGCGTCGTCGCCCACGACCCGTCCCGCGTCTCCGGCGAGTATCACGCGATCAACGGCGACGTGTGGCTCTTCTTGTCCGTCGATGGGTGGAAGTTCCATCAGCCGGCGTACGCGATCGGCGGCGAGCTCACGGACGCGATCGATATCTCGAACTCCCGGTCGGACCCCCTCGACGCGCCGTACGTCCGCGACTCGGCCGTCGAACGATCCGATCGCACGCTAGAAGAGTCGCTCTCGCGGCTGGCCGACGCCGGGGTCAACGCCAACGACCACCTCGCGCGGCCGACAGTCACGAGCGAGGATGACCGGATCGTCGACGTGCGGTGGTCGTTCCTCCCGTAACCGTTGTGTTCGCGGATTCCGCCCGTCACCGAGACGGCTCGCCACGACGCTGACAGACGGGCGTCTGTTGACGCTGCTGAAACCCTCTCTGTCGGTGTGTTTTCGCCCGACACAGTCGGTTGGTGAGTGGCGGCTCTTGAACGATAGCGGGAGTCGGTATTGCAGATCGGTGGGATAATGCAGTATTTAAACAGCCCTGATCGACGGCACCGATCGCCTATAAATACCTATGCGGTGGCGCGCCCCGGTGAGCGGCCCATAGGGCCGCTCACCGACGGTGCGAGGTCGCCGGCGCTGTGCGCCGGTGACGAGGCTGGGGAGGTGAGAGGTGCGGTCGCGGTGCGGGGTGGGTGGGACTCAAAGGGGCAGTCGCTGCGGGCGGCGCAGGCGACGCAAGCACCGCAACGAGGGAGCGAACGAAGTGAGCGACTGAGTGAGGAGCACAGCGAGCGTGCGCCGCCCGCAGCGACTGGGGCTTTGGAGGCCTTCACCGCGAGGTCATCGATCACGTATAAACGGTCGACAGCAACACCACTCGTCCACTTATAAAGAACCAATCAACCACATTGAGACACCCACTCCCGCTATCAATCGCTGGGGTGTCCGTATCGACTGCTGTCGGGATGCCCGTGCCAACCGCTACGGGTTCCGCAGCTCCGTCCTTTTAAAAAGCGAACCGCAGTCGGTGGCCGAGTTACGCCTCGACGACTTCGATGGCGCCCAGCATCCCGTTCGCTTGGTGAGGCGTACACTCGTAGAGCTGGATCCCCGTATTATCGAACGACTGCTCGAAGGTGTACCCCTCCTCGTTGACGGTTTCGCCGTTGTCGAAGTCCGACTCGGAGTTCTCGGCGGAGGCGACGTTGTGCCCGCCGCCCTCGCCGGTCCACTCCCAGACGACGGTCGTGCTGGAGTCGATCCGGATGGCCGCCGGATCGAAGGCGAAGCCCACGTCGCCGGCGCCGACCGCGACGGTGACCTCGTCCTGCCCGGTGTAGTCCATGATCGTTCCGTCGTACTGCCGGGCGTCAGTGAGGTACTCGTCGATCTCGCTCGGAACGTCGTCGGCCGCCGATCCGCCGGAGTCGCCGCCGTCGGAGCCGTCAGATCCGTCGGAGCCGTCAGATCCGTCCGAACCGTCAGATCCGTCCGAACCGTCAGATCCGTCCGAACCGTCAGATCCGTCCGAACCGTCGCCGCCGTCCCCGCCGCCGGAACAGCCGGCGAGCGTTCCCACGGTCAGCGCGGCTCCGGTTCCGGCGACGTACCGCCGTCTAGACAGTTTGTCAGACATCGCCTTTGAGTAGGGGTTCGAGCCTTACAAACCCGTTGCCTACCCCCGAATTCCGAGAATACCGAGCCAGCCGACACGTGTGAGAAACGGCCTCCCGCCGGCGGCTTTATTCGCGGGCGTCCCCGTGGTCGATCCATGCGGGAGGACGAGCTGGCGACGCGCGTGGTCGACCACTACGGCGCGGTCCACGACGACCCCGAGATCCGGTTGGAGGAGCCGTACGACGCGGAGGGGCGCCGCGGGGTCGTCGACGTGTACGTCCGTCTCCGCGCGCCCGAACGCGTCGACCACGTCATCGAACTCAAGGGCGACGCGGCCGTCCGAGGCGCGACCGGCGCCAACGAGATCCTCCGGCAGTACCGCCGGATGGAGCGGTACTTCCACGCCGACGCGAGCCACGCGCTCCGCCCGAAGCTTGGACGCACCGAGCCGGGCGCGCGATACCTCCTCTGTTTCGCGCCGACTCCGACCTGCGTCTATCACGTCGCGACTCATCGGTCGTTGTACGACTCCGTCGATGCGGCGGCCCGAGTCGACGACGTGCCGGCAGTTCGGACCGTCGCGTTCCTCACCGGGCTCGACGGCGACCCCGCGGACCTTGGGATGGTGTCGGTCAACGGGAACGCGTCGTTCGGCTCCGAGGCGTTCCTGAACGCCGTTCCCGACGGCTCTCGACTGGCGGAGAGCATCCGGCGGGTCGACGACGACGTGATCGACCCGGGAAACGAATGTTGACATCCTCCTCCGCCTGAA
>NZ_BBJP01000082.1 GCF_000739595.1 Halorubrum halophilum | reverse complement strand
AAATAAAAGAATAGAAGACAGATGCAGCCGAATCTGGGATGAAATCGGTCACATCCCGAACCACAACGAACTCACCACGTACCTCAAAAATCACGAACGCTATGATGACCTCCATTCTCAGTCAAGTCAGCGAGTCCTTCAAGAACTCGCTGAAGCGTTCAACGGCTGGTACGGCAAACGACAAAACGGAGATACGAAAGCGAACCCGCCCGGCTACCGCAAACACGGCGACAAACACCCGCGCTCAACAGTCACGTTCAAAACTGCCGGGTTCAAACTCGACACCCAGTACGACCGCGTCCGGCTGTCAAAAGGATCAAATCTGAAAGAGTACTGGTCGGATTTCGTCCTGTGCAAGTATCAAACCCGCCCGGACGTTGACCTCTCCGCCGTGGAGAACGTCCAACAAGTCAAGATTGTATGGACAGGCAACGAGTGGGAGCTACACTTCGTCTGTAAGGTCGAAATCGACGTGGATGAAGCCCCCGGTGAGAAGACGGTGGGTGTTGATCTCGGGATCAACAACTTCGCCGCGCTCGCCTATGAAGACGGTCACAGCGAATTGTACCCGCTCAACTGCTTGAAACAGGACGACTACTACTTCAGCAAGCGAATCGCTTGGTGTGACGACTCGGACTCCGAGCAGGCTACCAGGCTGAACCAGAAGAAGTCGGCCCGCCGCACCCACTACTTCCACACTCTCTCCAAGCATATTGTTGAACGGTGTGTTGAGGAAGGTGTTGGAACTATCGTGGTGGGCGATCTCTCCGGCATCCGTGAGGATGAGGAGAACAGCGAGTCGAAGGACTGGGGCAAGCACGGTAATCTTGACCTGCACTCGTGGGCGTTCGACCGGTTCAGCGACCTACTCGAATACAAAGCCGAGATGGAAAGTATCACGGTCGAGCAAGTGTCTGAGCGGGATACCTCGAAATCGTGTTCGTGCTGTGGCCGGAAGCATGAAGCGCGTACAGTGCTGTA
>NZ_BBJP01000083.1 GCF_000739595.1 Halorubrum halophilum | reverse complement strand
CGACAGCCGATTCTTCCGGTAGCTGTCCACCGATTTAGATAGCGGTCGTGAGTGACGACACTGTCGCGTCGGCGGCAGTGCGCCGCCGACAGCGACGGTCCATCCTGAAGATCACACTCACCAGCGATTCGAAGACGCGCCACGACCAGTTCCATCTGATTCATCGCCATCAGACGAGATTACGCGGCTGTCGATGTGATCGACTGAGGCTGAGAAGACAGCTGACGAGGGGCGGGACGTCATCATGGAGGAGGTCGTTGACGGTACACGACGCGCGATCGTCGTCGAGTGTAAACACACGGGGACGGTCGGGCGGCCGGTCGTCCAGAAGCTCCACTCGGCGATCGCGACGTTCGACTTCGATGGCCCGAAACGCGGAATGGTCGTTACGACGGGCCGGTTCACGAGTCCCGCTAAAGAGTACGCCGACCGCCTCCAACAGAAAGCCGATCCGTATCCCATCGAGCTGCTCGACGGCGAAGATCTCCGGGAGATCGCCGACGAGATCGGCCTCGACCTCTACAACGGTCGCATCGAGATTCTCTGTGACGAGACGCTTCGCCCGTACGACCCAGCAAAAGATGTCGACGCACCCGTCCAGGAAGTGTTTCGTGACATCGAGAACATCGAGGCAGCCGACGTCCCGACACCGCATTCGGCGGTGACGTTCCGCCCGGTGGTCGCGGTTACCGCCGACACGAACGCTGTCTTCGAGACGTCTGTCGGCGTCATCCACCGGATCAACGATCGGACGCAGTTCGTGGTTCACGCTGAACGTGGCCACCCACAGGTCGTCGACGAAGACGTCGCGACACTGGTAAACGAGAACCTCCATACGAGGATCGAGCTCGACTCGGAACAGTTTGGGGAGGTGTTCGACGACGTCGAGAAGCGCCGATTCGGGCAGACCCAGACCGAGTACAAGGAGTGGGCCGTCGAGCGGCTCCAGCAGCACCACACGACGACTGTCACCTACACCGGTGACAACAACGTCACGTACAACAAGACGTGTGAGCCGAATCTCTCGGATATCTCTGTACAATCGATTGAGCCGGTGTATCTACCTGAGGTTCGGCAGACGACAGGGATACTGGAGTATTCGTATCCCTATGAATACTATGCTGCTGGCCCTTCACGAGTCACTACAGAGGATGGAATTCACCGGTGCGTCCACTGCGAGACGAGTGACGTCGACGAGAGGTACACGTATTGTCCGAACTGCGGGGCCATCGCCTGCGATAGCCATACTAAGACTGAACGGCTTGAGCGCGAGCCGATCTGTACTGGCTGTGCGGTGACGGACCGGTTCGCGTTGAAGACGAAGTACTTCTACGACGAGGAGAATCTCGAGGCGTTCCGCGAGGAGTACGCCGCTATGCCGCTTCACGAGAAGGCGATGGAGAACAAGCTCTTGGCTGGGGGAGGTGTGGTCGTGATCCTCCTGCTCGTCGTTGGCCTGCTCGTCATCGGTGGCATCATCTAAACCCGTCTCCGATCTGCCAGCCCTGTGACGGGCCGGAGAGTCGGTTCGCATTTATAAACGTATAGTACCTGTCAACGGCGTCGAACTGTTTCTCCGTCGCGCTCGAGAATCTGCTTTGCGACTAGTCGGTCAATCGCTTCATCGACGGTATCTTCCTGATCATCCGAAAGTGCTCGCACATTGGCGAGGACTCTATCTCGAAGTAGTTCCACGTTATCGATCCCATCGTCAACAGCACCCAGAACGGTATATTCAACCTCGAACTCCGTCGCGAACTCCGCGATACGGTCGGTGAACATGCTTGGAAGCCCTGACAGTGAGTTCACTGCCACCTCAATTGTGAATAGGGGATGCGAACGATCACGGATTTGCTGTGCTTCAGTCGAGCCGGTATTGAACGGTCGCTGTTCATCGATCTCAGTGAGAATTGACTCGTATTCCAGGCCACGCTGGGCGTATTTCCGCATATCTCCGATATCGCGTCGACGGCCACTCGCTAGGTCACCGCCAGAAACCGCTTTCAGCAGGAACATATCCTCATCCGAGAGGATGAACGCTGTTACGCAACTTCCGGTCCAGAACTCTTCGGCCCGATCACGCATCCGGTCGGTGATCCAGACTTTCCCGACGATTTGCTGTTCGAAAATATCGATTCGAAACCCGCGCTTGTCGTGATGTAATTCGATGGTTTTTCCAACCCCTTCGAACGACTCAGTTGGTTCGTCGACAACTGTGAATCCCTGTGACGTGAGCGTCTGGTAGACGTGTTCGAACTCAGAAATAACACCCACAGCGAGATCGATATCTTCGGTTTGGTCTTTCAACCCCCGAACCGTCATTGCAGACCCGCCGAGGAGATACACCGTCACGGACTCTGAAAGCCAGCTATCGAACGCCTCAAGGAACTCTTTGACCGCCTCACCACCTCTGAACACCGTCATGCTACACCGTACTGCTCTTTAAGTGCCATAAATTCTGATTCACTTGGAATGGCGATAGGGGCCTCGTCCGAATCCTTGACGCCTCCCTGTAATGCTTGGTACATCGCAGCGACCGTGGATTCCAGCTCGTACCACGCTGCAATGTCTGTGAGCGTCTCTTGGTCGATTTTCAATGCCTCGATTAAAAGCATCGCATAGCTAACTCGACGGGAGCCGCTATTGAGCACGAGCGTGTGACATACTACTTCGCCCGGTGTGAGTTCCTCGTCAGGCGCATACCAGAATGCTGGCTCACCTGCAAGAAAAAACTGTAGCCCGTACTCCTCGAACCGACCGAGTCCGGTCACCTGCCACTCAGGTGCGTCCAGTAGTGCGTCTGTATCCTCTGTGGTCTGTACGCGAACGAGTGTTCGTTTCGGGTCGCACCACTCAACAGTCGCACTCGGCGCGATCTCTCGGGCTCGCGAGCGATGATCGTGGGTCACGACTTCTCGTGCGAACGTCAGCAGCGGCGAGAGGTCATCAGTCAATGCATATTCGGGCCCAGACGGCGACAGCATCGCACGGTGCTTGAGCGGTGACAACGCGTTGTGGACACCCTGTCGGGTGATGTCGAGTCGGTCTGCAATTCCGGACACTCGGCGGGGCTCGTCGAGAAACCAGCACACTCGAAGGGTAGCAGGTGAGAGGAGGTCAGCCCACTTGACGTGGCTGAGCTCCGACTGCAGCCTCCGGTACGCTTCAACGACTGGGTGGTCTGCGACACGGACCTTCCGCTGGTTGTTGGGTCCGCGTTTTTCGGCTAGGATCCCCGCCTCCAACAAGTTATCGAGTACCTCGTAGATGTGTGACTGGGAATACTCGGTTTCTTTTGCCAGAGCTGCTGGCGTCGCTCTGCGGCCGGTACTCAGCACGTCAATCACAGCGAGTCCAGCCCTTGACACCATCTTTGTATACCCTAAAACCTATTCCTTTATATGAGTTTCCGGATTTCTCTTGACAACTAAGCTATCCTGTACCGAAGTTTTTGAGCGGTTTCTTTGGGAACCTATGGAATTGAGAATACGTTCGCTTGAAGCCCTCGTTGGCGACCTACGCGAGGCGAGGTTTGTTGTAAATACCGGCCCACCGCTCCTCGTGGAGTTACATCGGGGCCTACTCCTGGTCTTTCGATACTCTCGACTCATATACGCCCTTGGGCGGTTCTGGGAAGCCGCTTACTCTCTCCACAACACATGTACCGCGATGGAGAGTGAGGGTTATCAGTTGGCCGCCTGATACACAGGTCTCTCGTTGAGTTCGTAGATGAGGTATAGGCGTTGACGGAAGACCGATTTCTGAGATTCGCTCACTCGAAGAACGGGCGGTGGGTGAGAATGGAGAACAGGAGAACTACCCAGTTCTCCACATGTTAACCAACAGTATACTGGTGCTAGTCGAGAGCGTTGGTTAAGTTGGTATAGTTTGTCTTAAATGTCGGATAGACGTTGTTACAATATACGTACGATGTTGTCAGAGGCACTTACAGCCACCTCGCAGTCGACACTCTCTGCTGTTGTCGGTGCTCTCATTCTGGGTCTTCTAATTGCGTGGCTAGTACTGCAGCTGACTACTCCACGGCGATAACTGACGCCAGTCACTGTAACTGGGCACTGGGAACTACTAACCATACCTTGTCCAGATCAAGCGACGGAATGTCGTCTGTTTACCTAGTTCGACGGACGAGGCGTCAGTCACGTTATCTCAACTGAACCGGTAGCGCGGAGTCCCTTTCCTCAACGATCGAACGGAAGGACCGAGTAGGGAAGAAGAGTTGCGTTCGTATCAGCCACAAGCAACACTTATATCGCACTCATTTACATTCTTTGAATCAATGAATCACTGATTCATTGATCAGCATCTTCCTTTGCTAGTTCGCGAATCTTCTCTTTCGTCTCTTCTCGGTACTCTCCAAACGCTACTTCGAAAATCGCTCGGTAGAAGTGCTTGTTCTTTTCCAGGGTGATGCCGTCTCGTTTTAGCTGTTTTTTCAGCCGCGTGAATGTGACTTCGATGTCTTCGCTCTGTTCCGGCTCGACGTATATTGTGGCTGAGTCCCAGTCTTCTCTGATGTTCAGCGGTTCCTCATCTGCTACTGCTGTCTCGTCAATCGCGGATTCTGCCGTGTCTGTAGGCCCCTGCTGTTCTGATTGCTCCGCGGAAGCAGCTGCTGATTCGAGGTCTTGTCTCTCTGATGATGTCGGCTCCTTTGTCTCGTCGTTGACCGTGTCTTCCTCGTTTTCCGCCTCTTCTGTCGGGTTCTCGAATCGCTCATCCATTCCTCGGGGCATCTTACACCTCCACCGCCGTTTTGTCGAAGGCTCGCTCCATTGTCTCAGCAATCTCTAGGAACAGGTCGCGCTCTACCCCTTGGTCATTCGCGTCTTCCCATTCGAAAATATCACAGCCATTGTCCCACGCACGTTGAATTGCCACGCGCATCGGGAGTTTAAAAATTGGCGCTAGTGACGCATATGACTCGTCAAACACGTCTAGGAACTTCTGCGATTGACCATCGTCTCGATACATGTTCGCTAGTAGTCCCACGATCGCAATCTCGATCTGTTGGTTATTCTCGATGGATTCCAGCTGGTCCCAGAGATCGTCTAGAGCGTCTCGGGAGGTCGCTTGAGTTTGTGCGGCAAGGAAGACGTTCTGGGCCGCGATGAATGCTGCATCTGTGAGGACTGAGAGATCAGGCGGGCAGTCGATCAAAATAAAATCGTAATCATAACCATCGTCTACCAATTCTTCGAGAGCAACTTTCAACGACAGACGAGCGCCTGCGTCATCCATCCAATCCCGGGCAAGCCCCATGTCCTTATGACTTGGCACGAGATCGAAATTCAGGTGTTCGTACTCGTCGCTGTGGATCATGATCTCTGACAGCGTTGTGTCGTCTGTGCGTGGATTGTCAACGAGGACGTCGAGAAGATTTGCGTCGTCGGTAGCAAGTGTGTTTGGTAAGTCGTTCTTCGGGCTTGCTGGATCGTTATCGTCGCCCGGTCCCAGTCCAAGCCCTTTCGTCATGTCGGCTTGTGGGTCCATGTCGATCGTAAGAACATCGTGATCGCGAGTGGCCAGCGCTGCGGCACTGTTGAGTGTCGCTGTTGTCTTTCCCGTCCCGCCTTTCTGGTTGCCGAAGGCAATCGTGGGAATGCCAGTTGATGGTGTGACGCCCCATCCACGAGGTGACTCAGTCATACACGGATCATTGATTCAATGATTCATAAAGCTATGTCAGACACTCTATTCCGAAATGAATCTCCTAAAGTCCTGAATTCTCTGTTATAATCTTCTGATAGGCTAGAATTCACTATAATACATCGAACTCAGTAGATCAATGACTCAAAGATTCTTGGACTCAATGATCTATTACTCGCTATGTCAAATATCCTGAGTAGGCCTATTGCTACCGGATCATGGAGTCTGTGATTCAGTCTTCATACAGTATTTGATCTCTTTGATTCATGATGTCTGGGATTCAATAACTCTGTAATTCACTGATTTCATAATCCGCCGTACTCTAGTAGGTTCCAAGAAGCAAATACTCAGTGATTCTTTGAATCCCTATTTTCTTGATTCATTGATTCACAGATTCTCTGATTCAATGACTTACTCTATTTCAAACTTGAGCTGGTGATACTGGCAAGACAGATCCAGTCGAGATCAACAGCGAGTTTAGGACGACGGTAGTTGGATAGCAAGACCAAG
>NZ_BBJP01000084.1 GCF_000739595.1 Halorubrum halophilum | reverse complement strand
TTATGTTTATTATATATTGATGAGAAACAACTGCTGCCCCCAAGCACAAATCCTCTCTATTCGTCGGCAGCGTCAGACGTGTATAGGAGACAGGCGCCGAGACGACCACCCGCTCTCCGACGTGTGGGGCGACGGCTAGGGATCGCCGACGGGGGGAGTCGGAAGCGGTGACGGTCCGCGACTCAGACTGAAGTCGTGAGACCGTTTTGTTCGACGCTACAGGAGCGAGACGCCCCACGCGGCCATGGAACTGACCATGAGGAACGCGAAGAACAGCGCGATCACCTGTTGTCTGTCCATACCTCGGCTACGACCGCAGAGCGTGATAACTCCTGCGGGCGCAGATCGGTGTCGTCGACGCCGATCGGTCGCCCCCAATCGATCGGGAGACCAGCTGGAACGCATTATATTACCATGGACTGATCAACCGTCAATATATATCGTATAAGGTGTATCATGAACCTCAATCGATTAGTAACCTTCATAAACCTTCACGCCAGTATCGTAAGTATGGCAACGAAGGGGCTGGCGACCGCGCTGACGCTGTATGGGGCGCGAACACTGACACTCTCTCAGGCCGCCGCGCAGGCCGGCCTCAGCGAGACGGAGTTCATCGATCAGTTGGAACGCCGCGGGATCGAGGTGACCGAGTCGGAGCGCGCTGCCGCGCTCGGCGAGGAGCAGACGGCCCACGCCGACTGAACTCGGCGACACGCGAGGCTACGGATTTCGATCGTTCGGCGCTGTTGAACGCCTGCTTTTTAGACGTTCTTCCGTTCGGAACAGCCGTCGCTGAACAGTGTGTCCTGATCGATAGCGAGAGTAGGTATCGTACGTCGCGAGTGAGGTCGTTTATCCGTGATCGCGTGGCGTTGCTGTCGGCTGTTTATAAATGGGTGACGTCCCTGCGGTGAACACGTCCAAAGCCATCGCCAGCGTACCA
>NZ_BBJP01000085.1 GCF_000739595.1 Halorubrum halophilum | reverse complement strand
TCTCGAACCCCGTTATTGGCGGTTCTACCCCGGGAGAAGCGCCGTCGTGAGGCGGTTGCACCATTCGTGCTTCACCGACGGCGGCGGGGTACTTCAAAGTGGTCGTGATTACGGGCATAATCAGGACCACCGGTGACAGAAGTCTCATAACCATTTTTCCTATGATAGAAGGGTTCTATCCCCCGAAATTCGGTTTTGTCCAACGGTATAAATCATATACCGCTATACCAAAACCGCGACGTGCTGAAGTTGAGACTACAGTGGGTATAGCCGGCCTGTAATGCATGGTTTCGGCCGAATCGGAGAGCAAAATCGGCGTCAGATCGCTTTCTGAACGACCGTTCTTGTTCTCCAATCGACTAATTTAGAGGATTTCCGAGACCTCGGATAGTGTAGCCACTCAGAGTCGGGCTACCACGGGGTGATTACCGCTACTATCCGATTCCGGTTTCCTTCTTCACCAGGGTTAGCGTATTATCGGCTGTCACAATGGGCGAGTGTTCGTATTCACCGGTCAACTGTACCTGCACGAGCAAATCAACCACTCGCCAGATCGAGTACAGGAGACACGCGAACGCAAAGTAGAAGAACCGCAGGCCGAAGTGCTTCGACGTTGTGGCGGCCATGAACCGCTTGATCGACTTGTACCCGCTCTCGATCTCCCACCGGTAGCCGTACTCTGAGAGAAGGCCACTCTTCCGATTTGTCATGAACACAGAGTACTGCCGATGATCGGTGTGCTCGGAGTTCTCTTTCCGTCGGTAGATTAGCGTCGTCGAGTGCCACTCGTTGTCGCCGAGATGCAGTTTCCGATCTGTCTCGTACCGGTCCTTGTTACGCTTGAGAAGTCGTTTCGCCTGCGCTTTTTCGCTGGTCTGCATCCGCTTCGGCACGACGTAGGACAGCCCGCATTGACTCAACATCTCCAAAATGTGCTGACTGTCGAACTCCCGGTCCATCAGCACGTTATCGACATGAACAGTCGCCTCTGCCGAATCCAAGAGGTCCTCGACGATTTCCTTGCGTGTGTCGCCTTTCCGGACTGGGCGCGCATCTAAGACGATTGGGACGGCATTCCCGACCAACTGCACCGTCGCCCACTGATAGGCGTATTCGTCGGTCTTCTCTTTCGTGCCGATGATCTCGTCTTCGTGACCCGCACGGTCGCCAGTGAACGGGTCAGATTCGGTAATATCGATGGCAACGATGCCAGCTCGAAAGAATTCCTCCGTCTCTGCTACCCGGTCCAGCAATCGGGTAACCGCTTGTCGGGCTGTGTTGAATCGCTGTAA
>NZ_BBJP01000086.1 GCF_000739595.1 Halorubrum halophilum | reverse complement strand
AGATGAAGGACGTACCACTTAGCACAGGTGAAGGCTATCGAGGGCGTACTGGGTCTGGAAGTGGCCGAAGTTCTGGCATTGTTCCTGACCGCTCAATCGTTTGGATTTCGACGTTGTTCACCGCAACGGCGAGTGTTTCCCAGTCACTCGGCACATTTGCCCCACCGACAAGGTGGGTCACAGAACTACATTGCGATTCCTCGGTCGTTCCATTGGACGACGTTCCGCTACTGAATCCAGACGTGACGTTAAATCTCAGGACGAACTCGTTCGCAATAGAATGGGTCAGCTCCGGTTTGACGTCTCCTAACTCGTTACAGAGCCTCACGTCAAACGTTAAATCCGCTGATTCACCGTCGCTAACGATGTGAACCCACCCGCTATGAGCCTCCTCCTCGCTCGGGAACGATGTACGGCTCTTCGAGTATGCGAGTCCGAGGGAGTCGTCAGCCTCGTTGGGGTCGCTCTGATCCGATGTACTCGAACTCACAGGGCTCGTCCACCCTTGACAGCCAGCGAGACAGCTAAGACTAGTAACGGAGCAAACGGCCAGTACCTTGCGACGGGATAATGGAGGGCCCATCAACTCAATGAATAGGTTCTCTGGACAAGTCCGTTTCGAATGCCAGCATCGTGTGCGCGGGGAGTTGATAGTCGTTGTTTGTCACTGGCAGATACGTAGCCTACAGCGAACAGCCGTTACAGGAGAAAACATGTCTGAAGAATAGGATTTCAACAGAGC
>NZ_BBJP01000087.1 GCF_000739595.1 Halorubrum halophilum | reverse complement strand
CCATCAATGAAACTAGAAACTCGATCGTAGTTCGGATTGTGGGCTGCAACTCGCCCACATGAAGCTGGATTCGGTAGTAATCGCGTGTCATAAGCGCGCGGTGAATACGTCCCTGCTCCTTGCACACACCGCCCGTCAAAGCACCCGAGTGAGGTCCGGATGAGGCACGTTCCACGTGTCGAATCTGGGCTTCGCAAGGGGGCTTAAGTCGTAACAAGGTAGCCGTAGGGGAATCTGCGGCTGGATCACCTCCACCGACCCGAGACTCGCCCTCTGGGCGAGCTCACCTTACGACCGTCTTCCAAGACGGTCACTACTCATGCACGGTCTGTGGTGTCCGCCCACCCGCCGGCCTGGACACCGACGAACTACCACGGTTCACACTTGCGATCAATCCTTCCCGCGTGGGAAGGTGGGCTCATAGCTCAGCGGTAGAGTGCCTCCCTTGCAAGGAGGATGCCCTGGGTTCGAATCCCAGTGAGTCCATGTCAGCCTCGGTCCGAATCCGTCCCCTTAAGTATGGGACGCGATTCGGATTGAGTAGACGACGACCGATGCACCATCCCGGGAAACCGCGGATGGGAAGGGTTCGACGGACACGCTCCATGCCTGGACGTGATCCGATGACGACCGTGTATACGTGCGATCCAGACGTCCACTGAACTCATACGAGTTCGTGGAACGTCAGTGAACCATATACAGTCGGGTGACATTTAGTCACTTGACACCGTCAGCGGTTCTGTATAGAATCGACTGACACACTACTGGCTACTGTGCCAGCTGGTGAATGGCTCGGCTCGAGAGCCGATGAAGGACGTGCCAAGCTGCGAAAAGCTCGTGGGACCCGCATGGAGGGAAAGAACACGAGATATCCGAATCGGAATCCGTTTACAATTGCCACGCGCAATAGGGAACTCCCTGAATTGAAACATCTCAGTAAGGGAAGGAAGAGAACGCAACAGCGATGTCGTGAGTAACCGCGAGTAAAAGCGACACAGCCCAAACCGAAGGTCTTCGGACCAATGTGGTGTTCGGGTTGACAATCAATTCTCGACATTTCATCTGAAGTCTCCTGGAATGGAGCGTGAAACAGGGTGACAACCCCGTAAGATGAGACAGTACAGAAGGCGTCAATACCAGAGTAGCAG
>NZ_BBJP01000088.1 GCF_000739595.1 Halorubrum halophilum | reverse complement strand
AAGTAGATGTGTATCTGGCCGGCAACCACGAGCCGGGCATGAGTAGTGACCGTCTTGGAGGACGGTCGTAAGGTGAGCTGGCGCAAGAGGGGGTGTGTCGGGTCGGTGGAGGTGATCCAGCCGCAGATTCCCCTACGGCTACCTTGTTACGACTTAAGCCCCCTTGCGAAGCCCAGATTCGACACGTGTAACGCGCCTCATCCGGACCTCACTCGGGTGCTTTGACGGGCGGTGTGTGCAAGGAGCAGGGACGTATTCACCGCGCGCTTATGACACGCGATTACTACCGAATCCAGCTTCATGTGGGCGAGTTGCAGCCCACAATCCGAACTACGATCGAGTTTCTGAGATTACCGTCTCCTTTCGGAGTTGGAACCCTTTGTCTCGACCATTGTAGCCCGCGTGTTGCCCAGCACATTCGGGGCATACTGACCTACCGTTGCCCGTTCCTTCCTCCGTGTTGGCCACGGCGGTCTCCCTACTGTCCCCAGCCGCTTCACAGCGCTGCTGGCAAGTAAGGATGCGGGTCTCGCTCGTTGCCTGACTTAACAGGACGCCTCACGGTACGAGCTGACGGCGGCCATGCACCTCCTCTCTGAAACTCGGATAAGGTCATCAACCTGATCGTCATTATTACAGTCGATGCTGGTGAGATGTCCGGCGTTGAGTCCAATTAAACCGCAGGCTCCTCCGGTTGTAGTGCTCCCCCGCCAATTCCTTTAAGTTTCATCCTTGCGGACGTACTTCCCAGGCGGTCTGTTTAGCGGCTTCCCTACGGCACAGCACCCACTCGTAGTGGGAGCCACACCTAACAGACATTGTTTACGGCCAGGACTACCCGGGTATCTAATCCGGTTCGAGACCCTGGCTTTCGTCCCTCACTGTCGGATCCGTCCTCGCGACGTGCTTTCGCCATCGGCGGTCCGTCCAGGATTACGGGATTTCACTCCTACCCCGGACGTACCCGTCGCGCCTTCCGGTCCCAAGCCACACAGTTTCCACCGGACGCCCACCCGTTGGGCGGGTGGATTTTCCGATGGACTTGTGCGGCCAGCTACGGACGCTTTAGGCCCAATAAGATCGGCCATCACTCGGGCTGCCGGTATTACCGCGGCGGCTGGCACCGGTCTTGCCCAGCCCTTATTCGTCCACCTCCCTACGGTGGACAAAAGCGCAGGCTCTATGCCTGCGCACTTGGGATTCCCTTATCGCACTGTCGTGCAGTGTAAAGGTTTCGCGCCTGCTGCGCCCCGTAGGGCCCGGAATCTTGTCTCAGATTCCGTCTCCGGGTTCTCACTCTCATGACCCGTACCGATTATTGGCACGGTGGGCCGTTACCCCACCGTCTACCTAATCGGCCGCAGCCACATCCTTCGGCGCCGGAGCGTTTGGCAC
>NZ_BBJP01000089.1 GCF_000739595.1 Halorubrum halophilum | reverse complement strand
CTCCCCCCCCCTCCACCCCGTTACAGTCCGCGTTGGCTACCAACTCACACGACGAGCAGACGTACAGGCCACGTTCGACGCGATTCGATTTCGTCTCGTCTCCACAGCGGGAACACGTTTTCGAGGTGTTCCACTCGTTTTCTTTCAGCACCTCCACACCGCGCATCTCGCCTTTGTATTCGAGGTACTGGTAGATGCGGTCGAACGCCCATGAGTGTAGTTTCTTATTCCCGGTTTTGCCCCAGTCCGATTCTCGGACGTCTTCAGGCCAACTCACCGCGAGCGTGCCGACACCGCGTTCGACACACTCCGTGATGATGGCGTCCGTCAACGTGTGATAGAAGTGTGTCTCACGTTCGGAGAGCTTCCGACGTGCCCACATCGACTGCGCTGACGGGCCGTTCTCTCCCTCGGTGTCGTACTCGGCTCTGGTGAAGTAGTGTTTGTCTTCTTTGAGCGAGTTGCCGGGGTACAGGACGTATTCGTCCGGGAACGCGACCGTTGCGAGATTCTTTATTCCGAGGTCGATCCCCGCAACACCGTCGCCTGCTGTGTCGGCAGATTCGAGCTCGACGTTACAGACGAAGTGGAGTTCCCATTCGTCACCGTTCCAGACTGCCCGAACGTTCTGTACGCTGTTGACTTCCGAGAGATCAACATCTGGCCGGGTCTGGTACTCACAAAGCAGGAAATCTGAGAAGTGTTCTTTCAGATTCGAGCCTTTCGAGAGTCGGACCCGGTCGTTCTCAGGGTCGTGTTTGAACCCGTCTTCTTTGAACGTCACCGTGGAACGTGGTCGAGTGTCTCCGCGCTTGCGGTAGCCGGGGGGATTCGCCTCACTGGAGTTGTGTCGTAGATCGAACCAAGACTGGAAAGCGTCAGAAAGTTCTTCGATGACTTTCTGACTGGATTGTGCGTTCAAGTCTTTCCAGCACGGCTGGTTCTTCATGTACGATTTCAGCGTTCCTGAATCGGGAATTTCGCCAGTCTCGTCCCAGACACGGTCAGCGGTCCATCGTGCGACGTTCCATATTTTGGAGGCGGAGTCTCCGAGCGAATCAAGACCATCGCAGACCTGGTGGTGGTTCTGGATGGAACCAACGTAGGTGCGTGTGGCCTTAATCGCCATACATAGTCTATGTAGACAAATTTACTTAATGGTGTGGATGAGCGTGGAATATCCGACCTGCCGTCCATGATGGATCGTGTCAGCGTTGTCGGATTCACTCCCGGCGTAAACGCCGGGATTCTCTCCTCGTAGAAAGAT
>NZ_BBJP01000090.1 GCF_000739595.1 Halorubrum halophilum | reverse complement strand
CACTTCGGGCTAAACACATACCCTTCGTCTAACTGGAAAAGGCCATTGACAGAGGCACGATGAGATACACTCTATATATCCGAGTAAACTAGTTTTAAGCGGTATACCCGGCAGATAGAGAATTGTGGCTGAGAATATTGTCAGGTTTGAGGCGGCC
Organism: Halorubrum halophilum; assembly: GCF_000739595.1. Lineage (GTDB taxonomy): Archaea > Halobacteriota > Halobacteria > Halobacteriales > Haloferacaceae > Halorubrum > Halorubrum halophilum. Next base: position 1,644 of record NZ_BBJP01000090.1, on the reverse strand, counting down.
TACTCTCACGTGAGATGAGGGGAAAGATTGATACTTACCGAACGTTCAGTATGTGTTGTGGCGCAACCCGAAGCGCCCGAATACACAATGACCGATGAATCTCGGCCCGCTGACGAATTGACAGCATCGTGGCACGGCCGCTACCTGGCTCGCTGGGGCAATGATACACCCCTCTACGAAGCCGTCACCGACGCCGTATCAACCGTTACCGGCGATGCCCGTTCGGCAGTCGCCTCCCGCTACGATCGGACGCATGCGTTCGCGCTCAGTCAACTGTTCGGCGGAGCTGACGGATCGTCGACGCCATCGACTGGAGTGGTCAAGTTCGTTCTCTCCGAGTGTGTCGTCTCTGTTCACAGTGACGGGCAGCTCTTGGTCAGCCTCGCTGACCGTGAACGTAACGCAATTGACTAATCACACACATATGCAACGACTCACCGCGAACAGCAGACCCGATACAGAATTGACGGCCGGACTCGATCGAACAATCGTCACCCGGAGACTGAATCGGGTTGATAGACCAGCCAACGCCGAATCTGAGTATACTCCCGAGACCACCTCTACAACATAACACACATGAGACATATTGGACTTAAAATACGGATGGCCGTCGTCGGTACACTTCTCGCGGGATTCTACCTCGTGGCCGTCGCCGCAGCGATAGTCGCGTTCGGCGAGGGCATCCTCCCGATTGCTATCGTCGGCAGCATCCTCTTGATCGGAATCCAGTATAAAGTTGGCAAGTGGGCCGCGTTACGGAGCGTCGGGGCTGAAGACCTGTCTGAGACCCAATACGCAGAGATTCATCAGTTCGTTGAGCGCGTCTGTCGAGAGAAGGAGATGAAGAAACCGTCGTTGAAAATCGCCAGTATGGGCGTTCCGAATGCGTTCGCGGTCGGTCGCCGCGGAAACGGAACCGTGGTCATCTCTCAGGAACTCATTCAACTGCTTGACCGAAGCGAGCTCGAAGGCGTCATCGCCCACGAACTCGCCCACATCGACAATCGCGACGTCATCACGATGCAACTCGGTCAAGGCATCGCATCCATCGTCGCTATCGTTGCGCAGTACATCGTGTTGTTCACTGGCGAGAACGACCTCGCAGATTTCTTCCTCGCTGTCGTCGTCGGGAACATCGTTCAGTTCGTCGTAATGATCTTCGTGCTCGCGATTTCCCGGTACCGTGAATACGTCGCCGACGCCGACGCCAGGGATGTCATCGGGCAGGGCGAACCACTCGCTCGCGCGCTTGAGAAAATTCATCAGGGCAACCAGCAGGCCCAACAGTCGGCTGGACGTGCCCAGCGCAGCCCTGGGTCGGCTAATCGGCGCGGCCGCGGGCGGGGGAGGCAGCGCTCCCGCGACGCGAACGTTGATCAGCAGGTGAGCGCACTCTGTATCTCCAGCTCTGACCGTGGCTTCCTCCAACAAATTGTCTCCACGCACCCGCCCATGGAGAAGCGTATCCAGCGGCTCCGCTCGTAGATGCCCGGGGTCCGCGAACTCCTCGCAGGGCTGTGTTGAATCGCTGTAAGGCGTAGAGATTCACTGTTTGACGAAGCGCTTGATGTTATAGACGACACACATCAGCGCGATTTCGCGGAACTCACGAAACCATGACAGTGCTGGCCCTGATCTGTGTAT
>NZ_BBJP01000091.1 GCF_000739595.1 Halorubrum halophilum | reverse complement strand
CCTCTGTTGTTGTTTGGCGCATACGGGCGGCACCGAGCATCCACCTCGCTTCGAGAGACGAGGCTGTCGGTTTGCGGTCGGCGGTGCGAAAAAAATGCGGATCTCGACGCGCGTGCCGCGGCGCGTTCGGGTGTGAGACGTTACTCGAAGAGCTCGACGGCCTGCTCGTAGCGGCTCGACGGTTCGTCCCAGTCGACGACCTCGAAGAAGTTGTCGACGAACTCGCCGCGGGCCGGGCCGTAGTCGTGGTAGTAGGAGTGTTCCCACACGTCCAGTGCGAGGATCGGGTGGCCGCCCCAGATCGCGCCCTGGTCGTGCTTATCGACCACGACGTTGCGAAGCTGGTTCGAGAACGAGTCGTACACGAGCAGCGCCCAGCCGCCCGCCGCCGAGGCCGCCGCCTCAAACTCGCCCTTCCACGCCTCGTACGAGCCGAAGTCCTCCTCGATCTGCTCGGCCAGCGCGCCCTCGGGCTCGTCGCCCCCCTCCGGGCTCATGTTCTGCCAGAACAGATCGTGCAGAATGTGACCCGAGGAATTGTGGGTCACGTTCCGCAGCGCGCCGCCCGACGACGAGAAGTCGCCCGACTCGCGGTTCTCCTCGAGGGTTTCCTCCGCCGCGTTCCATCCGTTCACGTACCCCTGATGGTGCGTGTCGTGATGCCATTCCAGCACCTGCTCCGAAAGGTGCGGCTCCAGCGCGTCGTACTCGTACGGTAGCGGATCGAGTTCGTAGCTCAT
>NZ_BBJP01000092.1 GCF_000739595.1 Halorubrum halophilum | reverse complement strand
CCAAAACATCTCTCACGTACTACCGCCGCCAGCGACTCCCTCGCACCGGCGGTTCGCGGCCGCCGATGGCGGCCGCTCACCGGGGCGCGCCGACCGCATCGTTCATTATAAGTGATCGTCGCTAGCGCTCACGATTATTTAAATACTGGATCGCCACCACCGAACTGCAACACCTACTCCCGCTATCGCTCACCGCTCAGTCTGTACAGAGCGGTTGAGGCGTGGAAAGCCGCCAACCGAATCGTCGCAGTGCCACCGACTCGGCGGCACCATTTATACGACCGCCGCACCCACCGCCGACATGGACATCGGCCTCACCGTCGGCGACGATCTCAACCGTCTCGCGGCGTCGCCGACGCGGTTCGACTTCTGCGAGCTCGGGATCGGCGAGCCGACGCTCGTGCCGGGCGAGATCGACCCCGGGCGCCTGACCGACGCGCTCGCCGGCCGCGACTTACTCGTCCACCTCCCGTACAGCCAGCGGCTGGCCAGCTACGTTCCCGAGGTCAACGACGCCATCGTCGACTACCAGCGTCGCCTTTTAAATGCGGCCGGCGATCTGGGCGCGGAGAAGGCCGTCCTCCACGCCACCTCCGCCGACCGCGACGACATCGAGTTCCGGGAGGTCGCCGCCGACCAGCTCCGGCGAGTCGCCGACGCCGGCCGCGAGGCGGGCGTCGAGGTCGTCGTCGAGAACGTCGGCCACCAGCACGCGGGGCTCCAGCTCTCCGTCCTCGGCGAGCTCGCTCGGGAGACGGACACGCCGATCTGCTTCGACGTGGGGCACGCGTACATGGAGGGCGACAACAAGGCGATCAAGCGATTCCTCCGGAGCCACGGTGACCGGATCTCGCACCTCCACTGCCACGACGCCCGCCGCCGCGGCGACACCCACCTCCCCGTGGGGGCCGGCGAGGTCGACTACGGGATCGTGGAGTCCGAGCTCGGCGGGTTCGACGGCACGGTCGCGCTGGAGGTGTTCACCGACGACGAGACGCTCCTCCTCGACTCGGCCGAACGGGTCGCGGAGCGGCTCGGCGTCGATTTTTAAGGGTTCGCTACCGAGCGACGACGCGGCGGTCAGGCCGGGTTTCGGTCGTCGTCTCCGTCCGCCGCTCCCCCGTCTCCCTCATCACCGTCAGAACCGCCGTTGTCGGCCGGCTCCCCGTCGGCATCCCTCACCTCGTCTGCCCCGGCCGTCGCGTCCGTTCCCTCGTTCGGCTCGTCTGTCGCGTCCGCCTCGCCGTCGCCGAGCTGGCGCTTGATCGACTCCAGCTCCGACTCCACGTCGACCTCGGGCGCGGGGTCGTCGTCCGGGTCGCCCCCGTCTCCGTCGCTCTCGCTCTCCGCATCCGGGTCGGTCACGTCGATCCTGACACCGCGGCCGCTACGGCCGTCGCGGTCGTCGCGGTCGTCGTTTGCGTCGCTGGCGGTCCGGCTCTCATCCGGCCTATCTTCGCTCGGGGTATCGACCCGGTCCCGTCGCCCGCGCCGGGCCGCGTCGGCCTCGCGGCGGCCCTCGTCGATCCGCGCCTCGATCTCCGCCGTGAGGTCGCGCGCGTCCGCGATTATCGACCGCGAGGCGGCCTCTTCCGGGAGGTCAGATTCCGAGAGCGCCGTCCGGAGCTCCGAGAGCGACCGCGCGAGTCCCGCGCTCGCGCCGTCCCGCGCGTCGCCGAGGCGGTCGGCCGCCGAGCCCGCCTCGTCGAGCGTCCGGCCGGGGTCGGCGAGCCGGAGCGTCCCCTGCACCAGTTCGAGCGACTTGATCGTCGTCTCGAGCAGCGCGATCACCGTGGGGATGGTGTACTGCTCGGTGAACCGCACCAGCTCGGAGAGCCGGGGGGGTCGCGGGGGGCCGCGGCGGTCCCGCTCGGTCTCACGGAGGTCGCGGCGGAGCTCGCTCAGCACGGCTTCGAGCTCGTCGAGCCGCTCCTCGAGGTCGTCGTCGCGTCTGTCGTCGCGGGAACTCATACCGCGACGTAGGCGGTCCGCGGATAAAAAGCCCGGCCGGCGCGGGGCGTTTCACGGAGCGAGCGCCTCAGAACCCCTCGCGCAGGTGCGTCGTCCGCGGCGGGAACAGCGCGCGGAGGTCGTCGGCGGTCGCGGAATCGACCACGAGCCCGTCGCCCCGGGCCACCTCGTCGACCGATCTGTACCCGACGTACAGCTGCGAGAGGGCGCCGACGTCGACCGCGGCGTCCGCGGCGTCCGCGGCGTCGGGGGCCTGATCGTCTCCCTCGCGGCCGTTCGCCGGTTCGACCGCCACCGATCCGTCCGCGACGACGACGCGGAACGTCCCGTCGTTCCAGTCGACGAGGGGGTCGGCGACCGACAGCGAGAACGCGGCCTCGACCGCGGGGTCGGGATCGAGCGCTTCGAGGGCGGCAGCGACGTCGACGAGCCGGACCATCGGCCCGGTGCGGACCTCGCAGTCGACGGCGCGGGGGTCGTCGACGAGGTTGAGCAGGGGCGCGTCCGGCGGGGCGCGGATCCGGACCTCGGCGACCTGCGAGTCGTGGTTGCGGAAGAAGCGAAGGAGCTGGAACCACGCCTCGTCGTCCGCGACGGCGACGTCGGAGACGCGCAGAACCGGATCGTCCGCGTCGGCTACGTCGTCCGTGTCGTCGTCGAAGCTGTACGCACAGACCGCCCGGAGCTCGCCGTCGCGCTCCCAGCCGTAGACGAACGGATCGGTCTTCCAGCCCTGCAGGGCGCGCTCGCGCCACCACTCCTCGGTCCAGTCCATCGTCAGGTCGTAGCGCTCCGCCATCGCCGCGATCACCGGTTTCACGGCCGTGTAGTCGTCCTCGTCGAGCCGGCGGAAGGTCCCGGCCTCGTCGCCCGCGGTCGCGATCAGGTCGTCGACGAACCCGAGCCGGTCCGGCGGCGCGGTGAGACGGCGGTAACGGCTCGCGGTCGCCCAGCCGTAGGCGGCGTAGAATGGGTACTCGAAGGGCCACAGCGTGGAGACGAAGACGCCGCGGTCCCGGTACTCCGCCAGCGACTCCCGGAGCATGCGCCCGACGTTCCCCTGTCGGCGGTGCTCCGGGGGGGACGCGACCGCGGAGAGCCCGGCGACCTCGCGGTCGTCGCCGCGGATCCGCAGCGAGAAGTAGTGGTGCGCGCAGACAGCGACCGGATCGCCATCGTCGCCGTCGTCGCCGTCGTCGAACAGCCCTCGCGTCTCGGCGATGGTGTCGTGATCGTCCGCCTCCTCGGGGTCGTACGGGCCCTCGGCGGGGGCGAACGCGTATCGCATGAACGCGTCGAACTCGTCGCCGCGCTCGTCGGGAAACGATCGGTACTCCATATCCCGTCGGCTCGCGGGAGCGGAATAAGTCTTCCCGGAGCGTGCGGGAGATTCACGTCTCCAGCGGGGACGCGGGCGACCCGTCTCAGTCGAACCGACCACGCCGGTACTGCACCGGCCACTCGGCGTCCGCGCCGAGTTCGTGGGCGGCCTCGAGCGGCCAGTACGGATGCCGAAGCATCTCGCGGCCGAGCGCGACGAGGTCGGCCCGCCCGTTCCGGACGAGGGCGTCGGCGTGGGTCGGCTCCGTAATTCCACCGACCGCGGCGACCGGAACGTCGGTCCCCTCGCGGATCGCCTCGGCGTATGGCACCTGATAGCCCGGCCCGGTGCCGGGAAGCTGCTGGTCCGGGTGGATCCCGCCGCCGGAGACGTCGATCAGGTCGGCGCCGGCCTCGGCGAGGAGGGGAGCCAGCCGCACCGAGTCGTCAACGTCCCACGAGTCGCGGTCGGGGAGCCAGTCGGTCGCGGAGATGCGAACAAAGACGGGCTTGTCGTCGGGCCAGACCTCGCGAACGGCCTCGACGACCTCGCGGACGAGGCGGGTGCGGTTCTCGAAGCTCCCGCCGTACTCGTCGTCGCGGTCGTTGGTGACCGGCGAGAGGAACTGGTGGAGCAGGTAGCCGTGGGCCGCGTGAACCTCCGCGACCTCGAACCCAATATCGCGCGAGCGCTCCGCGGCGGCCGCGAACGCGTCGACCACCTCGTCGATACCCTCGCCGTCCAGCCGGCGAGTCGACGCCAACTCGTCCTCGTCGGCGCCCGGGTCCGGGTACGGCGCGTCGGTCGCGGAGACCGTTTCCCAGCCCTGCTCGCGGTCCTCTGGGATCGGGTCTCCGCCCTCGGCCGGAGGAGCGTGCGAGCCCTTCCGGCCGGCGTGAGCGAGCTGGATCCCGGGCGTCGCGCCCTGCGATCTGACGAAGTCGACGATCGGTTCGATCGCCTCAGCGTGCTCGTCGGACCAGATACCCAAGCAGTCCGGCGTGATGCGGCCGCGCGGCTCGACGCCGGTCGCCTCGGTCATCACGACTCCGGCCCCGCCGGCGGCGCGGGAACCGAGGTGGACCCGGTGCCAGTCGTTCGCGAACCCGTCGTCCGCGGAGTACTGACACATCGGCGACAACATCACACGGTTGCGGAACTCGGTGTCGCGCAGCGTAAACGGAGTGAAAAGCGAATCCGGCATCATCTCGATCTACGACTGCCACGGGCTAATGGGATCCGATCCCCCGCCCGTCTCGCCGCAGCCGAAACGCCCCCGGTCGGTTTTCCGACGGTTTAGGCCGACCGAAAACTATAACCCCCCGCACCCCCGACGCATCGGTAATGACCGCTGGAGACCGGATCGAACGCGAGGTCGAAGAGTCGTCGGACGCACGCCCGACGGTCGCGGCGAGCCGCTGCTCGCCCGACCGCACCGTTTTCACCGAAGAGGGGAACACGGACGCGTGGATCGCGACCGATCTGACGGTCGAACTGGAGCAATAGCGGGCCGCCCTTCTCCCTCGTTCTCTGCCGCCATCTCCATACAGCCCCGCTTAGCCCAACCGCTCTCGCACCGTCCGCCACAGCCGATCGACGAGCCCCGACCCGCCGCCCGACTCTCTCGACGCGCGCTCCGGCTCCGAGAGCTCCCATCCCGCCTTCTCCGCCGCCTCGTCGATCGGCACGTACTCGAAGCCGACGTGGATCGCGACGCGCCGGTTCGCGGCCGACGTGCCGACGAACGCCGCCCGCGGGGCGTCGCTCTGTTCGTGGATGTCGCCGAGCGTCCCCCACTTGTCCCAGTTCCGGAGGGCGTAGTCGTTCTCGACGCCCGCCTCGCGGACGAACCGCTCGACCGCCTCCGCGTCGTTGGCGACGACGCCGACGTAGCGGCTCCACTCTCGCGCGTCCGCGACCGCCGCCTGCGGGTCCGCGAGCCGCCGGGCGGCGCCCAGCGAGAGGACGAGCGTCACCTCGCCGGTTCGATCGCCGGAATCGTCGACGTCGATACCCATCTCTCGTCGGTACTTCGGCCCCGATCCGGTAAACCGTGGGGGTATGAAAGGTTGGAGGTGGAGACGGCGGGACTCCGTGTGGTGAGACTTATCCGCGGAGGCGTCGTCCGGCCGGTAGATGGAGTTCGAGGCCACCTTCGGCACCGACGCGCCCGTGATCGGCATGGTACACCTCCCGCCCCTCCCCGGGGCGCCGAAGGCGCCGGACGACGGCGCGGCCGCGATGCGGAACGCGCTCGACCGCGCCGCCGCCGACGCCCGCGCGCTCGACCGGGGCGGCGTCGACGGGATCATGGTTGAAAACTTCGGGGACGCGCCCTTCTACCCGGACGACGCGCCCAAACACGTCGTCGCGAGCGTCACCCGAGCGGCGACCGAAATCGGGTCTGCGACCGATCTCCCGCTCGGGATCAACGTCCTCCGCAACGACGCGGAAGCAGCCCTGTCGGTCGCCGCCGCGGTCGGCGCCGACTACGTCCGGGTGAACGTCCACACCGGCGCGCGAGTCACCGATCAGGGCGTCGTGCAGGGGAAGGCCCACGAGACGCTCCGACTGCGCGACCGCCTCGGCGTCGACGCGGGCGTGTTCGCCGACACCGACGTGAAACACTCCGCGCCGCTCTCCGCGGAGGGGTACACCGCGGAGTCGTTCGCCGACACCGCCGAGCGAGGGCTCGCCGACGCCGTGATCGCCTCGGGACGCGGCACGGGCGAGGCGATGGACTCGGAGGCGCTCGACGAGGTCGTCGCCGACCGCGACGCCCACGGCCTCGACACGCCAGTCCTCGTCGGCAGCGGCGTCCGGGCCGACACGGTCGGCGACGTGCTCTCGGTCGCCGACGGCGCGATCGTCGGCACCGCGCTCAAGGAGGGCGGCGAGACGACCGCGCCGGTCGACCCGGAGCGTGTCGCCGAACTCGTCGCGCGGGCCGACGAGGTGCGGTAAAGAGTCGGTGACTGCGGCTCGGCGGACTCAGTTCCCCCGCTCCGCGAGAAACGCCTCCGCCTCGTCTCGGGTCGGAAGCCCGGTCTGTGCAAATCGGGACGTGCAGTTGATCGCGGCGACCGCGGCCGCGAACCGGACCCCGTCGGCGACGCCGACGCGCTCGCGGCGTGAGCCGTCGCCGCCGTCTCTCCCGGCGAGCAACCGGTCGATCAGCCCCGCGACGAACGAGTCCCCGGCGCCGGTCGCGTCGACCACGTCGACCTCGAACGCGTCGAACCCGGTGACCGCGCCGTCGGCGACAACGGTCATCCCGTCGGCGCCGTGGGTGAGGACCGCCCTGGGCCAGTCGTCGCCGGTCAGTGGGGATCGACCCCCGCCGCCGTCTTCCCGCGCGCGCTGTGCGGCTGCGACCCGATTAATCGCCGCGTCCGGCCCGCCGAAGTAGGCCGCGGCCGCCACGTCGTCGGCGACGAACAGGTCCGCGGCGTGGAGCAGTCGGTGGACCGTCTCCGGCTCGGTCCCCCGACCGACGAGCTCCTCGACCGAGCCGGAGAGGTCGAACGCGAGCGCGGGCGGGTCAGCGGCCGACGCGATCACGTCGAGCACCGCCCGCGAGACCGCGTCGGGCGCGTACCCGGTGAGGAAGACGGTGTCCGTCGCGGCGAGCGCCTCGCAGTCCGCCTCGTCCAGCCGGAGGCGGCGGAAGCTCTCGCCCGCGGTGACGATGGCGCGCTCGCCCGCGGGGTCGCTGAGGATCACCGACCGGGTCGAGGGGTCGTCGCCGACCGAGACGCGCGAGGCGTCGACGCCGGTGTCCGCGAGATACCCGCGCGCCCGCTCGCCGTACTCGTCGTCGCCGACGCGGCTCACGAGCCCCACGTCGCGCCCGAGCCGGTCGAGCGCGACGCAGACGTTGGCGCCGACGCCGCCGAACGCGGTCGTCACCTCGCTCGCGAACGCGCCGCCGTCCGGCTCCGGGAGGTTGCTGACGGCGTACCACTCGTCTATCGCCGCGGCGCCGACCGCGAGGATCGGGGGCGGGTCGGTCGTGGGCGCCCCGGTCATGGGCGCCGCGACCCCCCTCGCCGGCTCACGCTACGAGTCACCGTACACCGACTCGTGGAGCTCCATCGCGGCCGCCTCGGCGATCGGTCCCTCGACCGCCGTGTCGCCGTCGGCCCGCCGGATCACCTCGGCGCAGGGGATCGTCACCACGTCGCCGGTGAGTTCGTCGAGCGTCTCGCCCGCGACGCCGAAGACGACCCGCCCGATCCCGGCGTAGTGGATTCCGGTCGCGCACATCGGGCACGGCTCAGTGCTGGCGTACATCGTGCACCGCGCGCGCTCGTCGGCGTCGAGCTCGCGGCCGGCCCACCGCGCGAGCGTCAGCTCCGGGTGGGCCGCCAAGTCGTCCTCGGTCAACGTCTCGTTGTGGCCCTCGCCGACGATTTCGCCGTCGAGGACGAGTAGCGCCCCGTACGGGGTGTTCCCCATCTCGACGGCCTCCTCCGCGAGCTCGATCGCGCGGTCGACGTACTCGCGGTCGGTCGAGTCGAATCCGTCGCTGTCGATCTCGTCGCCGTCGATCTCGTCGCCGTCTGCCGGATCGCTCATACTCCCGTGTTCGCCCGCGGATACCTAACCCTTCGTCTGACGCGGCGCGCGCGTTTATATACCTCCCGGCGTTAGCTCGGCCGTGTCCCGCGTCACCGTCAGTATCGATCCCCACGTCCACTCGGACGACAGCTACGACGGCCACGAGCCGGTGGAGCTCATCTTGGAACACGCCGCGGAGATCGGGCTCGACGCGGTGGTGATCACCGACCACGACGTGATCGGCGAGTCGAAGCGCGCGGCGGAGATCGCCGACGAGTACGGGCTGATCGGGATCCCCGGCGTGGAGGTGTCGACCGCGCACGGCCACCTGCTCGCGGTCGGCGTCGAACGCATGCCGCCGCGCCGGCGCCCCTACGACGAGACCGTCGCGTGGATCCACGAACACGGAGGCGTCGCGATCGTCCCCCACCCCTTCCAGCGGTCGCGCCACGGCGTCCGCGAGCGGAACATCCCCGTGCCGAACCGAGAGGATGGGGCGGGAGAAAGCGACGCGAGCGCCGAGCGCGTCGGCGTTGAGGCGAACGGCGGAGTCGCCGATGTCCCCGAGGTCGACGCAGTCGAGGTGTTCAACGCGTGGCTGTTCACCGGCTACCGGAACCGACGCGCGCGGCGGTTCGCGGCCGAGCACGGCTATCCGGGGATCGCCGCGAGCGACGCGCACCACTTGGAGTACGTCGGACGCGCGTTCACCGAGGTCGAGATCGAGGGGCGCGAGTCCGTCGACGCGGTCACGGCCGACGACGTGCTCGACGCGATCCGGAACGGGACGACGCGGGTGGATGGCCGCCGCGCGCCGATCCGGATGGCGGCGAAACACTACGTCGGCGCGGCCGGGCGCAAGTCAGGGTACTACGCGCGGACCGGCGCGGTGCGGAGCGTAACCGCCGCGCGTCGCGGGATCGCGGAAGTGGTCTCGACCGCCCGAGTTGCAGTCTCGCAGGGCGCACATCGCGCCGCGCGCGTCCTCTCGTGGGTGACCTGACGATCCCGGCGGGCGACGTTCCGATCCGCTCGCCGGAGACGGATTTTTGGCCGCGGGCGCGAAACGACAGGCTATGAGCCACGACAGACGCGAGGCCGGGTTTAAACGACGGACCCGCGTCGCGGACGCGCTGGCGACGCTGCTCGACGCGGCCGACCCCCACGGCCGGACCGAGTCGGCGCCGCTCGCCGACGCGGACGGGCGGGTCGTCGCCGAGCCGATCGACGCGCCGGCGCCGGTCCCGAGCTACGACCGCGCGGCGATGGACGGGTACGCGGTCCGCGCCGAGGACACCTTCGGCGCGTCCGACCGGTCGCCGGCCGTGCTCCGAGCGGTCGGGGCCGAGGCCGGCTCGATCGCGCCGGGCGAGGCCGCGCGCGTCCACACGGGGAGCGCGGTCCCCGAGGGCGCCGACGCGGTCGTGATGATCGAGCGGGTGGAAACGGTCGGCGGCGGGGACGGGGGCGCCGACGAGATCGAGGCGTTCGACGCGGTCGCCGAGAGCGAGAACGTCGGCGAGGCGGGCGAGGACGTGGCGGACGGCCAGCGACTCTTCGAGGCCGGGCACGTCCTCCGCCCCTCCGACCTCGGCCTCCTGAAGTCGGTCGGACTCGACGCGGTCGCCGTCTACGAGCGCCCGACCGTCGCCGTGATCCCGACCGGCGAGGAGCTGGTCCAGTCCGACCCCGGCCCCGGCGAGGTGATCGAAACGAACGGGCTGACGATCTCGCGGCTGGTCGAGCGGTGGGGCGGAGAGGCCCGCTATCGCGACGTGGTCACCGACGACGAGGACGCGCTCGCGGCCGCGATCGAGAGCGACCTCGACGCCGACGTAGTCGTCACCACCGGCGGATCTTCGGTGGGCGAGCGCGACCTGCTCCCGGAGGTCGTCGACTCGCTCGGCGAGGTGCTCGTCCACGGCGTCGCCCTGAAACCCGGTCACCCGGTCTGTCTTGGCGAGGCAGAGGGGACCCCGATCGTCTCGCTGCCCGGCTACCCGGTCGCCTGCATCGTCAACGCCGCGCAGTTCCTCCGGCCGGTCCAGAAGCGCGCGGGGGGAACGACCGCGGACCCGTTCCCGACGCGGCGCGCGAGGCTCTCCCGGAAGGTGCCGAGCGAGCCCGGAACGCGGACGTTCGCGCGAGTCTCGCTCTCGGAGAGCGAGAGCGAGAGCGGGGACGGGGATGCTGAGGACGGCGGGAACGACGATGGCGGCAGGAACGCCGAGGGCGACGGGAACGGAGCTGACTCGACCCTCCCCGCCGCCACGCCGACCCGCGCCAGCGGCTCCGGAATCCTGTCGAGCGTCGCGCTTGCGGACGGCTGGGTCGTCGTCCCCGAGCCGCGGGAGGGGATCGACGCGGGCGAGGTCGTCGACGTGGAGCTGTGGGAGGCGAGCCCATGAGCGAGCGCAAGGAGTTCCGCGACCTCGCGACGCCCGAGGCCGCACGCGAGGCGATCGACTCGCTCGACCTCTCGCCGGCGCCGGAGACGGTTCCGCTGGAAGACGCCCGCGGCCGGGTCCTCGCGGAGCGGATTGACGCCGCGATCGACGTGCCGGGGTTCGACCGCGCCTCGATGGACGGGTACGCGGTCCGCGCCCGCGACACGTTCGGGGCCGACGAGGCAGACCCGGCCGAACTCGACCTCGTGGGGGCGGTCCACGCCGGCGCAGCGCCCGAGGTTACCGTCGAGCCCGGGACCTGCGCCGAGATCTCCACCGGGGCCGTGATGCCGGACGGCGCCGACGCCGTGGTGATGGTCGAGCGGACGGACGAGGTCGGCGGGGATCCGGATAAGGATGGATCCGAACCCGACCAAATCGCGGTCCGGACCGCGATCGCGCCCGGCGATCACGTGATGAGCGCGGGCGCAGACATCGCCGCGGGCGCCCGCGCGCTCGGTCCCGGAACGCGGCTGACGCCCCGCGAGATCGGGCTGCTCTCCGCGCTCGGCGTCGACGAGGTCCCGGTCGCGGGGAAACCGCGGGTCGGGATCGTCTCGACCGGCGACGAGCTTGTTCGCCCGGGGGAGGATCTCGACCCCTCGCGCGGCGAGATCTACGACGTGAACTCGACGACGATCGCGGCCGGCGTCGAGGAGGCGGGGGGAGAGCCCGTCCTCTACCCGCACGCAGGCGACGACTACGAGGAGATGGAGCGACTGCTCCGGCGCGCGGCCGACGAGTGCGACCTCGTGCTCTCGTCGGGGTCGACCTCGGCGAGCGCCGTCGACGTGATCTACCGCGTGATCGAGGAACGTGGCGACCTCCTGCTCCACGGCGTGGCGGTCAAGCCCGGCAAGCCGATGCTGGTCGGACGGCTCGACCGGCGCGAAGACGTGGACGCGCCGGGGCCCTCGGCGTATATCGGCCTGCCCGGCTACCCCGTCTCCGCGCTCACGATCTTCCGGACGTTCGTCGCGCCCGCGATCCGCGAGGCGGCCGGCCAGCCGGAGCCCGCGACGGCGACCGTTGAGGGCCGGATGGCCGTCGGCGAGCGCTACGGCGAGGGCCGCATGCGGCTGATGCCGGTCGGCCTCCTCGACCTGATCGACGGCAATCTCCCTCTCGTCTACCCAGTCGACAAGGGGTCGGGTGCGACGACGAGCCTCGTTGAGGCCGACGGCGTCGTCGCGGTCGACCCGGACACGGAGTACCTCGATCAGGACGAACGCGTGTCGGTCCGGCTGTTCTCGCCCGACGTGCGCCCGCCGACCCTGCTCGGCGTCGGCGAGGACGACCCGGCGCTCAACCGGCTGCTCGACCGCCTCGAAAATCCGCGGTACCTCCCGGTCGGCTCCCGCGAGGGGCTCCGCCGGCTCCGCGACGGCGTGCCCGACGTGGCAGTCGTCGCGGGCCCGACCGACCGCGATGTCGACGCCGTCGACCTCGGCGGGTGGACCCGCGAGTGGGGACTGGTCGTCCCCGAGGGCAACCCCGACGGCGTGACGGGGATCGCCGACCTCGTCGACGGCGACGTTCGGTTCGTCAACCGGCCGACCGACTCGGGGATCCGCCGGAGCTTCGACGGCGCGCTCGACGAGCTCGCGGCCGACCGCGACGCGTCGCGCGCCAATCTCGCTGACCGGATCGACGGCTACGAGCTGACGGTCCGGGCGTTCGAGAGCCCAGTTAGGAAGGTGCTCGCGGGCGACGCCGACGCCGGCCTCGGACTCCGCGAGACGGCTGAGCGGCTCAGTTGCGAGTTCGTCTCGCTGGGAGAGCAGGCGGTCGCCGTCCGCGCCGCGCCCGATCGGGTCGAGCGGGACGCGGTCGCGGAACTGGCGGACGCGCTCGACGATCCCACCGACCTCCTCGCCGGCCTGGCGGGTTACTCGCGAAAGAGTCGGAACGATCCCTGACCGACGACGACCTCGGCGGCGTTCCCGTTCGTCGAACTGGTGACGCTCATATCGCTGACGCCGATCGAGCCGCCGGACCTGACGATCGTCGCCTCCGCTCGGAGGTCGCCCGTCGCCGGCCGGAGGTAGTTCGCGTTGAGGTTCACCGTCGCGACTCCGCCCGAGAGCGGCTCTTCGAAGGCGGTGCGCTGGGCGATCCCGCCCGCGGTGTCGACGAGCGTCGCGGCCACGCCCCCGTGGATGGTGCCGCCGTCGCTGTTCGTCAGCTTGTCGTCGAACGGGATCGAGAGGACGACCCGACCGCGCTCGACGACGTCGACCGACGTGTTCAGCCACGAGAGGTAGCCGTGCTCCTCCTCGATCCGCCGCTCGACGAGCTCGACGGCCTCCGCCGGCAGCGGCTCCATCGCCTCGACCTCGCTCCGGTCCATATCCCACCCGTCGGCGTCCCTCCGCTTGTAGTCCCCGGAACTCGCGACAACGGCGGCGAGGTTGGGGCGGTGCGGTCGGAGAGAGGACCTCAGTCGAACCCCCACCAGACGCCTTATCCGCGATCCCGCGTCATCCGCCCCGTGACCTGACGCGTCACCCCGCGGCGGCCGAGGCTGGAGCCCGGCGCACCGCCGCGGCCGATCGTTCGCGCCGGCTGTTCGCCACCCTGCCGTCGTTCTCGCCAGCCACGGATGTCTCCGAACTCACCCGACACCGAGCCGGATCGGATCGTCGCTCAGGGCGAGGGCGAGCGACACGGTCTCTCCGAGTTCGAACCGTCTGTCCGGACAGACGAGCTTCGTCCCGAACCCGCCGTCTCTGGCCGCGAACAGCGACAGCCCCACCGCGCGCTGGCCGTTCGCAAGCACGTCGACCGGCTCCCACGCGACGCCGCGTCCGCGCGCGACTCCGACGCGGGTCCCCCACAGCGACACCGCCGTCCCGTCCGCGAGCGCGTCGAACGCGCCGCCGCCCGCGTAGTGCGCCAGCCCGCCGTCCAGAGGGATCCCCTCGTCGCTCGCGAGCGCCGCGAACCGCCGGCCGGGGTCCGGACGGGTCGGCGCGTCGAGGACGACGTGTGTCGGACCGCGCTCAACGACCGCGCCGGTTCCGTCCCACCGGACTGGTTCGACGGGCACATCGACGTCGACCGGGAGCGACCCGCTCGCTCGGAGCGCGTTCGCGTCCGGCGGTCTGAACCCGAGGTGGACGTGGTCGTCGACCCACCGCCCGAAGAAGCCGGACCGCGTCAGCGGACCGAGTGAGTCCCCGACCGCGACGCGGTCGCCCGGAGACACCTCCGGGATCACGTGGAGAATTCGCGCGAGCGTTCCGGGCGCCGCGCCCGCGCGCTGACACCACTCGTTGTCGAGTTCGACGACGATCAGGTGGTCCTCGTCGGCGGCGTACGACCGGTCCGGACAGCCGACGGTCCGCGTCTCTCGGACGACGCCGG
The DNA here is from genome assembly GCF_000739595.1 of Halorubrum halophilum. Lineage (GTDB taxonomy): Archaea > Halobacteriota > Halobacteria > Halobacteriales > Haloferacaceae > Halorubrum > Halorubrum halophilum. The sequence goes on along the minus strand of NZ_BBJP01000092.1, from coordinate 42,528 downwards.
CGACCGGCGAGATCCCCGTCTCGCCGTCTGGGTAGAGGTCTATCGCGCAGCCGTCGTCGTGCGCGGGGTACGGAGAGTTGAACCGCGAGAACTTCCGGAAGCGGTCGAGCACCGACGCCGGGGGTGTGACGGCCATCGACCCGTCACGACGGACTCGACGGGGAAGTGTGCGTCGGAGCCGGCCACCCCGGGAGGTCCGCGAAACGACGGTCCACGCACCGGATCAGTCGTCCGCGGGCTCGATCCCCGAGATCACGAAGCGCGCGCCGCCGGACGCCGACTCCTCGACGGAGAGCGCCCACCCGTGCGCCTCGGCGATGTCGCCGACGATGGCGAGCCCGAGTCCGGTCCCGCCATCGAGGGAAACGCCGCGTTCGGTCACCTCCGAGCGCTGGTCCGGGGGTACGCCGGGACCGTCGTCGTCGACCGTGAGGGTGATACCGTCCTCTCGGTGCTCGATCTCGACTCGTACTGCCACGTCGTCGCCGACGTGTTCGATCGCGTTGCGGAACAGGTTCGAGAGGAGCTGTTCGAGCCGGTCGCCGTCGGCGAGTGCTGGCACGTCTGGCCCGTCGACCGACAGCGTCGCGTCCGCGGTCTCGAGCCGCGACCAGACCCGCCTCGCGGTCCCGTCGAGCGAGACGCGGTCGACCTCGTCGACCGACTTCCCGGCGGTCGCCAGCGACAGCAGCCCCTCGATCAGGTCGTCCATCCGCTCGTGGGCGTTCGCGGCGCGGTCGAGGGCATCGTCGTTGTCACCGGTACCGCTACGAGCGAGCTCTACCGCTGCGGTCGCGGCCGCGAGCGGGTTCCGGAGGTCGTGAGAGACGACGCCGGCGAAGTCCTCGAGCCGTTCGTTCTGTCGCTCCAGCTCGGCCTCGCGGCGCTCCAGTTCGGTCTGTCGATGCTCGCGTTCGGTCACGTCCCGGAGCAGGAACACGTGTCCGCGGTCGGTCCCGCGGGGGTCAGTGATCGGATCCTCTTGGATGTCGAACTGGCGACCCCCGATCGATATCGGGTGTTCCACGCCGACCTCCAAGAGCGGGAACACCTCCGACAGCGACGATTCGACCGCGTCCGGTGGAAGGAGCTCTTCCGCCGCCGGATTGAGGTCCCGTATCTCTCCGTCGGATCCGGCGACGATCACGGGGTCCTGCATCACCTCGACGGCCGTGTCGCGCGCGACGACCGCGGCGTCGAGCGTCCCGAGCCAGAAGACGGTCCCGTACAGGAAGGCCCCGTGGACCACGAGCCCCGTCGGGAACCACGCGAGGTGCGCGTAGCTCCCCACGTCGATGACCGTGACGATCCCGCCCAGAAACGGGAACAGCGTGCCGAGTAGTATCACGAACGTCTGGAGCCGGTAGCGATTCCCCGTCCGGCGGTACAGGTCGACGACGACGAGGGCGCCGGCGATACACAGCCCGTAGGCGTACAGCACGAACGCGGCGTCCGCGATCCCGAGTCCGAACGAGAGCAGCGTGAACGGGCCCTCGACGACGGCCGCCAGCGAGCGGCGTGAGAGCCCGTGCGTTCCGCTCGACCAAGCGGCCAGCACCCAGACGAACGCCGGGGCCGCGAGCGCGACGGTCCGGTTCTCCGTGCGCCACCGGTCGTGGCCCGAGAACGCCAACACGAACGCCATCCAGATTCCGGGGACCGCGGCGACGAGGGGCGTCGAGAGGTTGAGCGCGACGACCATCGCCAGCTCGCTGGCGATGGCGACTCTGACGGCGTACAGCAGCGAGATACCGCCGCCACAGAGCAGATAGAGCGCGACCTCGGTGCCGCCGGGCTCTTCCCGGTCGGTCCACGCGACGTACCCGAGCCCGAGCCCGATGACCCCGGCGAGCAGGCATGCTGCCAGGTACGCCTGCACCGGCAGCGCGCCGAGATCGGTCATCGTTACCTGACACAGTCAGAGGGCCGGCAAAACATTTGTGTCACGCGGTCACGGCTCCTCGCAAAAGCGGACGACACGCGTCTGCCGTGCGTCGCAAACGGCTTGTCTGACCGACCCCTCTCGCCGGTATGCGCGTGCTCAGAGGTCGCGGCCACAGCCCCGAAGCGGACCGAGAGCACACGGCGGCGCTGCTCGCGAGCGCCGGCGACGGGACGCCTGGACTCCGAGTGTGGACGCCGCACCGACAGGTCGCCTTCGGCCGCCGTGACGCCCGCGAGCCGGGCTTCGAGCGAGCGAAGCGGGTTGCCACCGATCGGGGATTCACTCCGATCGAGCGCGACGTGGGGGGTCGGGCTGTCGCGTACCCGGGCGACACGGTCGCGTTCGCGCACGCGATTCCGCTCGGTGACGACCGAGACCGCGGGTTGATCGCGGAGCGGTACGAGCGTGCGACCGAGACGGTTATCGAGGCGTTGCGGCGCCTCGGTGCCGACGTGTCGCGTGGCGAACCGCCGGAGTCGTTCTGTCCCGGCGACCACTCGGTCCGCGTCGCGGGCGGCGGCAAGGTCGCGGGAATCGCCCAGCGGGTCCGAGGTGACGCCGCGCTCGTGGCCGGCTGTCTGGTCGTCACGCGGGGGGACGCGCGCGATATCGCGGATGTAACGGCGGGGGTGTACGGCGCGATCGACGTTCCGTTCGACCCGGAGACGGTCGGGAGCGTCGCGGATGCGGGCGGCCCGGATCGGCCGAAACCCGTCGCTCGGACACTCGAAGAGGCGTTCGTCGACGATCCGTGGGGGGACGGCGACCCGCAGATCGACCGGATCGACCGCGACGACTGAGCGGCGAGCGTCGTCTGCGACGCAGTCCGCCTGCGGATCTCGGTCGGATCGCGCTTTCGACGTGCTTTTTATTCGCGGGAGTCTCAGTTCGCTCATGGCCGAATTCAAAGTCGTCATCGCCGACCCCGACACCGGCGAGACGTTCCAGCGAGAGGTCGACGGACAGGACGCCAACCGGTTCCTCGGTCGCGAGATCGGTGACGAACTCGGCGGCGACGCCGTCGGACTCTCCGAGCACACGGTCGATATCACCGGCGGCTCCGACGAGACCGGCCGCCCGATGCGCGAGGACGTCTCGGGCACCCGCCTGAAGGAGCTCCTCCTTGAGGACGGCGTCGGCTTCAAGCCATCCCGCGAGGGCGAGCGCAAGCGCATCACCGTTCGCGGCCGCGAGATCGACAACGACGTGGCCCAGATCAACGTCTCGGTCGTCGACGGCGACGACGTCGCCGCCGCGCTCGGCGAGGGCGACGCCGACGCTGACGCCGACGAGGAGTAACCGCCTTCTCGATGCCCCGCGTCCCCTCCGACGACGAGGGCGTCGCATCGATCCGGGTCTCGCTCGCCCGTAGCGGCGGCACTCGCCGGCCCTGCGTCCGGATCCCGAACGGCGACGAGCTCGACGGGCGCGTCGAGTCCGGGAGCTGCGAGTCGCTTGCGCTCGCCGCGGGCGATATCGTCCGCGTCGCCGTCGACCGAGAGGAGTACCACGCGCCGGTGCGGAGCGACGGCGAGGGGCGGCTCGTCCGCGGCGCGTTCGACAACCGACGGCTCGCGCGCGAGCCTGGCGAAGGGGCGAACCGCCTCGCCGAGTGGCTCGACGAGAACGACCGCGAACCGGGTGACGTCATCGTCCTCGACGTCGTCGTTCCCGGCGAGCAGTACGGCCTCCGGATCCCCGGCGAGCGGACGGTGTACGACGCGACGCGCGGTCCTCGGTCGTCGCTGTCGAATATCGCCAGCGACCTCGACGGCTGAGTCGGGACGGACCGTCCCGACGCCCACCGTCCTCACGGTGACGCGCAGGCCGGATCGCTTATTCTCGCGCGGATCCGATCCAAACGTATGCAAGAGGTCGACGCGGATCTGACGGCGCTCGACCGCGGGATCATCAACGCCTTCCAAGGCGGATTCCCGGTGACAGAGCGCCCCTTCGAACCGGCCGCGGCCGCGCTCCGCGAGCACGGGATCGAGGTGACCGGCCCGGAGTTGTGCGAACGCGTCCGCGATCTCGACGAAGAGGGAATCCTCTCCCGGTTCGGGGCGCTCGTCAACGCCGAGGAGATCGGCGGGGCGGCGTCGCTCGTCGCGATGCACGCGCCCGAGGACCGGTACGACGAGATCGCGGAGACCGTCAACGAGTTCACCGCGGTCGCGCACAACTACGAGCGCGAGCACCCGCACCTCAACATGTGGTTCGTGGTGAGCGTCGCGGACCACCCGGACCCGGACAAGGACGGCGGCGACCGGGTCGACGAGGTGCTCGCGGAGATCGAGGCCGCGACCGGGCAGGAGACGTACAACCTCCCGAAGGTCCGGGAGTTCCACGTCGGCGCGAAGTTCCTCGTCGACGGCCCGGTCCCGGACGGCGACGTTGATTTGTCGGATCTCGGGCCGGCCGTCTCGCCGAGCGACCGATCGACGCTCACCCCCGACGAGCGCGACCTCGTCGTCGAGATTCAGGGCGGACTCCCAGTCAGCGAGACGCCGTACGCCGACGTGGCGGCCGCGATCGGCGCCGACACCGAGTGGGTGATCGAGACGGTAAAGCGGTTCGAGGCGGAGGGGAAGGTGCGCCGCGTGGGCGTCATCCCGAACCACTACGCGCTCGGGTACACCGAGAACGGGATGACCGTCTGGGACGTGCCCGAGGACGCGCTCGACGAAGTCGGGCCGGCTGTCGCGGGGCTCGACTTCGTCACCCACTGCTACCAGCGCCCGCGCCACGCGGGCGTCTGGGAGTACAACTTCTTCGCGATGACGCACGGGCGGACGGAGGCCGAAAGCGAGCGCCGGATCGCGGAGGTGAAGGAGCTGATGGACGAGTACTGGGAGGTCGGCGAGAGCGACTGGGACACGCTGTTCTCGACCCGAATCCTGAAGAAGACGGGGATCCGCATCGCCGACCGCGCCGACAGCAACACCGCGTGATCCCGCTGTACCACGACTTCACCGGCGAGACGGTGCTGGTGTTCGGCGGCGGCGCCGTCGGATCGCGGAAGGCGTCCCGGTTCGCGAACGAGGCGCGGGTCGTCGTCGTGAGCCCCGCGTTCGACGATCGGTTGGTCAATCTCGCCGAGGCGGATTCCGAGTCGGTTGAACTGGTCCGCGCCGCGCCGGACGCCGAGGCCGTCCGCGGCTGGATCGACCGCGTCGACCCCGCGCTCGTCGTCGCCGCCACGGACGACGCGGCGGTCAACGCGGCGGCCGAGGCGGCGGCGCTCGACGCCGACGCGCTCGTCAACCGGACCGACGTGTCGGCGGCGGACCGGTCGGGAGGCCGGGGAGCGCGGAGCGTCGTCGTCCCGGCGACGGTCGAGGACGACCCGATCAGGGTAGCGCTCTCGACCGGGGGGACGAGCCCGGCGCTCGCGAAGGCGCTCCGCGAGCGGATCGAGGCGGAGATCGACGGCGCCGGCGCGATGGCGGAACTGTCCGGAGAGCTTCGGGCAGAGCTCAAAGGCCGGGAGATCGCTCCCGAGAAACGCCGGGAAGCGATCCGTCGAGTCGTGCGATCCGAGGGGGTTTGGAAGGGTTTACAAAAGGGGGATTCCTACGGTCGGCAAGAGGCGGATTCCGTGATCGAGGAGGTACTCACCAGATGAAGGAGACGGGCGCTATCACTGGCGTGAGCGTCGCCCACTCCCGCGCGACGGTCGACGAGATCGAGGCCGCGGGCGGCGACGGCGTCCGCGCCACCGTCTCGGACCTGCTCGCGCGCGACGGGGTCGAGGAGGCGTTCGCGCTCCAGACGTGCAACCGCTCGGAGGCGTACGTCGTCACCGACCGGACCGTCGACGGCGCGGTCGCGCTGGAGTCGTTCGCGCCCGAGGTCCGCGGCGGCGCAGTCCGCCGGCTCGACCACGAGGAGAGCTTGGAACACCTGATGCGGGTCGCCTCCGGGCTCGAGTCGCTCGTCCTCGGTGAGGACCAGATCATCGGCCAGCTCCGCGAGGCGTACGAGGAGTCGAAGTCCGCGGGCGGCATCGGCCCGGTGCTGAAAGACGGAGTGACGAAGGCGCTCCACGTCGGCGAGCGCGCGCGCAACGAGACGTCGATCAACGAGGGAGTCGTCTCGCTCGGCTCGGCCGCCGTGCGGCTGGCCGCCGGCGAGATCGATCTCACCGACGGCTCCGCTGTCGTGGTCGGCGCCGGGGAGATGGGGACGCTCGCGGCCCGGACGCTCGACGACACCCCGGTCTCGGAGATCGTCGTGGCGAACCGGACGGTGCCGAACGCGGCGTTCGTCGCCGAGGAGGTCGACACCCCCGCCGAGGCGGTGTCGCTCGCCGACCTCTCGACCGTGGTCGCAGACGCCGACCTCGTGATCGCGGCGACCGGCAGCCCGGACCCGGTGATTCGGCCGAAACACGCGGCGGGCGCCGACCGACTCGTCTGCATCGACATCGCGCAGCCGCGCGACGTGGACCCCGCGCTCGCCGACCGCGACGGGGTCACGCTGTACGACATCGACGCGCTGGAGGACGTGACCCGCAAGACCCGCGAGAGCCGCGAGACGGAGGCGCGGGAGGTCGAGGCGATCATCGACGACGAGCTCGACCGCATCCTGGAGGCGTACAAGCGCAAGCGCGCCGACGACGCCATCTCGGCGATGTACGCGGGCGCCGACCGCGTGAAGGCCCGCGAGGTCGACCGCGCGGTCTCGAAGCTCGAGGCGCAGGGTGACCTGACCGACGAACAGCGCGAGACCGTCGAGGACCTGGCGGACGCGTTGGTCGGCCAGCTGCTCGCCGCCCCGACCCGGTCGCTGCGCGACGCGGCCGGCGAGGACGACTGGGAGACGATCCGGACCGCGCTCCAACTGTTCGATCCCGAGTTCGACACGCTCCCGGACGGGCCGGGCGGGAGCAACGCCGGACGCGACGCGGCCCCGGGTAACGCCGAGTCTACCCCCGACTCGGTCACGGAAGAGCTCGACGACTGAGCCCCTCTGAGGAGGTTTTTAAACGCGCCGCGAGCGACCGCGACAGCGGTCGGCTCAGTCCCCGGCGACCGCGAACCGCGAGGCGTCGCCCTCGGCGGTCGGCGCGGTGACGAGCGAGACGCCGACCGTGAGGACCGCGGAGAGGACCATCAGCCCGAGCGCCACGTCCCAGCCGCCGGCGACGGTGCGGGGCAGCGTCGGCACGGTGCCGACGACCGCGGACAGCACCACCGCGAGGTACGCGACCTGCGGGACGAGCACCCCGGCGATCATCCCGGTCCGCGTCGTCCGGTCCCAGTAGAGCGCGCAGATCACCGGGAGCGCCAGCAGCGCGAACCCGGAGAAGGCGGTGTCCCCGACCTCGATCAGCGTCCCGGGCCGGAAGAGGCTCGCGACGAACGCGAGGAGGGCGAAGACGGCGACGCCGATCCGGGCGATCCACGCCTCGCGGCGCTCCGAGGCGTCGGCGTTGATCACGGGCCGGTACACGTCGCGGGTGAAGTACGACGATCCGGACAGAAGCATCGAGTCCGAGGAAGACATCATCGCGGCCATCGCGCCCGCGATCACGAGCGCCGCGAACCACGCCGGCGTGTACTCGTTCAAGACGACGGGGAGCACGTTGGCGCCCTCCGGCACCTCGACCGGCATCCCGACCGCCCACGCGCCGAGCATGAACGCGGGGAGGAAGAGAAGGAGGACGAGGACGGGCCACAGCACGAACGACCGTTTGAGCGTCTCGCCAGACTTCGCGACGAAGAAGCGCTGGTTGATCTGCGGGAACATCGTCACGCCGAACGCGATGGTGATCGCGGTGGAGACGATGAACCCGACCGAGTAGGTCCCGCCGCCGAAGTTCCCGAAGTCGGGTCGGGCGTCGAGCATGGCGCCGGTGGCGGCGCCGACGCCGCCGACCGCCGAGACCACCCACACGGCGGCGATCCAGACGATGGAGAGCATGAACAGCCCCTGTACCGTGTCGGTCCACGCGACGCCGCGCATCCCGGCGAGGACGACGTAGAGGATCATGAAGGCGGTGACCAGCGCCGCGCCGCCCCAGTAGGGGACGGCGCCGCCGGTGAGCCCCACCAGCGCCTCGCCCGCGCCCATCTGCTGGAGCATGACGTACGGGAACAGCCAGAGGAGGCTCACACCCGCGACGAGCGCGCGGAGCCCGGTAGAGCCGAAGCGGTCGCCGAGCATCTCTCCCAGCGTAACGTACCCGTGCCGGTCCCCGATCAGCCACTGCTTGTAGCCGATGGCGTACCACAGCACCGCGAACAGCACGCCGTCGAGCGTCCCCATCACGATCAGCCACTCCGGCCCGGCGGCGAACGCGAGGTTCGGGCCGCCGAAGAAGGTGAACGCCGAGAGCAGGGTGGCGAACGTGGTGAACAGTAGCACGACCGTTCCGATCGAGCGGTTCGCGAGGTAGTAGTCCTCGGCGGTCGCCTCGGAGACGTGGTAGGCGACGAGGCCGACCGCGAGCGCGAACAGGAGGTAGCCGACGACGACCCCGAGCGACAGGCCGAGCGTCACTGTCGGTCACCTCCGAGCGGCGATTCGGATTTCGACCCCGGTTGGCGACCCATCCCGCGCTCCCACGCGCCGCTCCGGACGAACAGCGAGAACAGGACGGTACACAGCCCGAGCCACGCCACGTGCCACCAGATCCACACCGGCAGCCCGGCGACGACTCGATCGACTCCCCACAGCGGCCACGGCACCGCGAAGGCGACGAGGACCGCGAACGTCGGTATCCACACGAGATCTCTCCGAGATCGACTCATGTGGAACAGCGTTAGGATTCACCGGATAAATATTGTTGGTCTAATTCAGTATTTAGTATCGAAGAGATTTTTTCTTCACCAGACGTCGACGCAGGCACGTGCGATAACTATTTTCGCCGACGGACACAACGACCCACGGGCGGCCGGCTCCGCCCGATCATCACCATTCACCCATCATGAAAGACACCGAAAAATACCTCATCCACGCCACCATCGCGGCCGACGGCGTCGTCGAGCGGAGCGACGTCGTCGGCGCGGTGTTCGGCCAGACGGAGGGGCTCCTCGGCGACGAGCTGGACCTGCGGGACCTCCAAGAGTCCTCGCGGGTCGGGCGGATCGACGTCGCCGTCGAGTCCGAGAACGGCCAGTCGTTCGGCGAGGTCACGGTCGCGTCGAGCCTCGACAAGGTCGAGACCGCGATCCTCGCCGCCGCGCTGGAGACGATCGACCGTATCGGCCCCTGCCACGCCTCGGTGGAGGTGACGAGCATCGAGGACGTGCGGGCGGCGAAGCGCCGCGAGGTCGTCGAGCGCGCCAAGGAACTCGTCGCCGGCGGCTTCGAGGAGACGAGCCTCAGGAGCGACGACATCCTCGATGAGGTCCGCGAGGCCGCCCGCGTCGAGGGGATCGTCGACTACGAGGGGCTCCCCGCCGGCCCCCGCGTCGGCGACTCCGACGCCGTCATCGTCGTCGAGGGGCGCGCGGACGTGCTGACCCTGCTCGAGTGCGGCATCAAGAACGCAGTCGCCGTCGAGGGGACGAACGTCCCCGACGCGGTCGCCGACCTCACCGCCGACCGCACCGTCACCGCGTTCCTCGACGGCGACCGCGGCGGCGAGCTCATCCTCCGCGAGCTCGCGCAGGTGGGCGACGTGGACTACGTCGCCTTCGCCCCGCCCGGCCAGTCGGTCGAAGACCTCGACCGCAACGCCGTCTTCGAGGCGCTCCGCGGGAAGGTGCCGTACAGCAGCCTCGCCGACGAGCCGAACCTCCGCGAGGCCGCCGCGGACGATTCGGGGGACGCTCCGCTCGAAGGAGAGGGAACCGGCCTCCCCGGCGGTGCGTCCGAGCCCGCTGACGAGAACGACGCCGAAAACGGTACCGAGGTCAGCCGGTCGAGTGACGGCGACTCCGGCGTCGTCGCCGACGGGGCTCGCGGTGCGATGGAGGGCGGGCTCGTGGAGGCGGTCGAGGACCCACCGAGACCCGCGGCGACCGGCGAGGAGGAGACCGACGAGGGGCGCGAGGGGAACGACGGCGACGCGCCCGACGCCGACGAGATCAGCGACGGCGACGACACCACGGACGACGCGTCGGATTCGGGATCCGACGATTCCGACACGGTCGATCCCGATCCCGAGGCCGACGACGCGGAGACGGCGGATTCGGTGACCGACGACACTCCCCTCGACGACGAGCCGCGATCGATCGAGGAACACGTGCAGGAGATCGTCGACGCCGGCAGCGACCGCGCCCGGCTCCTCGGCGACGACCGCGGCGTCCTCGCGGAGGTCGATGCGGTCGACGCCTTCGACGCGGTCGAGAGCGCAGAGACGGCCCCGCACACGGTCGTCGTCGACGGGCTGATCGACCAGCGCCTGCTCGACGTCGCCGCGCAGCGCGGGGTCAGCGAGCTCCTCGGCCGGGAGGTCGGCGAGTTCGTCAAACGGCCCGTGGGAACGCGCGTGCTCACAGTCGGCGACCTCCGCGCCGGGAGCTAACGACGGCGCGAGGCGTCTCGGACTCGAACGCGCTTCTCCGCGGACCGCTTCGTCGAAATCCCACTCAACAGACAGGAGGCGGCATGAAACAGCTGTTCGTTGGTGGCCGTGTCTCGATAGATAGCGGGAGTAAGTGTTGCAGATCGGTGATGACGATTCAGTATTTATATAGCCATAAGCGACCGCAACGATCGCTTATAAATCAATGAGGCGGTCGGCGCGCGCCTGTGAGCGCCCGAAGGGCGCGAACAGCGCCGCGCGAGGGAGTCGCTGGCGGCGACAGCCGCCAGCGACGAGGCTGGGGAGGCGTGAGGTGCGGTGCGATTGTGGGCGGGTGGGACTCAAAGGGGCAGCCGACGAGGCGGGCGCAGGCGTTCACGAGAGCGGAACTCTCGTGAGCCAATCAGAACGCAAAGCGTTCTGATGACGACGTAAGCACCGCAACGAGGGAGCGCTAGCGAGCGAGTGAGGAGCGCAGCGAGCGTGCGCCCGCCTCGTCGGCTGGGGCTTTAGAGGTGTTCACCGCCGATTTACCATCAATCACTTATAAACAGCCGACAGCAACACCACTCGATCACTTATAAACAACCACTCTACCGTATCGATATACCCACTCCCGTAGTCGATCGAGAGACGGCCCCCTCCGTCTAACTGTTCGGGACCGAAGTCCGCTTAAAAAACGAGCGGTCAACAGAGCCAGCCAGTTCGAACGACCTCCGCGCCGACGCGCATTTCGCCGTCGGAGACGGTCTCGTTCCGTTTCGCAGGTCGTTTTATATGTTTACTGCGCGTACACCCACCCATGCCTGAAGAAGTCCTCTTCGAGTCGGAGAGCCGTCGAACCCGCGCTGAGATCGCCGCGTACCTCAGGACCGTCGCCGACTCGCTGGAGTCCGGCAGCGCGCTCACCCTGAAGCAGGGCGAGCGGTCGGTAACGATGGACCCGCCGGCGCGGCCGGCGTTCGAGGTGAAAGCCGAACGCGAGGGGCCCGCCGACGGCCCGGGCGAGCTCAGCGTCGAGTTCGAGTTGGAGTGGGACGAGGAGAGCGAGGGCGTCGACGACGGCGAGAACGCGGAGTTAGAGATCGAGTAAGGAGTTACCAGAGCCCGCTACGGAACGTTCCCGGGGACCTCGACGAACGCGTCGCGGGCGGAGAGGTGATCGAGGGTGTCGTCGACCCGATCCCGCACCGCTTCCATCTGGTCGATGAGCTCCTCGTACTCCCCGGTGTTCGTCGTGTCGGCGGCCTCCAGCGCGGCCTTCTTCGACGCCAGCGCGAAGAACTCCTGGCTGTGTTCGTCGAACTTCGCGCGGTGGAGCAGCACCTCCACGAGCGAGAGCAGGTCCTCCTTCGTGACGGGCTTCGTCTTGTAGTCGTCGAACGGCATCTCGACGATATCGACGTCGGGCTCGACCGCGGTCAGCATCGCGATCCGCGCGTCGTACCCCGCTCCGCGGATCGCCTCTAGCACCTCGTGGCCCGACATGTCGGGCATCCGGCGGTCGAGAAGGACTACGTCGACGGAATCGTCCATCAGCGAGAGGGCCTCCTCGCCGCCGGTGGCGATCCGCACCTCGTAGGCCGCGTCGAGGTACACCCGGTACAGCTCGGCGAGGTCGGTCTCGTCGTCGACCGCGAGGACCGTGGGCTGCGACTCGGCGCCGCTCATGATCGGAGGACTGCGGCCCGCTGATCGCCCGCTGAGACCCACAGACCGGCGCGGCTGACCGCTGTTCGTGCGCTCATAACTCGGGCTACGCACGCGACCGGTTAAAACGTTGACCTGTGAATATCAGAGTCGATATCTGGGTGCGTCCGAGGTATCACGCGGTCGACACGGGCCGAACGTTACGATCGGACCGGGAGACCGCCGTGACCCAAAGGCACATTTACGCGCGCTTCCTAACCGGGAACAACGAATGTCTCATAGCCCCTCACTGCCCGACCGTCCCCGTCTGGAGCTCGATCCGGAGATGAGCGAGACGGAGCGGCTCGAGGCGATCCGCCAGCACTACCGGCGGATACGACAAGTGAACGATGAGCTCGAAGACCGGCTCGACGACGCGCAGGACCGACGCGGCGAGCTGAAGACCGACGTCGACGAGCTGAAACGCGAGAACGAGGTCCTGAAGACCTCCTCGCTGTACATCGCCTCCGTCGAGGAGATCACCGAGGACGGCGTCGTCATCAAGCAGCACGGCAACAACCAGGAGGTGCTGACGCAGACGTCCACGACGCTCGAGTCCGACCTCCGGCCGGGCGACCGCGTCGCGATCAACGACTCCTTCGCGGTCCAGCAGGTGCTCGACGACGAGACCGACTCCCGGGCGCAGGCGATGGAGGTCACCGAGTCGCCCGACGTGGAGTACGCCGACATCGGCGGTATCGACGACCAGATCCGCGAGGTCCGCGAAGCGGTCGAGGACCCCCTCGAGAACCCCGAGCAGTTCGAGGCGGTCGGCGTCGAGCCGCCGAGCGGCGTCCTCCTGCACGGCCCGCCGGGCACCGGGAAGACGATGCTCGCGAAGGCGGTCGCCAACGAGTCCGACGCCACCTTCATCAAGATGGCCGGCTCCGAGCTCGTCCGGAAGTTCATCGGCGAGGGCTCCCGGCTCGTCCGGGACCTGTTCGAACTCGCCGCCGAGCGCGAGCCCGCCGTCATCTTCATCGACGAGATCGACGCCGTCGCCGCCAAGCGGACGGACTCGAAGACCTCGGGCGACGCCGAGGTCCAGCGGACGATGATGCAGCTGCTCTCCGAGATGGACGGCTTCGACGACCGCGGCGAGGTCCGGATCATGGCCGCCACCAACCGCTTCGACATGCTCGACGAAGCGATCTTGCGCCCCGGTCGATTCGACCGCCTCATCGAGGTCCCCGAGCCGAACGCCGAGGGTCGCGCGCGCATCTTGGAGATCCACACGCAGGACATGAACGTCGCCGAGGGGACGGACGTGAGCGAGGTCGCCGCGGATCTGGATGGATACAGCGGCGCCGACATCGCCTCGCTGGCGACCGAAGCCGGGATGTTCGCGATCCGCGACGGCCGCACCGAGGTCACGCAGGCGGACTTCGAGGCGGCCCGCGAGAAGCTGCAGGACGCCGAGCAGACCGAAGAGAAGGTCATCAACTACCAGTACTAGGCGTACTGGGCGGGAGTCGTTTTCGAGTGCTGTGGGACTTCTGACCGTGGATCAGCGGCGATCTTGTTTGAATCCTCAGTCGATCGTTTATAAATGGTTGCTGACGGATCAACTGCGAACACCGCCAAAGCCCCAGCCGGGAGAACGGCGCACGCTCGCTGCGCGCTTCAGTCGCTCACTTCGTTCGCTCCTTCCAGTGCTTGCGTCGCCTGCGCCGTTCTCCCGGCTCCCCTTTGAGTCCCGCCCCGCACCGCAAACCGCAGCCTCACACCTCCCCAGCCTCGCGGTTCGCGCTCTTCGAGCGCTCACCGCGTCCCTCGCGGGCTCCTCGCGGTCGCCGATGGCGACCGCTCGGCGGCGCGCCACCGCAGCCGTTTATAAACACCCGTGTCGGCAGCCAGTCGAGATGCGATCGCTTCGTAACCCCTTACCTCCCGCGCCGTCAACGCTCCGGCAATGAACACCATCCACGTCGCCGGCGGCGTCGGCGTCGCCGACACGGCGATGGCCTCCTACGACGCCGCGCTCGCGGACGCGAACCTCCACAACTACAACCTCGTCGCGGTCTCCTCGGTCGTCCCCGCGGAGGCGACCGTCGAGTCGGTCCCGGAGGCACCGGACCTGGGCCCCGCCGGCAACCGCCTCACGGTCGTCGAGGCGCGGCGGACGGTCGGGCCGGGCGACGCGGTCGACTTCCGCGAGGGCGGCCGCGCCGGCGCCGAGGACGCCGACTCGAAGCGAGCGCCGCGCCGCCATCCCGACGTGACCGCCGGCCTCGGCTGGGCCACCGGTCCGGGCCCCGGCCTCTTCTACGAGGTGACCGGCGAGGACCCCGACGACGTACGCGATCGGATCGAGGCGGGGCTCGACGCGGGCGGCGACCTCCGCGACTGGGACCTGCCGGACCGCGAGGTCCGGATCGAGTCGGCGGCCGCGGCGCCCGACCGGTTCACGACCGCGGTCGTGGTCGCCGCGTACGGCGAGTCGGAGCCGGTCTTCTCGCCGTCGGCGTAGGCGCCGGCCTCCCCTCCTCTTTCCCTCCCCTCCCGCTCTCCGGTCCTTGCAGGTTCCGCGAACTTTAGGCGGCACGAGGCGGGACACACCAGCATACATGACGGCGAACGACGACCGAATCCGGACGACGCACATCGGCAGTCTTCCCCGGCCTCCCGAGCTACTCGACCTCCTCACGCGGCGCCAGGACGGCGAGCCCGTCGACGACGCGGAGTGGGAGGAGACCGTCAGGGACGCCACGCGCGACGTGGTCGCGCGGCAGGCGGACGCGGGTCTCGACGTCGCCAACAACGGCGAGCAGTCGCGGGTCTCGTTCAACTGGTACGTCGCGGACCGGCTCAGCGGTATCGAGGGGACGCGCGAGCAGGGGCTGTGGGCGGACCTCCAGGAGTTCCCCGACTACGCCGAGGAGACGTTCAAGACGGACGTGATCGACCTCTCCGAGCACCCCGTCGTGACCGGTCCGGTCGAGTACACCGGCCGCGACGAGGCCGAGGCCGAGCTGGCGGCGTTCCGCGACGCGCTCGACGCGACGGACGCCGACTTCGAGGAGGCGTTCGTCACGGCGGCGTCGCCGAGCGTCGTCACCGCGACCCACGTCGACGACCACTACGGCGACTACGAGGAGTATCTCTTCGCCGTCGCCGACGCGATGGCCGAGGAGTACGAGATCGTCGCCGACGCGGGGTACACGCTCCAGATCGACGCGCCAGAACTGCTCACGGTCGGCCACACCGCGGCGTACGCGGACGAGCCGCTGGAGGAGGTCAAGGGGGCCACGCGGCTCCACGTGCAGGCCCTCAACGAGGCGCTCTCCGGGATCCCTGAGGAACAGGTCCGGCTCCACACCTGCTGGGGGAGCTACGAGGGACCGCACCACCTCGACACGGATCTCGCCGACATGCTCCCGGAGATCTACGAGGCCGATATCTCCGGGCTCAGCGTCGAGCAGGCGAACCCGCGCCACCAGCACGAGTACCGCGCGTTCGACGAACATCCGGTCCCCGACGGCTGGACGCTGATCCCGGGCGTCGTCGACGTGAAGACGAACATCATCGACCACCCCGAGACGATCGCGGACCGGCTGGAGCGCGTCGCCGACGCGGTCGCCGACGGGACGCCGCTCGTCGCCGCGCCTGACTGCGGGTTCGGCACGCAGGCCGGCATCGGCATGGTCGACCCCGAGATCGCGTGGGCGAAACTGGAGGCGCTCGACGAGGGCGCCGCGATCGCGACCGAGCGGATCTACGGCTGAGGGAGCCGGGACGGAGAGGCCGTCGGCCGGACGCCGATCGGATCGCCCCCGCCGACGCCTTTTTGAGTGGGCTCCGCGTATCGGAGGTGTCTTCGATGAACGGCAACAACCCGTACGCCGGGGCACCGGGTGTGACGAACGCGGGCGAGCCCGCGGCCGTCGACCTCTCTCCGGACCAAGAACGGCGCCTCCGGCGCGCGGTCGCCGGAATCGTCTCGCGAACCGAGTCGTATCTCCCGGACAGCTACGCGGTCGGCTCCGAGCTGTCGGTCGGCGCGAACGGGCCGCAGGCGACCGTCGCCGTCAACCCGCCCGCGGGCCACCCGGTCTCGGCCGGGTTCACGCCTGACCCCGACGAGCTGGAGGCCGGTATCGCGGACGCCGACACCGACGAGGTCGCCCGCGGGTTGGCCGCCAGCGCCGCGATGCAGGTGATGGACGCGGTGGGCGACGTGACGCCGACCGCGAAGTGAACGCTCGGATTACTCCGTCTCCGCCTCTTCGGCCGTTTCGTCCGCTTTTCCGGCCGTTTCATCCGCTTCTCCGACCGCGCCCGCCGAGCTCTCCGTCTCCCCCGCAGACGCCGGCGGCTCCAGCGTCCCCATCACCCGGCCGTAGATCCCGAATATCTCCTCGTAGCCGTGTTCGCTCGCGAGGATCGGAACCACGCCCTCCTCCTCGACGCGGTGGGTGTACACGTCGTCCTCGGCGAACACCGCGCCCCGGGGAATCTCCTCGAAGTTCTCGAAGTGGACGTGAGGCTCGCCGCCTCCCTTCGGCACCTCCTCGTCGCCCGCGACGACCGTCGTCTCGGTGAACGTCGGGGGCTCGTCCGCGAGCGCGCCGTGCGCTCGGAGGAACGCCAGACACGCCTCGTAGCCGAACGTGACGGCCTCCTCGCTACCTTGTCGGCCGACCTCGATCGAGACGGTGTGCGGGATCCTGGAGTCCAGCGTCGTCCCGCGGAGCCCGCTCGCGTCGACGACGTAGTCGACGGGCATCGCCGTCACGGTCCGGCGGACCGACGGCGTGAGACCGCTGTGGATCGCGAAGGGCGGCGGCGCGCTGTGGGAGGTGTGGAGCGCGAGCACCGCGTCCATTCCCTCCAACTCGGCCGCGAGCCGCGGCGCGAGCGCACGCTCGTACTCGTCGCTGTCGGCGTCGCCCGGGAATGCGCGGTTCAGGTCGGTGTCCGTGTACCGCGTTTCCGCCGCCAGCGCCCGCTCGTTGGCGATGATCAGTCGAACGCTCCCGTCGCCGGACCCCTCTCCCTCCGCGTCGAGTTCGTCGGCGAGCCGCCTGACGATCCGCACGCCGGCGGGCTCGTCCCCGTGGATCCCGCCGACGATCGCGACGCGGGCCGAGCCCGCCGACCCGCGGTCGATCGTTTCCATACACCCACTACGCCTCGGTCCGGATAAAGTGTCGCCGATCCGGGTGAGAGCGTACTCACCGGCCGAGTCGCTCCGCGAGTGACGCACGGTACCGCGCCGCCAGCTCCCGCGCGACGAGCCGGTCGCGGGGGTCGACGCCGAGGACCCGAAGCGCGCCCCCGTAGGCCGCCAGCCCGCCTGCGGCCCCAACGACCACGGCGGCCGGTCCGGGGACGACCTCTCGGATCGCCCGCATCGCAGCGAGGGCCGCGACGCCGGCCGCGAGCGGGGTGAGGTAAGTGCGGTCGAACGGCCACAGCCCCTCGAATCGACGCAGCAGGACGACCTGAATCGCGTTTTGCACCGCGATCGCCAGCGAGGTGCCGAGCGCGGCGCCGACGAGCCCGTACCGAACGACGAACGCGTACGTCAGGGCGACGTTGAGGACGGCGAGCAGCCAGTCGAGCGCCATCCGGGCGTACTGGTGGTCGGTCATCATCAGCAGCCAGCCGGTCGCGCCCACCGCGCTGCCGACGAACACCCCGCCGAGGTAGACGACGAGCGGGACGTACCCGGCGACGTACGGCTCCCCGAACAGTCCGAGCAGCTCCCGGCCGTACACCACGAGCACCGCGAGGATCGGGATCACGGTCGTCACGATCTGGCGCGTCACCGACGCGTACACCGCGTTGAGCGTCTCTGTCCGACCGTCGGCGTACAGCTCGGAGGCGACCGGCGGGAGCAGTTGGTTGAACGAGAGCAGTGGGATCCACGCGATCGCGATCAACACGAGGACGACGTTGTACACTCCCGCAGCGGTCGCCGTCAGCAGCGCTCCGACGAGCAGTACGTCGACGCGGTTCTGGAACACCTTCCCGAGGCTGCTCATCGCGACCGGCGCCGCATGGTCGTAGAACCGCCCCGCCTCCCGACGAACGCCCCGAAGCGACGGGACGATCCCGGTCACCAGTGCGGCAAGCGGGGCGGCGACGACCGCGAGCAGCGCGGTCGCGACGACGATGCCGCCGGCGACGCCGACAACCGAGTAGCCGAGGGCCAGCGCCGCGAGCGCGCCGACGAGCCGGACGCCCGGGCGGAGGAGCTTGTTGAAGGCGATCTCGCCGCGCGCGGAGCCGACCGCGCGGAAAATCGCCGACGCGACCATCACGACCCCGAGCAGCCCGACGAGAAAGCCAAACGTCCGCATCGTCGCCGGAAACGCGGGGTCCGCGACGGTGAGCGCGTCAATCCGCGGCGCGGTCAGCCAGATCCCGGCGGCGATGGCGGCTCCGAACCCGAGCGTCGTGGCGTACGCGAGCCCGGCGACGACGCCCTGTCGGTCGGGGTCGTCCGCGTACTCGGGGAGGTAGCGCTGGAGCGCCGGGACGCTCCCGAACGTGACGAGCCGAGACAGGAGCTGGGCGATCCGCCACGCCAGCGCGTACACCCCGTAGGCGGCCGGGCCGAGCCCCCTCGCGAGGAAAAACTCGGCCGCGGCCGTGAGCGCGCGCTGTCCGGAGACGCCGCCGGCGGTGAGCACCGCTCCGCCCGCGATCGTCAGGAGCGCCTCGCGCTCGTCGTCGGGGACGCTATCTGCGGGGGTGGTGTCGGCAGGGGCGGCGTCGGCGGTGTCGGCGTCGCTCGCGGGATCGTCAGGAGCGTCGCGATCGGCTCCGGATCCGTCGTTCACGGTTCAAGTCGACGTGACCCGGCTCGGGAGAAAAGCGACTCGTTCTCCCGTCGGTCGGACCCGCTACCAGCGCTGGTGAACGTATTCGCGGACGAACTCGTCGTACACGTCCGCAACGGCCTCGTGGTCGGCTTCGCCGAGCGGCGCGAGGTCGCTGACGGCCGCGTTCGACCGGATGTGCTCCGGCGTCGTCGAGCCCGGAATGACCGTCGAGACGGCGTCGTGGTCGAGGATCCAGCGCAGCGAGAGCTGCGGGAGCGAGCAGTCGTCGCCGGTCGCGTCGGTCGGGTCGTCGGCGACGGCGTCGACCCGCTCGGCGAGCGCGTCGGCGGCGTCGAGGCCGACCTCGTAGGGGACGCCGGCGAACGTCTCGCCCACGTCGAACGCGTCGCCCTCGCGGTTGTAGTTGCGGTGGTCGTCCTCCGCGAACTCGGTGTCCCGCGAGAGCGCGCCGGTCAGCAGCCCGGAGGCGAGCGGGACTCGGCAGATCACGCCCACGTCGCAGGCGGCGGCCTCGTCGAGGAACAGCTCGGCGGGGCGCTGGCGGAAGGGGTTGAAGATGATCTGGACCGACTCGACGCCGGGGTACTCGATCGCCTTCAGCCCCTCCTCGACGCGCTCGACGCTGACGCCGTAGTTCGCGATCTTCCCCTCGTCGGCGAGCGTTTCGAGCGCGTCGAACGTCTCCGGCTGGTAGTAGGCGTCCGTCGGCGGGCAGTGAAGCTGGACCAAGTCCAGCGTCTCCACCCCGAGGTTCTCCCGCGACCGGTTCACGAACCGGCGGAGGTTCGCCTCATTGTACTCGTCGGCGACGTGGGGGTCGAGCCGGCGGCCGGCCTTCGTGGCGACCGTCACGTCGCCGCTCGCGATGTCGGCTTCGAGCACGTCCCCGAGGATCTGCTCGGAGCGCCCGTCGCCGTACACGTCCGCGGTGTCGAAGAAGTCGATCCCGGCGTCGCGGGCGGCCTCGACGGCCTCGACCGCCTCTGACTCGCTCACGTCGCCCCAGTCGCTCCCGATCTGCCACGAGCCGTAGCCGACCTCGCTGACCGCGCCGACGTTCCCGAGCGTTCGGTGGTTCATGTTCACGTCCTACTGATCGGGGCACCGGCAAGGGTGTTCCGGAGGCGGAATCGGGGGCGACGGGGGCGAGGGCAGGTGGCACGTGCGACCGCTCGCCGCCCGCAGTCACGGGAGCTAAACCGCTCGACGCCCTACCCCGACGCATATGCAGTTCTGTGACGACTGCGGCTCGATGATGGTCTCTCGCGACGGAGAGATGGTGTGTCAGAACGACGACTGCGGCGGCACCGCCGAGCGCGACGAGGGGCTCGCGGCCGAGTTCGAGTCGACGACCGAACAGACCGGCGACGAGGTGATCGAGACCGAGGAGGGCGCGAACTTCGAGGGAAAACCGACCGCCAACGACATCGTCTGCGACGAGTGCGGCCACGGCGAGGCGTGGTACACGATCAAACAGACCGGCGCCGCCGACGAGCCTCCGACGCGGTTCTTTAAATGCAAGGAGTGCGGGCACCGGTGGAGAGGGTATAACTGACCAGGGTCCTCGGATCCCGCTCAGAAGTGTTTTTGTCTGAAACGACGGTCGCTAAGCGATTATCTCTCGGTCGAGAGCGGGAGTAGGTGTTGCAGATCGGTGGCGGCGAGAGAGTATTTAAAAGGGTATGAGCGATGGCGACGATATCTTATAAAAGTCTACCGCGGTGGCGCGCACCGGTGAGCGGCCCGGAGGGCCGCGAACCGCCGGTGCGAGGGAGTCGGGCGTCCGGAGCAACGCGGAGGGCGCCCGACGAGGCTGGGGAGGCGTGAGGTATTGTGTGGTTGCGGTGCGGGGTGGGGTTCAAAGGGGCAGCCGCTGAGGGCGGCGCAGGCGACGTAAGCACCACAGCGAGCAACGCGAGCGAGGAGCGCAGCGAGCGTGCGCCGTCCTCAGCGGCTGGGGCTTTGAAAATGTTCACCGCAGACGCGCCGATCTCATATAAACGGCCGACAACGACGCCACTCGATCGCTTATAAACAACCGTTTCACCAATTTGCTATACCTACTCCCGCTATCACTCATCGCAATTCCCAGACGGACGGCAGACCGAAGCGGATCGAGTCGGCGCGAAGAATCCGATACACCCACAGACGCCGCTTATAAATCCTCAAGTAACCGCCCTCCGAGAAATCCCGCCACCGCCTCTCCCACGTCACCGGACCGCCCCACGAAGAAGTGGTCGGACTCGAACGACCGCGTCTCGATCCCGAGCTCTTTCGCCCGCTCCACCACGGGCTCCCAGTCGGCCGTCGAGTCACGGGTCGCGTACAGTATCTGCGTCGCCACGCCGAGATCGACGAGGTCGTCGAGGGCCGCGACCGCGTCGACGTCGGGGTTCAGCCGCGCGGTCGGGGCGAGGGCGCAGACCCCGGCGAGTCCGGGGCGAGATGCCGCCGTGACGAGCGCGACCGTGGCTCCGAACGAGAAGCCGAACAACCCGACGCGCTCGTAGCGGTCGGCGGCCCAGCCGACCGCGTTGTCGGCGTCGGTGCTCTCGCCGTACCCCTCGTCCCAGTCGCCGTAGTCGAACCGGAGGCAGTCGATCCCCCGATCGGTCAGGGCGTCGCTGACGGCGGTGAGGCGCTCGTCGCCGCGGTGGCCGCGCTGCTGGGGGTGTGGCGGGCAGGCGACGACGACGCTGTCGGCGCGGGAACCATCGCCGATGGCGTCGCCACCGCCGTCGCTCGCGGCGGTGTCGAGGGTGGCGCGCACGTCGCGGCCGCCGGGAACAAGGACGGTGTCGCTCACGGGTTCAACGAACGCGTCGCCGCGTCAGGGCACCTGCGTCACGCGATCGACGCCGTCGAGGTCGGCCAAGTCGTCCGCGAGCGCTTCCTGCTCGACGTTCGCCTCGTAGTAGAACACGAGGTCGAAGGTGCCGTCGCGGAGGAGCTGCTGGCACTCCCAGACGAACTCCTCGTCGTCGAGGGTGAGCCCTTGGAACTGGTTCGACGAGAAGTTCGTGTCGTCGTTGCCAGCCTCGATGTACGCCTCGCCCTTGCCGGCGTGGTCGGCGATGACCTCGTTGATCGCGACCGTGAGCTCGTGCATCTCCAGGTCCTCCTGCCCGCCGAGCGCGGTGTGGACGATACAGCCCGCGAGTTCGATGTCGCCCGGCTCCAGCAAGGCCTTCGTCCGCGTGTAGAGGTCGGCGTCGACGGTCTCGCTCATGGCCACTCATTCCCGCTCCCGTGATAAACGGGTAACGGTTCCTCGCTGAGTTCCCGCGCTACGGGACTTCCCCACGCCGGAAGGCGACGGGGTGGCTCGCGGACGCGTCTTCGCGGCAGTACACTCATTTCATCCCTCCACGTATCTGATCGTATGCCTGACAACGTCCTCGTCGCGTTCGATGGATCTCCGCTCTCCGAGCGCGCGCTCACGTACGCCGTCGAGAGCTTCCCGAACGCGACCGTCACCGCGATCTACGTCATCAATCCGATCGACTCGGTGTTCGACGTCGAAGCCGGCGGTCTCCCGGTCGCGGAGGACTGGTACGACAACGCCCGGGAACGGGCGACCGCCGTCCAGACGGCGGCCACGGACCTCACCGCAGATCACGAGGTCGACCTCGAGACCGTCACGGAAGTCGGCAAACCGGCGCGGGAGATCGTCGAATACGCTGCGGAACACGGCATCGATCAGATCGTCATGGGAAGCCACGGCCGGTCGGGAATCGACCGTGCGATTCTCGGAAGCGTCGCCGAGACGGTCACCCGCCGAGCGCGGATCCCGGTGACGATCGTCCGATGACTCGGGCGAACCGGAGAACGGAAGCGACACAACGACTGCGTCGCCAGGAGAACCCTTCGCACAGGCGATCGGGCGTCGACGCGTCGCCGTTCCCCACCTGTAACAGACGCACCGATTGGGAGGGACAGCGTGGCCGTTACTGAACCGCCCTCGCTATCGACGTGTACGGTCCGGATCGAGCGCCGAGGCGGTCGCGGCGAAGCCGGTGCACGAGCGCTCGAACGACGGCTCCGAAACACGCCCGGCGTCCGCGATGTCGAGGCCTCGTTCCGAACGGGGAGCGTCCGGGTCACCTACGACGAGAGCGTCACCTCGGAGGAAACGCTCAGAGAGGCGGTCCGCGATCGCGCGGTCACGCTCCGAGCGGACGCCGGGACTGCAACCGACGACGTGAGTACCCGCTCGGAACTCAGACGGGAGGCAGCGTTCGTCGGCCTGACTCTCGCCGGCATGACGACCGGCCTGGCGACGGAATGGCTCGGCGGGCCGGCACTCCTGTTGTGGACCGGCTACGGCGTCGCGTACGTCTTCGGCGGCTGGTACGGACTCTACGGCGCGATCGAGACGCTCCGTCACCGCGCCGTCGACATCGACCTGTTGATGATCGTCGCCGCCCTTGGTGCACTCTCGATTGGGGCCCCGTTCGAGGGCGCGATGCTTCTCTTCTTGTTCTCGCTGTCGAATACGCTCCAGCACTACGCCATCGGGCGCTCGCGTCGAGCGATCAGATCGCTCGTCGAGATGCGACCGGACGAGGCGCAGGTCCTGCGCGACGGCGAGGAAATCACCGTCCCCATCGACGACGTGGCCGTCGGAGACGTGTTCGTCGTCAGGCCAGGTGACCGGATTCCACTCGACGGCGTCGTCACGTCCGGTGAGGGGACGGTCGATCAGGCGTCGCTCACCGGCGAGTCGGTGCCCGTCCCGAAGGAACGCGGCGACGAGGTGTTCGGCGGGACGATCAACGAGAGCGGGAGCCTCGAAATCGAAGTCACGCGAGAGGCTCACGAGTCGGCGATCACCCGGCTCATCAACATGGTCGAACGCGCCCAGAGTGAGAAGGCCCCGACCCAGCGGCTCATCGACCGACTCGAACAACCGTACGTCCTGGGCGTGTTCGGACTCACGATCGCAGCGGTTGCGGTTCCCCTCGCGCTAGGGAGCGAGTTCACCAGCACGTTCTACCGCGCGATGACGCTGATGGTCGCCGCCTCGCCGTGTGCGGTCATCATCTCGACGCCGGCGGCGGTTCTATCGGCCATCGCCTCCGGCGGCAGACAGGGCGTCCTGTTCAAGGGCGGCGAACACGTCGAGACGGCCGCCGGCATCGACGCGGTCGCGTTCGACAAGACGGGAACGCTCACGCAGGGGGATACGCAGTTGACCGACGTGGCCGTCCGCGAGGGCGTCGATGACGGGACGCTGACCGACGGCGATCTGCTCTCACTCGCAGCCGCGGTGCAATCCCGGTCGGAGCACCACCTCGCTCGCGCGACCGTGACGGCGGCGGAAGAAGAGTCACTAGAAATTCCCGGCGCACGGCGGTTTCAGTCGGTCGCTGGAAAAGGCGTCCAAGCCGAGGTCGCAGACGGAACCGTCCACATCGGAAACCGGAGCTACTTCGAGACCGTGCTCGGAGACGCGCCGATCAACGGTCTCGAACCAGGGTTAGACCGGCTCCGAACGCTGGAAGCGGAGGGGAAAACGAGCGTCCTCGTCGCCCGAGAGCACGGTGGCGATCGCACCGTGTTGGGGTGGCTCGCGTTCACCGACACGGTTCGACCGGGCGCCGCCGAGATGGTCGAGGACCTCCGCTCGCTCGGGGTCGATCACATCGTGATGTTGACGGGCGACAACGAGCGCGTCGCACAGCGGATCGCCGACGAGGTCGGCATCGACGAAGTGCAGGCGGAACTGCTGCCGGAAGAGAAGGTTGCGACCATCGAGGAGTTGGTCGATCGGCACGAGAACGTGGCGATGGTCGGCGACGGCGTCAACGACGCGCCGGCACTCGCCACGGCGACCCTCGGCGTAGCGATGGGCGGGGCGGGGACCGACGTCGCGCTCGAAACCGCTGACGTGGTGCTGATGGGCGACGATCTCAGCAAGATTCCGTATGTCCTCGGACTGGGGCGGCGGACTCGTCGGACACTCACGGTCAATCTCGCCGTCGCCTTCGGCGCGATCGCACTCATGGTTGGCGCGATTCTCCTCCGAGGCATCCCGCTTCCGCTCGCAGTCGTCGGCCACGAGGGGTCGACGGTCCTCGTCTCGTTGAACGGGCTTCGGTTACTCGGCTATCGGGAGTGAGCTATCGGAGTCGAGCGACCGTCTGACCGCTCCGTTCCTCGACCGCCACGAGGCCGTCGTCCGCGAGGTCGTCGATCAGCCCGCGCAGCCACTCTCGGCCGTGCTCGCCGTCGGGCGCGTAGTCTACACGAATCCGATGACCAAGCGTGTCCAGGTCCATCTCGTCGTGCTCACCGAGGAGTCGAACCACACGCCCGCGGAACTGTCGCCGGCTCCCCTCGAAGCTCGGCTGCTCGGGCACGTCGGGCGCGGTGAAGTCGCCGGTCTCGTAGGCGTGACACCACCCGCGCCACGGGCAGCCGGCCTCGTCGCAGCGCGGGGTCGTCCCGCAGGCGACGCCGCCGAGCTCCATGATCGCGTTGTTCCAGACGCGGGACTCGCCGTCGGGCATCACGTGTGAGGCGACCCGTGCGAACGCCGCGTCGTCGTCCGGCACCGCGAAGGCGCGGTGGAGCACCCGCTTCACGTTGGTGTCGACGACGGCGTCGCCGTTGTTGAACGCGAACGACGCGACCGCGTTCGCGGTGTACGGGCCGACGCCCATCAGATCCTGCAGCTCCTCTGGGGTCTCGGGAAACGCCCCGTCGTAGTCGTTCTCGACCTGTCCGGCGGCCTCGTGGAGGTACTTCGCGCGGTTGTTGTAGCCGAGCGAGTGGTCAGACCAGAACGCGACCACGTCGCCGCGGTCGGCCTCTGCCAGCGCCGCGGTCGTCGGCCACTTCTCGACGAAGTCCTCCCACGCGGGGACGACTCGGTCGAGCTGGGTCTGCTGGCTCATCACCTCGCTGACGAGGACCTCGTAGGGGTCCTCGGTGCGCCGCCACGGGAACTCGCGGTGGTCCGCCTCGTACCAGTCGACGAGCGCCTCGCGGACCGCGTCGAGGTCGGCCGGCAGCTCGGGGGCGTCGCCGTCGTCGAGGGGGTCCGCCGCGGCGGCCGCGTCCGAGTCGGTCATTACCCCCGGTCGGGTCGGCGGCGGTTTATCGGTGCTGGTCCGCGTTGGAGTCTCAGTCTTCGCCGTTCTCGACCGGCGCCATCGAGCGCGGGTCGCGGTCCGGCCCCGGATACTCGCCGCCGACGGCCTCCGGGTACAGCCCCGCCGGCGAGAACACGGTCGCGAACGCCCGCGGCTCGCGGACGCTCACCGCCATCCGGTTCCGGAGTCCGGCCGCGGCCTGCGCCCCCGTGAGCGACGGGTCGAGGCTCACGACCTGCATCGCGCCGCCGCGGTACGCCGACGCCAGCGCCGGGTGGTCGCCCACGGGTTGTGCCACCGGCTCGCGCCACCCCTCGACCGTGTCGCGCCAGTCGGCCGCCAGCTCGTCGTCCGCGAGCGCGGCGATCACGGCCTCCGCGTCGTCGAGCAGCGGGTCGCTGGCGACGAGCGTCGTCCACGCGTGCGAGCGCAGCGCGTCGAGCGCCTCGCGGGCCGCCCCGCCGACGAGGAGGTCTGCCGCAAGGACGTCGGCGTCGGCGACGACGCGTGCAGGGCTCGGATCGCGGTCGACCGGAGGGAGATCGGCGCTCCCAGTGGCGTCGCTCTCGGCGGTATCCGAGTCGCCCCCCGAGTCAGACCGACGCTCGACCAGCGCCGCGCTCACCGCCTCGGCGTCCGCGTCGTACTCGGCGGCTCGATCGAAGAGATCGGTGAAGGTCGCGGTCATACGTGCGATGTTGGCGGCGACGGGTATCGGGTTTGCGGCCGGCGGCGGAGAAGGTGTCAGGGTCGGCGCTATTCGGGCTGGAAAATGCGAGAAGAGCCTAGGCCGAGATTTGAACTCGGGGTCTCGTCCTTACCAAGGACGCGCTTTACCGCTAAGCTACCCAGGCGCAATGAGTCGTTGACCGGATTCGACTTTATGGGTTTCGATTCGGGGGCGACCCGTCACGCGGACACACACCGTCCCACCGCCGTCGGGCGACCTCACCGATCGGTCGCGCTCACGGCGCGGTCGGAGATGTCGGCGATGCGGTCGGCGGTCGCGTCCGGGAGCGCGCGGCCCGGCGGCGGAAACTCGCCGTCGTAGTCGGCCGCCAGATCGCGGGCGTACGTCAGCAGCTCCTCGGGGGGATCGCCGCCGACGGCGGTGGTGCCGGCGACGACCGCGAGTTCGAGGGCGTCGATCTCCAGGTTCCGGTCGAGCGCGGTCGCCGCGGCGGGGTCGGTCCCCTCACGGTCGCGAACGGTCTGGTCGCGGCCGAACGCGCGCACGACCTCGACCGCGGCCGCGGCGGCGTCGGTGCACGCGAGCAGCGAGAATCCGCGCGAGACGAGCACATCGGCGGTGAGCACGTCCATGTCGGCGTCGATGTCCGTCCCCTGCGTGGCCGCGGTCACCCACGGCTCCTCGTGGGCCACCGACCGGGTGAGCCGGAGCCCCTCGTAGATGAGCTGCACGCCGGCCGCCCGGTCGACCACCGCCTCGGGGTCGACCTCAGGGTCGACCGCGCGAGCGGTGACCAGCGCCAGCACGCCGGGCGTTACGGCGGCGTTCGCGATCCGGTCTTCGAGGGCCTCACGCAGCTGAGCGGGCTCGACGTCGGCGAGCGCCTCAGACGCGGCGTCACGCGCTCGCGCGGCATCGTCCATTACGTAACGGTAGTCGATCGAGGGGCAAAGACCTTTGGAAACGACCGGGAGATCACGGTGTGATCCGCACCCGAGACGACGACGGCACGGTCCGCGTCGTGACGATCGACCGGCCGGCGCGCCGGAACGCGCTCCGACCCGATGACCTGACCGCGCTGCGCGCAGCCGTCGCCGACGCCGATGCACCCGTGACCTACCTCCGCGGCGCCGGCGACGCGTTCTGTGCCGGCGCCGACCTCGACGTGGTCGCCAGCCTCGACGACCCGGAGTCGTTCGCTCGCGCCGGCCAGCGCACGGCCGGGGCCATCGCAGACGCGGAGACGGTCGTCGTCTGCGGGATCGACGGCGCGGCCCGCGGCGGCGGGGTCGAACTCGCGCTCGCGGCGGACATCCGGGTCGCCACGCCCGCGGCGACGTTCGCGGAACCCGGCGTCGCGTTCGGGCTGTTCGGCGCGTGGGGCGGGACCGTCCGTCTGCCGCGAGTGATGGGTGAGGGCGACGCGCTCGACTTCGCGCTCTCCGGGCGCATGCTCGACGCCGACGAGGCGCTCCGGACCGGGCTCGTCTCTCGGGTCGTCGACGATCCGCGGTCGGTCGCTGACGCGGTCGCGACCGGGAAGCCCGACGCGCTCCGCGCGATCAAGCGCCGGGTGCGCGACCGCCGCGACGACGAGACGCAGGAGCGCGCGGAGGCGACATCGTTCGCCGACCTCGTGCGCGCCCACGCCGACGACATCGCGGCGACGCGCGGGGAGTGACTCCTCGCGAACCCGGTCGCCCGCCCCGAATCTGTCACCCTCGCCGGCCCGCAGTCAGTCGGATGTGACAGGTTTAAGTAATCCTCCGACTAATCGTCGAGTGCGAAGCACGCACCGGTAGTGTAGTGGTATCACGCAACCTTGCCATGGTTGCAACCCGAGTTCAAATCTCGGCCGGTGCATCTTCTCGCTACGCTCGAAGATACACCGGCCTGCCTCCCGTTCGCTTCGCTCACGGGAGTCTCGGCCGGTGCACCCTCTGGCTGTTTCAGTCATTAGCGCTGCTTTTCGATTCTCCCTTTCTCGGAGCTCTGACTGCTGACGTCTCTATCGACTATTTATAAACCGATCTGCGGTTGGCGCGCGCCTCCGAGCGCCCAACGGGCGCGAGGAGCGCCGCGCGAGGGAGTCGCTGGCGGCGACAGCCGCCAGCGACGAGGCTGGGGAGGCGTGAGGTGCGGTGCGGGGTGGGGCTCAAAGGGGCAGCCGCGAGGGCGGCGCAGACGACGTAAGCACCGCAGCGAGTGAGCGGAGCGAACGAGCGAGGAGCACAACGAGTGTGCGCCGTCCTCGCGGCTGGGGCTTTGAAGTTGTTTACCGCCGATCCAGTATCAGCCATTTATAAGCGAGCGACCGGACCAGCGAACACGTCTCCGATCGAACCACGGACGAACTCTTCCACACATCGATCCGAACTCCAGACCGTCACGGTTAGGTTCGCCCGTTCGGTTGTAACCGTAAACCCGTCTCGCCGGCGAGTATACCGGCGACCCCGATCCCACCATGCAACAGTACCTCGATCTCGTCGACGACACCCTGTCGACGGGCACGTACAAGCCGAACCGAACCGGCGTCGACACGATCGCGACGTTCAGCGGGCAGTACACCGTCGACCTCGCGGATGGGTTCCCCCTCCTCACGACCAAGAAAATGGACGGCTATCGCTGGAACTCGCTGATCCACGAGGTGCTCTGGTACCTCTCCGGCGAGGAGCACGTCCGGAACCTCCGCGAGGAGACGAAGATCTGGGACGCGTGGGCCGACGAGGAGGGCCGCCTCGACACCGCCTACGGCCGGTTCTGGCGTCGGTTCCCCGTGCCGGACGGCGTCGACGCGCTTCCGGGCGAGACCTGGCCCGAGAACGCGCACCGCTGGGTGAACGTCGAGGAAGGACCTGACGGCGCCGAGCGCCGGACGTTCGATCAGATCCAGTACGTACTCGACACCCTCGACGAGAACCCGCAGTCGCGCCGGATGGTCGTGAACGCGTGGCATCCCGCCAACGCCGCCGTCTCGACGCTGCCGCCGTGTCACTACACCTTCGTCGTGAACGTGCAGGACGGTCGACTCAACCTCCACCTCACGCAGCGCTCGGGCGACATCGCGCTCGGGGTGCCGTTCAACATCGCCGCGTACGCGCTGCTCGCGAACGCGCTCGCCCAGCGGACGGGGTTCGAGGTGGGCGAATTCGGCCACACCGTCGTCGACGCGCACGTCTACTGCGGGCGCGGCGAGCGCGGGAAGTGGTACGCGAACAACCTCCCGTACGTGCAGGACCGCCTCGCCAACGTCGAGAGCAAGGCCGACTACCTCGACGTGAAGAGCTGGGTCGAGCGGACCGCCCCGGACGAGACGAACGGTGAGGAGGGGTACGACCACGTCCCCGGCCTGCTCGAACAGCTCTCGCGGGAGCCGCGCGAGCGCCCCCGGATCGAGATCGCCGACGTGCCGCTCGACGAGCTCACCTACGAGGACGTCGAGGTCGTCGACTACGACTCCGCGGACGGCATCTCGTTCGCGGTCGCGGAGTGAACGCTGCGATGACAACGGACGTGGATTTGGTCCTCGTCGCCGCGGTCGCGGAGAACCGCGTCATCGGCGACCGCGGCGGCATGCCGTGGCACTACCCGGCCGATCTGGCCCACTTCAAGCGGCTCACGACCGGTCACCCCGTGATCGTCGGACGCGCGACCTACGAGAGCATCGTCGACCGGATCGGCGGCCCGCTCCCAGATCGCACCAGCGTCGTGTTGACGACCCGCGACCTCGACCTCCCCGAGGGCGCCGTCGTCGCGAACGACATCGAGGAGGCGGTCGATCTCGCGGCCGCGGACGCCGCCGACCGCGGCGTCGACGAGGTCTACGTGATCGGCGGTGCGACCGTCTACGAGGGGTTCCTCGACCGTGCCGACCGGCTGGTACTGACGGAGATCCCCGAGCGGCCCGACGGCGACACGCGCTTCCCGGACTGGGACCCCGGCGAGTGGACCGAGGTGGAACGCGAGGTCGCCGACACCGGCGAGGCCGACAGCGACGGCGAGGACGACACCGATAGCGACGACGGTCTCGCGTTCGTCACCTACGAACGGGTCGTCGACTGAACGCGGGCGTCCGATCTCTCGGCCGCACTCGCAGACGAGTGGTTTCTGAGACGGAATCGTACTCGGAGAGACCTCCGTCATTCACTCGATGATCTTGGAACGATCGAAACGAATTATGCACATACTCGCGATATGGTGATCGTAGCAACACTTTTGATTCTGGAACATGTTACTCGTTACCATGGCATCAGCAGAGACCGTGATCGAGCCCAAGCGGTGTCCGTTCTGCGGGACGGAGCTCGCGTCCCCCGGCGCGGGGTTCATGCGCCACGTCGAGAACGAGCCGGAGTGTCGCGACGCGTTCGAGACGTGGCGCGACCGCGTCACCGACGACATGCGGGGCGGCTGGGCGGGGTGAGTGGGCCGGGTAAGTGGGCTGGATGAGGAGGACGCCGCCGTGCGAGAGGGCCCGGTGCGACTCCGCCTCAGCTCCGAAGCGCCTCCACGGGGCGCTCGTTCGCCGCCTTCCACGCGGGGTACGCCCCGCTGACGATCCCGACGCCGACGCCGAACCCGAGCGCCAACAGGAGGTAGTAGCCGTTCGTCGGATCGAGCACGAGCGCGGCGTCGACCGCGGGCGTCGCGGCCACGAGCCCGGCGACGAGCAGCACGGTCAGCAGGGTCCCCGCCGCCGCGCCCGCCGCGCCGATGAGCCCGGCCTCCGCGAGCAGCACGCGCAACACGTCCCGGCGGGTCACGCCGACCGCGCGCATCACGCCGATCTCCTGTCGGCGCTCGACGGTGCTCATCAGCATGACGTTGAGGATCGAGACACCGGCGACCACGAGCGAGATGGCGCCGAGCCCGAGCAGGAACGTGCTCAGGAGATCGAAGAAGTCGTTGATCTCGTCGACGATCGCCGCCAGTTCGAACAGGTCGACGCGCTCCTCGCGGGCGTTCACGTCCTCGCGGATCGCGTCCGCGGCGGCTCGCGCCGTCTCACCCGACTCAGCGACGACCAGCGCCTGCGCGTAGCCGTCGGCGGCGAACGCCGACTCCGGGAGGAAGACGGCATCGTCGGGCGCAACCGGGCTGAACGTCTGGCTCTCGGCGAGCACGGCGACGACGCGGACCTGCGAGCCCGCGATCCCGACGGTGTCGCCCGCGCCCACGCTGAGGTCCTCAGCGATTCCCGACCCGACGATTGCGCCTTGCCTGTGGCGGTCCGGGAGCCTGCCCTCTGCGGCCTCGAACGCGAGCCCGGGCTCCTCGACGCCGTATATCGTCGCGAACGTCTGTCCGCTCGCGCCTTCGACGATCGCGTTGTCGGAGTACAGCGGGACGACGGCCGGGTCCCCGACCGCCGGGTCGTCGACGGCGCGTCGGATCGCCGCCACGTCGGCCGCCGATAGCGACTCCACGCCGGCGTCCGCGTTCGGCGACACGACCACCTGCGTGCCGATGTCGCCGATGGCGTCGTCGGCGCCGAGCGCGAGCACGTTCCCGAAGATCCCGAGCGCCGCGACCGCCAGCACGCCGATGCAGACGCCGAGCACCGCGAGGACCGTCCGGACGCGGTTCCGCCGGAGGTTCCGCGCGGCCATCGCGACCGCGGGGCGCCAGCCGCGGAGCCAGCCGGCGGCCCCACGGTCGCTCGCCGTCCCGCCGCTGCCGTCGTCGCTCATCGTTCCTCCGGCGCGAGCGCCGAGTCGGGAGCGCGGTCCGTCGAGGAACCCGCAACCGAGTCCGTTTCGCCCGCGGTCCCGCCCTCCAACACCCCGTCCGTGAGTTCGACGACGCGGTCCGCGAACTCCTCGACGAGCGGGTCGTGGGTGACGGCGACGACCGCGACCCCCTCCTCCTTCACGCGCTCGAACTCGGCGAGGATCGACTCGCCGGTCTCCGTGTCGAGGTTCCCCGTCGGCTCGTCCGCGAGCAGCACCGCCGGTTCGTTGATGAGGGATCTGGCGATGGCGACCCGCTGTTTCTGCCCGCCGGACAGCTCCGCGGGCTCGTGGTCGAGCCGGTCGCCGAGTCCAAATCGGTCGAGCAGGTCGGCGGCGCGGTCGCTCTCGTCGCCCGGATCGAACGCGGTCGGGAGCGCGACGTTCTCGACCGCGGTCAGCGTCGGGAGGAGATGAAAATCCTGGAAGACGAACCCGATCGACTCCTTGCGGGCCGCGGTGCGCTCCGCGACCGTGAGCTCTGTCACGTCGGTGCCATCGAGCAGTCGCGACCCCTCGGTGGGGTCGTCGAGGAGCCCGAGCACGTTGAGGAGCGTCGACTTCCCGGAGCCGCTCGGCCCGACGACCGCGACGAACTCCCCCGGCTCGACCGCGAAGTCGACGTCGTCGAGTGCCACCACCGGCTCGGCGCCCCCTCCCGGATACCGTTTGGTGGCGCCGCGGAGTTCGACGCTATACATCGCGGCGACGGATCACACTCCCGGCGACCGCGACGCCCGCGCCGCCGACGAGCCCGACGAGGCCGAGGGTCCCGAGCGTTCCGACGGCGCCGGAGCCGGAACCGCCTCCCGCGCCGTCGCTCGAATCGGGGAGCGCGACCGTCGCGGTCTCGGTGTACCGGACGCCGCGCTCGGTGTACGCGATCCGGATCGGGACGGAGTCGGCGACGGAGGCGTTCGCCGCGGTCCGCAGGTCGAAGGCGACGAAGTCGCCCGCGCCCACGCTGCCGACGAAGTACTCCCTCCCAGCGGGGGTCGGATCGACCCCCTCGGCGCCGGCGACCGAGACGACGACCCCCTCCAGTTCCCCGGTGCCCTCGTTGCCGAGGTTGGCGTCGACGACCACCTCGCCGTCGTCGGTCGTCCGAACGGTCGCGTCGGTGACGGTCGGGCTCCCCTCCCGCGGCGGGTACCGAACCGTCGACTCCGCCGTCCGGTTCGCGCCGGCGCCGACTGGCGCGTCGAGTTCGGACCGGAACGCCGCCGTGACCGTCACGTCCGAGCGCTCGTCGAGGGGGCCGAGGTCGACGACCACCTGTCGCTCCTCGCCGGGCGCGACGTCCTCCACGACGAAGGGGCCGACCTCAACGGTCGGCTCGGCCCCGCCGTCACCGTCGTCTCCGGCTTCGTCTCCACTGCCGTCACCGGCGTCGTCACCGCCACCGCTCGCGCCGACCGGCGCGCCGACGGCGGTCAGGCTCACGCGGTCGGCGGTCGACGTGCCCGTGTTGACGACCGTCACCGCGACCGGCGAGTCGGCCGACCGCACCGACTCCGCCTCGTCCTCCTCGGCGGCTTGGAGCCCGCCGCTCCCGCCGCCGAAGACGCCCTCGATGCCGCCGACGCTGATCCCGCCGGCACCCTCGCTCTCGTCGTCGCTCCGGAGGTCCGCCGGCGAGAGCGCTCGGGTACGCACGTCGAGCGCGACCTCGGCCGGCTGCACGTCGACGACCACGTCGCGGGTCACGGTGACCGTCCCGCCGTCGTCGTCGCCGCCAGTCGCCTCCTGTTCGGCGACGACTTCGACCGTAAGCCGGTGCTCGCCCGGCTCGTCGAATCGGGTCCACAGGACCACGTCCGTCGCGTCGCCCGCCGAGAGCGCGCCGACCGCGGTCGCCTCGTCGCGGAGATCGTCATCGTCCACATCGCCGGCGTCCCCGGCGTCAAAGAGGCGCACGCTCCTCACGTCGGCCGCCGCCGGGCTTCCGCCGGAGTTCGAGACGGTCACGTTCAGCGCCGTCCGCTCGCCGACCGCGGGCTCGCTCGAACTCGCGTCGACCGCGTCGATCGCGATCCGGGCGTCGGGCACCGCCGTGACCGCGCCGACGGCCCCCAGTAGCGCCAGCAGGGCCAGCAGCGCGGCCGTGGTTCTCGTGGGTGTCAATGTCACCCCTGTTAGGGGACGTGCCGGGATATATCCGTCGTAGGCAGAGACCGCCGACCGACGCGGACGTATAGGGGCCGGGTTCCCGGACCGCTTGTACCGGTTACGGATGCTTTTTCAACCGTCCGGCGTAAGAAGGGGTAATGAGACAGCGCGACACCGCGAGAGCGGGTGATCGACGATGATGGGCGGTAACGACCAGCAGGCGTACGACCGCGGCACGTCGCTGTTTTCGCCGGACGGCCGGATCTACCAAGTCGAGTACGCCCGCGAGGCGGTCTCGCGCGGCGCGCCGAGCGTCGGCGTCCGGACGGCCGACGGGGTCGTCTTCGTCGCGATGTCCCGCCCCTCCTCCACGCTGATGGAGGCCGAGAGCATCGAGAAGCTCCACAAGCTCGACGACCACCTCGGCACCGCGAGCGCCGGCCACGTCGCCGACGCCCGCCAGCTGATCGACCTCGCGCGCCGCCAGTCGCAGGGGAACCGCCTGCGCTACGGCGAGGCCGTCGGCGTCGAGACGCTGACGAAGTTCGTCACCGACCATATCCAGGAGAACACCCAGCGCGGCGGCACCCGGCCGTACGGCGCCGCGCTCCTCATCGGCGGCATCGACAACGGCGAGCCGCGCCTGTTCGCCGCCGACCCCTCCGGGACCCCCAACGAGTGGAAGGCGACCGTCATCGGTGGCGGCCGGCAGGACATTCAGGGGCACCTCGAAGACGAGTGGACCGAGGGGCTCTCGCTCGACGCGGGCGTCGAACTCGCCATCGCCGCGCTCGCCGCCCACGACGACGAGTTCGAGCCGGCCGACCTCGCCGTCGCCACGGTCACCGAGGCCGACGGCTACCGGACCGTCCCCGTCGAGGAGGTCGACGAGGCGTTCGAGGCCGCCGGGCTGACGACCGGCGATGATGAGGACGACGAAGCCGACGCGGACGCTGACGAAGCCGACGCAGACGCCGACGACACCGACGACGAGGAGTAACCCCTCGTTTCCCGCGCCCCGCCTTCTGCGCCCTCCCCTCCCGGATCCTTTTGTCGCCGCCTCCCGAACCGCGGGTATGGCACGCATCGCGGAGCTCGTCGCGTACCCGCTGAAGTCGAACGACGGCGCCGCGGTCGACCGCGCCGAGCTCGGCCCGAACGGCGCCCTCCGCGGCGACCGCACGTACGCGCTCGTCGAGGCCGGCGTCGACCCGCACGCGGCCTCGGTCGGCGGCGACGGCGGCTACGTCAACGGGAAGCGCGAATCGGCGGTCCACGGGCTGTCGGCGCGCTACGAGGTCGCCGGGCCGACCGATGCGACCCCGACCGCGGTGACCCTCTCGCGGCCGGCGCGTCCGGAGACGGGCGCAGACGCCGACGAGCGCACCTTCGCGCTCCCCGAGGACGGCGAGGCGCTGGCGGCGTGGGTCGGCGACTACCTCGGCTACGCGGTCGACCTCGTCCGGGAGCCGAACGGTGGGCTCCCGGACGACCGGGCGGCGCCGGGGCCGACGGTCGTCTCGCGGGCGACGCTGGAGACGGTCGCGTCGTGGTTCGACGAGATTGCTGACGCGACGGAGATGCGTCGGCGGCTCCGGCCGAACCTCGTGCTCGACGACTGCCCGGCGTTCTGGGAGGACCGGCTGTTCGCCGACCGGGGCGAGGCCGTGCGCGTCTCGATCGGCGAGACCGAGCTGTTCGGCGTCAACCCGTGCCAGCGCTGCGTGGTTCCCTCGCGGGATCCGGACACGGGCGAGCCGATCGACGGGTTCCGCGAGGCGTTCATCCGGAAGCGCCGCGAGACGCGACCGGCGTGGACCAAGAGCGATCGGTTCGACCACGACTTCCGGCTGATGGTCAACACGGTCGTCCCGGAGGACGAATGGGGCTCGACGCTCGCGGTCGACGACGCGGTCACGATCGAGGGCGTCGAGGCGGAGCCGGACGGCGGAGACTGAAGAAGAGCGGTCCGCCCCGACGGCCGATTACTGGCCGCCGTCGGTCATCGCGACCGGATCGCTGTCGGCGAGTTCGCCCTCGGCGACTTCGGCGTCCGCGCTTCCGGTCGACTCCGCCGCACCGTGGTCTTCGGTGGCCGGGTCCGCGGCGCCGAAGTGGGTCCAGAGGGTCGCGCCCGCGACCGCGTAGGCGACGAGGTCGTAGTGGACCGTCCCGCCGAAGCCGGTGAACGCGGCGGCGGTGCTGTACGCGAACAGCGCGGCGACGCTCCCGACGAACACGCTCTCGTTCGTCACTCGACCCGCGGCCGCCGCGGCGAGGGACCGCTTGATAAGCGGGCCGCAGGCGACGAGGAACGCGATCCCGGAGAGGGCGCCGAGGTTGACGAAGAAGTGGGTCGCCATCCGCGAGTCGAGGAGCGACTGCAGGTACGCGACCGTCATGGGGTCGTAGAACAGCCACTCGAGCCGGGTCGGGTACAGCACCGCGATGTACGGCGTCGCGACCATCAGCCCGAACAGCACGGCGACGGCGACGCGCGCCGACGCGAACTGCGAGGCCCGTCGGACCTCGAACGCCCGGTCCGCGGGGTCGACGACGAGCCCGCACGCCTCCAGCGTCTCCCGGAGGCCGTCGCGGGAGACCGCCGGGTCGTGGTGGACGCCGACGGTGCCGTTCCGGGCGGTCGCCGACGCGGCGCTCACGCCGTCGCGGTCGCGGAGCACGGCCTCCAACAGCTCCTCACGGCGCTTCGTATCGATCCCCTTCACGGAGAAGGTGTCGTGGACGTGCGGTTCGGGTACCCGCGCGACCCGCGGTCCCGAGCCGGGATCTGACGCGTCAATCCCCCGATCGCGGACCACGGCATCGAGCCGCGTCGACCGCCCGTGGTGGTCGTCTGGCATGTGAGTCACATGCACCTGTACCGGCATGAAACTTCCCCCGTTGGGGGCCGAGCCCGGGCTTAGCGGTCATCCGCGAAGAGAGCCGGTTAGGAGTTGACCGACTCCATGTAGGAGGTGACGATCATCTGTCCCTTCCGCGTGAGCGCGGCGCCGGAGTCGCCGTCGACGACGAGGTTCTCGTCGCGGAGCGTGTCCAGCACCATCTCCGTCTGGGTGACGTCGCCGGTGACCACGTCGGCGATGTTCGCCTCGCCGCCGGCGGAGTAGATCGACACGAGGATCTCCAGCTGTTCCTCCGTCGGATCGAACGCCTCGACGTCCTCCATCACCTCGTCGTACTCCAGCTTGATGTACCGCCCGAGCACGTTCAGGATTCGCTTGTCTGGAACGGTCGCGATCGAGGTCACGGTTTGCGTGTCCGGGACGTGGCGGAACACGAGCGCGGGGCGCTTCTCGCCGGCGATCGTGCGGTTGGTCCGCTCGTAGTCGATGACGCTGGAGAGCTCGACCGTGAACGGGTCGGGGCAGTCGGTGAAACCGATCGCGCCCCGGGAGAGGCTGATCGACGCGGTGTGGTCCGACGCGTCCGTGACGCGGCCGCCGAGCTTCGCGGGGTGGCGGACCGTGACTGTCACGCCGCGCAACAGTGCCTTGAACAGTACCCGGGTAAACCGTTCCATGTCGTCCGCCTTGCCCTCGACGAGGGCAGTGCACCTGTTCCCGTTCCGCTCGTAGGCGACGGTGACGCTGTCGCTGAAAAAGGACTGGAGGTCGCCGGGGACGGTGCCGACAACGATGTCGAACACCTTCGAGAGGGGGACGGTCGTCTTCGCGCCGTCGGTTGCGAGGACGAGCCGACGCTGGCTCAGGAGGACGCGGCCCGACACGGGTTCGTCGCTTCCGAGGCCGGAAGTGTGGACGCGACCGACGAAGTCGGCGACGACGGACTCTTCCATCGAACACTACTTGCGGCCCTCCGGTATTTACTGTTACTCCTGACGTATCAGTCGTGATAATATACCGACAGATGAGAAACGAACGTGTTCGGGCGTTCGTGGGTGGTCGATCGTCCGAGAAAAACGCGGAACAGCAAAGCCTAATGAGGTGGGCATCAAACCGCCGGGTGATGCCCACAGTAGAATACCTCAACTACGAAGTGCTCGACGACCACGGCTGGTCGATGGACGACGACGACCTGTTCGAGGAGGCGGCCGACGCCGACCTCGACGACGAGGATTACGGTACCCTCGACGTGAATCAGGGCGAATACATCCTCGAGTCCGCCGAGGCACAGGGCTACGACTGGCCCTTCTCGTGCCGCGCCGGCGCCTGCGCGAACTGCGCCTCCATCGTCAAGGAGGGCGACATCGAGATGGACATGCAGCAGATCCTCTCCGACGAGGAGGTCGAAGAGAAGAACGTCCGCCTGACCTGCATCGGTAGCCCGGCGACGGACGAGGTCAAGATCGTCTACAACGCGAAACACCTCGACTACCTGCAGAACCGCGTCATCTAACGCCGATCCGACCACGCCACGGTCGTACTCACAGACGGTGTTCGATGTGGGTCACCCCCATCGGTGCCACCGTTTTTTCGGAGAAACTGTCTCTACGAGCGACTTCTCGGTCCCGAGTCACTCCCGCTTACCAGGCCGACCACGCCGTCAGACTCTCGTCGCGGGCGTACACCCGCTTGCAGTCCTTGGCGTACGCGAAGTCGCCCTCGTGGTCCAGCTTCTCGTGCCGGTACTCGGGGGCGTCCTCGCGGATCTGAACCCCCTCGATCGTGAACTCCTCCTCGCCGAAGGTTGCGGTCTCGCCGACGGTGAACTCGTGGTCGCCGGGGACGTTCACGCGCAGCGATCGCGTCTGGTCGGCGTCGCCGTCCTTCGGGTGGAGCGTCACCGGGACGGTGACGTTGTCGACCGCGCGGGTCCACAGCGTCTCGACGGTCTCGATGTCGGCCTCCTCGACGCGCTGTTCGGGCCCGACCTCGATCCCCGTCACTCGGACCTGCATCAGCGCGTCGGGGGAGTCGACGACGAACTCCTCGCCCGTGGCGACGTAGGTGTCCGCGGGCACGTCCATCTCGGTGGAGAAGGACTCGCCGTCCTGCGAGACGACGACAGTCAGTCGGACGGTCTCCTCCTCGGGGATCTCGGCTTTGTGCGTGTGGTCGCACTCGGTACAGCGGACGGTCGCCTGCCCGCCGGGGCGTAACACTTCGTGGACGGTCTCCTCGCCCGGCGAACACGACGGGCAGGCGAGACCGACTCGGTCTCCTGTTTCGGTCATTACGGCGTCGTATCCGCCGCTCGCGTAAATATCCGCCCCTGTGGCTGCGGTGCGTCACACGGTCGCGTGGGGCTCGATCGGGGGCCTTTCTGTGAGTGAACGAGTAAGGAAACTGGTTTACCGGTGTCTGGGGTACGGACGCCCATGATCGTACCCGGATCCAGCTCACAGCTGCTGGCGGCCGCGCTCGCTGAGGAGACGGGTCGGCCGCTGGCGACCCCGACCTACGACCGGTTCCCTGACGGCGAGGGACTCGCGGCGGCTCCCGACTTCGCGGGCGACGAGGCGACGGTCGTCGCCGCGACCGACGCCGACGAGGCGTGGGTCGAACTGCTCCAGCTGCAGGACGCCGTCCGCGAGGCCGGCGCCGAGCGCGTGACGACGGTGATCCCCTACATGGGGTACGCCCGACAGGACGAGTCCTTCGGCGAGGGCCAGCCCGTCTCGGCGCGGGCGATGGCCCGCGCGGTCTCGACGGGGGCCGACCGCGTCGTGCTCGTCAACCCCCACGAGGCCGGCGTCGCCGACTTCTACGACGTGCCCACCGAGACCGTCGACGCCGCCGGCGTGCTCGCGGAGCCCCTCCCGGCCGCCCTCGACGACCCCCTGTTCCTCGCGCCCGACGAGGGCGCGGTCGGTATCGCGGAGACGGTCCGAGACGCGTACGGCGTGGGCGAGACCGACTACTTCGAGAAGCACCGCGACCGCGAGACGGGCGAGGTCGAGGTATCGCCCTCGGACGCCCCCGTTGGGGGCCGGGACGTGGTCGTCGTCGACGACATCGTCGCCACCGGGTCGACGATGAGCGAGTCGGTCGCCGTGCTGAACGACCGCGGCGCGGCGCGGGTGCTCGCGGCCTGCGTCCACCCCATGCTCGCGGCCAACGCCGTGACGAAGCTCCGCGGCGCCGGCGTCGACCGGATCGTCGGCAGCGACACGCTCGAACGCGGCTGCAGCGTCGTCAGCGTCGCGCCCGTTCTCGCCGACGCGCTGGACTGACTACGTTCGGTACGCAGTCTTTCTTGATCGACTTCGGGAGTAGGGATAGCGAATTGGTGAAACGGTTGTTTATAACCTATCGAGTGGTGTTGCCGTCGGCTGTTTATAAGGGTACGGCGGTGAACACGTCCAAAGCCCCAGCCGCTGCGGGCGGCGCACGCTCGCTGTGCTCCTCGCTCGCGTTGCTCGCTGCGGTGCTTACGTCGCCTGCGCCGCCCGCAGCGGCTGCCACTTTGAGTCCCACCCCGCCCGCACCGCAACCGCAACCGCAGCCTCACGCCTCCCCAGCCTCGTCGCTGGCGGCTCCCGCCGCCAGCGACTCCCTCGCACCGGCAGTTCGCGGCCGCCGATGGCGGCCGCTCACCGGGGCGCGCCACCGCACCGCATTTATAAGGAACTGCTGCTGACGTTCACGGTTATTTAAATACTCCATCACTGCCACCGATCTGCAATACTCACTCTCGTGGTCTATCGGCTACTCCGGGATTTCGTCGGAGAACGTAACGTGAGTGCCCCTCTACATCCGTGCGTCCATCGAGCCGATCCTGTCCGTTCTGAGGGATTCGCCGGAGCCGCCTACTCTATCTCCCGAATCACCCGCGCCGGGTTCCCGCCGACAACGACCCGGTCCGGCACGTCGCTCGTGACGACCGCGCCCGAGGCGATCACCGCGCCGTCGCCGACCGTCACGCCCGGGTTGAGCACGGCGCGGCCCCCGATCCAGACGTCGTCGCCGACGGTCACCGGCTCGGCTCGCTCGCGGCCCGTCGCGCGCTCCTCGGGGTCGATCGGGTGCGTCGGCGTGTAGACGTGAACGCCCGGTCCGAGCAGGCACCGGTCGCCGAACGAGATCGGGTTGGTGTCGAGGAACACGCAGCCGTAGTTCGCGAAGAAGCCGTCGCCGACCGCAATGTTGTACCCGTAGTCGCATCGAAACGGCGGCTTGACGACGGGGTCGTCGCCGACCGCGTCGAACAGCGACCGCAGGAGCGTCTCGCGGTGCTCCGACTCCGCCTCACTCGTCGCGTTGTACCGCCGGGCGAGATCGCGGGCGCGCTCCCGGTCGGCGACCAGTTCGGGCGCGCTCGGGTCGTAAAGCTTCCCGGCGAGCATCCGCTCCGTCTCGGTTGACATACCCATATTCCCGGCTTAAACCGCCGTCACCCACGCCCGGTAGTCGTCGTCGAGCCCGTACACCTCGCGGAAGGCGCGCTCGATAAACCCCGCCACGCGGTTCGCGTCGGACCGGGCGGTGACGACGGCGTTCGTCCCCTCGGCCTCCTCCGGGCTCACCAGCTCGTCGATCCGGAACTCCGGGAACTCGCCGAGTAGGGCCTTTAGCCGGTCTAGCTCGTCGTCGGTGCAGTCCAGAATGACTTCCGTGCCCGCGAGCTGGATCCACGGCGGCACCTCGCCGCCCTCGGTGGTGTCGCTGTCTGGGTCGACGTCGACGGTCATCACCTCGCTCGACCGGGCGCGGTGGGCGGTCGCCGCGTCCGCGAACAGCTTCAGCCGCTCTCCTTCGGTCGCGGCGTCGAATCTGGTCATGCTCGCACGTCCGCGCTGCCGGTTCTTAAAAAGCCGCACCGTGCGCTCGGTCCACCCCTCTCGCCCGCCGCGATTTATATAAGATCAAGGAGAATACCTGCGGCTTTAGCCGCAGGATGAATCCGACAGCTTGGAATCAAACCACGTTGGACTCCCTAGTTCGAGTTACTAATAGATACTTTGAAGTTTCAAGAATCGCTATATGTCGGTAAGGTCAGGTCGGAACGGAGCGGATTCCGAACGACCTTCGGAGGCGGCCTGTCCGCCCTCGCAACGAGGCAGTATTATATCAAACAATA
>NZ_BBJP01000093.1 GCF_000739595.1 Halorubrum halophilum | reverse complement strand
CGGCGGACCCGGACGATCTCGAGGATCCAAACGACTTCGGAGACCCGAACGACCTCGAGGACCCGAAGAGCCCCGAGCGGTCGGACCCGGGTCGGACCGACCGGGGAAGGGGAGTCGACACCGGACGCGAGGGCGCCGGGCGCGGCTCCGCCGACGAGAACTCCCCCACCGATGCGGAGGAACTGGCCGACCCGGTGGCCGACAACATCCGCTCCGCGATCAGCGTTCCGATCGGATCGTACGGGGTGTTTCAGGCCGTCTCCGACGGGTACGCCGCGTTCGACGACGGTGACGTGGAGTTCGCCGAGCTGCTGGCCGCCCACGCCGCCGACGCGCTCGAACAGCTCGAGACGGAGAACGCGCTCAGGGCCGAACGCGACAGGCTCTCCGCGCTGTTCGAGGACCTGCCGCTGCCAGTCGTCAGAACCGCGTCCGCGGAGGGAGGCGAGCGGCGGCTCGACGCCACCAACCAGGCGTTCGAGGAGACGTTCGGGTTCTCCGAGGCGAAGCACGGCTACCGGGAGATCCACAACGCGATCATCCCCGAGAACGAGGGCCTCATCGACGCGGGCACGGTTCTCGAACTGTCTCTTATAAACATCTGACGCTGCCGGCGAGTAGAGAGGGGTGAGGTTGGTTTAGGAA
>NZ_BBJP01000094.1 GCF_000739595.1 Halorubrum halophilum | reverse complement strand
CTAAGTGGTACGTCCTTCATCTGTATTGACCGATCTGGCCTGCTAGCTTTTCGAGGAGTTTCTGTTCGGGATCTGCTTGTTCTCTTCAGCATACACTAGATTACCACCTCAGAGTAGCGCAAAACGCGAGATTTAGATACGTTGACTAGCTACAACCCGTGATACCTGATGGTCGAAATTTCTGATTCGCTTCGCTCTGTGTTTAGTGCTCAAATCGAAGAACGTGACGGGTCGTATATTGTGGATGTCCCCGCGAGTGAAATTGAACACGACGCGCTTGCTGCCGACGAAACGTATCGCGTCGCGATCTTGAAATCAGAATCCTCGACAAGCCAGAAGACTCAGGAAGAGCAACCCCAATCGGCTGCTCAAGAACCAACTCCGACGTCGGATGGTCCTCCCGTAGACGAAGGTGAAGTCCGCGACGTGACGATCGAGACGACTGGTGATCAAGGTGACGGCATTGCGAAGGTTGAACGCGGCTACGTCGTGATCGTTCCCGGCGGACAACCAGGTGATGAGCTGTCGGTCGAGATCGAGCAAGTCCAGGCAAACGTCGCGTTTGCCAGCATCGTCGAACCCGACTCACGGGCGCTGTAACGTCGTTTTACTGGCACTGTCTATTTGACTGGGATCGTTGGAACCCCGACTATCCTGATCCACCCTACTCGCTTCCTGGCTTCCCGATGTACTCCGATTTCATCGTCCCGTTTTCACGATAGTAGCGATAGAGATACGGGCCGTGCATATCCGCGGGGTCTCCGCTGGCGCACTTACAGCTATCGTCGCCACAGGTGACCTTCTCTTTGACGACGGTCCCGCTTCCTGCGCCATCGGACTCGTCGACGGGCTCCGCAGTCTCGGGAAGCTCCTCGGTGTCAACCGATTGGTCGCGATACTCGATGAGCGCCTCGACGGAGTTCCGTATCTCGTGGAGTGTCTCCGTATCCTGTTTTGGGAGCCCCTCTGCGAGATACTTCGGGAGCGAGGTGGGTGGTGACGGCTCCTCCATACCTTATGTAACAACTAGTCCCACTTTAGCGCTCGGGTGACACATAAGGAGTTGAACTCGCTTTACCAACTGTGAGCTC
Organism: Halorubrum halophilum; assembly: GCF_000739595.1. GTDB lineage: Archaea > Halobacteriota > Halobacteria > Halobacteriales > Haloferacaceae > Halorubrum > Halorubrum halophilum. The sequence goes on along the minus strand of NZ_BBJP01000094.1, from coordinate 1,087 downwards.
TTCAGCAATTACTCGAGATCGTAGGTCGCAATCTCGTGAGAGCTACCCTGTGGGCATTCATCAGTATCGACCGGGTCTGATGAGGAACCGTATACGCATGTCTCCCCCACAAGTAATGTAGATCGAATGAGTTGGGGCGTGTAACGAATGGGAGACTCGACGGATCCAGCCCCTCGTATCACGGATCTTTCGTCGATCGAGCCGGAGAACTTCAAATTCCGGAATACACAATTTCTGAGAGCAGACGGCCATCACTACGACAATCCACACGACGAGTCGTTCCTTGAACAGCGAAAGGAGATCTGGCGAGTGAGAAACGGCGATCTCGAACGGGTTCTCGAGGAGTTCCCAACTGACCGGCCGCTTCCCGAACAGTGCGCGCTCTGGATACACGCGCTCGTAGGGAAACACTTCTTCCCGGATGGGAACCACCGTACTGCGATCGTTACATTGCGAAAGCTGCTCCGTGACAACGGGATCGAACCGGGAGAATGGTCGACGGAGCGGGTCAAACGGGTGCGAGCTGAGTCACACGACGTTCGAAGAGAGATACCTCCGATCCATCTCGACAGATTGTATGAAACGGACGAGCTGTATCGCGTCTGGCTTCAGTTCTTCGGCGAGGTCCTTCCTGAAGAGTATCGCTGATTACTCTTTGTCGTCGTCGGTATCGTCGTCTGCGAGCGCCTCGTACAGTTCCTCGTTCTCCTCGACGTCTTTGGCCATTTCTCGCTCACTATCCCAGTTCATCGTATACCGTTGTCTAAGTGTGCGTACAGTGAAAAGCGTATCTCTCCCGGGATGCTCGTTAGTCGACGTTGACCGACTCACCACTACCCACTTCCGGGCTTCCCGATGTACTCTGATTTCATCGTCCCATTCTCACGATAGTAGCGGTAGAGATACGGGCCGTGCATATCCTGACGATCTCCGCTGGCGCACTTACAGCTGTCGTCGCCACAGGTGATCTTCTCTTTGACGATGGTCCAGTTCCTGAACTGTCGGGCTTGTTGACGGATTCAGCTGTCTCGGGAAGTTCATCGGTGCCGAGTGGCTGGTCGCGATACTCAGTCGATCACATCGGGTT
>NZ_BBJP01000095.1 GCF_000739595.1 Halorubrum halophilum | reverse complement strand
CCCCACCCCCCCCCGCCCGTTCCCGACGGCTCTCGACTGGCGGAGAGCATCCGGCGGGTCGACGACGACGTGATCGACCCGGGAAACGAATGTTGACATCCTCCTCCGCCTGAAGGCGGAGGAATCCCGAGCGGTGGGAGTTTCAGGTTCGCAACCATGACTCCGCCACTTCACGGGAGTTCACATCTAACCCAGTCGTCGTGGTCGGTGGCTGACTGGCCATGCCAAGTGGCCGTTACTCCTATCCTCGGTGTTGGTGACTCCCATCTGTTATTTTTGCCAGCAGGGAGTCGCTGACACGTCGTCAGACTCGGAGGTATCGTTGGGCTTTCTCAGACCGACGGGCACTCGGCAAACCCTTCGAGAGTTCGTGTTCACCGCGTCAGCGTTTCCGATACTGCCTCGTTGCGAGGGCGGACAGGCCGCCTCCGAAGGTCGTTCGGAATCCGCTCCGTTCCGACCTGACCTTACCGACATATAGCGATTCTTGAAACTTCAAAGTATCTATTAGTAACTCGAACTAGGGAGTCCAACGTGGTTTGATTCCAAGCTGTCGGATTCATCCTGCGGCTAAAGCCGCAGGTATTCTCCTTGATCTTATATAA
>NZ_BBJP01000096.1 GCF_000739595.1 Halorubrum halophilum | reverse complement strand
CACCAGGCTTGCTCCACGTTCGTGAGTGACAACCACTGTCGCGTCGGCGGCAGTGCGCCGCCGACAGCGACGGTCCATCCTGAAGATCACACTCACCAGCGATTCGAAGACGCGCCACGACCAGTTCCATCTGATTCATCGCCATCAGACGAGATTACGCGGCTGTCGATGTGATCGACTGATGTTTCGACAAACTGCTGACGAACTCTCAAGATACACAGACGAATTTGACTCAGGCGGGTGGACAGAGACAGTCGAAAAAGTGACCCGTGGTGGTCATAAGAACCTCCAGCAGTTCGGGTGGCTCTTGATCGAAAACAGGTCAACACAACCGCTTATCACTTCTGACCATCCGGTCGTTACTTACCCAACCCAACAGGCAGATCAAGACGCAAACTCAAACGAGAATGTCGAGATATTCTATCCAATTGGCCCGAATCATCTAATCGCTCTACTTCATCCGGCTCGATACGATGTGGAATCACTCTACCCCGAAAAGCGGCTAAGCAGGAACATAATCGAGTCAACCACAGAAATCCACAAATTGAATCTGTTACAGCCACTCTCAGCCTTCAGCGAGATATTCGGTCCAGTCGGTGAGGACGAATACCTCAACGAGCTTGTGACGATCCTTTGTAATGCGTTTCCAAATCCGGATTACGTGCGGGGGCCGCAATGTAGTCAAGAACATATGAAACGGGCACACAAGCTGGCGATAGAGCACTATTCACAAATCGGTGGAACAGAATGGTACAACGAGTCGATTCGGCCGATCTTTGAGGCTGAATATCGTGAATCAGTCGCTCTCACAGAGTACTCACATAACCTCTCTTTCGTTGAGGAGCTTCGAGAGGCTGCGTAGGCTACCTACCGGTACATTCACGTCCACCATCCCACGTCTACAATGAACTCAGTAGAGTCGGTATCTTATATCGGATTGATGCATTCGACGCCCTGTCGTGTTCGCTACTGGCGTTCGAGAAGTTCAAGCGCCTTGCTGAGTCGCGAGATGTACTCGTCGGGCGGGAACCGCCACCAGACCTGTCCGCTCATGTGGGCTAACGGGAGTACGTGAGCGTCGATCGGCTCGGAGATCCGGTGGAGTGTCCCATGGATGGCCATGATGCTCTCTGGGTCGGCGTCCGTCTCCATGACGGGTTCAGGCGCGGTCGAGCGTCGGAGTGCCGGCCACGCGTTGCCCCCAAAGGTGATCACCAGCTTCGGATCCAACGCTCGGAGTTCCCGTTCGAGGAGGTGTTGATACGAGGCGCGCTCGGCGGCAACTCCGAAACCGTCGACGCGATACTTCACTACGTCGCCGAGGTAGAAGTCCTGATAGAACTGTCCGGATTCGACGTACTGGTGCCAGCCATTCGGGAGCGAAATAAGATCGTGATGAGCGAGCGTCTCGAAGAAGCGTTCAGAGAAATCGGCGTTTCGCCCGGTCAGCCAGCTCTTGGCAAACTCGCGGTAGACGCCGATTTGATCGCGAGCCGAACATTCGCCGGCGAGTGGATTCTGCAGACGCAGTTCCGACAGGTGACGTTCGTGGAGGTTCCCGGGATCCTGAACGAGGAGGACGATGTCCGGATCGTCAGTCTCCCAGTCGTAGTAGAACGTGTATGAGAGCCGCCGGCTGACCTCCTCTCGGGTAGGAAATCCAGCGTCCGAGAGGACCGTCTCGACGCTACTGATGGCCGTCTGCTGTAGCTCTCGGAGCGTCGGCTCCGTTGGCTCGTCAATCTCCGAGAGGAGTTTGCGAGCGGTCGTTTCGTCCATTTGTATCGAATGGTCTCTAGCGGACTAATTGATACTTCGGGTGAACTGAGTCGTAAACGATCTGAATACCATCGCCTTCGCTCTCCATCAGAACGATCCAGCGTTGGTAATCGCTCCGTCATCTATTTAATCGCGCTGACGTGTGGGTTTGATATTCAATGAGCCAAGCGACGCTCGGAAGTGGTCCCTACCGGAACTCCAGCCTCTTCTCTGGCTACTATCTCGACGAGCGCGTTGCCGATCTCGACGCGTGGGATTGTGACGAGGAGGCTGAGGAAGCCTTCGAACAGATTCGTGACCTCTGGAATCAGGAGGGAGCGCTCTTGCCCTCCTACAAGGAAGACGAACTGATCGACACGTGGATCGCCGAGGTTCTCGATATCCTCGGGTACGGCACGAGTTCCGAGGTGACGCTCCCGGACGGCGGGGGCTACGTCGACCGGCTGCTCTTCGAGAACGCGGACACGCGCCGGGAGAGCGCCAAGCAGGCGCTCGACAGCGGGACGGGGGGGGCACTTCTCCCGGGCGCTGTCGATCCTCGAAGCCAAGCAGTGGGACGCCGACTTCGAGAAGTTCTTCTCCGAACAGCGGTCGTATCGCGACGCGTCTCACCAGATCAAGTTCTACCTCGAACGGACTCCCGGCGATCTGAACTGGGGGATCCTCACTGACGGGAAGAAGTGGCGGCTCTACGGGACGAAGGACTATGAGACACAGACCTACTACGAGGTCGACCTGCCAGAGATTCTAGAGAGCGGGAACCTAGAGGCGTTCAAGTACTTCTACGTCTTCTTCCGGCCCGGAGCGTTCGTCGAGACGGCCGGGAGTTCCTTCCTCGATAACGTGTGGTCCGAATCGGAGACGGCCGCACAGGAACTTGGGGAAGATCTCCAAGATAACGTGTTCCGAGCGCTTCGGGTCCTCGGCAAGGGATTCGTCGAGTCGAACGATCTGGAGATCGATCCCAACGACGAGGACGGACTCAGCGCCGACGAACTGAAAGAGCAGTCGCTGGTGCTGCTCTACCGGTTGATGTTCGTCCTGTATGCCGAGTCGCGGGGGTTGATCGATCCGGACGATCCGACCGCCAGCGAGGAGTATCAGGAGTACTTCAGTCTCGAAGCGAAGCGCGAGGAGATACTCGACGAGGTCGACGGGCTCGACGTCGAGTCCGGCGCGGCGTTCGAGCGGGAGTTTAGTCAGTACTCCTCATCGATCTGGGGTCGGCTCTCCGAGCTTTTTGAGCTGATCGACGAGGGCGAAGAAGACCTTGGAATTCCGCCGTACAACGGCGGGCTGTTCAGCCGTGAAGACCACGCGTTCCTGACCGAGAACGACGTGAAGGACCCGTACATCGCGGAGGTAGTCTACTGGTTGTCGACCACAGAGAACGAGGAGGGCGAACACGTCCCGGCGGACTACGCCGACCTCGACACGCGGCACCTCGGGTCAATCTACGAGGGGCTCCTAGAACACGAGTTCCGGATCGCGGGGCCGGAGGGCGTCGCGGCGGTCGCCGAGGACGGCGGACAAGTATGGAAGTCGGGCGACGAGGTCTCGGTCGCGGACGCGGTCGAGACCGTCGACGAGGGCGGGCTGTACGTCGTCAACGACGAGGGTGAGCGGAAGGCGACGGGCGCGTACTACACGCCCGACTACGTGGTCACCTACATCGTCGAGGAGACGGTGGACCCGCTGATCGACGAGATTCACGAGGACCTCCGCGCGGAGGGGTACGAACCCGAGACGGTGGAGTACGCCGCGGAGTTCTTCAATCGGGTCCAGGGACTGAGCATCCTCGATCCGGCGATGGGATCCGGGCACTTCCTCACGAAGGCAACGGGCTACCTTTCGAAGCAGGTGATGGACGAAGTGCGGGCACTCGACGAGCAGGCCGGGTTCTTAGACGAGCAGCACATTCGCCGGCAGATCTCGAAGGAGGTCATCTACGGGGTCGACATCAACGAGATGGCGGTCGAGCTGTCGAAGCTCTCGATGTGGTTGGAGACGCTCGCCGCGGACCAGCCGCTCGCGTTCCTCGATCACCACGTGAAGCCGGGCAACTCGCTCGTCGGGAGCGACATCACGGAGGTCCTGAGCGACGACGGGCCGGGCGACAACGACGGGCAGATCACGCTCACACAGGCGTTCGCACGTGTTCGGCAGGACACGCTCGAACATGTGATGGACCTGATGGCGGACCTGCTCGCGTACGACAACGAGACGCTCGACGAGATCAAGTCGATGGAGGATCTGTACCACGAGATCCGCGACGATCCGCTGTACACGCGCCTTTTCGAGTTAGCGAACGTCCACACTGCCGAGGAGTTCGGCTGTGACGTTCCGGAGGACGCTTACGAGCAGATGGCTGGAGCGATTGAGGACGAAGCCGATTGGGCGGAGATTCGTGGGGAGGACTGGTTTACGGCGGCACAGGCGACGGCCGCCGAGCAGGACTTCTTCCACTGGGAACTGGAGTTCCCCGAGGTGTTCTTCGACGCGGAAGGCGAGAAGATGGCCGAGGCAGGGTTTGATGCGGTTGTCGGTAATCCGCCGTACGTATTTATAGACTCGATACCCGAGATTCTCCGCGAATACCTGAAAAACACCTCGTCGACATGGGACTACAGATATGATCTATATGGCTCATTCACAGAGTTTGGACACAACATTACAAGAAAAAAGGGGACCTTCGGTTACATTATTCCGCACAGTATTCTCAACAACAACTCGTTCAAGAATCTTCGACAATATATCGTAGACCAATCTGAGTCCATCGATATTATCGACTTTACCTCTTCCGTATTCAAGGATGCATCAAATGAACCGATGGTCCTTCTGAGTCGCAAAAATCCCTCACGTTCTCCCACCCTCAGAGGCGCATTAATAGAACCGCAGGAACTCATGTCTGCTGGTGAAGAGTTAACAGAGTATTCTATTGAATCGATATCTCAACTCCCAGAACAACCATTTCTGGTTCGTGGGGGGCCATGGATCGAGAAAATCAGTACATCACAAAGCCGGTTAGTTGAGACGTCTGCTTGCTGAAGGTGTGTCTAATACCAAGCAAGCAGACGGTGAAATCCACGAGGACCAGCTTCTTAACTTCCTCGTCAACTCCCTTGACGAGGAAGCCACCCTCACACTCGCTGAAAACGCCGAGATCGATGCTGAAGACATCTACTA
>NZ_BBJP01000097.1 GCF_000739595.1 Halorubrum halophilum | reverse complement strand
TGTTTGTGTGGGTTGCTGTGAGTTGACGACGGAGAAGACGGTTCTCGAACTCTTTGACTACGAGCTGCTGGCGGAGATGCGTACTGTCCTCAGCGCGGATCGCGGAATCTGTCGATTCCGGCGATCCGCCAATCCCCAGCGACACACTTGGTTCACCATTGAGAGACCATTCATGAGACTGCTACGAAATCGGTCTGGCAGCAAGCCGCTATCCAACTACGGTGTAATAAAAATCATTCTCACATTTAGGACATTCTATCTCAATATGGGTTGGAGGAATACTTCTATCTTGTAGCTTCTCAGCTGTTTCCGTAGATATGGTTACTGACTGGATAGTGTGGGGGCAGTACTCACAACTGATGCCCCACCCCGATGGTTCTATTTTTTCTGTCGCTGGTATTTTACGGAGAATCGAGGAGAAAGCCTCGCGCTTTAGCGCGGGGATGAATCCGACACTGCTCTTCACAGTCCACCGTTCGATGTCCCGGCTGGATATTCCACGCTGAGCCAATACACAGCTTCAAGTAATTTCAACTACATAGATTACGTATGGCGAAACAGGTCGTCACGCGCACCTATTCTGCTTCCATTCGGAATCAGTCGCGGGTGTCAGACGACCTTGATTCGCTCGGGTTCGCAGCCTCAAAACTCTGGAACGTCGGACGGTGGACATGCAGCCGAATCTGGGATGAAATCGGTCACATCCCGAACCACAACGAACTCACCACGTACCTCAAAAATCACGAACGCTATGATGACCTCCATTCTCAGTCAAGTCAGCGAGTCCTTCAAGAACTCGCTGAAGCGTTCAACGGCTGGTACGGCAAACGACAAAACGGAGATACGAAAGCGAACCCGCCCGGCT
>NZ_BBJP01000098.1 GCF_000739595.1 Halorubrum halophilum | reverse complement strand
CGGCGACCGCGGTCGCCGAGGACTGACGGCGACAGCATTTCTCGCTCATCGATCCGTCGCGTTTTTGCCCGCGCGACCGGTAGTGAGCCCACTCGATGGCGACGTATCACATCGAAACGTACGGCTGTAGTTCCAACCGGGGCGAGAGCCGGGAGATAGAGCGGGCGCTGCGCGACGGCGGCCACCGCCCGGCCGACGGTCCCGAAGACGCGGATGTCGCCATCCTCAACACCTGTACGGTCGTCGAGAAGACGGAGCGGAACATGCTCCGGCGCGCCGAGGAG
>NZ_BBJP01000099.1 GCF_000739595.1 Halorubrum halophilum | reverse complement strand
TCGGGTTCGACATCGACCCCGAGGAGGCGGCCGAGTACGGGACGTCGAGCAACCCGCGCGGGACGGGGTTCGGGCTCGCGATCGTCCGCGAGATCGCGGCCGCCCACGGCTGGGAATTCGGCGTAACCGACGAGGACGGCGCGCGGTTCGAGTTCCGAACCGACGGTTGAGGGGAGCGGACGCGCTGGGACCGACGGTGTATATAAAACGGTCGTGGACGTGCGGGATCGGCGCACACCCGGGCCACGGTTATGCACGACTCGACCGTTTGTACCGGGTATGAACGAAGGCACCCGCGAGCTTCTCGAGCCGCTCCCGCCGAGCGCCAAACTGGTCTACTACGTCCTCGACGAGGAGGGCCGGTTCG
>NZ_BBJP01000100.1 GCF_000739595.1 Halorubrum halophilum | reverse complement strand
CCGTACTCGATCATCTGGCCGGCGTGGAACTTGCCTTCCCCGCCGGTGATACCCTGTACCACCACTCTGGTGTCGTCGTCGACGAAAATGCTCATTGGGTGACCTCCTCGGCGTTCTTCACCGCGCGCTGGACCGCGGCCTCCAGCGTCTTCTCGACCTCCACGAGGTCCGTGTTCAGGATCTCCATCCCCTCCTCAGCGTTCGTGCCGGCGAGCCGG
>NZ_BBJP01000101.1 GCF_000739595.1 Halorubrum halophilum | reverse complement strand
CGTCGTCGTCGAGGCATGAACGTGTGTGGAGTTCACAACGACGCTGTTCGTGGCAGGAGGTGCGACGGAGCCACGGCCGATCTCGCCGCACATCACGACGGCGTCGGTCTCGTCGTCGGCCTCGAACGCCTCTAAGGCGTCGATGAAGGAGGTGCCGATGATCGGGTCGCCGCCGATGCCGATGGCGGTCGTCTGGCCGATCCCGCGCTCGGTGAGGTTGTCGACGACCTGGTACGTCAGGGTCCCGGACCGCGAGACGAGCCCGACGTTCCCCTCGGAGAAGATGTTGCCGGGGAGGATGCCGAGCTTCGCCTCGCCGGGCGTGATGATGCCCGGACAGTTCGGACCGAGGAGTCGGGTATCGGTCTCGCTCAGGCGCTTGTTCACCTTCGCCATGTCCTGGGTCGGGATCCCCTCGGTGATCGCG
>NZ_BBJP01000102.1 GCF_000739595.1 Halorubrum halophilum | reverse complement strand
CAGCAAGCCGCTATCCAACTACCATACAACATATCTATCCACGTTCTATCTTGTTTTGTTGAAGCTAAGACTGTGGAAGGATAATTATATTAACATTCAGCTTCGGTACTTCCCAATCGTGGAGCCAAAAGACGACCTGAGTCAGCAGAACCGTTCAATTTCTGGGCAGTAGTGGAGTGAATTGAGGCGCCGGTTTGGTAGGTGCAAAGACTCTGATGAGAGTGTTCTTTTTTATATCATCGATTTCAAGTTCCTTCTCTCCCTCCCGACAAGCCACTGTACGTACTCTCGGTCGCTCTCAGTCGTGATGTCCTCGGACGACGGCGAGCCGATCGGGGCGTCGGACAGCGAGCGGATCGCGTCATCCACACACCCCACGAATCGACACCGTTGATACTACATCTGACTAAAACCATCAGTATATCGGCGGAGTGGTTCGCACTTCGGTTTCTGATACGCTCTGAGAGCCCTTCGCGTGCTCTGTCGTGTCGGGTGACAGTCACGGACCGGCGTCGGGTGATTCCGATTCGACAGGTGCCTTTATTAGTACGTGTTTACCCCGAGGTCTCGACAGCCGGCACAGCGTGAGCCCTGTCTCTTATACCCCTCTGACGCTGCCGACGAATAGAGAGGGGTTGGTGCTGGTGGTCGCGGTAGATGGGG
>NZ_BBJP01000103.1 GCF_000739595.1 Halorubrum halophilum | reverse complement strand
CCTCACTTCATACCACAGCCTGCGGATTCGCCTCCATCGCCAGTAACTCTTTGAGCAACCGGTACAACCTCCCCGATGAAGCGGGAGATTTGCGTCATAGACAACCGCATTCTCCCGCTTCAACTCCTTTGATTTAGCGGCCTACCTCGCTGCTGTATGGCGATTCAACACAGCCCTTCGTCCAAAATGTCTCTGTTACAGTTTCAGTTAATCGATCTTGTATTTCCTCAGTCCATCCAAGAACATCTGCCGTTGAGCGAATTGCCAAAGCGCTTATTTCACCTAATAAGAGTGGTATTGCTATTAGATAGAAACCGCTATAATCTGGGTTCAAACCATTTTCAGCGTATAGCTCTACTATCTCAACATCACCAACAAAGAGAATATCTAGGTATCCGATAGTGTATGGAGCAGATATCACCGTCCAATTGATCAGCGTTAGAATTGACCATAGCGCTATGACGTGTATAGTCTGTGTTTGTAGTGAGTCTCCGGGAAAAAGATTTAAAATTTCTAATTGCTCTTTCACCTTTCTATATCCAATGGGAGATTCAAGTTCAACTCCAGATTGGTCTATAACTACTGGGAAATTAACCCAGACCGGTGAAGTAAAATATGACTCAGCCTCAGGTATGAACTCCCCCTCAATCACACCTGCTTCAGCTGCGATTGATTTCAGTATTGCACCTGCAATGATAATCTGAAAAGCTGATAATATAGCTATCACGAGTAGCCAAAGAGCATCTCCTGCCGGTATTCTAAGTATAATTGGTGCAGCAAATAATATAATAAGACTTCCAATAAAAAGGGCAGTTACCTGTGCGATACTTTGTATTCTAGATATAACATACCGGACTCTTAAAGCGTGAGAACCGACTGACTCTATCTTTTCTGCCACTTGTTGAATTTGTTCAGGTTCAATTAGAGAGTCTCCCTCGTCACTCATATTTATTGCTCTGTGCTTATTAACATATTATACGTTTGCTCCAAATTTTGGGGATTATCGGAGACATCTCCTAATCCAACGAATAATGTCGGAGCTGAGGTCTTACGGGCGTTTCACCGAGAATATAGTGACATCAATTCCGTGTGAATAGTCGCTAGTTGTCCACTCTGGCTCAGGAGTCCAGCAGCTGATACGTAGTCCTGAGTGAAGCGGATGAATCAGGAACCTGATTCATCCGCTGTCCGGATACGCACCTGATGAACCTACCAAAACTCACGCAGGTGCTTACAGATCCGGACGAGTTCATTACGAACAGCCAACTCAAGACTCTTGCTCTGGAGGCGCTCGAGTTGGTTCCGATGCCCGGGGGGGGAGGAGCAGA